>DHDH01000045.1:1204-3768 GCA_002399235.1 Firmicutes bacterium UBA4881 | reverse complement strand
GCGCTCGTAGCTCAGCTGGATAGAGTGCTTGACTACGAATCAAGAGGCCGCAGGTTCGAGTCCTGCCGGGCGCACCACTAAGAATATTGATAAGACTGCTTTAAGCAGTCTTTTTTGTTTTTAAAAACTATCTCTAGATGTCGTTGAAAATCGCTTAAAACTTGGGTTACAACTAGCACATAACTAGCAAAAATAAAATGCTTAGATTTTCTCTATAGCTTTTTTAAGTTCATCAATATCGGTATGAGTATATATGTTAGCGGTAGTGGAGTAGTCAGCGTGTCCAAGTATTTCTTGGATTGCTTTAGTATTTGCTCCGGCTTTATTAAGTAGACTGGCAAAAGTATGTCTCGTTGAATGTGGTACCAGGTCACGCACTCCTGCTTTTTTAAGAGCGGGATAATAGAGATACTCTCTGTAATATTTTACTCTGACTCTATTATCGTCTTTGTTGATTAAATAAGAGCTTGATGAGTTATACCACTGACATATATAATATTGGATCTTGGAGTATACAGTATAATTCGATTTTTACTAGCCTTTGTTTTGTTGCCGCTAGTTGTGGTCATGTTTTAAGATCTATACTAAATTTAGTTAGTTTAAGAATATCTCCAATCCTCATGCCAGTATAAATTAAGCACATGATAGTATATGCCCAGATACCCTCTTTTGTAAAAGTTTCTATTGAATTTATCTCGAAGTCAGTAATGATCTCACGCTGTTTAGCATCTTCGTCTAGTGGCTATATTAATTCAGCGTAGTCAAGAATAAGATTAACCAGTGTAGGAGGTGTCTACTAACAACACTGCAAGCTCTAAAAAAAGGCTTGCCAAAATAACAACTCGGGGTGTGGCAAAAAATTATGGATGTAACACCAAGGTTTCTGCATATGGGGTTACAATACGGCGAATTCAATTTTGGTACAGCGACCAAAATAACCAAGAGGTGGAACTATTACATTAATATGGAATGGTATCCAGTACTTGCTTGGTAAAGATAAAGAAAAATGTGACAAATAAAACGGGATCCTTAATGCAGTTACTTCAATGGGAATCTTGATTCTGACCATTTTAAATTATCAACAGCTAATTGTATTAAAGCACGCTTAGGTATATAACGAGCACGACCAATGTGTACCCATGGGAGTTCGTGCCGGTTCATAAGTTGCCATAACGTGGTACGACTTACACCTAAAAATTCAGCAGCTAGTTTTGTACTAACTAGCCCTTCTGAAACAAGCTCTTCTTTTTTGTTCATATTATTTTAATCCTCCGTTCTTATCGTTCTGTTAATGGGGCGCCAATTCATATTTGTAAATATAATTTAGAAAGTTGTTTGCGTAACTATTCTTCAAAAGCGTGTTTGTTCATGGCTTTCCATGAATCGTATGTTGTAATTGCTTGAATGTGTTTATTGAGACTATCTTCCAGATTCGCTAGAAAATCTTCGATTGAGTTAACTTAGAATCCACTAGTTTTTAGAAGTTCAGTTTGTATACGATTCCATGAAGCTATTGCTTAGCAAGTGATACCTAGCTAGATACATCCCCCCCAAAAAGCACTGAAGCGATTGCCAGGGCAACCTCTTCTCCTCAGTGTCATTTTCATAATTCACCCTTTCTCGTACAAAGCTAAGATTCTTTTAACCTTTTCCACAAGCTGTTTTTTACTTTTTCAGGTGCAAGAACTTTAATATTGTTTTCATATTGCAACAACCAGTAATATAAACCAGCATTTTCTCTAATGTCAACAACTACAGTGTACTTATTACCGCTTTTATGAAATTGAAGATTGCTATCAAAGTAATCTACCAAATCATCTACCAGCTTTTCATCTCTGTATCAATGTAAGTATATTGAAATTGAACCTTCCGATTTTCTTTAATAGCTTTTAGTAGAGTGTCAATATGTATCTTTGTAGTAGGATCATTGCTTTTAACAATAGATTTAACAGGAGTAACCGTAGTAAGCATTTTTTGACTGGCATCACTTGCCATACTTTTCCGCTATCTTCTCGGTATTGTCTTTGGTTAAAAACTTAGCTCCCCATATAGCATCGATTAAAACTTTTAACTCCCAATCTTCAAACAAACGACTGGCCATATAATAGCCTTGCTTGTTATCAGTACATAGCTCAATATCATATTGGGTGTTATCTTTGAGTAGGTTGATGTCGCGGCAAATTGATTTTCTTTCTGCCTCGATACTGTAAAGTTTGAGTTTCTCGCCGATTTCTTTTGCAGTTAGAGGATGGTCCTCATCAGTTGTTTGTAATATCTCTAAAATACGTAACAACTTTAGTTTTGTACTGGTCATTTAACTCACCTCTGAGCTAATTATAACTTACAACTTGTCCCAAATGCGGTATAGGTATTGTGATATGATCTGAATTAGGAAAGATCTTATCTACTAGCAGGTTTTAAACTACTTCATTAGAAGAATATATTTGAAATGAGACTTTTACCCACAATAAGCTGTCATTGTAATCGAGCACGATTAGAAAAAAGAAGATACATCTATTTACTAAAGCTTTGGTTGTTTTACGGTAAACCGATAATAGCTTTTT
>DHDH01000045.1:0-969 GCA_002399235.1 Firmicutes bacterium UBA4881 | reverse complement strand
CTAATAACTGATCCCCTTCCATTTAATGGAAAGCAAGACTTAAGAATAATGGGCTGTTTTAATAGGGTTAGTTGGCCTAAAAAGGGTTTATGTGCAAGAAAGTAAAAGGTAGATCATTTATGGTAATAGATCGCCATCTTTGCGTCTCCAAATTATAGAAATAGTAACTAAAAATAAAAACCGCTATTTATAGTATTGAACTAGTATCTACTCAAAAAAGCTAGGAGGATTATTTTATGGCTAATAATAGAAAAGAACAAGAACGTGCCGAGTTGCATCGTACTATTTGGAATATCGCAAATGATCTACGGGGAAGTGTGGATGGCTGGGACTTTAAACAATATGTCCTGGGTATGCTGTTCTACCGCTATATATCTGAAAACCTCACAGGTTATATTAATGCAGATGAATGGGAAGCTGGAGATAAAAACTTTGATTATGCGAAACTATCCGATAAAGAAGCAGAACAAGCCCGTAAAGACCTTATTGATACAAAGGGATTTTTCATATTACCCAGCGAGCTTTTTGAGAATGTACGCCAGCGTGCAGCACAAAATGAAAATTTGAACGAAAATCTGGAAAGGGTTTTTAAAAACATTGAGTCTTCGGCTCAAGGTACAAGCAATGAAAAAAACTTCAAAGGACTGTTTGATGACATTGATGTAAACAGCAACAAATTAGGCGGCACTGTTGCTCAGCGTAACGATAAGCTAGTTAAGCTGATGAATGGTATCGGAGAAATGAAGCTTGGCGATTACAAGGATAACACTATTGACGCTTTTGGCGATGCCTATGAATTTTTGATGGGTATGTATGCTTCGAACGCAGGGAAAAGTGGTGGCGAATACTATACTCCCCAAGAAGTATCAGAGTTGTTAACCTACCTTACTTTAGTAGGCAAAACTGAAGTGAATAAAGTGTACGACCCAGCTTGTGGGTCTGGCTCTTTGACATGTCCCCGGTAAAATG
>DHDH01000033.1 GCA_002399235.1 Firmicutes bacterium UBA4881 | reverse complement strand
CGCTCGAATTTTTGCTTAGCCATCATTCTCCCCCTTCGATCTCCAGGATCATTATGCGTAATAAACGATTCTTCTTATTCTACAGGGTTGCTGCTTATCCTTCCCAAAATCGATTGATTGCTCTAGTTCAGGAAGTTCGCTGCAAACACTTTCCATTCATCGTTAACATTGGCAATTTGGACGACAATGTTCGTGCAGGAGATTCCCGACCATGTGCAGATCGTCCCGCCGCCCTTTACAATAAAGGTCAGCTCGTATCTCAACCAGTCATCACTCACCCTGATTTCATTCCAACCATCGCCTCCCGTGCTGGAACTGACGGCTGGGTCCTGGTTCAACACTCTATAATTAGCTAGTTCGTAAGGAGGCGCTACCGGCATGCCGAAATTTTCAAAATTGCAGTAGCTCGCAAGAGAATATTGCGATTTTAACAAGTAAGCGTAAAAGTCCACCGTGGTATACTTCTTCACATCTACCGCTGCTTCGCGATAGGAAGCATTCAGGAAATTCTCCGCCAGTTCCCGTATCTCATTTGGCACTCCGGTCAGGACCGGAGTGCTGGGAGCGGATACTTCTCCATAACTGTCACAGGCAACAATCCAATAGTAAATCTGCTTTCCGGATATATATGATACAGAATGAGCTGTACTGGCGGGGTTAGTAACATTGGCAACTTCGACGGCCATGGAAAAGTCATTTGCTTCATTGCGATAGATGCGATAACCCGCCAACGCTGGATCATTAGGCTTCTGCCAGGCCAGTTTAACGATCTGATCCTCTTCCAGCGTACTCATATTAGTACAAGTGAATGCTGTCGGTGCCCCCGGGTACAGCTCCCGTGCACCGGCGTTGAAATAGCGCAATTTCCCGTCAATCAAGGATACTTCCCAAGTTTCTAGCACTTCCAGCCAGCGCCTTGTCCGGTCTGGATAGAGATCGCTAAACCGCCCGGCCAAAGATCCAGACACTTTAATTATAGTATTGCCGCCCAAAGTGCTTCTGCTGAAGGCCGGATCGCTTAGTTGCAAATCCCAGCGGCAAGCGATCGGTGCAGTTGTGCCAAATTGCTCAAGCATATCATAGACAAAAAGCGTCTTATTAGTTGACGAATACAATGCACCAACAGGCATCCATTTAAAATCCGCTGCCAGCATGCCCGTCATACTGTCCTCTTCACGGGCCAGCGCATACGCGACGAACTGCTGGACTGTCTCCAGGGCATTCACCACATATACTTGCTTAGGAAGCGAATAATCACTCAGGATTTCCACACCGGAATATTCATCCACGCTACGTACCCAATAATAGTATCTTCCTGTCGTCAAAGAGCTTTCTGCAAAACTGCCGCTATCCTTGCCTGCCGAGCCGATTGGGGTAGCCGTGTCTTCCGGAGTTGCCGCAGTGTCAGTACGGTAGATCCTGTAACCGTCGATCTCCGCGTCTTCAGGCACAGGGGCGGTCCATCCCACATCAGCTGACGCATCACCGCCTGTAACCGTCAGGGCAGTCGGCGCTTTGGGCAATCGGACTTCATTCTCGATTGTCAGCGTGACCAGCTGCCAACGCTTGTTGCCGTATTGCACCGTTCCAGACGCGCGATAACTGCAGCGCACAAAGGTTGTTTCACGCCGCATCGTCCAGTTATCATTGCCAAAACTAAAGTTTGTTTTGGACCCGCCGATAGACTGATAAGTCGTATCCGGTCCGGGGTAGACAGCCACATAGGCGGCCGGTAACTCTGCTATAGCTGTGGCTCTGTCTTTGGCTACCCCCAAAAATGTATAACTAAAGGCGTCTGTCAACCAGCCAGATAAAGCGCCGCTGCTGTTATCGGCCATCAATACTGCCGCCGCATTTAAGTCGCCTGTGATTACGGCCGGATTGGGAACGAGCAATAAAGTCACATTACAGGGCACACCGGCAACAAGCTCCAGCACGTCCTGTCCGGCAGTGAGGTAACGAGGTGCTTTTCCGGCGCTGACACTCTGATAACGAATGGGCACCTCCGTAATGGCGAATGTACCATTGCCGATGTCAGAAACAGTCGACTTCTGGGGATTAGATCCCACAATCACAACCGTGGCTTCTCCTAATGGTTCTCCCAGGATATCCTGAATCGTCCCTTGCACGGTCGTTGTCGAAAGCTCAATAGCCCTTTGCCGCGGATCGGCGGCCGACTGTATGGCATCCAGATCAGCATCAACGCCATCGTCGTTCAGTTTGCGTCCGGTATTGGCCAGGTACAGCTCAATTGCTGCCACCAATGCGTTCGTTTCGGGACCGACATTAATTGTAAATGTACTTTTCTCAGGATCCGCGATTTCGGACTTTCGGATGATACTCTTATTTGTTTGGGTATTGGGTCCGTCTTTGATGGCGTCCCCCGGCAGGTTGGCAGCCCGGGCGGAAATTATGTAATTCCGATCACGGCGAAGACCTCCAATACGATAGGCGGAGGTCTTGAGCGTGCCAGCTTTGATAGTTTCCATGTCCGCGTATTTCAGACCATCGTCCATAATTGAAATTTCGGCGTAAACATTAGCCGACCAATCCGGCACCCCCGCTGCAAAGGTGGCCGTACCTTCGATTGAAATTGCGTTCTCTTCCAGCACCAGCAATATTGGAGTCACACTCAGCTGGGCATTTTTCTCCAGCACAACCGTTACTTTTTGTGCGATATATCCCGCCCGGGAGGCGGTTATGACAATATTTCCTGCTGGAACAGCTGTGGAATATTCTCCGTTCTGATTCGTCTCCAATTTTTTTACGATTGAGCCGGAGGCTACTTCGACTTTCACTCCGTAGATAGGATCGCGCCCTTCATTGCTCAAAACAGTGCCTTTAATATTGCCTAGAGATGATGAAGGTGGATCCTTTTTTTTGCAGGCTGTCATAGAAATCAGCACCAACACAATAATAAATATATAAATAGTCCGCTTTTTCATAGGTAGTCCCTCCAAACTGAGCAGTTTTCGCTGTAGTTTTCGCGGTCCGGTATCTACAATTCAAAATAATTTTCCATCCTTATTATCGGCTGCTTCGCAGACGCGCTTGAGCAACCCGGTCATAAAAAAGAACCGCTTCTTGCGAAACAGTTCTTAAAAAATGAATGGAGCCCGCAACCAGAATTGAACTGGTGACCTCATCCTTACCATGGATGCGCTCTACCTACTGAGCTATGCGGGCATTTGGTGCGGTGAGTGGGAATTGAACCCACACGGGGGTACCCATACGCCCCTCAAACGTACGCGTCTGCCAGTTCCGCCATCACCGCAAGTAATATAAAGTTGTCTACTGGAGCCGACGACCGGAATTGAACCGGTGGCCCACGCATTACGAATGCGTTGCTCTACCTGCTGAGCTACGTCGGCAAGATGGAGGCGGCACCCAGATTTGAACTGGGGAATCGGGATTTTGCAGACCCCTGCCTTACCACTTGGCTATGCCGCCGTGCCCTCCGAGTCGTACTCTGTGGTTGAGGGTAACATATGGAGCGGATGATGGGTCTCGAACCCACAACCTCTGCCTTGGCAAGGCAGCGTTCTAGCCAATTGAACTACATCCGCATATTTTTTTGGTGCCGAAGGCCGGAATCGAACCGGCACGTGGTTTAAGCCACGGCAGATTTTGAGTCTGCTGCGTCTGCCAGTTCCGCCACTTCGGCGTGGTTCAGCGCCTGCTGACATTGTCTATTATAAGCCGATTTAGGTTATAATGTCAACACCCTAGAGCTATTTTTTTAAGCGCCACAGCTCATCTGTGGTTGGACCCAATACCGGTTTACTCTCTCCTTGGGCAATTACCTCTCTGCCTCTCTCGTTTTCTACTATGGTTCCAATTACACTAGCATCAATACCTGCAGCATGTAGTTGTTTAAGTAGAACCTCAGCTTGAGAGGTAATCATAATCAAGGTACCAGAGGAGAGAAGACGCAAGGGATCAATTGCCAAGTGCTCACAAATAGCTTTAGTCTCTGGACGTATGGGTACATTATCTGCTTCTACTATAAAACCTACCTTAGAAGCTTCGGCAATCTCCCAAAGAGCACCTAAAACGCCACCTTCAGTAGCATCGTGTAAAACCTTTACACCTAGAGAGGTTGCTATTTTACCCTCAGGGATTACACTAATTAGATTATAAAAATGCTCAGCACTATCTAAAAGTTCTGCTGGTAGATCTTCTAAGTAGTTTCTGTAATCCTTGGCTAAAATTGCTGTACCTTCGATGCCAGCACCTTTAGTGATGATTATCTTGTCGCCTACTTTAGCTTCCGAACTAGTAGCTAATTTATCAGGGGAAACTTTACCTAAAGCAGTTATTGCTACAACCGGAGATACTACTTTATCAGTAAATTCTGTGTGACCACCAATTATTTGTACGCCAATCTCTTCAGCGGTTTTAGAGATCTCGTTCATTAGTTCTTTGACATCTTCGTTAGTACTATCTACAGACATTAGTAAAAGAACTTGAATAGCAAATGGTTCGGCACCATTAGCTACCACATCATTACAGGAAACATGTACTGCTAAGCGACCAATATTACTGCCAGCTCCAGTAATAGGATCGACAGAGATAGCTAACAGATAATCCTTCATATCTATGATAGCGCTATCTTCTCCCAAAAGAGCTCCAACTAGCACTTCTGGTCTTTTAGTACCTTCAAAGCGTAACACTGAACTTTGGAGAAGTTCAGGGGAGAGCTTACCTACTTCCATCTATTCATCCTCCTCACCATCACAGACAGGTATCTCGCTACTATGCTTTTTTAACCACTCTAGCATTTCATCATGAGCAGATAATTTCTCTTTAGGAGTAAGTTTATCCTTTAGTTTCATTAGAGGCAAAAACGGTTTATAAGTTATAGGCTCATTATCGGTTAAGTTGATAGGTTTATCAAGACTTTGAATCAATTTTTTTAGAAAAGCTTTATCTTTTGTCTCTTCACTTTTTACGCGAATGAGTCGGTAGCCCATTTCTTCTAAATAAATATTTTTCTTACGATCAGACTTGATCTTCTCCGGTAATAGATGGCTATAGCCATCTACCTCTATAATTATGTCATATATAAGAAAGTCGACCTCATAGGGGCCGACATAAACTCCCATTTTATATTTAAGGCCAGCTACATCCAATGCTTTTTTTAACCTACGTTCACCTTCTGTTACAGGGGCTGGCAAAGAATCAACTCCCATCACAAATCTTTTTGTAATAAAACCCCCAGATTAATTGGGGGTAGGTCACCATAATAAAGTTAAGGATTCGATTATTTTTCTCGCGTCTTTTTCTTTAATTTTACCGACTAAGGTTATTATACAGTTATTCTTCTCTAATTGGAATACACCCATATTATCTTTATAAACTATCTGTAACTTCTGATAAGAAGATGTTGATTCATTTGTGGGCGAGGTATCCTTGGGTCTTTGAAAGAGAGAATAGAAATCTTCTCCGTCAAAAAAACGGTAAACAACCACTTCTATAGAATCAAGTTGGTTTAGGTTAATATCAGTTAGTTCCCAAGCACTTGGTAACCAACTGGGATAAAAAACATTAGTTCTGCTTTTTGTCTCAATAAAACTAGAGACTAAAGCCAATTCCCAGTGGCGTCTTTCTGAGTAAACCTGGTAACCTATAGGTATATTAAAAAGGTCTTCCCCTAGCTCTGGCACTAACTGAATATTTCTTCTTTCACGAATCTGAACCAATTTATTTTTAACTAAAATTTCTTCTTTAAGCACCAAGTTATCCTCAGGTCGTATATACTTACGTATTGTAAGTGGTTTATTATGGGAATAAAGATAAAGGACAATTAGTTCTTTATCGTCTAAAAACCCACGCTCAATTTTTTCTGGTACCCATTCTTCTTTTTTAGGTGTTACCATTTGTAGCACATGCGGAAGAGAACCTAACCAAAGATATAGGTTAGCTCCTTTCCTTATTGAAACCTGTAAAATATCTTCATTATAAAGGCCAGTCTCTTCTCTTCTTTCCTTTTCCCAGTTTTGCCTATAAACTTTATAGTAGTGGACCACTACATCGTTATCAACTGAGTCTACCACTACCTCATCATAGACTATTGGTTGGTTTTCTGCCATTTGCGTCTTTAGCCAGAGTTCAGAAGGTGTTAGAGCTAATCCTCTTAAACTTAATGTTAGTAATGCAACTAACCAGAGCACTTTTATCACTCCCAAGATGTCAGTTTATTAGCGTATGCACTCTGGCTACGAATATAATCACGGTGATCGACATAATAATACTCGATTTCCTTATCTGGCCAAGTTTTCACTGCTACCGTCTCATAGGTATTGCCTATGATCATAATGCTTCCGATAACTATCACAACTAGAGCCACTGCAGCAACCCAATTAAAGCTTGTCTTCTGCCTTCTTTGAATGGGAGCAGGAATTGGTAGATCCTCTTTAGCTAAAAGCTTGAGTCTACTTATAAGCTTTTCTAAGTGAGCGACTTCACGTCGGCAACTCAGACAATCCTTTATATGCTCGCTTATTATGATCATTTCCGAACGAGTTAACTCTTGATCAACATAAGCAGAAAGCTGTTTACGATCGGGGCATCTCATTTTGAAGCACCCCCTTCAAATATCTGCCTAACTTTCTGTCTGGCGTAAAATAACCTTGATTTAACCGTGCCTAAGGCGATCCCTAACACATCTGCAACTTCCTGATAAGTTAGTTGTTCTAAATCGTGTAAGACTAAAACTGACCGCTGTTCCATAGGCAGAGAAGCAATTGCTACACGCAAACGTCCTAAATCATCCCTAATCTCAGCCATTTCATGTGGCTCTAGATCAGGAGATGGTAATTCTTTATCAATTTCACTTTTTAACCAATCAATGGAAAATAAGTGGCGCCAGTTTCTTCTACTTTTCCGTCTTAAATAATCCTGGCACACATTAGTAGTTATTTTATAAACCCAGGTACTTATACTACAGTCACCACGAAAAGAAGACATCGAGCGATAGATCTGTACAAAAGCTTCTTGAACTAGATCTTCAGCTTCTTCCGGACCTGCTAACCTACAAGCTAATCTATACATTTTACTAGAATATTGCTGGTTAAGTTCGTCATATGCTTCATTGTCACCATTTCTTAGGCCTTGCACCAAAGTATAATCTGCTAGTCGTTCTTCTAGCGCCATATAGTTCACCTCACTTAGCTTGTAACTTCATTATCCATATAGTCGTAACGACCTCTTTTATTGTTCAAAATCGAACTTAGCACTCTTTATATCCTACTAAAACTGTATCACAAACCTAGAAAGAAATGAATAGCTCACCCAATCCTAGGGTATCCTGCCTTTAGATAGATCAGTTTTAAGTTTTTTACATTTATTCAAGTGATAGGAGGTCTTTTTTATGAAGGCTAGTGTTGACCCCGAACTCTGTATTGCTTGTGGTTTATGTGAAGAGATATGCCCCGAGGTCTTTGAACTAGGTGACAGAGAAACTGCTGAAGCTATTGGTAAAGTTGAAGGAAATGAAGAAGCTGTTGAAGAAGCTGCAGATTCTTGTCCCACAAACGCTATCGAAATTGAGTATTAAGTTTATAAAATTATTAAAGGCGCAGCTTTCGCTGCGCCTAAGTCATTTATTTTACAGTTATTGTAGTACTTTCTGTAAAGATACCTGAGGTTATTGTGATTTTAGTTGTACCTGCTTTATTAGCAACAAACTTTCCTTCAGCATCTATACTACCAACCGAACTATCTTCTACACTCCAGATAGCTTGAGCTGGATATCTTAGTGGGAAGCGAAGGCCAGCTGGGCCAAAAGCTTCAGCATTAAAGGTCACTTCTTCACCAACAGCAATTGTTTGCTCTTCGGGAGAGATTACGATTTTGTCAATCAACGGATAGACTTGATAAGTGATCTGATCTCCTTTGACATCAACAATTACATAGTGGTAGAACCCACCCATTTTCGGTGGTAAATATAATGAACTGCCCGACCCAGAAGAATCTATATACTGCACACCATCACAAATACGGCGAGCAAAACCGTGTACATGGCCATGGAATAACCAAACATTTTTCCCACTTCTGTACTTAAATTCGCCCAGAAGCTTTTCCATTTGCTCAGCTTCAGCTGGATTAAAACCTGTGTAACTGCCTGGATTAGGATCATAGGTTGGTATATGCATAGCTAGAAAAACATTGTCAATCTCTTCGAGGCTGTTAGCTTTTTCTAGCTCTGTTTGTAACCAAGCCCATTGTTTTGATTCTGATACAGTTATACCGCCTTTGGCAGAGTTGAGAATGATAAAATAAGAGTTTTTATTAGTAAAACTATAATAAGTTGGGCCAAAGTATTTCTCAAAGTTTCTATAATTATTAGACTTCGCAATTTCATGGTTAGCGATGACCATCTTGTACGGTACATTTAATTGCATTAAAGCTGCAACACCAGCTTGGTAGTTCTCGTCAGTATCATGTTCAATTAAATCGCCAGTGTAAATAGCAAAGTCGATATCTTTCTCGCTATTAATCATTTTTATAGAACGGCTTAGGAGCTGGTTGCCTTGTGAACCAGGGGCGCCAGCAATGACCTTCGAGTCACCGAAAACTACAAAACGGAACTCATTTGCTTTCTTTGGATCAGCAGGTGTCTCTGGTCTATTAGCTGGATCGCGTACCTCAGTAGCTAAATCCTCTAGTAGTTCTGCTGGAATCTCTTGGGGCAATACTGCTTCTAAGCTATCAAGATAGATAGCACCTTTCCCTTGCTTATCCGCTTTAGCTTCAACTAGATAAATACGTTTTAAGTTAAGAGGAAAGTCAATATCTTGAGGGATCTCAGCAGTAACATATTGCCAACCGGTCCAGTTGACATTCATAGCAAAGTCAAGGACTTTTTTTACACCATTAGCGTCAGTTAGTTCACCTCGGAGCCAGTGACCGTTACCATCACCATAAACCCAAAGACCTAGTTTTAGGGGTCTACCTGACAATTTAATATTAACATTATTTACATAAGCAGCTCTTGTTCTAGTAGTTGTTGTAAAGTCATAGGTAAGCTTTGCTGCATTATCTCCACTCTTGACCTGTTCGTTTGTAAATTCTAGCTTACCAGTTACTTCGCTGGGATAAGTAGAAAATGACCATTCTTTTTTATTTTCAAAATCACTTAACACAACTGTTTGCGAACCAACTACCACAGCTAAGCCCGCTTTATGACCTTCATATTCTGCAACGATAACACCTGAAGACATATCTTTTTCAGCAGTAAAGACGCCTTCACTTATAGAACCAATATCGCCACGGATATCCCAATAAATATCGCGCGGTCTTAATATAACAGAAAAGCCATTAACATCAGTAGCTTTCACTTGCAACGGTGTTTTTTGGCCCACTGCCGTAGAAAGCGAACCTGGTACAATCTCTATTTTAACAATTTCGTCGATGACATGAATCTGCTGTCTAGCTTCTATATCTGTACCTGGCACTCTAGCAATTAAGGTAGCGTAGCCAGACTCAAATGGTTGTATATAACCATAATCGATTCTAGCTATCTCAGGTTCTATAGACCACTCTATCTTAGCATTCTCGAGAAGGCTGCCATCAGCCGCGTAAGCCAAGCCTTTAATTTTTGTAGAGCTTGTTTGAGGAATGTTAACAATCTCGCCACGAAAGGAGTCTAATTTACCCTCTGCCTCCATTTGGATAGCAACATTATATGCATCACCGCTTTGATCTTCGATGAAGATTCCAATACCATTAGGAACTCTTCGTTCGCTACCATCAGATGGTCTATTTACAGCAGCAAGGAAATCTATACCTGGTTTCTTTAAGACCATTGTACTAGAACCACCGCCATCAAGGTTTAATGCACTATATGCTCCTAATTCGTTTAGAAAGAATTCAGCTAATTCTTTTAAAGTAAAGCCTCTACTGCGTGAGGAACGACCATCAACAACCACTAGCCAAACTTTCTTACCATCTTCACTAATACCAACGGCTGTACGGGGGTTTAGCCCACCGATTCCACCTTCACCAAAATAAAGTATCTGGCCTTTATCGACCAAGAAAGGTTGACCCTCAACAACAGCAAAGATATCTTCTAAAGAAGGATCAGAATATGATTTTACTGTTAAGGGATCTC
This sequence comes from Firmicutes bacterium UBA4881, assembly GCA_002399235.1. Classification (GTDB taxonomy): domain Bacteria; phylum Bacillota; class DTU065; order DTU065; family DTU065; genus UBA4881. Next base: position 15,460 of record DHDH01000033.1, on the reverse strand, counting down.
CGACTTTAGCCTTTTCAAGGAGAAAACTAGCTTCATCAGAACTACCTACAAGTACCCAGCCGTTTTGAGGGATGGCTGCTGGGCCTAGGTTTTCTCTTACCTCTATTACAGTACCATTACCATCCACGATAACTTCCACATATTCTCTCGCGTTTTTAGTCATATTGTGAAAACGTCCCGGAGAAAAACGACCCCAGTACTCATCAAAAACAGCTATTTTACCCACAGTAAAATCAATCTCACAGTTAATGCCCATTATTGGCCGACGGGAGTCATCAGGGAAAGTTACACTAGTTAAATATACTGGCCTACCAAAGTAAGCAGAAAAATCATTATCTACTACAAATGCTGTCCAACCACCATTACCTGGTTGAGGAGATTTAATTAAACGACCACTTTTAACCTGCGAGCCAATTGGCACGCCTGTTGAAGACATTAGGAAAAAGTCAGCGTTAACAGCTGCAATGGCTCCTGCATCTCTAGCCATTGTGCTCAATCCTTGTGTGCTAGCTAAACCATTGCTACTAGCAAGTGAGTCTATCTTAACACCAGGTTGGTTTAAATCAGCTTCAAGAATATAGATATCCACCCAGCCTGTATCGGTTTGCCAGCGTTTTTCTATATACTTGACACCTCTCGCTATCTCTTCAACTTTAGTCTCTTCGCTGAGTTTTGCGGCAAAAGTACCTAAAGAAACTAGTAAAAGCAAGATAATAACACTTAAAAACACTCTTTGGCGTTTAGCCATCACTTACCTTACCTCCCCTTAGCTTAGGTGCCTTTTTAGAAGCTATCGCACCTTAATTTCTAATTAAATCTACCTAATAAGATTTCAAGAGTTTCTAATAAATTCCTTCTCTATTAACTATTAAAAGCATAAGGCTCTACTCTAGATAATAGCGAATCTAGGGTTTTTATCGTGTTTAAATAACACCAAGATTACCATTGTTTTACAAGTTGTCTCTATTAAAAAAGCTGCCCTGGGGGCAGCTTTTTACTTAATAACGAAAATCTGTGTTACCATAACACCTGTCTTGTAAGGCACAATACCGATACCTACATGGGTGTAGGTAGGGTAAAGGATGTTAGAACGATGTCCATCACTAGCCATTAATCTATAATGAGAAACTTGAGCACTTTGGCTCTTGGCAATATTTTCGCCAACGCCTCTAAACTGATAACCAAAACTTCTTAGCATTTGTGAAGCACTACCATAGGTAGGAGAAACATGAGCAAAGTAATTGTTGTTTACCATATCCTGGCTCTTCATTCTAGCATAACGATCTAATTCAGGATCTCTTTGCAAAGGCTTAACTCCAGCTTTAACTCTTTCTTCATTAATCTTAGCAAACATCCATTCTTCTGATTCAGTCATTCCAACAGGACTAGGAGATGGTGTAGGGGTAGGTGTAGGAACTGGGGTTGGCGTCGGTGTTGGTGTTGGAGTTGGTTCTGGGGTTGGGGTGGGTGTTGGGGTCGGAGTAGGAGTTGGTGTTGGTGTTGGAACTGGGGTAGATGTCTTAAAATAATAGGCTAGATAGGCTGGTACCTTCAAATTATATCCATTCCAATTATAATAGGTAGCTGCCATTGTTGAAGTGGAAAACATAAATACTATCGAAACGGCCAGCAGTACAGAAAGCCCAAATCTTCTAAAAGTATGTCTCATTTTTATACCTCCTCTGAACAAAGTGAGTATACCGTCATAAAGTAATATGGGCAAACATCATAAAATTGTCTTACTTGGTTTCCTCGAAAATCATTCTCCTGCCTAAAGCTTATACTTGGTATAGCTTAAACTAATAGCCCTATGGTTTTTAGATCAATCCCTGACAAATGAATAATTAACTTCCGAATCATGCCAGCATCTTTGCACCCCTTTTGGTTTGTTTCATATTATGGTAACAGAAGGCTATGCCTTCAGACGTGGTTCAAGGAGGCATTTTCGATGAGTGCAAAAACAATCAGGACTCACTGGGCACCAAGTCCCACTTCACCTGGTCCCATAACAGATCAAAGAACCTGTCCAACTCCAAATGAAATAGTTTGCATCTATGTACAGAAAATCTATGATGCTTGTTCACAACGAGATTGCGAAGAATTCACTTTTGATACTGATAAGCCAGTAGCCCGTTTTGTCAGTTGCCAAATTGTTCCTGGTAGTGTAAAAGCTGTCCACACCTGCATCACCCAATTTGATACTGGGCCTCTTGCCAGAGTTGATGCTACAATTTGTGCTGAAGTTAGCTTAACTTATATTGCTACCGATGGTACCGAAATTACTATTGTCCGCTCTGTAGCCTTCAAAAAAGCTGTTTTACTCTATGCACCTGATCCAGCTAATTTCGATTACAAAGTTTTGACCGAAGCTGTTTTTGAATGTCTCTCCTGTCGCATTACCAGTGAAGGTGATTTAGCCTGCTTTATTGGTGCCTTCATTATCATCAAGGTATCTTTATTCGTACAGCTTCTAGTACCTTCCTTTGGTTTCTGCCCTGTCCCAGTTGAATGCGAAGAACTTCCTGATCAACCTAATATCTGTATCGAATTCGAAACCAGACCTTTCCCAGAATTCTTCCCTCCACAACAATAAGCAAGCAAAAAAGCCCCTCTGGGGGCTTTTTTTATTTAGCTTCAACTGAGCGAGATCACCTACTTTTAGCTTTTTCACTTTCGCTATTAAACTTTTTAAGTGCTTCCATTAAATTTTGAGCTCTAGGATCTCCGGAGTTTAAAAAGGTTAGTATACTATCACCTAACGGTAAACCCTCGAGGGTAGGATCAATGGCTAAATCAAACTTTTTTTCTCGTTTACTCTCTGGTCCCATTGAAGATTTTAAGATTCCCAAAGGATCTGGTAGCTGCTTAGAGGTTCCACTTAAAGGTTTGGCAGCATTAGCAGTACTCACCTGGTTGGCAGTTTTGGGCTGAGGTTCGCTACTCCGTTTTAATTTAGGTAGTGGAGCATCTACACGTGCAAGTAGTAGTAACCATTCTAAAAATATGTCTTCTGCTTTTGAGATAAACTCGTCGTCTGCCTGGAAGATTATTTGCCGTTCAATATTTCCTTTTAAGCGTTTGACTGTAAATGCTCCTAGTCCTCTTATATCAAGAGTGCTTTGGAGTAATAAAGAATCTTGCCATTCTCTATAGAAGCCTTTATAGTAGATACCTTTAACACCTTCTCTTAGAGAGAAACGTATTCTTCTTAATCTCCTTGCATAAAGAAATAACTGATCTTGGGGGAGGGAATCTGTAATAAATCCTGATATTTGTAAACGATCTTGGAGAGAACGGCCCACCGAAGCTAGAGAATCATCAAAACCCAGATCTACCAAGACCCCATTTACTGGTGGGGCAAAAGAAACATAGTCTTTATTAGCCACAACTCTTATGGCAGCTTTTTTACCAATCTCCACAATAAACTCTTTAAGTTCCGCTGGTTGACTCTGTCCAAATTGGTGGTTCGCGACATAGAGATACATTTAAAAAAGACCTCCTCAGCAGAGTATGCCAACTCTGCTAAGAAGGTCACTAAATTAATAACCATTTGGATGATTCTTATGCCAATGCCAAGCATCAGCAATGATCTGTTTTAGGGAACTATATTTTCTCTCCCAGCCTAGCTCCTCTTGAGCTTTTAACTGCGAAGCTACTAAAACAGCAGGATCACCTGGCCTGCGGCTACCCAGTTCCTGGGGAATCGGGTGAGAGGTGACCTCTCTGGCTGTTTCAATTACTTCTTTAACTGAAAAACCTTCGCCATTACCTAAATTATATGCCAACGCACCAGTGGTGGTTTGCAGCTTCTTTAAAGCCAAGTAGTGAGCACTGGCTAAATCCATAACATGAATATAGTCACGTACACAAGTACCATCTGGGGTTTGGTAGTCATCGCCAAAGACAGTGATCTTTTCTCTTTGACCTAAAGCGACACCAAGGATTATTGGGATTAGATGGCTTTCAGGATTATGATCCTCACCTATTTCGCCTTCAGGATCGGCTCCAGCAGCATTAAAGTATCTAAGTGATACAGAGTTAAGACCATGTGCTTCATAAGCCCATTTCAACATTCTTTCAATCGCTAGCTTAGTCTCCCCATACGGATTAGTTGGTAATGTTTTGTCTGTTTCCTTAATAGGGACCTTCTCTGGTTCCCCATAGACAGCAGCTGTTGATGAAAAAACTATTGAAGGTACTTTATTTCTAACCAAGGACTTAATCAGTTCTAAAGAGCCAGCTACATTATTTTCGTAGTACTTTAAAGGATCCTTCATACTCTCGCCAACTAAAGAATAAGCAGCAAAGTGAACCACACCAGCTATATTATGTTCTTGGCAGATCTTATCGATAAGACCATCATCTCTTATATCACCTTGATAAAAGCAAGTATCTTTAATTGCTTCTTTGTGACCTTTAATTAAATTATCTAAAACGACGACCTCTTCCTTTTGGGCCTTTAGGTATTTAACAGTATGGCTACCTATATAACCAGCGCCACCTGTAACTAGAATTGCCATTATTCACCCTCCTTAAGTTCTCTCACACCATCTCCGCTCTTGGTTACATAAAATTCTGGAACTAACCCTGTCTGCTCTGTATAAAGGGTTGATACTGTTTTCTGGAAATTATCCAGTTCAGATTCTGCTACCAAACTAACTGTGCAACCCCCAAAACCTGCGCCAGTCATGCGAGTAGCGAAACAACCAGCTTGTAGTTGGCATAAAAACAGAGTATCTAGTTCCCTACCTGTTACCTCATAATCAGCAGAGAGCGAGCGATGCGAAGCTAGCATTAATTGCCCTAAACGAGTAACTTCTCCGTTTAGAAGAGCATTCTTAGCTTCAAGTACTCTATTATTCTCGGTAATAATGTGTCTTGCCCGCTCTTGATGGGGATATTGCAATAGGCTATCGATGGTTTTTAGATCATCTATAGTCAGATCACGATAACTATTAACATTAGGTAAATTAGCTTTAATAATTGCTAAAGCTTCTTCACATTCATTTCTTCTTTCATTATACCGTGATTCTTGCAAGCCTCTTTTTTTGCTGGAATTAGTTATAACAATACGCATGTTATTTAATAATAGAGGTACCAATTGCCATTCCATAGTTAAGCAATCGAGGAAGATTGCGTGATCCTTTGCACCAAAACCAACGGCAAATTGGTCCATAATACCACTAGCTACACCGATAAAGTTATTTTCCATCCTTTGGCAGAGAAAGGCCATCTCTTTAAGATCTAAACTAGCATTGGCAATGGTAGAAAGCCCAAAGGCTGTGACCATACCTAAAGCCGCTGAAGAAGAGAGCCCTGCACCTGTCGGTAAGTTACTACTAATAAGTATATCTGCACCTGGAGGACAAATGCCTATTTTATTTAGTTCGGCGATAACTCCTTTAGGGTAGTTACCCCAATCATCTTCTTTTTGGTAAGTAAGATCATCCTTAAAGACTACCTCATTGGGAAAGTCTAGGCTATGCAAATGATAAAGCCCATCTTCCCTGGGGTGAATGAGCATTGTGATACCTAAATCCAAAGCTAATGGCATCACAAAACCACCTGTATAATCAGTATGTTCACCAATTAAATTGACTCTCCCAGGAGCAAAGAAACAGCGGGGTTTGTCTGCATGGGGATACAATTCGTGGAATTTCTCCTGTAGATAAGTAAGTGTGTTAGCCATTTTTCACCCCTTCTTTCTTAAAACGGGCAATCGCTTGTCTAAGTAGTTCGGCATTATCTTCTACTTTAGTAGGATTAGCTGCTGCCCAGCCACCAGTCTCTGACGAGGCATTGTATTTAATCCTATCTGCACCGCGAAGCGGAGGATAAAACTCGATATGGAACCAGTAGAAAGCCTCAGCTTCCTTGTTATGATAAGGAGCAGGATGCATTACCATCATATACGGGAATAACCGGTTATATAGCTTATCCATGCCACCTACTAATTCTTTTAAGCAGAGTGCTAAAGATGATCTTTCGGCATTAGTTAACTCCAAAAGAGACATCACTTTTCTTTTGGGTAAGATCATAATACCAAAAGGATAATCGGTGAAAAACGGTATAAAGACTAGAAAGTGCTCATTCTCCCAGATTAGACGTTTTTGGAAATTTACTTCCTCTTTTATGATCTCTTGGAAGAGATTATTTCCCGTCGTCTGAAAATGTTTCTGAGCATTTTCCATCTCTACTCTTACTTTAAGCGGAATAAAAGGATAAGCATAAATTTGACCATGAGGATGAGGCATAGTCACGCCAACCTCAGCTCCCCGGTTTTCAAAGATCATTACATATTGATGTTCAGTGTTCAAAGCCAGTTCCTTATAACTAGTTGTCCACAGATCAATTAATTTCTCTAAGTGTTCTAACGAAAGATCCGGAATCGTGGCATTATGATCAGGTGAATAAAGTATTACCTCACAACGACCGCGCGATTCTCTGACTTTATAAGGCCCACCCCCGACATCGTCGGGGGTAGGTGGATTCTCACTTAACACAGGAAAATCATTATGATAAAGATGGACATCATAGTTAGCAGGTACTTTCCCTGATCCAGGACAAAAGGGACAAAAGTCCTTTGGCATATTCGGTCTATTTTGTCTTGAAGCAGCCACCATTGTCCAGTCGTCTAACAGCGGATTATAACGTAATTCAGCCACCTGACTCACTCCCTTTTAAAATAACTCTTACCTAAATCCTTGGTAAGGATAGCCCTGTAGTCAAATAAAGCTTAGGATCTATTTAGCAAAAACATCGACAAACTTAAAGTTAACTGTATCAACAAGACCATGGTTAGTAATTCTTAGCTCTGGTAACACTGGTAACCCTAATAAAGCCATGGTCATGAATGGTGAAATTAAATCACAGCCAAGCTCTTTCCAAGCCTGATCTAAAGCTTTTACCTTTTCCTCTACCTCTTCTACAGAACTATCTGTTAATAATCCTGCAATAGGTAAGCTAAGCAAAGCTAAAACTTTGCCGCCTTTCACAGCGATCATGCCACCACCAGCTTTAGCTAACTCATTACCAGCTAAAGCCATATCTTCGTCGTTCATACCGACAATTAAGAGGTTATGGCTGTCATGAGCTACAGTAGAAGCTACAGCGCCAGTTTGCAGCTTAAAGCCTTTAACAAAGCCTAATCCTCTAGTTCCAGTGGCTTTATGTCTTTCAAAGATAGCTACCTTGGCTACATCTTGTTCTTTGTTAGCTGTTACTAAACCATCAATCACAGGTAGCTCTAGAACTTTATGCTTGGTACCTACCTTAGCTTCTTCGATCTCCATCACTCTAACCTTGGCAGTTTCTCCTGAAGCTTTCAACAAGAAGTCTTCTTTAGTCAATGACTTACCTAACTTAACTGTATTTTTAGACCAGTCAGGATAGGTAACATCAGGCGTTTTAACAGTCATTCTTCCTTCGTTAGCTACTAGTTTACCACCGATAAATACCTGATCTACCTTAACTTTAGTCAGATCACTAATTAGGAGAATGTCGGCAACTTTACCAGGAGCTATTGAACCAAAATCTTTACCCATGAAGAAACACTCGGCAACATTGATAGTTACCATCTCAATAGCAGTAATCGGGTCGACACCTTCTTCAATAGCTCTTCTTACAATATGATCAAGGTGTCCGGCATTAATTAAAGTATCAGGGTGGGTATCATCACTAATTAAGATAGCAAAACGTGAAGATACCTTATTTTCTGTTATGGCTTTAACTACTTCTTTCAAGTCGTGCCATGCAGATCCTTCTCTTAGTTTGGCATACATTCCCAAACGCATTTTAGCTAAGGAGTCTTCTTGTCTTACAGATTCATGACAAGAACGGCAACCAGCAGCAATATAAGCATTTAGCATCTTACCTGTTTCTGGCAGGGAAAAATGGCCAGTAACACATTTGCCAGCTTTTAAAGTAGCAGCAATCTCTGCATGAACATTATCATCACCATAGACAACGCCAGGGAAGTTCATCATTTCACCTAAGCCAGCAACTTCATCTAAAGCCATTGATTCTTCGATCTCTTTGGGTCCTAGTACTGCCCCAGCATCTTCGAATCCAGGTGCTGCTGGTACACAAGAAGGCATAGCTACATAGACTCTCAGAGGAACGTCTTTACCTTCGGTAATCATTAATTTAACACCATCAACACCTAGAACATTAGCAATTTCGTGGGGATCCATAAAGATCGCTGTAGTACCTCTAGGTACAACTGTCTTACTATATTGAGTTACACTGAGCATACTTGATTCCACATGGATATGACCATCCATAAAACCAGGTGTCATATAGTAATTAGAAGCATCTACAACCCTAGTATTTTCACCTATGGTATGAGTTGCATCACCAACTAGAGCAATACGTCCACCAGCTATTGCCACATCTATATTGGGCATTATTTCATGGGTGTTAACATTAACTAATTTTCCACCTTTAAGCACTAGGTCAGCTTTTTCTAACCCCATAGCAACGAGGGAAAGCTGCTTAGTCATTTCGTGTAATGGAGCTACATCTCGCATTTTTTCTCCTCCTCATATCACAAAAATAACTATTATTTAGCCTAACCAACTTTTACCAAGTAATTAAGCTTGTCCATTTTTGGGCATTAGTAAAAATAGGCCTCGCAGTTATTATTTAATTAACCTACCAAAATAAATAAAGGCTCTGCTTTTACCTTTGCTTGCTTTAATATATAACACATACTTAGTTTCTAATTTGGTGTCTACCTTAATCTATTCCTGTCTAAACAATAACAGCAAAAGGTCCTTAGATTTATATTATCTCATATAAAGTGTTCTCATTGGGGAATAAAATACCAGTACACGCTTTCACTAGACAAAAACTAAGCTATGCAAGGAAATTCTTTGTTGAAAGGCGCTATCCTGCCAAAGACAGCTAAAACATAGTTTTTGTCAACTTGGTTACTTTTTTGCCGATTTTGACTTTAGGTATTCTGTCATGTTATGTTTTCTTGGGGTGAAATTTATGCGTTTAATTTCTTTTGATCCTTATCGTTCGATGGGAATCCCCGGGGTTGAGTATATTAAGCCTGAGCTTTTTTTTGCTGAACAGGCTAAAATAGAAAAAGCTGACTGGGTGCTCTTTCCTGAATACTGGCAAGTAAATGCATTGTCGTATGCTCTGAAAAAACGCATCTTTCCTAGTCTCAGCACCTACCATTTAGGACATAACAAAATCGAAATGACAAGAGCTATCCAAGCTGTTATGCCTAATAACTTTCCCCAAACTTTAATTCGTCCAGCTAAAGAAGAAGTCTGGCAAGAAGCGAAAAACTTACTAGGCTTACCCATTATTGCTAAAGAAGTTCGTTCTTCTTGTGGCAGAGGTATTGAATTATTAGAAAATATCTCTCAATATCGCTCCTATATTAGTAACAGAGAGATCGCCTACCTCCAGGAATATCTACCCCTAGATAGAGATCTCCGTGTAGTTGTTGTAGGCAAAGAAGTTCTTCTGTCTTATTGGCGTATTAATCCTGGACATCTGCTTCATAATGTAGCCCAGGGAGGCGAAATTTCCTTTGAAGACATCCCGCAGGATGTTGTGGAGTTAGTTCTGCAACTAGCTCAAAAATTAAACATCAATCATGCTGGTTTTGATGTTGGTATCTTAGATGGGCAACCCTACATTTGGGAGTTTAACGTGATGTTTGGGAATCAAGGTCTCTTACAACAAAAAGTTAACGTGGCTGAAAAGATTTATCAGTATCTCTGTCCTTTTGATTTTGATGATCCTAATCTACCAGATCCACTTTTACCGCAAGCATCATAAAGCACCTGCGCCAAAGCACAGGTGCTTTTTTTTACATTTACTTTTTCCTTGGTGATATAGGTAAACCTAAACCGATAGGTGAAGGAACAGTATCACTATAACTAGCTCCTTCTAGTTCGTTAGCCATACTAAATAGGGAAGCTCTTAAATTAAAATAGCGTTCCTTTAGTACATTTATAAACGAAGGTTTATTTTCTTCAAGATAGAGTTCTTCAAACTCCTTATAAATGTCATTTACTTCCCTTTCAAAAGCATATAGCTTTTGGGCAAGTTCTAATAATTCTTCTGTTTGATCACTACCTTCTAGTTCAGTAACGGTATCAATAACTTCTTTGGTTAGTAGTATTTTGCGACCAAAGGTCCCGTTTTTACGAGCTGCATACCCTAAAGTACGAAGCATATGGCTATTTCTCTTAACCGTAACATTATCTACTACATTAAGAACCTGCTTCTCCATCAATAATAACATATTAGCATTACCAACCATTTCGTAGATCTCAAGGTTTTGGAAGGGATTTTGCAAAAAGAGAGCATTGCTGTTTTTAAAATAATTTTTATAAGTATAATAGTTACAGGTTGATAATTTCATCAATGCTTCGACAATACCTAACTTCTCGCCAAACACAGCTTGATCAAAACGTTGATTGAAACCACCAGTACTTGTATCGCCACCTCGCCAGGCAGCCTCCGAAGCAAAGACTAATCCATACCAATTATTACCAAAGAGGTTTTCTCCATCATCATCCCAAGATGTAGTAAATAAACCTTCGATACCATATTTAACACCTATTCTAGCGAACTCTGCTACATTGGTATTAGAGCTTTGGTAGAAAGGAAAGATACGTAACCAGTTATCGATACCAGGAGCTGCCCATTGGGTTTTACCTCTAGATTCGAATGTTCCTAATCGCTTTGGCATACTACTAGCATCACCATAATGCCAATTTAAGATAATAGCTTCGCTCGGGAGTTGAGCGATTAATTCAGGGTGTTCTAAAACCATATCACCCCAGAATAATGGTATCTTACCATTTTTCTTTACGATCTCCATCACTTTAACAATATGATCTAAAAAAACTTGTGGGGCACCAATCTGTAGAGCTTGAAGACCACTATTGCCTTGCCCTATTTCCCAAGTCTCGTCACCACTGATGTTAATAAACTCGGAATCAGTAAGTGCCGTCCATTTGGATATCTGTTCTTCTAAAAACTTATAAACGGCTGGGTTAGTCGGATCTAATTGTGAGCTATTGGCGGGCAAGTTGCCTAGGTGCTGATAATCTTTGAGGCTTAAAAATACTGTAGAATGACCAAATGTTTGCAGTGATGGTACAACTTCTACATGATATTTTTTGGCATATTGGACTAGCTCCTTGTAGTCTTTAGTAGAGATTGTCTCCTCTTTCCCCCTAATGCCTTCTAAAACATGTAATTCCATATATGGTGAATACATATTAAGCTTAAAAGAGCTCATGGTTTTAACAATAAGCTTCATATACTCCAACGTAGGAATGGGACCTCTAGAAACATCATCGGTAAACGCTCGATAGCGTATAACTGGGTAATCAGTAATTTTTGTTCCCACTACAGTAACTGTGTCTTGGTTCTGATCTGTTAACTGTCTTAATGTCTGTATGCCATAAAAAGCCCCCACCTCAGTCCGTCCTATAACAGTCAACCTATTCTCGGTAACTTCGAGATAGTAACCTTCAGGGTTTTCAGGTACTTTGTCTAGCGCCTCTTTTAGTTCGGTGATCTCTTTTAGGTCTTCTACTGTACCAAAATAAGCATTTTTTGCCAATCTTTCTGTCCGTAGCTTTAGACCAAGTTCTTCTAAGTACTCTAATAAACCTAATTTATCGGTTTGGGAACCAATTAACCAATTAGCTTTGGTAAGATCAAATAGTGTATCATGGTTTTCGATTTCAATTGGTTTTGGTATTAACCTTTTTGTTGCAGGGACCACTTCTGCAGTTACAACTGAACTTAACATCATTACAATAATTATTAGAGCCAATACATTTAACTTACTTGAAATTTGCACTTAATTACCTCCTCTTTTTTCCCCCTTACATAATAAATACTAGTTAATAAGCCATTTACCTGCTCACTATCTCCGGTAGTTAGAGGTAGGAATCTATACTTTCTGATTTTAGTATCTATAGATATGTCTTTACTTTTACTTTTCTTGAAGCAAAATGTTTACTTAAGTTCAAACACCTTATAATACAAAAAGGCTCCCCTAATGAAGCGTTCACTTAGGGATTGAACAAAAAGCCAAGTGAACAGCTTCATTAGGGGGCAAAAAGAGACCAGCCAGTATCAGGCATAAATGCTTGAGGTGGCTGGTCTTAATATTTTTATGGCACTTTAAAATAAGCATTTTCAATTCAAAATTATATACTTCTGCTTTAACTTGTTTAAGTGGGTGTATGGGAGAAACCCTTCTTTTTGAAGCCTTCCCACAATAATTCCAGGGTGAATCTTTATTGAGTTCGCAAAATCTCGAACCTTTTGTTCACTGAAAGTTGCTACAGCAATAAACGACTCATATTCTTTTGGAGGTATTAATAAATCTTTCGCAAATTGATCCGCTTCATTTTCATAATCTTCTATTAAGTCGCTAGTTTCAAAGTCAACTAGTGTTTTCGTGACTTTCCTTTGAAAAACGTGCCCTAACTCATGCAATAACGAGAACCAAAAAATGTCCGCATATTTTCCTCTGTTAGTTATCCCAAGAATGACTTTATCTTTGTTTATCCACTTAGTTGCACCATATACACCAGAGTTTTTTAAACTGGGAATCAATACAAATGCGACTCCGCATTCTGAAAAAATTTGAGATAATTGTGGTAAAAACTCAGACGGATTTTGCATAGTCATTTCTCTTATTTGTGGCAAATACTCCTTAAGTCTTTTTTCAGAATATGGTTGCGTTTCTATTTGCTTTCCAATGTTAATCACTGTTTGTACCCACGCATTAGAGTTTAGGACAATTTTCTCATCAACACATTGAGTTTGGCGAAATTGGACGAGAAAATCCAGTTTCTTGAATACACTAAAAGATGAGATTGCAAAATACTTGAACAGTGATGATACCTGCTGTGTTTTATCCTTTGTAGGATTAACTACGCCTAGTTTTTCAAAGTAAGAATAATCGATTTGAGCTAAATCAGTTTCTTCATCTCTTTGAACTTGCAATGCTTTGATTTCTATTACCTTTTGATCATATTTTTTTTGAAGTTCAAGCCACATGTCTACACTTGTGCCAAGCATTAAAGATAAATTCTTTGCGATATTTTCAGAAATAGACGCTTTCCCATTTATTAAATCGCTTAAGTTTTTTGGAGTTATATTTAAACGTTTAGCAAACTCCTCTTGTGTCATCTCTAAGTCCTTAATTAAATCGCTTATATAATATCCTGGATGGAATGCGGAGATGTTTTCATATTCTATTTTATTCATAATGGTTCGACACCTCCAACACTATAATACACTTAACAACACTACACTTAGAATTAAAGTCCAATTTGTCTTCTTCTCGATTCAATGGCGAATCTGGTTTAATAATCAAACGAAATCCCAATTTTCGCCCAAGATCCATAGCAAATAAGTCCTTTTTATCTCCTGAAAGTTGATGTAAATGGTAAGTAGGAAAGCAAGCAACATCATTCAAGGTTGATGCACTTTCGATAAAATTTAGGGCAGCAAATAATTTTTCCGCAACAAGTTCTCCTAAAACTTTTTTTGCTTGCTTACTGTCACTACAAAGTTTTCTTGTCTTATTATTTCCATATCTGACTATTTCCATTATACTCACCTTCCTTGCTATCGTCAACAAAAATAATTACCGAAAAGGTAATTATTTTTACAAAACCTTTATGCCGCATATTACTAAACTTATCTTCTATCATTTCTAAGATTCAAAGTGAATAGATGATCTGACTATTAATCATAATAAACATTTAGACTAATCCAAAATACTTCTCAATGACACTCTGTTTCTTAGCCGCTCTATTTCCACCCCCCCAAGTGAGAAACAGGGGGCATGATCTTGTCAATGTCTGTCCCAGTTGTCTTGAATGAACCATCGCGGAACGAATTATCGATGAACCGCTTCGTTTCTTCCTGCTTGAGCTTTTCCTCACTAATTAGAGCTACAAGGTCGTTTTCTTTCTTCTCATGGACAAATTTACGCCAGTCCTCATCCATCTTAGTGGAAGCGTTGACTGTGTCGATGAAGTGCTCGATAAGCTCTTTCTTGCTGCGGAGCTGGATGCTGGAATTGACCGCTTTGTCGATAGAAACCAGAATGCTCTTATCTTCACAGTTGGATGCATGGTACTTGGCCACGAGCAGAGAAACTGTCGAAAGCGGTCAGGATATTTTTAAGGCGAAGGATTGCACCAAAGAAACTGATAAAGTCCTTCTGATTCTGTTCTCCAATAATGGCTTGTCCCAACGGAAAACGCTCAGTCAATTCATCAATTAACTCCCTATAGCCAAGCTGATGTTTTCCGTTCTCGTCAAATTCGCTATAGTAAGCCTTAAAGTTTTTCAAGAGGACTATACTACCGGCATCCTTGTCTCCAAAAAGGGCAATGGCTTCATCTGTTTCCTGCTGCAGATCGCGGAAACAGACAATATTGCCGTAGGTCTTAACCGAGTTCAGAATCCGGTTGGTGCGTGAAAAGGCTTGAATCAAGCCATGTTGCTTCAAATTCTTGTCCACCCATAAGGTGTTGAGAGTAGTAGCATCAAAGCCGGTCAAGAACATATTAACGACAACAAGCAGATCCACTTCACGCCTTTTCATGCGCATGGATAGATCCTTGTAGTAATTCTGGAATTTATCTGAGGACGTATCGTAATTGACATTGAAGTCGGCATTGTAATCAGCAATAGCAGACTCCAGAAAATCTCTTGAAGAATTGTCCAGTCTATCGGTATCAAAGCCTTCATCTGGGAATACGTCCTCAGGATCAGTTTCATTGGCACTGTAGCTGAAGATGGTAGTCATATTGAGCCTTCGGCCTTGTTCTACCAGTTGCCTTTTTAGTTTGGAATAATACAGCCTTGCAATGGCTTTAATGAATGTTATTCAAGAAGCCTACATTAATGGAGTTTCAACCCGTAAGATTGAGAAGAAAAGCCTTGGTATAGAAGCTATTTCTCGTGGACAAGTCTCTCAAATAACTAAAGAGCTCAATGACCAGGTTGCTGCATTTCGTGAACGCCCTTTACAAGAAGTACATCCTGTATTATGGATTGATTCCTTGTATGAAAAAATTCGTGTAGGCAATCAGGTTAATAACATGGCTGTAGCTGTAGTTATAGGAGTAGATGAACGCGGGCAAAGAGATATATTAGCTATAGAACCCATATATGAGGAATCTGAAGCAGCTTATCAAGAAGTATTTAACAAACTTAAAGCTCGAGGCTTAAAGAATCCTTGGTTAGTAATCTCTGATGCTCATAAAGGGCTGATTAATGCTATTACAAAATCTTTTGTTGGTTGCAGTTGGCAGCGTTGTAAGGTTCATTTCATGCGCAATATTCTAGCTCATGTACCTGCAAAAGGGAAAGCTGTTTTCTCTGAAAAGCTGAAACAAATATGGCTGCAACCTGATAAAGAAAGTGCTAAGTTTTACGCTAATTC
>DHDH01000021.1:2136-2708 GCA_002399235.1 Firmicutes bacterium UBA4881 | reverse complement strand
AAAAACCATATTATGGTTAAGCAGACTGGTTATTTGGGCAGAGCATTTAACAATTGTCAGTACCGATTTTCTTGTAAGAAGTCCTTTATTTGTCAATCAGAGTCATGTCACCATAAGAATTGCAAATTTTGCCCAATTTGCTCCAAAGTCTGTAAAGATTACGTAAAAGAAACTTGCAAACTTTTGGACAAGCCACCCTATGTATGCAATGGATGTGATAGCTTAAACAAGTGCTCACTTGAAAAATCATTTTACAGTGCTTCATATGCCCAAAAAGAATATGAATTAATGCGTTCTGAATCACGAAGTGGGGTTAATACTGATGAAAACACCATTAAGTACCTTGATAAGCTAATTAGTTCACTTATTCTAAAAGGACAATCTATTCATCACATCTATGTAACCAATCGTGACGCGATCATGTGTTGCGAAAAAACTATTTATAACTATATAGACTACAAACTTTTCTTAGCTAGAAATATTGATCTTACTCGAAAAGTGAAATTTCGCCCCCGAAAGAAAACTTATCGTTGTTTTAAAGTTGATAAAAACTGCAGAGTTGGTCGCACCTA
>DHDH01000021.1:0-2008 GCA_002399235.1 Firmicutes bacterium UBA4881 | reverse complement strand
AAGCTTTTATGAAAGAAAACCCAGACACACCAGTGGTTGAGATGGACACTGTAGAGGGAGTTAAAGGTGGGAAGGTTTTACTGACACTTCATTTTTTAGAGGCTCAGTTTATGCCAGCTTTTCTAAGAGATGCTAATACCTCCTAGAGTGTAATCAATGTATTTAATGTTCTCTATGAAAAATTGGGGACAACCACCTTTCAAAGACTATTTCCAGTTATCCTTACGGATAATGGCAGCGAATTTACTAATCCGCTTAAACTAGAATTTGATGATCAGAACATTCGTAGAACTAGAATATTTTATTGTGATAAATCAGCTCCACAGCAGAAGGGTTCATTAGAAAACAATCATGAGTTCATTCAGAGAATAGTACCAAAAGGAAACAGCTTTGATTCATTCACACAAGACGATATAAACCTTATGATGAATCACATCAATTCTTACAGAAGAAGAAATCCTGGAAAAATTTGGTGTAAACCACATTCCTGACGCAGAAATTACTCTACGTCCAGCTTTGTTAAAAAGGTAAGCACAACTAGGCAGGATTACCTACTCTGAATGGGCCATTATAAAGGCTCATAGGGGTTGAAATAACATTTACAAAAAAATAGTTTATTTCGACCTCTGGTTCTTGCGGTCAAAAACAGGTAAAATCTGCCTAATTTCACCTTAATTATGACAAATATAACTCCAAAATGCTACTATAAACTAACTTTTTATCTGTATTTGGTTTTATGGTAGCAATAAGTCTTACAAAGTAGCAATTACTTTTTCAATTGACCATATTGTAGTTGTTCTATGATAATGTCATGTTGAACCTATTCTGGTAAAATGTCACCTATGAGAGAGGAAACATTTAACATGACTAAGCAGGAAATAAAAAAACTAAGAGTCATTGATCAAACTATCGCTAAGAACATTACAATCAGAGAAGCTGCAGAGTTACTAAACCTTAGCGAACGCCAAGTGTTAAGGCTAAAGAAAGGAGTATTAGAACAAGGAGCCACGTTCGTTATTCATAAAAATCGAGGTCGTAAACCGGGACATGCCATCTCTGATTCCACCAAAGACAAAATAGTTAAACTCAAAGCAGTCTGAGGCATATCAAGAGGCTAATTTCGCTCATTTTCAAGAACTTATCGGGAAATATGAGGGTATTTCCGTAAGCTATCCTACCGTCTATCGTGCTCTGAAAAAAGCAGGGATTACTAGTCCAAAGAAAAAGCGCAAACGTAAGGTTCATAATCGACGTAAGCGAAAACCCCAAGAAGGTATGTTAGTGCAAATTGACACATCACCGCATCCTTGGATTATTGGTGGTGAGAGTTTTCTCTTCATGGTGCTATTGATGATGCAACCAGAAAGGTCCTTGGTCTACATTTTGAAAATAACGAATGTCTACGTGGTTATTTTGAGGTTATGGAGCAAATTCTTACCCATAACGGTATCCCCATTAGTATATACAACGATCGCCATACAATCTTCCGATCGCCAAACGACGGGAAACTATCCATAGAAGAACAGCTCCGAGGAAAACAAGTAAACCTAACCCAATTCGGCAGGGCCATGGATGAACTCGTAATTACAGTTATCTACGCTAAATTTGCACAAGCAAAAGGACGCATTGAAAGGTTGCGGGAAACACTTCAAAGTAGACTCCCTGTTGAATTTAAAATACGAGGGATTAACACCATGGAAGCAGCAAACGCCTTTCTGGTAGAGTACATCGATGAATTCAATGAACTATTTTCGATAGAGCCAGAAAACCCCACTAGTGCCTTTTAGACAGCTCACAGACAGCATTGATCTCAGTACTATCCTTTGTATTAAAGAGGAACGTCTCGTCTCCGATGGTAGTGGGTTTTCTTATGGTGGACAATACTACCAGCTAACGAAGAATGGTAAGATACCATCTATAACGCACAAAGCTAAAATCACCATCCTCGATAGCCATAAAATCGAGTTAAGAGCCATGTATAAAGATACACATATATAATAATTGGATA
>DHDH01000013.1:105263-146634 GCA_002399235.1 Firmicutes bacterium UBA4881 | reverse complement strand
GCATCATCTACCATTGTTCTAAATTTATAGATAGCAAAAGGTCTTCCTCGTAAGCCTAATCTAGTTTGTTTGTAAATAATTGGTCCTGGACTTGTACACTTTATTGCTATCGCCACTATGACCATTAAGGGCATTAACACAATTAGACCCATTAAAGAAAGTACAAGGTCAAAAAACCTTTTCACTTCTCTATACCCTCGGTGGTCATTATCTAATATTACCTTTTTATAGTCAAAAAGCTGAGTACTTAAAGCATTATTTTTATCAGCCTCATAAACTTTTTCTTGCAACTTTAACTCCATACAAATCCCCTTTAAATGTCAGACATAATGTCTCTAAAATACACTTTTCCGTTGCCGTTTAGTAAAGATTAATGAATAAATAGCTATTACTTTTTAAATGTATTGGGGGAGTCGATTAAATAGTCATGTCTCCAACCTACACAGAATAACAAATCAAGAAAATTCACAAATAGGTGTCCCCAAAAAACCAAATTAGTAACTCTTAGTTCGATAAGAAAATAAACCTACTATCTCCATAAAACTAATTTACAAGGTACCTATACCACTTATATAAATATAAACACTACAGGTTTTGTTTTAATAGTTAGAGTAGTTAAGCCAAGTAAAGCTACAGCTTATCTAAAAAAATCATGTTAATAATTTCTCTGAACTAGCTTCCTTAATTTTCGTTATTGAACTTTTTTATCTTAGATTTCAGGCCATAAGAGTTGGTATTGCTTATAGTTTAATTTAACACAAAGGTTAGCTAATGTTTATGCATCAGAATACCCAACTCAATATTAGGAGCACTACAATTTACACATCTCGGATATAATTGGCGAGATAAAGAAGGTTAAATTTTTTAAACTGTCTCCTTGGTTAGTCACAATCTGGCTCTGAAAACTAGCTCTTTCTCAGCAAAAATGAGAGCCATGATAATGATTAAAATCCTCGAACTAAAGATATCGGGAATAACACAACTACCAATCATAGTTACAAGAAGTAACCAGAATAATGTTGGAGAGCTCTTAAATGCATAACATAAAGCATAAAGTATGACACCAAATAAAATTAGGGTATAAAAGACACCGGTTTGTGCGAGATATTGAATCAACGTAAAATGAGGCATGGGCATGCCCATAATAGTAGATAGATAAGTGCGGCCAAACCCTACTCCTAGGAGTGGGTTTTTTATAAAGATCTTTAAGCCTTCTATATATCCTTCAATACGACCACTATCACTTACGATATAGCTAGTGGTTTTTGCCATGGGTCGTACCATTTGGAAAAAAGAAAAGGTAATCAGGCAAAATACACCAAAGATAACTATGCCTTTGATTCTTTCTTGCTTGGTTGCTGGTTTTGCTAATAGGTATAAGAGTGCTGTGAATAACAAAGCAATTAATCCAGTTCTAGCTGAGGTGAGCGCTGAACCGATTACATTTATTATGGCAAGGCCATAATAAATGAATCTTTTTTTGTTATCTTCTTCTGAGAGAAGATAAAAAGCAAAAGCAGCTACTGCTAAAAATAGTGAGCCAGTACTTAGATCATCAAACATAAAAGCATAGGATATTCTTTTCCCCATTAAGCGAATTACACCAATCTCTAGATTAAAGGAAAGATATATTAAAGCTTGCATTATAATGCCTAATGATGTTACAAGACCTGAATAGCCAAAGGCTAGTAATACAGAATTACGTGCTTCTTTATCTAGAAAGGGCCCTCCCATAATAGAAACAAACAATACCGCATTATAAAAGGTTAAGGTTATAAATTGGCCTAAACCTTCTTTTAAATAGTGAGATCTTAGTAAAGGAATTATGCTTAGAAGAACTGTTAGCAAGATAATTCTTCTAAGCCAGGTTCTCTCTGGAGACTCTTTAATATTTTTTAATGAGTGCTTAAAAAATACTGCTAATATATAGATAGCCCCTATAATATAGAACCAGTTAATTGGCAGAGTGCCAAAGCTACCCCCTAAGATGTTTCGCCAGGAGATAGGTATCGCTATACACATCAATTCCAGTAAGGAAGTTTCTAGGCTCTTGTTATCGCGTCTTAATAACCAGTAAAGGCTAAGAAACTGAAGAGCTGCAACTACAGCTAACCAAATAGACTCTATGTTTAAGGTAGTTGCTAGTATATTAATGGTTAGTAATAAAAAAACAAGAACAAACTTCATCTTCTCACCTCTATCTAGTAGGTATGATTTTTATAGATATAGCTTGTAAATCTCGCTAAGCTTTTGCATGTATTCTCTCACATTAGTAAATTGCCTTGCTTTAATTTGGGCTCCCTGGGCTAAGGTGGTGTAAAGAGTGGCATCTCTTAATACATTAACAATTTTAACTCTAAACTCTTCATTATCTTCACAGAGAGAGCCACACTTGTGATCAACAATGCTAGGGAGTCCACCTACATTAGTAGCAAAGACTGGTTTACCTAAAACCATGGCCTCTACAGCAGCTAGACCGAAGCCTTCCCACTTCGAAGGCATAACTAGGAGCTTAGCTTGATTTAAGATAGCATAAGGGTTGTTTTTAAACCCTACCATAGTTATGTTCTTCTCTAAACATAGCTGTTTAATTAAGCTAGAACATTCGTCTTCTAATGTTCCAGAACCCATCATCACAGCAGTAACCTCAGGTAGTTCCTTAGCTACCTCGTTAACTATGGTTATAAATCTTAGTGGATCTTTAGGCTCTTCAAGTCTACCTAAGAAAGCTAGATCATAGCTATGGTCATTGGCATTTTCCGCTGCTTTAGATAATATGTTTTGTTGGTCGATAAAATTAGGTAGAGTGAGATACTTATTCTTTATAAATGATCTAAACAAGTATTCGTCAATTATAGATGAAGAAACCCCTATAATACAAGAGATACCAAATGATGCCAGTAGGTAGGCTAAGGAGTTTGGGTTTATTGATTTTAACCAAGGTGGGTTACTGTGAAGGTGTGAAATTATTGGTACTTTGGTTCTTGCTAGCGAACTAGCTACACTAGTCCGGTAATCATGAGCCTGGATTAGATCAGGCTGCCAACCTTTTACAATACGGGCTATCTCTTTACTACTTGGACCTGAGATCTCCAGATGTAAAATGCCTTCTTTCCTTAGTATCTCCTGAATTGGACCACTTGGTGAAACATAGGCAAAATCATACTTATTAGATAGGTTTCTGATAACAGCTATAACTTCATTTTCTGCTCCAGAATAACCACCGCTAGCTAGTATATGGAGTATTCTTTTTTTCTTTATTTCTTCCATACTTTCACCTTTCTTTTAAGGACCTACTTGTTTGTTGTTCTACTAGATTTCTCTTTCTTGATACCATATCTAAGAAAAAGAACCACCAATGCCAGTGGTAATGATAATACGGTTAGTACTTTTCTAGGTGCTTCAGAGATAAATCTTTTATTACCAGAGAGCATACTTGCTACACTGTATAAAATAGCGCTTTTATAACGAACCCTTAAATGAGAAGCTAAGTTTAAACGCTGCGCATGATAAGCCGCATAAGCTTTAGGATTGTTTTTAAACACTCTTTGATAGTTACTCGAATAACCATCTTCTAGATATTCACAAATATAGAGAACTTTATCTAGTAGAGACATCTGATATTCTTGATCTATTCTATCGTAGATATATGCCTCAGGAAAGAACTTCTCACCTGCTATTACTGGGAATAGGTGCTTCTTTAAAACCTTAGTTTTAAAAACTAACATAGCATCTCCAGTAAAGCCATGGGAGTTATATAGATCATAGATTGTCGACTGGGTAACACCTGATGGCATTAGTGTACCAGTTTGTTTATCGTTAGAATAACCTTTTAAGGCCACTATACCAGCTAGATTAGCTGCATTCACCTCTTGCCAATGCCTCGTACATAACTCAATGGCGTCATCGGTGAGATAATCATCAGAATCCACGCAGACAAATAGTTCGGTTTCTGTAAGCTTTACTCCAGTATTGTGAGCTATGTGCTTCCCACCATTTTCTTGGCTATGGTATTTAATAGCGATCTTATTTTCCTTTTGCCAACTCTCTGCTAACTCTTTAGTATTGTCTGTAGAGCCATCGTCAACAATTAACCAAACAAAGTTTTGGTTGGTTTGTCTTTTTAAACTTTCATAACATCTACCTAGAGTGTAGGCTCGATTATAGGTAGGTGTAAAAACCGTAATAATAAGCTGCATCAGCTAGTAACTCCTTTGACCATTCTCTTTTTAATCTGCCCTCTTAACCCAAGAATAGGAAAAAGGACCATTTTAATAACCTTTTTTGGGTACCTAATTAGCCATCGATCTAAATAGGCAAAGTGCTTTAACTTATTTACATTTTGTGAATTAATTGCTGCTACTCCTAACCTAGCAATTGGAGCTAAATCAAAATATTTAGCATCAGAAAAAGCTGCTCTTATTTCAGGAAGAGCCATAATTCTGAGAGCTTCTTGGTTTTTAGTAGGTAAACCATCTTTATTTTTAGGCGAGTAGAGATTTGTTAGAGCATAGAGGGTCCAGTAAATGGTTTGACGATTAATTATTCGTTTGTTTTCTACGTTGTCTATAGCCCATAGTTTCATATATTCCATAATACCACTTCGCCAAACCAAGTGAGTGTCAATATCGTTTTTACGATAGCTTCTAGTTAAGCTCTGCATGGCGTCCTCATTATAGTAGTAAAAAGCATTAGGAATTATGGTTATAGTCTTTGCTTTGGTAAAAGCCATGAGATTAAAAAGAAAATCCTCGGCATTCTTTTTCCCTTCATCAAAAGTAATACCTTGCCTTAAGAGTAATTCTTTACGATAGATCTTGTTCCAGATTGGTATAATACCTGATTTCGATTCCACAAAAGCCTGGTAAAGCAATCTTCTCAGTTTCGACACCTATAACTTGTTCTTTATCTACAAAAGGCGAATGCCTAATAAAATTACCTACAACTCTATAATAGCTACTTATTACAATATCAGCATTAGTTCTTTCAGCTGCTAAATAAAGTTCTGCAACAGCTTCTGGCAAAACCCAATCATCTGCATCGTAAAAACAGATGTATTCACCTTTAGCTTCTCTAAGCCCTCTATTACGGGCTGCAGAGGGACCAGAATTTTCTTGAGTGATTACTCTTAGACGAGGATCTATTCTAGAATATTTTAGAGCCATCTCCTCAGAGCTATCTTTAGAGCCGTCGTTTACAACGATAACTTCAATCTCTGACATGGTCTGGTTAAGTACAGAGTTTAAGCATTTCTCTAAATATTTTTCCGCATTATAAACAGGGATGATAATAGTAACTAGGGGATCAACCATCCTCTCTTTTATAGAGTGAGATGTCAATATTAATACATCCTTTCACAAGTTTTTCATTTAAACACAGTAGGTTCATTCTTATTTTTAAAAGATAAAACTTAAACAGTTATTATCTAGCTAAAGAACAAATTCCTTTTTACCAGGAAATTTATCCAAATACGCATATTTATTGTGTTTTTGGGTAGTAAAGCTAAATGAACAAATATCATCACAACTATTCTAGCATCGTAGCGTAAGTTAAATAAGGTGTCTTTATGACTAGTCCTTGATTAGATAATACTTTGGGACAAATTTTTGCTAATAGGATACTTAGAAAATGCGCTTGGCGACGCTGTCAGGTTTTACCAATAAAACATAATAGCTTGTACCTAGCCTAAATGCGCATCAAAAATGATATATTAGAGATTACAAGGTCATGCCTTTTAGATATTAAAAGAACTGAGTCCCTAAGTTGATTCTGAATCAAAGCCAAATCCCTATGATTTCTCTGAGACCTTCATTAGAAATACCTATAGTAATATAGTAACTTCTAAGTCCTTATCAAGAAGTAAAAGTCAAATAATCTCATCTTCTCTCATAATGAAGGCTATCTATTTCCATTATTAGTACCAATTCTACTATTTATAGAAGGAGTCTTCTCTAAATAGTAGAATTAAATAAATGATCATTTAATGCTCAACAATTATAATAGGTACTCTTTTTGTCCCAAGCAGCGCGTGAACATTGAATATCGATATAAACCTTAAAATTAATACACGAATTTAAGCTGACAGTTTTACTTTCGTACTTAATAGAATTAGAAAAACGTTATCTACCACCACATAAATAGTATAGACCGATGAAATGCATAAATTCACTATTTTATTTTTGCGCTATATCTTTACAAGTGGTATCATTGACTTCTCCATAGGTTGTTGCCTATTTGCTAACCTACATCAGCTGTTTAGGACATAGTTATATAGTCTTATTAAATAAGAGACTTAGGGGGGCAATGTTGTGAATCAAGAATCAACTGACTTTTTAAAAAACGTAATAGCTCATTATGACTTACCCGGAGAAATAATCTCTGCTACTCAATGTGTAAACGGCCATATTAATGGTACATATCATGTGACTTTATTAAAAACAGGTGGTAAAGAAGATAATCTTATTGTTCAAAAAATAAACCACTATGTTTTTAAAGATCCAGAGAAAGTTATGCATAACATAAAGGAAGTAGACAACCATGTCAGTGGACGAAAAAGTGATACCGATTGCGATATAATTTCTTTCCTAAATAATAAGGAAGGTAGAAATTATACAGAGATAGATGGAGAATACTGGCGCATTTCTCGCTTTGTAGAGGACTCAGTTACTTATGACTTTGTAGAAAATAGCAACGTTTTGTATAGTGCCGGGTATGCCTTTGGCAGATTTCAATCCTTACTTTCCGATTTACCTATGGAGAAGCTTTATGAGACCATCCCAGATTTTCATAACACGAGAAAACGATTAAACTACTTCTTTGAAATGGTAGATTTAGACCCAATGGGTAGAGCAAAAGATTTAAAAACCGAAATTGCATTTTTTGAAAATCACACAAGTCTTGCTACTAAACTTTGTGATATGCTTGATGCAGGTAAAATTCCTCTCCGAGTAACCCATAACGACACTAAGTACAATAACATCTTAATGCATAAAGATACCTTTAAACCTTTGTGTGTGATTGATTTAGATACAGTTATGCCTGGACTTGCAATGCACGATTTTGGTGATGCCATCAGATTTGCTGCTAATACAGCTGTAGAAGATGAGACTGATCTGAGTAAAGTCGGACTAAATTTAGATAATTATTGGGAATTTACAAGGGGCTTTATGAGTGCATGTCAGGGTTTGACTGAAAACGAAATCGACACTATGGCTTTAGGAGCCATAACAATAACCATAGAACTTGCTTCTAGGTTTTTAGCAGATCACATTAATGGAGATAAGTATTTCAGAATACATCGTGAAAACCATAACTTAGACAGAGCTAGGTGCCAGATCAAACTTGCTCAAGACATGATTGAAAAATACGATGTGATGTGCCAAATGGTAAATGAAAGTATTACTGATAGAGAAGCAGCTCCTACTCTAGATAATTAATAATGATACTAAATAAATAAGACTCCTGCCTGAAAATGGCAGGAGTCTTTGTTGTCACTAGGTTAGCTGTAAACCAGTGCCCAAATAGTAACAAATCTCTTTTACAGTAATTCAATTAGTCTTTCACTGTCTTTAAAGTCCTCTATAGTAAAGCGAAATAGGTAAGGTCTGTTCCCTCTTGTAGGTTTTTTTCTAGAAACTTGTTCATCCCGAGTTATTTTTTCTTCGAAAATACCCTAGATTGTCAATTGCATCTGCACAAATATCCCTATAAGCTAGAGATTAATTTACTTAACTAGTAGGACTTCACTTGTTAAAAAGAGTAGTATTAAAGTGAGTAAAATATAGCTACGAGATAGTGCAAGTTAGTCTTTACAGCAAAGCTATAAATGTAACTGATATTGGAGAGGATTAATAGCAATGCGTGTAATCGACGAAGATGTACTTGCATGTATACTTGAGGATCAGCAAACAAAACAAGAAAAGTGTACCACCCGACCTGAGCTGGTTCTCCAACTAATAAATTCTTTGGCAACCTTTTTTACTTATTCAGAACGGAAAATTAACTCTTACGAATTAGCTTTATGGATAACTTCAATGTCTCATTATGTAAAAAAGAGAGGGAAGTTTGAAACCAGACCTTACAAAGAAGGCCAAATCCTCAATGTAGACTTGGGTAATAATAATTACGGTCATGAGTTCTCCTTCTTTCATCCCTGTGTAGTTCTTCTTGATAAGAGTTCCAAATTATTTGTTGTACCTTGCACCTCTCAACTTAAAGGAGATGCCCGCAAATATTTAATTGGTGATAAGATAGATGGTTTTTATAAACCTACTCGGTTACTTATAGATGAAGCTAGATTTATCGATAAAACCCGTGTTATCTCTTCTTTAGGTAAAGTAACCAACAGCTTTCTAAAGAAAATAAGGGATGAGTTATTTTGTTTTCTTTTCAGGGGGAAAAGCCATTATATCGAGAAATTAGAAGAACTACTAGAGCAGTGTAGAGATGAACTAGAAGCCAAGGAACTTAAAATAGCTGAATTAAAGTCCAGGTTAGAAGTTGCAACGACTACTTATACGTTTGACAATGATGTTAAATAATGGTATTGTTTAGTTAATATATTAAGGGCTAGTTGCCCGGATACATGTTTTTAGTTAAAAGCATGTAACACAATCAAGGACTAGTTGTCCAAAAGAACCATCTTGGCCAAGATGGTTCTTTTTTGTCTGAGAATAAACTTTAACTACCTATATGAGTTTTGGGTTTTATTATTATAAACAGCGAATAACAAGTCCTGCTGTGAGGCCTAAGAACTAATTTAACTTTATTCCTAATAGATTATCAAGAAACGAATCAATACTGGAGTCACTAAATCCCAAACCTACTGTTTATTTTTTTGTAAATTAGAGTATAATATAAACAGGAGGAGGTGAAGAACTGTGTTTCACAAAAACCTACAGTACTATCGTTTAAAGAAAGCGATGTCACAAAAAGAACTGGCCAGCATCGTTAATGTCTCCCCAATGGCTATTTCAAACTATGAAAAAGGCCTTCGTAAACCTAATATGGATGTTTTAAAACAACTAGCAAAAGCGCTAAACGTAAGGGTTTCTGATTTTCTCGCAATTCGCAACGAAAATCTAGTGTTTAGTCATGGTGAGTTTAGAAAGAACACTAAGCTTTTAGGGGAAAAACAGCAATTTGTTAGAGAATCTGTAGAGGAATATTTTAATCGTTTCTTTACTGTTGTTGAGCTTTTAGGAGGAGAAATTTTACCTGAACCGCCACAATGTCATGTACTGCCAGTTTCAGGTGATAGTGAAAGTGATGCACAGTCTTTACGGCAACATCTTAATCTTTCCTTAGATGGTCCAATTAACGATTTAATTGGCATTCTGGAAAACAAAGGTATTCTCTTTTATATCTGTGACCTTAATAATGATCAATTTTCTGGAATGAATGGCTTTGTGAACAATCGGCCATATATAGTGTTGAATGGAAATATGACTTCTGAACGAAACAGATCAACTGTTGCTCACGAGCTGGCCCACCTAATGTTTGTATGGCCTAATGATATAGCTAAAAGAAACGCTGAAAACGCTGCAACTGCCATTAGCGGAGCATTCCTTTTCCCTAAGGATGACGCTATTCGTGAGCTTGGTCTACGCAGAACCAGCATAACTAAAGATATGTTACTCATTGCAAAAGAATATGGAATATCCATGTTCCTACTTGTCAAACGTGCATATTTGTCTGGTATTATTTCACAGAGTATTGAAAAACAGTTTTACATTCAGGCTTCACGTATGGGATGGAGAAAAGGTGAGCCAAGTAGAATTGGTAAAGAAGAGCCTATTCTTTTTAAGCAATTGGTATATCGGGCTGTGAATGAGAATGAGATCAGCATACAACGTGGAGCAGAGTTGTTGAAAGTTCCTTACGAGGAAATTGTTAAGCACTGCTTTTTTAATGGGGACTGACGAATGGAATATATCAGTAGTGACACAAATGTATGGATTGACTTTTCTACAATTGGCCGCATAGAGTTTCCCTTCCGACTACCCTACACTTATATCATGAATAATGATGCCATTGAAGATGAATTACTTTCACCACCTAAACTCAAAAGCGAGTTGATTAATAATGGGCTAATAAGTGTTGAGATAACAATTGAGGAGTTTACGCTTGCTGAAAAATATGGTACACAATACATCAAATTATCTACATACGACCGAATCGCTTTGGCAATTGCTAAAAACAGAGGTATAAGTTTACTAACTGGAGATTTAGCTTTAAGACGAGCTGCAAAAAAAGAAAATGTTCCCGTTCTGGGTACTCTTGGCATTCTCGATCAATTATTTGAGGGAAAATATATTCAACCCGATGAATACCTAAGCTGCCTTTTAGATCTACAAAAATACAATGGACAAGCTGTACGCTTGCCAAAAGCCGAGTTAACCCAGCGTATACAAAAACTACAAAAATAAATCAACGACGTACTGCTTTTTCCTTTTGGTGTGCCGCTTAAAATTGCTAAGAAAACGTGAACGGCCTAAGATTCATCCTTAGGCCGTTTTTCTGAGTCTGTAAATATAAAAATAGCGAACAAACAATAAATAAATGATGCTAAGACAAGGACCTAAACGTTAATACTTTCAAATATTGGAGCAGCAAACTTAATAAAAAACAATCTCTCATGGATACTAAATCCAAAGAAACAAATTGGATTAAATTAGATAACTCTAGCCCAAGGAGTAACAAAAGATCTGTAAAGTTACTATTGGTAAAGCGGTAATAGACGTTGGTCCTGATTTTGATCCTATTTTAATGAAAAACTTAGCGATGACATTGTCTGCCTTATGTTAAAGGGAATCAATACTTACGATGTGTATTAGGCTTGTGATGTAACTTGATGCTCTACTTACTTGGTCAACAGGTTTGCCAGCCGAATGCAAATGTCACCAAAAGAAATGATACCATAACCCCCACATCTTGGTGGGGGTTATTTGACACTTACGTATGTTGTGATTTTACTTTTTTTTATATTTTTGTTGATTTGATGTCGTCTTTTCTATGGGTGATATCCCTAAACCAGCATTTTTATTTACATAATTTAAAAATAGAGTTCCTAACAAAATCCGGTCCTTAATTGGTATTCTTTTCCACTTATATCCATAGAATAAATCTTTAACAAGAAATTCCTCATCATGATTTAGTTTTGAGATCTCAAGTATCGCATCTTGGAGCAACTTGTTTACATCTGCCATATCTCACCCTCCAATACAATGTTGTTAACAACGTTGTTAATAACATTGTATTATTCGTTTTAAGGATTGTCAATATACCGAGTAAATCAAGTTTAACTCTTAACATTGTGTCATAATTTCGCATAGTTCTGTGCCCTCTACGTAGGTAATATCATTTCGTTGACGTCTTTATCAATTACTTGTTCACCAGCCTTGTTAAGTGAGTAATCAAGGGTAGGTCTACCAGTTCTAACGGGTTTCTCGTTACTGTTGTTTGTTCTTTCCTGTTTAATATGATCGTAATATGTGGATGATAGTAAACCGACAAAATCCAAAACCAGAGTTGGTTTATATCCTTTATTTATCCACTTTTGAAACTGTCAATGGCCACTTTAAAAGTAGCGTTTTGGGACATTAATTTTCAGCACTTTACATAGATAGAAAAGAAATATAATAAGGGGGCAGAGCGAGGAGCAAAGCCCACTTATTATTTAAAGCAGTGGTACCATCCGTGTTCTGATTCGGTAACTTTCTCTTTTTATGGGAAAAACATGTGCGTAGTTCAAAGGTCTGTCAAGTACCGCTGAAGCTGTACTCGAAGAAGCAAATAACGTACCCAATTCGGCAAAACCCAAATTACTGGTTATGATCAAGGAACGGTTTTCATAAGCATTTGAAATAAGTTGAAAAAAATGATCAGACGCTATTTGATTCATAGCTTGATAACCGACTTCGCTGATTATAACGAGATCGTTTCTTAATACCGAACGTATTTCCGTTCTAACAGTTCCCATCTGCTAAGGATAAGTATAAATCGTCGATTAAATCTCCAAAGCTGTAAAAATGCACTTTATAGCCAGCTCTAACAGCTTCCTCGCCTAACCCTATTGCTAGATGACTTTTACCAACTCCTGGTGGACCTAGAAAAATTACATTTTCATGATTATTAATAAACTCTAGACGAGACAAATCATGGATAACTTGTTGGCCAGCAGAGTTTTGAAAAGTAAAATCAAAAGTATCGATGGTTTTAATGTTAGGAAACTTTGCTGAAATAAAACTTTGTTCTCTAAAGTTTGGTCTCTTCCGTTTACTTCGTAGTCTACTCAATAGCCTAAGAAGTAAAAGCAACCTGCTTCTTCTGCCATGGCAATCTCGTTGACATCATCTAGTATCTCGCGTATATGTTTTAACTTAAGTCTTTTTAAACCGTCAATCAATTTATCTTCGTTAACTGGGGGTATCTGCCGAATCATTCCAAAACACCCCCATAATAACTAAGTTCGCGTTTTTGTACCCCAATGTTGTAATTAGCGTTTTCAAGTTCCACATTAGCTTGACGTGCTTCTAGGACTTCTGGACATGAACTCATTGTTCTTAGTATATTTTTAAGGGAACTATATCCAAATGCACCGTAAGTCAAAGCTCTTCTCATGCTTACGCTTATTTGTTCGGAAGTGTAAGCTTTTTTAGTTCAATGCCTTTTTCCATTTGTTACTGTAAATTACTACATTTTGGAGGTAATTGAGTTAAATATTCCTTTGCTTCTAGTGCTAACTCTTCAAACTCGATTTCCAGCTTGTTTTTCTAGATTTCAAAATTAAATGTGCAGGATAGTGCTCATCTAATATAACTCTTTGGTTAACACCATCGACAAAATTGATGCTTCCAATTGGTTATTGTTATAGATTTCAAAACAGTTCTCGAAAAGGTGGACTTGTACGGTTTTGTTTACCAACTTAAAAGGGATTGAATACTTATTGTTCTTTACAGATACTAGAGATGCTTTAGTCGCTTTTCTCGTTTCTACGATTGGCATTGCTCCTTCTATACTAGGCAATGGTTTAAGATATGCAAGTTCTTGTTTTAAGCGATCCCAAGGAACTTCATTGTTTGTGCTATGGATTTTAGCATTAGCTACATCGTTAAGCCATTCAAGGAGTTGGAGATTGGCGTTTTTGACACTATCAAATTCACTACCATAAAAGGTATCTTTTTTTATATACTTAACGCAATTTTCAACTTTACCCTTAGACTCTGGATCTTCTATCCAACATGCTTTTGGTATAAAGCTATAAATAAGTGTTACTTTTGATAAGTTACTGTTAAATTAAATAGCACTGCCTACTCTCTCTGAAACAACAGTTTTAGCGTTGTTTTTGAAGAATGTCCTTTGGACTGTATGTTTTTAATATCGCTTTCGTTTTTGCAGTCCCGATATTTTGTACCGTTATTCCGATGAATTCCTAAATGTTCTGCTACTGCTTTTTTGGATAGGCCCTCATCTCGATAGTTTTGAATTTTCAACAATTTAGTCACCTCAATCATTTTGCCTACTCCTTTGACTAAAGTTTTGTCACAATAGACATTTAAAGGGGTAGGCTTTTTTACCTTTTTTATGACTAAAATGCTGAATTTCTTGTCCGTTTTTGCACATTATAACTTGTCCATTAACATCCGAAATGGAACAGATAATAGATAAGACTTTGAAACAGTCTGATACTCACTTGCAGACTTTACCGGGAGTAAGCACCATCACTGCAGCCAGTATTTTAGGCCGTATTGTTCCAAGTAAGAGGTTTTCTTCCGTAGACAAACTAGCTCGTTAGTTATGCTAGTATTGCTCTGGTAGATTACTCTAGTAGCCGAACTGAGAAGCAACAACGCTCAAAGTCTGATGATCGACAGCTCAATAAAGCGATTCATCATTTAGATTTAAACCAGATTGGCGTTAGTCGCAATAGTATACCAAAATATCCTGTCACCTATGATTATTACCATCGAAAAATATCTGCCTGACCTGTCTCAAACGACGCCTTTGTAATATTACCTATTCGATGCTAAGAGTTAAAACCCCGTATGCACGGCCAGAATCTCTTTCTAAACTCGCGCACATTGTTGCCTAGCTTATAAATTTAGAAATGTGCGGGAGAACCATTGAATCTAGATCTGACTACGCACCCATTTGTTGACAGTTTATTAGAGAAACATGTGTGGTAAATATAATTTTTACTTTTTTGGTTTTACATAGAACGTCTGACACATAAGGTTAGCCGATAGACTATACAATTATTCCATGTTAGCTAGAAATCTAATTTTCTTACACCTAAAAACGGTTATTACCGTATACTTCTGCTAAAGCATTGAATATCCTTTAAATCTAATTCAACAATATACTTTTACTGTGAAATCAACAACAAAACTAACTTATTCTTAATGTAGGATCTCCAAGAGGAAATGTTTTTGAATCAAAAAAAGACAAGTTAGCTTGTGGTAAAAGACTAATAATGCGTCCTTTTTCTCCAATAATATCTTCTTCTTTATTTGCATATATCGAATAAGCAATATCTTGAGTTTTCCAATGGTTTATAGCATCTACCAAGTGTCTATCTGTCTCTCCAAGCCTATGTCCAAATATAACAAGAGGTCCCTCATTATCGTTGAATTGTTTAAATGAAAACATTAAATAATCAGAAGAACGTATAGATGCTAATTTATCTTCTTTTGTGCCTTCGCTAACAAATAATGGGACTTTAGTTTTATCCATTCCAAAATTCTCTAATAGTTTACTGCTTTCTTTGTAAGTTACTCCTTTATCATCCTTACTTAGATGAAGCCCACCGTGTAAGTAAAGAACCTTTGTACACTTATTCCAAATCTCAGTATTGGTTACATCAAAAGCAGCATTCCAAAAATAATCTTTAAACCCATCTCCATTATTAAAAGACATAATCGCCCAATATAACAACAAATCATAATTTGTTGAATAAACATACTCGAAGTCTAAAAGACAATCGCGAATTCTATTTAACATCTGCAAGTTAACTTTCTGCCATGGAATATGAATCTTATTAACACTATCGATCAATGCTTTTCTTATATGCTCTTTCTTTCTTAAAATCTCTGTTTTGTCTATGCCCAAAGATTTACAAACAATTTCAGTTGTTCTAAGAGCAGTTAAGACTGTTTCGAAATTTTCTGTTTTCAAGCCTTCGAAAATCCTTAAATCATTATTTGTCAGAGGCTCATCTATACAAGAACTTGCGACTTTATAAAGTGATTCATAACCGAATTTTTTCCATATAGCTTGACTTGCTCCATTCCCAAGCAACAAACCACTCCATTGTTTTTTCTCCGCAATGTCAGACCACGAAGAAAGTAAAGCATCTACATTATGATTCTCTTTAGAACTCATCTTAATCCTCCATTCCGCCGCTTTCGCTCCGGCATCAATAGTAATAAAAAATAATAAACATGCTTAAAGGATTACTTTATCTCCTTTTTTTAATTGTTGGTGATTAAAACACACCCTTTCAAATGATTATTTAGCATAACACTCTGTATCTAACTTTTTTCACAACTTCACTTTATTGCAAATGTACTCAATGGAATCCCCCCCTTTTCTTTTGATGTTTTTATAGTACAACATTTTGTCCAGATTGTCAATACATTTGGTTTTTTACCTATAGTATATATATACTGTGATTATTCCGTATACTTTTGTATTATTTTCTGTAATAATAAAGTTCTACCATTAAAGAAGAACTTTTGCTTTCTAAAATCCTTTTGGCTTTGCAGCTGCTATATATACCAATTAAGACGAATATAGTTTTATAAGTTTAAACCTAAATGTTAGTTTGCCAGCAGATTTACCTTAACTGGATAAAGAAATTGTTAATTTTTCTCGTTTAGTTACTGGGAAATGTCTTCCCCGGTAAATAGCAAGAAACAACTACGGGAACCTATTATTATTAACGATTTAGATTGTACTGTTTGGAATTTAAAAATAGAAGGTCTCAATTTAGAAGGCAAATCAGTGGGTGTCGAGAATAATCGTTGACTTTTTCCAATTTAAATTCGGATGTAAATCTTGTTTAAAGCATGACCTATCCTATATAATGGACAGCTATCTCTCGTAAAAACTTCCTTTTTCGAGGAAATATGTAGGAGTTGATTCCACTGCGAAAAGTAAAACTCTGTTCAGAGTTTAAAGGATTACGCACTGCTTTTGTAGAATTATACAGTAAACAATGTGGGAGACAGTGTAAATGTTTCGTAAGAATAAAGAGCATCTCTACAAATCAATGTTTTGCAAAATTGATAGTACGGACCCCCCGATATGCCAATTAGGCAATCTACTATCTTGTTGAAAATTGAAGTTATTTATATTCGTGCTTTGATCTCCTTTGCTATCGCTTTAATAAGCATAAAACAAGAGCAAGAAGTTTTTAGACTTCGAGCTCTTGCTTTTTGTAGACCACTCCAACTCATATTCTTTTTTTATTCTTACGATGCTACTACATCCTCTTTATACCATTGTTCTTGTGCTTCATATAACCTTTTGTATTCACCCTCTAGAACAATTAGTTCATCATGGGTTCCTATCTGAGAGACCTCACCATCTTTCATAACAATAATCCTGTCCGCTAGTTTAACAGAACCAAGACGGTGAGTAACAATTATAGCTGACTTATCCTTAGAAATCTCAGCAAAGCGGTTATAGATTCTGGTCTCTTCATAGGGATCTATTGCTGCTGTAGGTTCATCTAAAATAATCAAGTCGTGATCACGGAAAAAGCCTCTAGCAATTGCTACCCGTTGCCACTCTCCTCCAGAGAGATCCACACCATCAAACTCACGTGAAAGCATTGTTTTATAGCCATCAGCAAATGATGTGCTATTTTTATCTGTTCCAGCTTTTTCAGAGATGGAGTCCAGAATAGCTTCATCATAATCTTTTTCCGTGTCACTGACAGTTATATTATCCTCTAAGGTCATCTGATAACGCTGATACTTTTGAAATACTGCTGAAGTATCGTTAAATAAAGCTTTCGGTGCGAGGTCTTTTGTATCTACCCCATTCATCAATACTCTACCCTCACTAGGAAGATACAAGCCACTAATTAAACGAATGAGAGTGGATTTACCTGAACCGTTTTCACCAACAATAGCCAGAGTTTCTCCTTTTTTAAGGGTAAAAGTAGCATTCTTAACTGCTTGTTTTTCGGACTTAGGATAGGAGAAACTAACGTTTTCTAGGGTAATATCACCCCAGGTAGGAGCTTCGTCAATAGTACCAGTTCGCTCTTCTAGGTCTAGGAAGTTTAGATAGTTCTGCACAGAACCCATGCTCTGTGCCATGCTACCAATATGACGGCAAACTACTTCTTCCATGATACTGTACAATAAACCAATCGAATTAAATACAGCTGCGAAAGCACCCACTGTAATCTCTTGCTTCATTAAAGCATCAAAAAGCATAAGCATGATACCAAAATAACCAGCTACCCCTAGCATACGCATGGTAAGCTCGATTAGATTGGTTTTCATAGTGGCTTGGAACCTTAACTTTTGTAAAGTATCTAGTGCATCTAGATACAACTTCTTGAAGTAAGAAAAACCACCGAGGAGACGAGTTTCCTTGAAGTATTCACGGCTTACCATACAACTTTCAAAGTAGTCATACTCACGACGAATAGGAGCTGATTTATCCTCAAGTTTGGCAAATACTTTGGTACGAATAATCTGAACTGCTGCTGTAGGGATGAAGGCTAGAATAATAGAAGTTGCTAAAATTGGCTTCAGTGAAAACAAATACCAGCCCATGAAGAGAAAGTATGGCAGGTAGAAGGTAAAAATGGTAACAAAGATAAAGACAAACCAAACTGCATTATTTTTACCCTGCTCAGCTTTATTAATATCATCAAGTTTATCAGTGTCTTCAAAGATAACTGGGGAGAGCTTTGCCATCTTCTTGTGAATAGAGACCGATAAAGCTCCGGTAATTTTTTGCCCCATTACATCTGGAAGAAAGTTACCTATACCATTTAATACCTGGCATAAGACATTGGCACCTCCTAGCATCAAAAGAGCCACTAATACCCTAGAGGAAGTACTCTCTCCACTTACAAGCAAAGTAGCAGCATCAAAGAACTTTTGTTGCATCATTGTTTCAATACCCCAAGAGATACCATGCATAATACTTACAAAAGTAGTAACACCGACAAATACAGGAGCTGCTTTTATAATAACTGGCACTAGTTTATTAAGGGCTTTTAAAATACCAATGCTCTTTTTCTCTGACACGGTTTCTTTTTTCATTGGTACCAACTCCTTTGCGCCTCAAACATCTCGGCATAAATGCCATTTTGAGAGAGGAGCTTTTCATGGCTACCTTTTTCTGCAACCTTACCATCATCTATAACTATAATTTCATCAGCTAGCCTAGCTGCACCTAAGCGGTGAGTAATAAAGATGGTAGATTTACCTGCACTGATTCTCCCAAACATCGCATAGACATTGCTTTCAGCAACTGGATCTAGAGCCGCTGTAGGTTCATCTAAAATCCTAATTTCAGCTGGGTTATAAAGAGTTCTCGCTATAGCAACCTTTTGCCATTCACCACCAGATAAGTCGGTACCATCTTCTTTGATCTTGCCAAGTGGGGTATCTAGACCATCTTTCAAATTAGTTATCACATCGTCAAGTCCTATGATAGATGCTACTTCGCCAATAGCTTTTTCGTCTGTATTTAATACATTCCCAAGAGCAATATTATCCTTTAAGGATATATAGTATTTGGCAAAGTCCTGATAAACAACAGCAAAGAAGCCTTTAAGTTCAGCTTGCGTGTACTCACGCAGGCTTTTTCTATTGATTAATATCTCACCTTCATAGTTGGTGTACATGCCTGTTAAGAGTTTGGTGATGGTGGTTTTCCCTGCACCATTAACACCAACAAATGCATAGTGAAGATTCTTTTCTAAACGCAGGTTGAAGTCTTTTAGAATGTACTTATCGGTGTCTGGGTATTTAAAAGAGACATTTTTGAATTCAATACTTTCGAAGGTCAAGGTGTTTTTACTTGGTAGGTCCAGTGCTCCTTCTGTTTCTGTAAGTGCACAGAAGGTAGTTAAATCCTTGAGATATTCACGGTTATTGGCTAACTCACTCATGGTATAAGAAAGGTTCCAAGACATCATTTGGATAAGCCCCAATGTAGTTGTTACTAAACCCATAAACATACCAATGGTGATAGTTCCTTTGGATAACGGAACTAGAAGTACGCCTATTATTAGAAGGGAAAGTAATACGGTAATAAGGCTAGAACCTTTCATACGAATAAAATACTTTAGCCTTACCTTGAGGTTAATCTTCCTTGATGTTTCATACTTTTCATGCCATTTCTTGTTGATATCATCGGTGTAGCCAAACATAGTTCGCTCTTCAACATTTTCACGGCTTTGTAGTACCCCTCGCAAATAATCAGCACGACGGCTATACTTCTGTGCTTCCTGATTAGCTTTATAAGTTTCCTTACCACCTTTAATGGCTAGAGCGAACAGGGGTATAGAGATAGCTACAATTGTAAGGCCCGCCCACCAAACCTGGGCCATTAAAATAACAAGTAAAGATAAAACGCGGAGGATAATATAAACAGCACTTAAGAGATTATTAAAACCTCCGGATATTTTTCCCACTGGATCACTACAGGTGCGGTTAATCAAATCCCAGGTATCGTTATTTTCAATATGCCGGTATTCGAGCTTCGCTCTTTTTTCAGCGATTGCACTACGGTAGACTCTGGTCATCATCATTTCAAACTTAAGATTAATGTAGCTCATCAGTTGCCAGTTTAAGCCATTATAGGCAACAATTAACATTAGATATACCAACGGAGAGTAGATACTACCTCTTGGTGCTGAACCATTAAAAATCTTCAAGGCAGTATCAATAAACTTCGCTGTTACTAATAACTGCAAAGATGGTAACAGAGCAACTACAATCTGATTTACTATTTTTACTACCGTATAAAGGGGGCATATTTGCCAAGGAATACGCAAAAAATCAACAAACCCATACTTTCTATTATCTGTAAATTGATTTGTCATTTAGCATCCCCATTTCTCACTAATAACCCTTCTATTTTTAACCCTATTAATTGAATCTGCGGATGTTTAGTAAGCTTTACTTGTAGTTTGTGGTAGTATTAAAATTTGGTTTCTGCTTGTTAAAAGCTAGTGTTGGCTTTTACCCTCTCTTTAGAACTCGTATGGAAGAGTTCTTGCTGTGTTTTTCAACAGATTCTTCGATAACTCTACCTA
Organism: Firmicutes bacterium UBA4881; assembly: GCA_002399235.1. Lineage (GTDB taxonomy): Bacteria > Bacillota > DTU065 > DTU065 > DTU065 > UBA4881. The sequence goes on along the minus strand of DHDH01000013.1, from coordinate 126,344 downwards.
TAACAATATCGCCAGAACCATCTATAGAAATATTTGCATGTTTAGTAGTAATATTACCTGCAGAGATATCACCGCTACCTTTTATTACTGTTTCAAAGTTATCTAGAACACTATCTGTGTCGTTCGCTTTTAAATTAATATCTCCAGAACCGTTTACTGTACATTTAACACTGCCATAAACAACATCCGCGTCTATATCCCCTGACCCATTAATATGAATCTGGGGATCGCCAATAATACCACAGGAAATATCACCAGAACCATTGATTCTCCCCTCAAAACTATTTGCTCTTAGTACAGATAACACACCTGAACCATTAACACTAAACGTTCCTGTTTCAAAAGGGACATTAACTTTACCACTCCCATTGCCATTTATTAAGACTTGAATACTCTTTCCGTAATCAGAACCAAAGAGAATATCCACTTTATTATTTGAGGCCCCACTATTATTCTGCTGGGGACAGCTAATAGTTAATTGAGTACCAGCTTTATTCATATTTGTCTTTAGTCCGTGTATAAATACGGGTGAACCAGTAGCTTTTATATACGTTTTTGCATTTTGCGATCTTTCTACAAAGCACTGAGCTTGGTTTATAGTCAGGATAAGAGAATCAATTCCTTCATACTCCTGGGTTAACTCCGTTTCCCCTTCCAGGTGAAGCATTTGAGCTTCATAGAGCAAAGCTTCTTCAATAAACTCGAAACGGATATCTCCTGGGCCTTTGTTCACTACTAAAAGTTGCCTTAGATTGGCACTACTTCCATCTTTGAAATTAACTGTATCTTCACTGGTCTGTAGAACTTCTTTGTCGGAATAACAACCAACATTGCGAAAAGAAAGTACAAGTTTTAGATGATTTTCTTCGTTGCCATATCCTTTTAGTTCTTCCCTAAAGGGAAGAGGAGTAGTTCCAGTACTTGGGTTACTTTCCTGACAGTTATTACCAAAAAGCTTATCAATAGTAGTATTTAGCTCCTTAGCTAACATAGGGAGTATTCCTATATCAGGAAAACTAACTTCATTTTCCCATTTAGATATAGCCTGAGCAGTGATGCCGAGCCTACTAGCAAGTTCTTCTTGCGTTAGTCCTAAATTTCTTCTACATATAGCAATTCTTTGGCCAATTTCCTGCAAATTGTACATACTCTACTAAACCCCCCTTGAATATCACTGACAATTAGTAGTAAACCTAGGCTAACTATATCCCTGGCACCTTGTAAAAACAACATATTATCAGTTTAGAAACAGTGGGAGGCTAAATGCTCGACTCAACTGCCAGTTGTCCTGTGGTCGTATATTCAATTTACATTTAAGGTAATAAAGGTTCAAAACAACCTTGGTTTAGAAGGCAAATTAGATAGTAAAGATAGGGAATTTGACTCTTTGCCACCCAGTACATATTTACAATTCGTAGATCATTCAATTCTAGCTACTAGAATTCGAGGTCTGCTCTTTGAGAAGAAGTAGCATTACTTCATCAGTAAATTACTTAGCTATTGGGGTAGCTCATTTCTCAATAACAACACCACTACCTGCGGTTATTTTTCCTGTTACATTTTTACAACGAACACTAGAGCCCGCTGTTACATTTCCACCTATATCTCCACAGGTAATAGATGATCCAGCAGTAGCATTACCACTAACCTGGCCACAGGTTAAGCTACCATAAGAATCAACGTTAAGAACATCCCCATCTAGAGTAACTTCAATTTTACTTGCTTCCGGAGCACTCTTTTTTAGTAACTTACGCCCAAGAAAAGCCACAATGCGTAGTTTACCATCATCACTCCATGTTAATTGCCCTTCGGTATCGTTGTTGTTATTTTGCGATACACTAATTGCTCCAAGCATTTTTTCTGCTTCATCAGCTGTTATTTTATTATTTTTATATAAATCTAAGATCTTCATCAAAGTAGGGTTGGCCATATCGTTATTCTCCTTATCCTTTAACACTTTCCCATTAGAGATAATCTTACCGACAGAACAGGTTGGGTCAATGTCTATCTTCCCATCACAGTAGAGTTTTTCTACCTGACAGTAGTCTTTCAAGGAAACTTCCTGGGCATGAATTGTTTTAAAAGTGGTATTGGATGCTTCAAGAGACGTACATTCAACATAATCAATGCTATTATGGTCGAAACTGACCTTACGACCAAAGTACATATTCATCACTAAGCTAAGCTGGGTTGGTATCCCCCTAACCTTTTCTCTAGCTTCAGAATAATAGTTAACTTTAACTTTATCTCCATACAAGTTAGCAATCGAACAGATACCACGGATTTCGAGTTCATCTGCATTGATCTCATTGGTGCAGGTAATAACACCCATACAAATAATCTTATCTGCAAGTAGGGATGCTCTCCTTAATTTTAGTACCCCATCAATTCTAACCTCTTTAGCTTTGATATCACGAAAAGCTCTATGGATCCCTTCAATTCTAAGGCTTTTGGTTTCTAATTTGCCTTTAGATTTAAATAAGCCCTCTACACTTACAGATTGAGCGATGGCATTACCTTTTAATTTACCAATGCCTTCGATCTGAATGTTTTCAAATTCGCCGCCACGAATCGAGCCGATGCCTTCTATTTTCTCGCTTCTCATTGTTTAACTACCCTCCCCACTACTGCTTTATCGGAAATCTTGATGCTTTTCTGATAGACTACTTCATCAACAATGCAGAGATCGCCAATTACAACATCAATGCCTGATACTGAATTTGCTTTAACACTGTTAATAATCACTTTATCGCTACTAATTGCTTCTATAGTAATAAGTGACTTATCGCTATAGAGGTCATTGTATCTAAGAGTTTTAGGGATAGATTTAAAAATTTTGTCTGGTTTAAATTTGGTTTCTATTGTAATACTGCTTCCTACAAGTTCTCCAACCTCAGTACCATCATTTGTTAAAAGATAGATTAAGTCGGCATTAATACAAGGAGCTGTTATTTGATCTAAACCATAGAAATTAGTGCACGCGATCTCTTCTGTTGCAACTAAAGGACCTGAAATAATCATCGTAGCGAATTCGTAATCTAGGTCCAACAAAAAAGGTGCCACACTTTCAAAAGTCTCAGCTTTAATAAAACCTGACCAATGGAGAGTGTTATTAACCTTACTATTATTAGAACCATTTCTAAGACACGTACACTCTAAATACTCTGCTGAAATATCACCAACTACAATAAGCTTATCTACTTTACAGATCCCCTGTAGTGTTAAATCTCCTGCGACTTTTCCCAAACCTATTGTTACAGCTTTGGCTGTCAGATCACCAGCTGAGTATATTTTTCGAATGCAAGAATTCTCAATATCGATATCTCCAGCAGTATAAATTGATTTCGTTTTACTATCTTTAAGCCAGATATCCCCAGCTGCTAAGATACGATGATAATCACCTTCTAGGTGTTTTTCTCCCAGAGCAATTGTGTTTTGCTTCATGCTAGCACACCCTTACTGCTTGGTACTTGCAAAGGGTTATCTTTTTTGTCGTCTTCGTCAGCCTCGTCAAACATAAAATTAAATCTTTTACGATACTTAATTTTCATATTGGCAGATATATCATTGAGACGAACTTTAGCAATATGTTTGATTCTGTTATCCATATATACAGTTGATTTTTCATCTTGGATAACTGCAAAGTAGGTTCCGTTATGTTCTAACAGTAAGCAGAGGTAGTCTGTTTGTTTAATCTCTGGTAGATACTGTATAAGACCGGAGCAAATGTTCTCTACATCTATTAGCTGTAAGTCGTGTTCTTTATAAAAAATTGATACCGCTGTTAAAAACAAAACTTCTACATAGGTAAATTTGTTTTTCTCGAACACTTTACAAAAACAGGGAATGAGACCATCATAGATTTCGCCGATTACTTGTAGATCTTTTTCTGTAAACATGCGTTCTGCAACTTCTGGAGATAACATTTTGGCTAGTTCTTCTAGTGAATATTGATCCTTCAATTCTTTGATAGCATTTATCCGTTTTAGTATTTTGGCTTTAGGAAAGAATGTTTCCTGACCTGTAAAAGATGGTTGTTTAATAAACCACTCTTCAGGTATTAAGCCTTCTCTTTTCCAACGATATAATTGACCATAGGAGATCCCTGTTTCATTTAACAGGTCTTTTTTGGAAATTAGCATAGTCTCACCTCAACGTAACATTGTTTTGTTACGTTGAGTATAGCATAACATTGTTACGTTGGGAAGATAAATTTTTCCTAATTTGAAAAAAGCTGTACCTATTTAATCTAAGTACTGTAAACTAAGCAAAATAATTATTCGAGTTTTCTTGGTAAGAACAACTTGCAAGTGACAAAACTTATTAATTCTTACATACGCAAAAAAACACAGCTCCTTATTAGTTGATACCTCAACGTTATTGTGGAGCTGTGTTTTTATTTACTATATCTACTAACACTTGTTCTTGCTTACTACAAAAAAGGTATCGCTAGAGCCTAGGCGAAAGAAATGATTACTATCTTAAGAACGGGTGAATAAAGGGTTCACTCATTTATCCTCATTGCTACTCTCTCGATCTATTGGCTTCTTAAGTCTTAATACTAAGTAAAACAAAGAAAAGGATAGTGTCACTCTATGAAATTATATATAGTTGGTAGCGTTGCCAGTGGCAAAACAACGCTTGCTAAAAAGCTGTCCCAAAAATTAAATATTCCCTATTATGAGCTGGATAAGATTGTCCACCAAAAGAGCGATAATGGCAGATATAAAAGGACTCCTGAAGAGCAAGTAGAGGTAATTAAAGGTATAGATTGTTGTACCAGTGGTTGGATAATAGAAGGTACCTACCGCAAAAGCTGTCATCTTATTTTAGAACTGGCTGATGTTATTTTATTTTTAGATACACCATTATGGAAAAGGCGATATCGAGTTTTTAGTAGGTTTCTCAAGCAACAGCTTGGTATAGAGAAATGTGATTATAAATCCGACTTAAAGATGTTATCGATGATGTATAAATGGACCAGTGATTTCGAAACTAACCGTCCGGAGTTTAATAAGATGTTAAGTGAATATGGTAGTAAACTGATTGTAGCAACAGATGTCAATAAAGAGATTTCTAAAATTATCACTTAATTATTTTGGGAACCTGATTTTTGACCTTGCAACTATATCAATTTTTTCCCTTCACAAATAGTGAATGATTTACCATGCTACAACCTCCTTAAAATACCTACATTTAGGGGACTATGCCCCACATTTTAATCTATTTGTCAAGTCCTATTTTTGATAAACCAAAAGAAGACAGGGTATGTTTTCTCATACTCTGTCTTATTGAGTTATAATTGTTCGGTTCTTAACTTAATGACATTGCCGTTTAGGCCTTCCCTTTTCATTAGTTCTACATCAAAATAAATAGTCCGTTGTGACCTGTAGAATGTTATCTGCTTAAACTTCATCAATTGTACGTTTCACATTTGCTCGCTTCAGCTTATAACCAAGCATTCTCTGTAAAACCAATGCTAAATAAAATATCACGAAATATCCCTCGATACTTGCTTTAGTCCAAACATATATTGGCCTTGCTTGTAGTTGTGTTTTCATTACTTTAAAACTATCTTCAGTTTCACACAGCTTTTTATATATGTTAATTATTTCTTCTTTAGACAACTCTAGTTCAGAGGTTTCAATGGCATAGTATTTATCAAGAAGCTGTTCTTTTTTTATTTGAGCCCAGCTTATCTGGATATCTTTTCTATTAAGGTTAATGTGTTTCTTTCCACGCTTCTTCATTTCAGATTTGTAGTTAGTTAGGTGACTCACAAGTCTTTTCCGTTCTCTCTATGTTTGATCTTTTATATAACTATACCAGTTAGGGCTATTTGAGTTTATTTCTCAACTGTATTATATTATAAGCATCAGTACGATATAATAGTATATGCACTTGAGGTTTTGCCTTTATCTATAAGGAGGGTGCTGTATGTTGATAAAATATGTGTTTCAAAACTTCCGTTCTTTCAAGAACAAGACACAACTAAATATGACAGCAGGAAGACAAAGCACTTTAGATGAAAATCTCATTCGCAAAAATAATCTACGCATTCTTCCTTCTTCTGTAATATATGGAGCAAATGCAAGTGGAAAGTCTAACATTATCATGTCCTTAGCATTGATGAGAGAAATTGTTTTACAAGGCTCTCTTAAAGCTTTGTCCCCAGATTTGAACAATCTGGAATTGTATCCTTTTGCTCATAGCTCTGAGCAAAAACCGATGTTATTTGAATTAGAGTTTATAAACAAGGATTCTCATTTTATATATTTCTTTGAGGTTCTTACCAAATCATTTGACAAAGACAAACGACAGATTGTAGCCGAACAGCTATGGATAAAGAAAAACAGAACATTAATTCAAATTTTTGAACGTGGCTTGAGGCAAGTTGAAATCAAAAAAGACAAAAAGGTACTTTCCATTATACAGTATGATGAAAAGTTGCTAATAGAAATTGAAAACAAAATAAACAAAAACCTTGATCCTACTGAATTATTTTTAACACATGCATTTAAAACAGTAGTCAGTAGTGAAATCGCTGATAAAGTAATTGATTACTTCCAAAATAAGTTAATTGTAGTAAGCGATTTTACACTTAAAAAAACCAACATTACTTTTTCTACAACCGATATGCCTGATAAGAGCTTTTTTGCATGGAATAAAACTCTAGATAATTTTGTAAAAAATGCGGACTTCGGTCCTCAAAAAGTCATGTTTAAATCCAAAAAATCTAATGATGAGCATTCTGCCGATATGCAGCTTGTTTCTGTTTATAAATACAATAACAAGGAGATAATTGTTCCAGCTGAGTTGATGGAATCGAGAGGGACTTTGAAACTTTTGGATTTTGCTATTCCGTTTGAATCCTTATTCATGGAGGGAGGCACATTCATATTAGATGAGTTTGATGCATCGATTCATCCTGAATTGATTAAGGGCATTCTCTCTTTATTTAATGATCCTACCGTAAATAAAAAAGAAGCTCAACTTATCTTTACAACACATAATCCAATTTATCTAAACAAAAAGATATTCAGGCGCGATCAAATCAAATTTGTTGAAAAAGATAAAGATACCTTTGAAAGTACTATTTATTCGCTCGCTGATTTTGGCTCTACAGATGTTAGAAACGATCATAACTATTTGATAAATTATTTTAAAGGAAATTACGGTGCTATTCCATATATTGACTTTGGCAAACTACTCTTTTCAGAAGCACAGGAGGAATAATCGATGTATCGAAAAACCTACTTTTGCGTCTGTGAAGGGCAACAGGAAGAAATGTATTTAAAGCACTTAGGAGTTCTGCTTAAAAAATTCCCAGAGCGTGTTGTTACTTTTAGCACGAGACGAGGTTTACCCGAAAAACTTAATAGAGGATTACACAGATTACGATGCCGTTGCTTTATTTGATCATGATTGCAAAGAAAAGGAATTTCGCCGAAAGATAGAGTTTTGCGAACAACTCCAACGTAAAAGTAAGAAGAAGAAAGGTAAAAAAATTTATCATGCTTATAGCAATGTAAACATCGATGTATGGTTTATTCTTCACAAAGAAGATTTTAACAGACCCGTTACATCAACCAATGCTTATATAGATGATGTACGCAGAATATACAAGCTTAGCCAAAATGCGAATATTAAAGAAAAGGCTGTTCTTGATAAAATATTAACGTAGATTACTCTTGATGACGTAAAAAGTGCCATAAAGCGAGTAGAACAAATTCGAGCCTCTAAATTAGAAACTGATCGTTTTATGTTATCTTCTGTAGCCTGTTATAATAATCCAGACTTTTCTATTCACGACTTTTTAAAAATTGTCTTACAGGATTGTAACGAACTGTAAAGTATGTATTGTCCCTTCATATCTGCTTACCAGGTTTCTTCCTTGAATTAGAAACCTTTTCATTAATATGTCCTTAGCTAGATAAAAAAACCTATCGAGAACCATTCTACCTTTAATATAATTCCGAACTTAAATGGTATCTTGGTAGGTTTTTATCTGTAGTTACATACCAACACTTTTTTGCTTTTGTATTTGGATCACAAGAGGTTCTCTCAATTATGCGGAATTTTGTATATAAAGGTAAAAGTATGGAAGTGATGTCTTGGCTTGGTCTGTTTTAGACAATATAATTAGTTCAAGTAAATGGTTAAAAAGGAAAACAGAACTCTTTGTAGAAAAGAACCTACTTCTTCGTAAGAATCTTCTCAATAACTCTCCATTTATTGTTCAAGCCTATCGGGGTGGTATCTTTGATGCTGAGCTTGGAGAAGGTAACATAGGCGGAGAAAAGAACAAAACGCGTCCGGTCGTGGTTATATCTCCTTGGATATTGACAAGCTAAAAGACATATACCATTATAGAATCATGATAGGCTGTGTGACGGTATAATATGCCGTTAGGTACAGCCGGCTGAGACCTGCTTCGGCAGGATATAGTGATTCAGTACGACATCTGCATAGCAGATGTCGTACTTTTTTATCTCTCATATCACTTCGGTCATGACTCGTAAGAATGAGTTTTTCTGTTTTTTTCCCCGGGGAAAAAAACATTATATCGTGAAATTAGAGAAACTCTTAGAACGGTATAGAAAAGAACTACAAACAAGGGCGCTTGAAATAGCCAAATTGAAACCCAAGTTAGAAGTAGCAACAACATCCTCTTTGTACCATTGCTCTTGTCTTTTAAAAGAGCCTTATGTAATCGCCATCGCTTGCTTTGAAAACTCTAATTCTACCCACCTGGTCTACGCTTATAATACTCCACCCGAGTTTGAATTAGTCTGGATGACAATATAATGGCTCACATGGTCTTCAGTGCTACAACCAACATATTCAGTTATCCAGTTATATTTTTTTGCTTCTTTTGAGCTTTTTTAGTTGCTTTTTCCGTGTCCTTTATTAGCTTTGTAAATAGATCTCCTGCTTCTTTTTCATGATTATCGAAATAATTCAACATCTCGATATCTCTGCCAGATATATGAGATGTAAGCTCTCTTTACGTATTTTGAAAGATGAATTTCGAACTAAACTCATGTAACTATATATTACACAATGGACTTTTTTACACTCATTGTTATTTAACATTTCATTTTTGCTGTTTAATCGATAGAATTTGACGTGCTTTGTTACTTAGAGTATCATATAATTAAAAGAGGGCATACTATAGTAATAAAAGGAGACCCCACTATGAAAACTTTATCAACTAAAAAGTTAGCCGAAACAGTTAAAATTTTAAGAGAAGAAAAAGGATATACACAAGAAGAACTCGGTAATTTAACCGGCATAAACAGAATTATGATTGGCCGCATTGAAAGAGAAAATTTCACTCCATCTCTAATACAGTTTGAATCTTTATCGAGTGTTTTAGGCTTTGATCTTACAGAAATGTTCGTAGAAAAAGAAAGAACAGACTCTTTTGTGGCTCTTCGAAGTGAAGCATTAAGTAATAGTGAAAAAGAAGGCGTAGAAAAACTATTTACGATGATGTTGTCTCTTAGACAGCAAATTCACTTAAGGAGATCATTTGAAAATGAATCCAGTCACGCTTAATGAAGTACAAATAGATAACATACGCAAACTAGCCGGGGAAAAACGCCTTTCTTTAGGCTTTGTAGGTGAAACGCCTATTGCCAACGACATATTTACAATTCTTGATAAGCTAGACATCATGTTGCTGGAATATCCCATCGAACCTGAAGGTAATAGACCGGCTTTTTCTGCTGCAATTATGTACTCTGAAGAAAGTGGCGAAAACCTCACCTTCATAGGACTTAACACTGCTGATTATTACGATAAGCAAATCTTTGCCATCGCTCATGAGCTGTATCACTACTACACGAAATCCGGCTCACACCTTAGCAGACCAGACGATGAAAAAAGTAACCTTATTGAGGTAAAAGCTAATCGATTTGCAGCAGAGTTTTTGTTACCTGAAACTGTACTTGAAAGTATTGTACTTGATGAGTTTAAGACATCTTCATTAGAAAAGATCCAACATAAAACACTGTTGCGATTCATCGCTAGACTCCACTGTACATGGTGGCTACCTTACCGTTCTCTTGTTAAAAGACTGCAAGAAATTGGAGCAATATCTTCAATGCAGTATGAAAAATTGTACGCTGTTAACGAAAGAGACCTTGAAGACGAGTATGGCAAAACTGGTCTGGCAACTAATAACGAAGTATTTCTTAAACTGAATCAGCCAACAAAAAACATTGGTACTTCCCCTAATATTATCGAGATCATTATTAGAAACTTCGAAGACAATCTCATAGATGAAGATACCTTTGCAGAAACATTAAGCATCTTCAATAGAACTCCTAAGGAATTTGGCTATGAGATAATAGTCTCTCAAGATGACCTAGATGAACTTGAATCTTTCTTCAGTGGGGAGGATGATGATGAAGATTAATCTTAATAATCCAAACCCAGCATTAATTAGTATTATTTAATAATGAGTTGTTAGCTAAAGCTTACGAAGTAACATCTATTCCACTATCTATATATTACGTACAGTTTTAGAAACCAGAAGTACTTGTCAATTTCCTTAGATCAAAAAATTGCAATTTTCGTAATTTACAATAAGTTCCAGCACCAATCTAGCAGAGATTCAATCAGTTTTCCAGAATAAAGGGAAGTTATCTGACAGGAAGAATGCATATTTGAAGCCTTATTAAAGGAGGTGACCTGCTATGCCAACAACTGGTGAAAAGCCAGGCAAAGGTACCTATAAATGTACTAACTGTGGACAACTTGTTCGACTAGACGATCATTCAGATACTCTCCCACCTTGTCCAAAATGTGATAAAACCAATTTTAGAAAAGTTAATTAGTTAGTTTCTAGAATACCGGAATGGCAATACGCAAGTAAACAGAAGCGTTCTCTGGAGCCCAATGCAATAAAGTTATTACATTAAGCTGTATGGCTATATTTATAGTTCCAAAAAGATACCTTACTTTCGCCATCTGGTCCGGTATAACGTTTTAGTCCTAACTCATCGATTATTTTAATTAGTTCGTCAACATATCTATCTTGTCTTGGTAATTTGCCGCGGGCTTCTCCTCCTACTTAATTAGGCAGACATGTACCATACTAACTTATTAAAATGCTACAACTCGATCAATTCCCTTTTAGCCTCTTTTTACTACCCCACAGACGGCTCCTCAAATATTAATTTAGAAATAAAGAGATATATTATGCATGTGATAACAAGGGGAACATTATTTGGTTATCAGAAAATATATTCTCTTTGTCTTTTAAAACAAATAGCGTAGTATCTTCTTCATGTAGTCCTGATACTTTGTACTTTTCTCTTTGTTTTGGCGTAAATCCAAGTACAACAGTTTTAGTATTAGCTGCTACCATAACCGATAAAATATCTTGCAAACAGCTTTCCCCGTTACAAAATATATCGTAACAAATTAAAGTATCACTATCATATTCAGCAATAACAATTGCATCATATTGTTTTACATAGTAAACATTGTTTTTCATAAATTGAGAGCAGTAAAACATTAGTAAACCGAAGTTTTGTTCCATTGGCAAAGCTGAAAATGGATTTGATTGGCTATATTTTCTCAATAGTAATTCTTTATCTTGTTGCGATATCAAGTCGAGCTTTCTTACCAAGCCGTTCTTTTTACTAATTGGCATTTGATACTGATATTCAGTAGCTTTCATAAATCCGAATTTGGGATAGAAATCTAACACACTATTATTGGCAAAAAGGTAGATAGAATCGCATCTATCCTTCCATTCGTCGATAACCTTATTTATTAACCATCGTGCTAATCCTTTGTTCCTATACTCATTGTCTGTCATAATAGTTCCTAGCTGAATATAACATTTTTTATGATTTTGCCACACCGTATTTATTATATTTACAGAAACGTTAGCTACTACACATTGGTTATCTATTAAAACATGAGGGATATAGCTATCACCCCAATACCCATTTTGATACCATGGTTCAAAATCTAGCCCAAAGATCTTTATGGCAAGCTTATTAAAGCTATTACGTAGATAGTCATTGTCCCGTACCTTATCAGTGTATATATACTCTTTCCCATTGATATTACATTGCATATTATCTCCTCCTCGTCTATAGCGATTATTTGCCAAGTTAAATGTGACACTTTCCACAAATGTTTCTAATGGTGTTTCCCAAGAAAGACGCTTTCTATGTTAGTTATTTATAGCTAAAGAAAAGAACTACATCTTTAGTAGTAACAGTTTACTTGAGGTAGCATTTCCCCTGTAACATTGGCGTTTTCATTGGCACCTCTTTGTCATTCTTAATCCGATGCTTTAATAAATCCGGTTTAAATTTTTTTACATAACAAAGGAGTGGCTAGCCACCCCCGACCTTAACTCGTCATCTTAATTATGTTATAAACTTTAGCAGAGATTACCATTTCTTTTCCCAAGGCACATAGAGTTCATGTTCAGGACCCATGACCCGTTCATATAAAGAGTTTGCAGCTTGGCTAAAGCCACCTACAAATGCTGTGGTAGCACCCATTTGTTGAAGTCGGTGCAAACCTTCGGTCATTACAGCTTGTGCTAACCCTAAGCGCCTATACTTTGGCACAGTAGCTACTGGTTCGAAATAGCCACTACGTGTTACATCATCAAACCAAATTGTACAAAAAGCAGCTATAGCTCCATCTGGTGCTACCGCTATAAGATCAAGATCTCGCCTGTATAGAGGTGCCCTTTGGATATTACGGTACCAGGTAATATCATCTCTATTTTCTATTGCATACTTGATATCTCCCTCATGAAACCCTAAACCAGAAGCATAACACCTCTCTAGTAGTTCAAGACCATCTCCTAAAGAACGAACAGTATACCCGGGAGCAACTTGGGCTTTAGGTATTGGCTGATCTAACTTACATCGCCACTGGCATTCAGCCCAACTTTGTTTACTATACCCATGTTTTTCTAAGATAGATTCCCTGAGTTTATCTGAATCTACTGCCCATAATCGTAAGCTTCTTGAGCCATTTATCTCTTCGCTTAAGTGTTCTTCTGCTACTTTTAGCATTTCTTCCTCTAGTTCAGGGGTTCTAAAACTAGGATGAACAGAAAAATGTGCTTCTCCCAAGTCACCATCTGCTACTATAAAGGCTGCAATCTTCCCCTCTACTTCACCAATATAAGCTACATCATCTAAATGTAATTTAGTGCAATTAAGTAATATGTGCTGGCGGGTATAATCTAGTCTAGCTACATGCCAACTTCGTTCATAGCAATTATTAAGTAAGAATACTTCTCTTAAAAACTCACGAATACGCCAATAGTCTTCTTCCGTTTGGTAGGAGCGAAACATTGGTTTCATAGATATCGGCTCCTTGTAAGTTATTAAAAACAATCTTTAGGCACCCAACCTAGACCCAAGGAAAGTTAACAAGCTTGCTTGGTAAAACCATAATATAATGCAATAAAGGGATTATGGAGTGATCGTCTAAAAGAGATCACTCCATCCTTTATGAGGATTATTGTTAAGTGCTTTTAGACAAAGACCTCGAAAGATTGGTAGTTCTCCTTAATGAGGTTTTTGTTTTCAACACATAAAAACAATTACTTTACAATCTGCTGCCGATACCGATAAACATCTCCACCAAGTTTACTAACATAATGTAGTTCTTCGTAGCCACGTTTAATCATCTCTATGCGAGAACTTGACTTTCTGTCGTCTTCACCTGGGCAATCCAAAATATAGCCACCATTTTTTACCACTCTCGTTAATTCAGCAAGTTCTAGGTCATAATCGTCACCAACTACATGGCCTGACATAACGATATCGAACATATTGTCTGGATACGGAATTTTATCAACCATGCCATCAACGACTATTATATTCTTGATATTTTCTCTAGTTATCTTGTCCCGTAAATACTCACGAAGTTTATCTACAGGTTCACTTGCATAAACACATTTTGCTTTTTCTGCAGCAGCAAATGCCAGACGACCTGAGCCACTCCCCACATCAAGAACCACTTTATCCGTAAAATCTGCCAGCTCAAATAATCTCTCTTTGTTCCAAGCATAGATAAAATTGCAACTTTGGTCCATTATCTCCGGATAACAATAAACCACAAAATCCTCCCAAACTTCCATTATAAAAACTTCTGCTTGTCGGATATCACGTTCACTTAACCCTGGGGAAACAGAGGAGGTGATTCCTTCAACATATAACTTACACTCTGGGCATTTATGCATAAAATACCACTTTACAGGTGGATTGTAGTAGAGGGCAATACCAAGATTTTTCTTAAACTCTTCACCGTTAGTTTGGCAAATCAACCGAATTTGGAATCTTTCTAGAAGCAAAAAGCTGTTAAACGAATAATCATTTACATTAATCCAATTTAAAGCCATATATATCCTCCTTATCGTCAGGAGGGTTAAATTATAGTCACCCTCCTGATTTTTGTGGTAACTATAAATGTCTTAGTCATGATAAACACCCTCTCTTCTTAATTATTTAATCGCCTATCTATCTACGATCTATCTCTATTATAAGGTTAAAAACAGTTAGTAATTGATAAAGAATAATTACGAACTATGTTTTCGCATACTACAAAATCAACAACCCTTTAAACACGTTCACTTTAAACCCTTAAGGGGCATTTTATTTCCAGCTCCATAATTCACGTGGTTGCCGTGCCTATTTTTCTTTGTCTAACATCCACCACTGGCCAAATAGCCACACTCCTAGGTAACCTTGAATTCATGATTTTTTGTTATTTCTAAAAGCCAATATGTATAAAGATATAAAAAAGGTCGCTAGCTTAGCTAGCGACCATTCTTTATTAAGCATTAGGTCCTGCTGCCACAACTTCAGGGGTAGCAGACTTAAATTTCTTGAAGTTCTCCACAAATCTAGCTGCGAGTTCTTTAGCATTCTTCTCGTAAGCGTCTTTATCTTTCCACGCATTCTTAGGATTGAGTACCTCGGCTGGTACATCGGAGTTGGGGATCTCTGCCGGTACAAGTACCTTGAAGATTGGATCGGCAGTATATTTTACGTTATTGAGATCGCCATTGAGTGCTGCACGTACCATAGCACGGGTATAGGAAAGCTTCATTCTCTTAACATCGCCTGCACGACCGCCAACCCAACCTGTGTTTACGAGGAAAACATTGGTGTTGTGCTCGGTGATCTTCTTACCCAAGAGATCTGCATAAATCATAGGATCATGAGGTAAGAAAGGTGCGCCAAAGCAAGTGGAGAATGTTGCTTGAGGCTCGGTGATACCTCTTTCGGTACCAGCTAACTTACTGGTATAACCTGAGAGGAACTGGTACATAGCTTCCTCTTTGGTGAGCTTCGAAATAGGTGGTAGTACACCATAAGCATCAGCAGTTAAGAAGATAACAGTCTTTGGATGACCAACTACACCAGGAATAATGGCATTAGGAATAAAATCGATAGGATAAGCTGCACGAGTATTCTCGGTATATTTATCATCATCATAATCAGGGGTGCGGGAATCATCGCCCATTACAACGTTTTCTAGAATGGAACCAAAACGGATAGCATCGTAGATCTCTGGTTCGCCTTCTCTAGAAAGCTTAATGGTCTTAGCATAGCAGCCGCCTTCAAAGTTAAAGACACCGTTATCGGTCCAGCCATGCTCATCATCACCGACAAGGCCTCTATCTGGATCAGCAGATAAAGTGGTCTTACCTGTTCCTGAAAGACCAAAGAAGAGTGCTACATCGCCATCTTTACCAACGTTGCAGGAGCAGTGCATTGGTAGAGCACCCTTGTTAGGTAAGAGGAAGTTCATAACTGAGAACATGGACTTCTTCATCTCACCTGCGTATCCTGAACCACCGATGATTACTAGCTTACGCTCGAAACTAACAATAATAAATGCTTCGGAGTGAGTTCCATCTACCTCAGGAACTGCTTTGAAGCCAGGTGCACAGATACAAGTAAACTCTGCAATATGCTTAGCTAATTCGTTTTCTGTTGGACGAACAAAGAGGTTACGCACAAAGAGATTTTGATAAGCATACTCGTTAACAATACGAATTGGTAAGCGAAGTGTAGGATCATTACCTACAAAGCCATCGAAGATATAGAGATCTTTACCTTGGAGGTAAGCTTTCAAGCGATTGTAGAGAGCATCGAATTTCTCGGAAGTAAATGGTTTGTTTACCTTACCCCACATAATCTCATCATGTATGCTTGGTTCATCGACAATAAACTTGTCCTCTGGAGAGCGACCAGTATATTTACCTGTTAGAACATTTAAAGCACCATTTGATGCCAGCTTTCCCTCACCACGGGATACTGCATGTTCTACTAGTACTGGCACCGAGAGGTTGCGAAAGATCTTGCCAAAATTGGTTAGACCTAACTTATCAAGGCCATAAGTTTCCATGATATCAACCCTTTCGTTAATTGTTACTGCTGCTTAATGTAGCAACTTCGATTGAAATATATAGAAAGTGCTCAAAGGACTAGCATAATTTACCTTCACTGCACTCCTATGCCAATTATCGTTTATTTTATCACAATCTTAAGCTACCTGCAATTTACTCCCCGCAAATCTGTTGGTTTTTTTACGCCTCTTAAGGGTTAAATAACCCTTAAAATAGATTGATTGTTTCTTAAAAATTAGGTAACCTTTTTCTAAGACCTTGCAAAAACTTATTCAAAGTATAATAGTTTCTCTGGGGTATTATATGCTTAGAACGAAGCTTAGAATCTCAAGATGCAAATTTTTCCTCTGCTTCTCTTTCTACTTAATAACCCCTATCCCTTTAACAGAATTATAAGTATACAGGATAATGTTTGAAGGTACACTTTTAACCTCAAATTCGTCTTTTTAAATTGTCACTTGGAAAGATGGTTGGGTTCGTTTTGCTAATGGCTTCTTTGAAGGATTTGGTTTTAATAATTCTTAAATAAGGTTCCCCTCCCCTATGAACAAAAACATGGATTCACTAGTTTAGAATTCAATCTCTTTATCTATAGCTTGAATTTCATATCTTAGCAGGTTAGGGCTATCATTCGTCAACCCTTCTATAACAGTTTTAGCAAAATACTGCCTTTTAACTGAGAAGGAATGGTAGATCGGATTTAATTTTCCTTTTCTTTTTGCCCCTAATGAGCCATATTTTTGCAGGATTGTAATAGTCTATAATAGAATACATGTATAAGACAAAAGTACATTCACAGGAGGAGATAAACGTATGTACCAAAAGAGAAAAATCTCTATCGCAATTAGCTTGATGCTTGTAACTCTATTAAGCACAAGTATTTTTGCTGCTGAAAAAATAACTGTTTGGACTTGGTATGATGGTGTTTTAGGTCAAGTTTTTAAACAGTTGGTCAAAGATGATTTTGAAGCTAAAACTGGTATTATAGTTGATCTAGTAACTGTACCAGTTGCGGACATGAACAATAAATTGCTCTTGTCTGTCTTAGGTGGAGATGCTCCTGATGTAGTTGAGCTTTACTCCAACCAAATCGTTGAACTTGGTGTACGTGGTGCTTTGGAAAACCTCAAAGATAAACCAAACCTTAACAAGACTTTAGAACAGATGCATCCAGGACTTATGAGACAACTTACTTATAAAAGTGCAGTTTTCGCATTACCTGGCGAAGCTAACTGGACTTGGACTTATTACCGTAAAGATATCCTTGCTGAGGTTGGTGCCGAGGTTCCTAAGACTTGGGATGAGTTAACCGCTCTCTCTACTAAACTTAAAGCTCGTAAAATGGATATCTACTATGATTACCAAGGTGATGCTGCTACTCGCTCAACTGGTAGACTCTTGCCTTTTGTCTTCCAAAAAGGTACAGATATTTATTCTGCAGATGGTACAAAGTCTAATTTGGATGACCCAGAAGTAATCAAGGCATTTAAAGAATTCGTTTCCCTATTTAAGGATTATAAATTGCCTTTAGAAGATCCTGGTTACCAAACTTTCGTTGATGGTTCAACACCAATTCAGATCTATCAAAACTGGTACTATTCTCTCTTTGAAAGATCTGCTCCTCAACTAGCTGGTAAATGGGACCTCGCTGAGATGCCAGGTACCAAGAGAAAAGATGGCACCATCGATCGTACTAACACAGGTAAGATGTTAACTTGGGCTATGACAGCTAGCTCTAAGAAGAAAGATGCTGCTTGGAAGTTCATGCAGTGGGCAGTATCCCCAGAATTTACTGGTAAGTTCTCTAAGCTCACTTATGAAACACCAGAAAAATGGCGTCTCTTCTTCTCCACTAAAGATGCTATTGAAAAATCACCTTTCCCCGATGCTCAGAAAGATGTTGCTCGTAAAGCATTAGCTAACTGTGTAATGCAAAGAGCTATTGTTGGTGGTTATGTAGCAGATCGTTATGTCGACTTTGCTTTCAACAGTGTTGTTTTACAAAATGCCAACCCTGAAGATGCAATCAAGAAGGCTGCTAAGGATTCCACCACTGAGATCCAAAGAAAACTCAAAGAGTTTAACCGTATGATCTCCAAGCTATAATTGTTAGAAAACCTAAAGGCTACAAGCGCTTAGCTTGTAGCCTTTTTGCATTTATTAATCTTTTTATATAGCTTGACTGTTAATAATATGGTCCAAAAAGTTAATCCCACTAACAACAGATTGGCAAATACAAAACCATTTAATATAGGTTCTCTATACCATTTCTCGCTATTTACTACTTTAATAACTACTGGTAAGTAGATCATAATAGCAATTAGATAAATCCCTAAAGGGATCCAACAACCAGTGATAACCTGTTCCCTTAGCTTCAGGCGGTATGCTTCTCTTGCTATTTTCTGATCTTTATGAGGTCTCTCTTCAGCTAAGCAATTGATAATCACTGGGTACTTAGCCCCAAACAAGCCAAGTACAAATACCAGAACTAGACTAAAAGACTGCATGGTGTTACTAACTAATTTTATTAAAATATCCATATTTTTACTTCGCCTTACTTGCAGCTACCTCGTTAGACAGGTTAGCTGTATTAATAAACTCGCTAAGTTTTTCATAGGTATCTGGTTTAATTAGATAAAGCGAACTGTCTCTTTTTTTGGTTATTTTAGGTAGTGTTGGCCAGTTCATTGCTACAAGATCTTTTATTTCATCTAGAATTACTTTAGAGTTAATAACTACTTCATAACCTAAGTTCTCTTCTTCAGCTCTTTCTGCGGCAGCTAAGATCGCTTTAATTTCATCGTATTTAGTTTGGCGTAAATCTTCTCTATGCCGAGCTAAGGTATTTCTTAACAAAGTTCGAGCTTGAGTCTCTGTTATATGAAAATATTTCGCCACAACATACTCACTTGGTAAGCCCGCGAAACAATTATGTTTAATAAGACAATATAAACGTTCTACTCTAAACTCGTTGATAGTAGCTGGAATCGATGTCCCTTCAAGCAAATTTACATATTCGTTAACAGCTGCTCTGGCTAATTTGTTTATCTTCTCATCATTGTTCGTTATAGGAAATATCTCTAACCGACTTGCTAAGTTATTTTTATTAGAATCTGAATTCCAACTAAGGCAAAAATCGTAGGTATCTCTCGTTAATCCCAACTCTATGACCTCCTTCTTTTAGAAAGATTCTAAAACCTACGCATAGCTAGTCCAAGTTATAACACTCGAGAATTTTCTAGAAATAACTGATTAAAACTCTTATTGTTCTTTTCGGCCCAATAAAGAGCTTTTAAAAGAAGGTAGTACGAATCGTCTTCAGGTAAATATTCCATCTCCACAATTTGTGAATCTACTAGAAGTACCTTCGGTAGATTGTTTTTCTTAGTTACAACTCTAATAACAGGTCTTACTTCAGTTGCTTGAGGAACTTCTATCTCCCAAATTAAATCGTCTTTTCCTAAGCCCAAATGCTCTTTAAGTTTTTTGGCATCTTCCCCAAGCTCTTTTAGATAACAACTGTGATATGTTTCTAACTCCTCATTAGAAACTAGGGTATTGAAAGTTGGCAACCTCTCTATTATAGAAGTTTGCTCTAATGAACTTAAACCAAAGGTTTTGAGTAGCAAAACCACAGAAAATCTACTTTGCGCCTCTTTTCTTAATCTTAACTCTAGCTTTTCTGCCTCACTTAGCGAAAGAGGTGTTAAAGAATGGACAAAGCGAAGTATAATTCTTCCCCCAAGTTCAGGTAGACAGACATACTCTTCTAATCTTAAATTAGGATCAACTGTAGCGGCTATTATTGCTGCCTCTTTTTTAATAGCTTCTTGGTTTTCTTCTTGAAAGCACCACAGATTTAATACATTCACCTACTATCACCTTCTTTTATGCCAATATCTTCCAGATAAACTTTTATTTATTCGCCTTCCCTTGTTCGGCAACTTTCCTTTCAGCGGCTTCTATGGCCTCCTTATCACCTAGGTAGTACTTATTCAGCACCTCTAGGTTTGCACTTAGTTCATAGATTAGAGGAATACCTGTAGGTATATTGAGTTTTAAAATCTCTTCTTCGGAGATATTCTCTAAATATTTAACCAAAGCTCTAAGGCTGTTACCATGAGCCACAATCAGTACATTACTACCTTTTTTAATCTTAGGAGCAATCTCATCTACCCAATAAGGTAACAGCCTTTCGTAGGTCCCTTTTAATGTTTCTGTATACGGTAGACTCTTTTGATCCAGGTTATGATATTTATGATCGTTACCAGGGTATCTGTCATCATCAACAGTTAGTTTAGGAGGTGCAATATCGTAACTACGTCGCCAAATAAGAACCTGTTCTTCACCAAATTTACTAGCGGTCTCCGCTTTATTTAAGCCTTGTAAGGCTCCATAATGTCTTTCATTAAGTCGCCAGGTCTTCTTTACTGGAATCCAAAGTAGATCCATTTCATCGAGGATAAAATAGAGCGTTTTGATCGCTCGCTTAAGCACAGAAGTATAAGCTATATCAAAAGTAAAGTCTTCCTCATTTAATATATCGCCTGCTTTTTTGGCTTCAGCGATACCTGTTTGGGTAAGATCAACGTCGGTCCAGCCAGTGAATCTATTTTCTCTATTCCATAAGCTTTCACCATGTCTAACCAAAACAAGCTTGAACATAGACA
>DHDH01000013.1:100379-105075 GCA_002399235.1 Firmicutes bacterium UBA4881 | reverse complement strand
ACCGGGATAATTTCATTGTTCTTTGCTTTGAAAAAAATACCTTTATCGTATAAAGTGCAAGAAATATAAGCGTATCCGTACCTACAAAATAGTTATGTAATTCTAAAAGATAGCTAAGGAGGGTAGGTTGTAGTAATAATTATTGTTTTACCCTGTAACATATAATGATAAGCCGTTTTGCCCCTTTTCTTCCCCCTTAGCACCTTTAATATTAGAAAGAATAGCTTATTAGTGAAGTAAGTATAAAGTGGTGAGGCTTATGGGTAAAACGGACAGTGGTTATAATATGAATTTCCCACCTCAACCCTATATGTGTTTACCAGCGACGAGTTATCCTGAACCTTCAATCTATAAGCCAACATTAGAATATATGGTTTCTATACCAATCAATTTAGCTAAATCTTTAGAAGGAAAGTATTATGTTGGTTATGCTGAAAATCTCAACTTTGGTATGGGTACAAGTGCTTGGGCAAGACTCTACAATCCAATTAACTCTGGTGTGAACTTACATGTAACTGTTTGGACAGTAAGTGATGTTTCGGAGTCCCCTTTTAGAGCTCAAATCTGGTTTAATACTACGCCTCCTGGAACACCACTAGATTCTCCTTTGGTTACTCCTGCTAACCTAGCCTTTTATCCCCCACCCATTCCCAAAGTTAAGCTACAATATGCCTCTAACGTCACAGGTGATCCTGTAGGTGGAATAAAAGCTTTCGCTAGGCGTGGTCAACCTGAGACTACTCTTGTAGACGATGAACAGGGTAAATTTATCTTTCCCCCTTCTGGCTCTTTTCTCATCTTCTTATCTAATCCCGAAACACCTGAATTAGCTGCTAGTGGTAAAGTCGGTTTTGGCTGGTGGGAAGAACCTATTTGTAAATAGCAAACTACAACTGTACTTAATAGCTCAGCTAATAATAACGGGGCTGCTAATTAGCAACCCCGTTATTATTTCTTCCTTTTATCTAGTATTTATAACTTAGCCCACTTCTCGTCTAATAAACGTTATAGACTTCCCTTAATTTTTTCACTGTCTACCACAAAGAGAGGATACCATGGCACATACTGAGGGAATTTTTAAATTAGCTAGCAAAGACTACAACCTATTTAAAGTAGACATTATCGGGACTATTGTTGGAAAACTCGTTAATTGCTTCTACAGCTACTGGTGTAGTTAGAGATTCATTGTTATTATTTGTTATATTCGAATCAGCTGATTTCCAAATACCTCCACCGTTAGTTGTAGCTGTGTTCCCATTAATAGTATTGTTTTGACACTTTAGCGTAGAAAGACCCGAAACACAAATTCCACTACCATAAGTAGCATTATTATTACTAATTGTGCTGTCTGTTATGGTTGCCTTAGCTCTATCATAAATAAAGATTCCACCTGCTTGATAACGAGTAGTACTATTCCTACTAATGGTACAGCCTGTTACATTTAGTGTTGCATATTCTGCATAGCATCCTCCGCCCTCATACCCAGCAGTGTTACCACTAATAATACTGTTATCTAATGTTAAACTAGCAGCATAAGCTTTGACTCCACCGCCATAATTAGCTGTATTATCATTAATGGTGGTACCTGTTATGGTCACATTAGAAGGAGAATTGGCATAAATACCCCCACCTGAGTTAGCAGTGTTATTATTAATAGTGCTACTTGTTATGGTTACATTAGCAGAAAAAGCATTAATTCCACCGCCAGCAGTGGTAACTAGATTACCACTAATAGTACAATTGGTTATCGTTATAGTAGAAGAAGAGCCAGCCCAAACTCCACCACCGTGGGCAGCATTTCTATTACCACTTATGATACTGTTAACTATGTTTACTGTCGCATCAGAGGCATAGATACCTCCGCCCCAAGCTTTAGCCGTATTTTCGCTTATCGAACAATTAGTTATAGTTAGGCTAGAACCAGATGCAAATACTCCACCACCAGCGGTTGTTTCAGATATTGATTTTCCTGAACCATTGGTAATGGTAAACCCTAATATAACAATACCTGTTTCACCATTTTCCACTACAATACAAGCACCTGTTTGATTACCATTAATAATGGTAGATGCGACAACTGTCTCGTCTAATGGGTTAGTACTTACTAAAGTAAGATTCTTTTTACCATTAAAGTTAAGGTTTTCTTTGTAAGTACCTGGAGATACAATAATGGTTTGCCCATCGTTTGCAGCATTTATTGCTGCTTGGATCGAAGCAAAGTCTTCTGGCACTTTTATTTGGACATTATTTCTTTTAAACACAGCCTTAACAGACTTAGCACAATCGATAACAATAGTAGCTGGATTAGTAACGCCTGCTAAGTCTCCTTCGAAGTGATCAAAACTCCAGCCTGTTGCAGGGTTAGCTGTTAATCTTACGGTAGTACCATGCTCATAAGCTTCTTTGTTAGTTACTATCTCTTGAATAACAGTTCCTTCGCCTTCAACAATAATTTCAAGTGGATGTTCCTGCTTTATAAACACTGCTTTAACTAGTTTGTCACTATCCATTTTTACACTTGTTTTAGGGTTATCACCAGTAATATCTGCTTCCCACCGAGCGAATCTCCAGCCAGTGGCTGGGTTTGCTACGAGCTGTACAATAACATCTTTTTTATAACCTTGGCCTTCGTCATCCGGACTTTTAGTTACCAGACCTTCGCCCTGAGTTGAAATAGTAAGCATCATCTTTTTGCTAACACAACCACTTATTAGTAAAGCTATAACTATAAGCCCTAGCAGAGGTGTAAGATATCGTTTCAAAAGAATAACCCCCTCATACAAACTTGTTAAACAATATTCCCAATTTTCTGTTCTATTATTTTCGCAATACTCCTCTGCTCTCTAAAGCAATCTTGAAAAATTTTTACGGTAATTTTAAAGAGAGCCTCCCCTAAAATCTAGCATTAATTTCCTTAAGGGAATTAATCCGCTCTGAACTTCAAATAGGACTTAAAATTGTGATGTTAACTAAGTAAGGGATTTTCATTTCCAAAATAAAAAAAGCAATACTACCATAAAAGCAAATCCCCCTGGTTAACACTAAAACCAAAGGGATTTAGAGAGAATGATTGCATTACCTCTGTTAATTATGTAAGGATCTTTAATGTGATCACTACCTTAAACTAAATTCTCTGTTTTAAACTAACTATTGATTAATTAAATCCTCTAAAAACTAAGTTCTACTTCTCTACCATTAACATTGTGCCACCCCTTATATATAGTCATAATTATTATAATCGTAATTCGACATTCTTTTACCAGATCTTTAGAAATGTGTAACTAAATTCGGTGCCCTAATATCTTAGTTTTAGACAAAAAGCTTGCAACTTAAAATAACTTACAAATACAGCCCTCTAATTCCCACTACCTAAGTGTGATAACGGTTTTCACATCATAGACTACCTCGACAAAGTAACAATAAAAAACTATCCCTTTATAAAACTAAATCAAAAGGGATAGTTTAGAAAAGTTAACTTATAAACTCTGTGTTTCTCTTAAATTTGTCTCTTCACTTTTTAAACGCTTCCTTAGACCAACTGCAGTGATTGCGCCTAAAACTGCAAGACCAAGCCACATAGTTAGGGCTTGATTCCAGCCACTTTCTTCAATTAAAAGACCACTTATCATTCCTGATAAGGCTGAACCTACATAAGAAAAGAAATCAAGAAAACCAGCTATACTTGATACTCTACTACCTTTGCCTAACCTAAGAGGGATAAAGGTTGTTAAAACTGTATTCGCCCCATAAATAAAAGCTGTAGCAATACTGATTAAAACTGCTACTATTAAACCATTCGAGGTAGGTACAAAACGCACTGCGGCTAAACTAAACCCACAAAGAACCATCAAAAAAGCAAAGGAAAGACTATCATCACTATTTGTTACCTTTTCACTAAAACCGGCTAAAAACATCCCTAGTAGAGTTGCTAAAGGAATTAAGAGGGCACCTTTAGCTGCTTTTTCCACAGATAATCCGGCATACTCTGTTAAGAGAGTCGGACCCCAAAGGGATACACTATCTTTAACAATCCCTTGAGCGATAGTACTAATTATTAAAAGAGCAAAGGCTGTGATACCCCAATTAAGACCTAAGCTTAACTTCTTATTTTTTTTAGGGGTTACCCCTTGGCTAGTTCCACTTTCGCCTTGAGGGAGAAATAAAACCCATAAGATTGCTACACTTAGACCCACTAAACCAGGAATCAAGAAAGCTATCCTCCAAGACTTGTACGCTAATAATGAACCTAAGCCACCCCAAGCAAGAAAGTAACCTAACACCATTGAGGTAGAGAGGTATAGAGCCACTCTAGATTGTTTCTCAGGCTTAAACCAAAGTGAGATTGTACGAATTATCGGTCCCCATAAAGCAGAGAGAGCAAAACCATTAATAAGCCATAGAATACCCATCGCCTTTAGGTGGGGAAAAAGATAGATAAATAGGTTACAAAGTGCTGAAACTGCTAATCCAATACCAACTAAGATCCTAGGAGCAATACGATCTCCCAAAAAACCATTGACTAATTGACCGACAGCATAAGTCCAAAAAAAAGCTCCTGCAACACTACCTAAAACTGTTCTACTCCAATTAGCTTCATTAATCATTTTGGGTAGGGCAATAGCAAAGTTAGCTCGGCCAAGATAAGCAGCAGCATAAGCTAGATAACAAAGAACGAAGACAACGATTTCTTGTTTCT
>DHDH01000013.1:71747-100220 GCA_002399235.1 Firmicutes bacterium UBA4881 | reverse complement strand
TCATTTATACCCCTCCACGAATAAGTAGAATACCTTTCCCCAATAGATATTTTAGCAATTGGTAGAAAGGACCTTTTCTGGGCGCCAGAAAAGGTCCTTAGTGTTGTAAACCTCTTTAATAGCTAATTGGATACATTAAAGCACTATTATCCTATTAAACAGGTTTTTAATTTATCACAAACAAACTTCACTTGCTCTTCGGTCATCTCAGGATACATAGGTAAAGCTAAGACTTCGTGAGTAGCTTGTTCTGCTAAGGGGAAGTCCCCTTCTTTATAACCCAGATTACTAAATACTGGTTGCAAATGAAGAGCCAGTGGATAATAGATCATAGTTGAAATACCTTGTTCTTGAAGCTTGCGATATATTTCGTCCCTGTTTTTAACTTTGATTACATATTGGTGATAAGAGTGAACTGCCTTAGGATGTGTATAGGGAGTTATTAAACCAGGAACACCTTTTAGTTCCTTATCATACTGAGCAGCGATTGCTTTTCTTTTAGATAACCATCCTGGTAAATACTTTAGTTTTACATTAAGAACAGCTGCTTGTATAGTATCTAGTCTACAATTAAATCCTAGTATCTCATGATGATACCTACGACTTGAACCATGAACACGTAAAAGTTTTACCTTTTTGGCTAATTCCTCATTACTACTAAACACCATACCTGCTTCGCCAAAAGCACCTAAATTTTTAGTAGGGTAGAAACTTAGGCAAGCTAGATCACCAAAAGAGCAGGCTGGTCTACCATCGTAACTTGCTCCTAAGGCTTGAGCTGCATCTTCAATTACAACTAAATTATGGGCTTTAGCTATAGCATTAATCTTGTCCATCTCGGCTACTTGCCCATATAAATGTACTGGCAAGATAGCTTTCGTTTTGCTAGTTAGATTTTTCTCAATCTCTTGTGGAGCAAGGTTAAACGTTTTTAGATCAATATCGCAAAAAACAGGTTTAGCACCCGTTCTCACAATTGAACTAGCGGTAGCAAAAAAGGTAAAAGGGGTTGTAATAACTTCATCCCCTGGTCCAATACCAGCTGCAAGTAGTGCTAAATAAAGGGCATCACTACCATTCGCTACACCAATAGCTTGCTTGGTCTTACAGTAAGAGGCCAGGCTTTTTTCTAATTTGACAACATCAGGCCCCATAATTAATTGGCCTGATTTAATAACATTACCAATAGCAGTCATTAATTCTTCGTAGAGAATTTCATTCTGCTGGGCTAAATCAAAAGAAGGCACTATTATTTCCATCAAGTTCCACTCCGTTTTCTCTTCCCTGCCATATGGCTTGTACACTATCAATATTAATTTTATACTTTTTACAACTTTTCCTCAATAGGGTTATTATACCAGCATAACAATAATTGGAGATGCAAGTTTGCATCTCCATTTTTCTTTTAAATTTTATAACTAGAGACTTGTGCTTCCATATCCTTAACCTTAATAGCAATGTCAGAGAACGATTCTTTAAATGTTTTCGAAACACTACTAATCTCTTCTGTGGAAGCTGCAACTTCTTCAGCTGCTGCTGCTGATTCTTCAGAAACTGCGGCAATCGACTCGAGGGAGGCATTAACTTTTTCACTGTTTTCGTTCATCTCAGCAGCTAAGGTTACATTAAGGGCTGCTACAGTATTGAATCCCTCAATGATTGCACTAAACCGTTGGAGACTATTAGTAACTAGATCCTGAATACTAGCTAAGGATTGGATCTGATTACTTAGTTCCTCAGTTGCTTTAACAATATCGTTAAAGCTATCTCCTGATTTTTCTACCAGAGCTACACCGTTTTTTAAGAGTTCTTGCTCTTCATTTAATACTAGTTTAACTTCGTCTACTCTTTTTTTGTTCTCTTCGATCAGAGTAGCAATCTCACCAGTAGCTTGTCTAGACTTGACAGCTAAATCTCTTACTTCATCAGCTACCACAGCAAAACCTTTGCCATGTTCACCTGCTCTTGCAGCTTCAATTGCCGCATTCAAAGCTAGTAGATTAGTCTGATCAGCTATTTCATTGATCACTAAGATAATTTCGGCAATTTGTCTAGATTGGTCTTCTAGGGCATCAAAGGCTACTCCCATTTTGTTAGAGCTACTAGCTACTTTGCTTATACCTTCTGAAGCACTAAAGACATTTCCTTTACCTTCGGCCGCTAGTTTTTCCATCTCATCTTTAGCTTTATTGACCTTTTGAAGTTCAGTAGTAATTCTATCTACATTACGAATAGTCTCATCGGTTGTTTGCCTGGAAACCTCTAGTTCATTTAATTGTCTATCTGCACTCTCGACAATAGCTAAAATAGCTTCACGCAGTTCTTTCATAGCATCTACAGTTTGGGTAACTTCGGATGCCTGTTCAGAAGCACCTTGAGCTACTTGGTTAACAGTAATCGCTACTTGTTCTACAGCTCTGTCGTTTTCAGTAAGTGATGATAGTAAGTTATTAAGATTATTATTTACATTATTTGTAGTTCTTTGTAGGAGAGATATCATCTCGTACTGTCTATCTAAAAATCTATTAAAGCTAACACTAAGTTTACCTACAACATCCTTACTCTTTACGACTAACCTCTGGGTAAGATCAGCATCGCCTTCTATAAGGAGATTGAGTTCATTTCTCATCTGTTGCAAAGGTTTCATGGCTGTTTTGGAGATTAAGAACACTAGTATAAAACTTACTAATAAGATTATAACTGCAAAGTATAAGGTCTTGCTTATCATCTTATTCATTTCTTGGTTGTTAATCTCTGTTGAGAGTTCAACCATAGCCCATAATTCTTCATTTTCGTCTAGAGTTACAGGGAAAGTGATAAGTTCTGACTTTTCTTTAGTTATTCTCTGTTTTTCGGCTGCTGGATCAAACTCAACCTCTATACCGCTATTAAATACTTCTTTCCCATTTTCTTCATATAGAGCTAAGCCTAAGAATTTTTCATCCTGTAGTAGGTGTTCTAGTGCTTTTTTAATACCAACTTGTTCTTTAAACACCTCAACATTATGAGCTAACATACCTACCTGCACAATGCCTGGAAGATCTACGCGACCCACACCTACATATTTAAATGGCTGGTTATCTGTGTCGCGTAGTTGCGTCTTTTGTGTTATAACAATTGTTGGATCGCTTAGAATTGCTCTAAACGGATACGCTTGTGCTGACTCATCTGTCGGGAATACCCAACCTATACTGTCAACCGCTTCACTAATAATAACTTCACCCTCTGAATCAGTAATAGTATAGGTATCAATGCCTGCAGCTGTTGCTAATTCTTTTAGGTCATCCTCGGATAAACCCCTAGCGAATAACCAACTAACCATCTTAGCAACTTCTACCATTTTCTTATTTAGAGCTTCTTCTAACGCCTCTTCCGAAATTGTAGCTGTTTCTCTCGCCTCGACAATCATAGCTGCAACTAACTTGGTAGTATCTTCAAGGTTCCTATTATTAAGAGCTTTGAGGCTAGAAAAGTTCTGAATAAGCATAACAACAATTACAAATAACACTATCCCTACTGAAAAAAGAGCAAATCTAGAGCGAAGTCCTAAAGAACTTTTCTTCACTATTTTACCCCTTTCCTAATGCATCTTTTGTTTAATACATTTATCTGGTAGTTTTTCCCAAGTAAGTGAGAGCAAAACTTGCTTTTAATCTAAAACCCCTCGCCTAACCTCCCCTGATAGGAATAACACATTAAAAGGTTATTATATGCCTACCTTTCACCATACCATTAGGGTTTCCTTTTATTTGAAGGTCCTATTCTGCTATAGACTAGATGTTCTAAGTAAGATTGCTTTGTTTAGTATTTACTAGCTGCACAAGCTAGTAGATACCCTTTGCTTAAGCTATAGTGGTTTTTCTCTCTAAAGAAACAGTCTTAATATACTCTGCACAGATATAACCAAAGAAAAACCAGATAAATCCCGCTACAGAAAGGCCTAAAGTGGTACAGTCGAACAGTTCTCTCACTGCTACTGCTAAAAAGCCAGCACCAATTGGTCCATAATAGGGTTTGGTCTTAGCAATTTGGTAACACATATAAGGTATGCTTAAGTAAATTAATAGAGAAAGCAACATACCTAAAGGACCAAGTTCAGCTCCAAACTGCAGGTAAATATTATGAGCATGGGAAAGTAACTCTTTCTCTTCACTAATGTAAGCGCTGTAATGGGCTTGGAAACGGGAGAGACCAATCCCCACGGGATTCCTTAACATCATCTTCGTAGCTGCTTTATAACCATTTATACGCGACGACTCACCTGTAGCTGAAAAGATAGTACTAAACCGATATCGCCAGAAAGGAATATTATAGATTAGTATTCCCAGTAAAAGACAAGCACACAAAACCACGATCATTAGCTTCTTGGTTTTAATACCAAAAAACGGTAAAGAAAGGAAAAGTGCTAGCATGCCTACCCAAGCCGCTCTGGATACAGTTAATAAAACACCAAAAAGCGATAATAGGGCTAAGATAGCATAAATCCAACGTCTCTGTGGAGTTTCTTTGAATACCATGGCTAAAAAGACACTTAGGGAGATAAGTAGGAGTGTGCCCGCTGCGTTACAACCAACTAAAAGGCCAGCTCGGTGATTGATTCTAATATATCTGTCATAAAAGACAAAAGCTGTCGCTAATACTGAGCCTAATACCCAAAAGGACCACACTAAGTCACCGGCTGTATGTCTGGCTACAAGCCCTGCATTAAAAACAACCAATACTATAATGGCTAAGCCCAGAGCTGTACCCCAGGCGTTAAGATCATTTGTTGCTACTATTAAGGTTGATAAAACTGCTAATACTACTAACCCCTGGCTAAACATAACCAGCTTGTTTTTTTGTGGGTTTAGTTCTTTTATTTGCCCTACGAAATACTTAGTAAAGGGTGGATAGAGTAAGCTAATTAGCAACAAAAGTATACCTAATGTAGACTGACCTAAGCTCCCTAAAACAACTAATAAGGCACTTATGATAATAAGCCAGTGAGAAGATAGTGCCATCAAGATTGCCTCCTTTAGGCGCTAGATAATCCCTAAAACTAGTTACTGATTTTTATTAGTTAACTCTCTGAGGTCTTCAGAGCTTCTCTGATACCTTCAAAATAACTATGGCTGGTAATAAGCCTTACTATAAACCGTAGCCATAAATGGGTACCACGTTCTTCCAACCTTATTAGGTACTCTTCCACAGATTGCTTCTCCGTCCAGCCACCTAGAGAAAGTAAGCGATCTAAACCGAACCAGAAAGGTGAGATCATGGTCTGTAATCTAACCTTAAAAATAGGATGTTTTCTATAAAAGATCACTGCAGTATGACCTCTTTCTCTTTCTCGCCTTTTCCATTTAGGTAGATCCCTTACAGTTAGTTTAGGTTTGTAATGGAAACCTTTAGCTCCTGGGACCTTGGCTTTTTCTAAGCCACGCCTTCTAAGCCTTAAGCCTAACTCTAAATCTTCCCAGCCGTATTCTCTAAAATCTTCATCAAATAGGCCAGCTGCAAAAAGGTGTTTTTTGAGTATAGAAGCATTACCGGTAGCAAAGAACGCATTGGCTATATCAGTTATCTTCATCTCAGCTTCCGTAGGATTTTCTAAATCATTCGTATGAATTACTGGTCCATGACCGATCAAGTTATCTTTAGTGTGAATTTTAACATGTTCTTCCACAAACTCCGGACAAGGGACAATATCGCTATCCATGAAGATAATGATTTCTCCTCTAGCTATTTTAAGTCCTTGATTCCTAGCTCCAGCCGGACCCATTCTTTGCGTCTTCGTACAAACTATCTGCACAGGTGGTGTTAGTTCTTGAATGGCATCTAGGGTTCCATCTGTAGAGCCATCATCGATAACTACAATCTCAAATTTATCCTGAGGGAAGGTTTGTAGAAATAGACCCTTTAAAGCCTTTAGTAAGATTACCTTCCGGTTATATGTTGGTATAAGAACTGTAACTTGTGGTGAATTAACTATAGGTCCTATGCTGACATTCTCTACTTTAGGCATCTCAGTCACGCTAGATGCCTCCTTTCAAAATTGCCTTTACTTAAAAGTTAAGGTTAACCATCTCTTATAAATTCAACAGTTTTTAGCTTTATTCCTGTTAATCTCTTAGCGTTAAACATCTCTGTTATTTATAATAAAGCTTGTTATTTAAATTCACTTAAGTTGAACAGTATTTCTTCTAAATACCTGCTAGATATAGCCTAAGCCCTAAAAATAACCTATGTCTTAGGACTTAGAACTAGTAATTATTCTAAGAACGGGACTAAAGTATCAAATTGCTCTTCTATCCAGCGTAGTTTTTTTAGAGCAATCTTACTTTTTAGTCATTTCGACCCTTGTCACCTGAAGATTTAACTAAAATTTTCTCTTAGGGAGTCATAAAGTACCAAAAATAAATAGGGCTTTTATATCAGCTGTTAACAGGATATTATCATAATATATTGCATTTACATTTATCCAGATACTATTCTATTTCTTACCAATGGCAGTGCTAACGTACTACCATTTTTTAGTTTAAATGCCAGTTACTTTTAACATTCCTTTATAAAAGTCCTCAAAGTATTAATAATCGTTGCTATTTATATTTATGCAAAATATATCTCTCCGAACAATCTTAGCAGGTATTAAACAAAACTAGAAGAAAAATAAGTAAATAACCTCTATGTTATTGTACTTATAAGCCATTGGCACTATTTTTTACCTAGAGAGAGGTCATGCAGATGGGTCTTTTTGAGGAGAATGAGCATGGATAGTAATACAAGTATTAAAAAGCTAACTACCTTAAAAATTACTGGGCGTCTTTTAAGCTTTTTAAGACCTTATAAGTTTTTAGTTGTTTTAGCGATTATATTACTATTCTTTTCCACAGGATTAGCTTTAGCTACACCCGCCTTAACCAAAACAGCTATCGATAACTTCATCCTAGGAAAAAATATTGCTTTATTACCCAAGGTTGCCATGCTACTTCTAGTTATATCGCTAGCTGAAAGTGTACTCTCATCTTTATTACGGATACTTACTGAATATATTAGCCAAAACACTGTTCATCAATTACGGAAAACACTTTACGAACATATTAATAACCTTTCGATTGGTTTCTTTGATTGGACAAAAACTGGTGATTTGATGTCGAGAATTACGGCAGACTCACATGCAGTGGGACAGCTATATGGTTTTGGTGCCGTTAATATACTAGTTAACTTTTTAACACTAATCGGCATCTTTATTGTAGTAACTATCTGGGAACCACGACTAGGTCTTTTATACTTAGCTTTAATACCCTTTGTGGTCATTGCAATGCGAGCTTATGCTTTTAAAGTTCGACCCCTTTGGCGAAAAAATCGTCAAGCCAATGGAGAAATAACCTCCATTATGCAAGAAACCATCACTAGTATGAGAATTATTAAACTTTTTGGTACCGAAAAAGAGGAACTCCTACGTTTTTCTACGAAGAACCGTGAAGTCTGTGATCTGTTAATTTCTTCTAGTAAAGTTAGCTCTTATTGGCAACCTTATATTGGTTTCCTTACTAGTACTGCTTCAGCTTTAGTCCTTCTTATCGGTGGCTCTTTAGTCATCAAGGAACAAATAACCTTAGGTACTCTCATTGCTTTTACTAGTTATCTAGGACTTTTAGCAAGGCCTATTCGCCAAAGTGGTTTTCTTATCGGTATGATCCAATCCTCAGCTGCGGCTGGAGAAAGAATTTTCGAGATCCTCGATACTACTTCTAATGTCAAAGAAAAAGAAGGTGCTTTGGATGTACCCGACGTAGCGGGTAAACTAACTTTTGAAAATGTTTCTTTTGCTTATCCTAATTCGGCTATGATTGTTAAAGATATTTCTCTCGAGATTCTACCTCGAGAAAGAGTGGCTTTAGTCGGCCCAACTGGTGCAGGAAAATCGACTTTAATTAGCCTCATACCTCGTTTTTATGATCCTACCAGTGGTCGTATTTTGTTAGATGGTGTAGATATCAAAGAATATAAACTAAAATCTTTACGAGCTAAAATTGGCTTTGTCTTACAAGAGACATTCTTATTTGATGGTTCTATTAGAGACAACATAGCTTATGGTAAGCCTGATGCTAGTCTAGACGAAATTAGAGAGGCTGCAAAAGCAGCTGAGATCGATGATTTTATTATGACTCTTCCCCAAGGCTATGACTCACCTATTGGCGAAAGAGGTGTTCGCTTATCAGGGGGACAAAAGCAAAGAATTGCTATTGCAAGAGTCATTCTTGTTAATCCACCGATACTAATTCTTGATGAACCTACTGCTAATATCGACGCTGGAACAGAGGCTAAAATGGAAAAAGCTCTTTTAAATGTAACTAATTCGCGTACAACAATTGTTATTGCTCATAGACTATGGGCAATTCAGAATGCAGGCCGTATCGCGGTATTAGAAAAAGGCCAGTTAACTCAGGTAGGCACCCACACAGAGTTACTAGCCTTAGGTGGATTTTATAAAGAAGCTTATCTAGAACAGTCTCTTCAAGCAAAGGAGGTAGCCCAATGAGAAGATATATCAGGCACCTCCCCGATAAACCAACAGGACCCAAAATAAAACTAAAGGATCTAGACCGGCAGACCAAAGCTTTGATCATCAATCAAATTAAACTCGAAAAAAGCACACTCTTTTATGCTTTCTTAGCTATGATCGTAGTAACAGTTTGTAGTTTAGCATTACCTTATCTCTCTAAGATAGCTATCGATAAATATATTAGTTCCGCCAATAAAAAAGGCCTTTTCTTCGTGGCCTTAACCTTAATCGCTATAGCCCTTATTACTTGGACTGGTTCTTATTTAAGAGGTTACTTCACCTCGAAAGCGGCTAACAGATCTGTTAGTCGTATTAGAGAAGAACTCTATCAACATGTTCTAAATCAATCGATTAGCTTTTTCGAACAAGAAAAAACTGGCGACATTATTACTAGACTTAGTGGCGATGTGGGAGCATTATCGGATTTAGTCGCTTCTGGTCTTCTCTCTCTTATTGGAGATTTGTTTACTTTAGTTGGCGTGATTTATATTATGCTCAAACTTTCACCTAGGCTTGCTGGGTGGCTTTTGACTACGGTTCCAATTATGATCATACTACTAAGACAGTTTGGTTATAAAATCAAGACAGTCTACGCTACTGCTAGAGAAAAAAGTGCCGAACTCACCTCCGGTGTAGAAGAAGATATCTCTGGAATTAAGGTTGTGCAATCCCTTAATAGACAAGATAAAAATGCAGCTATCTTTTCAGACAAATCCAAAGAAGCTGTGAAAGCTAATATTAAAGCAGTCTCTTCTATGGCGACTTTGTCGCCATTAATGGCCATCATCCAAGTCGGTGGGTTAATCCTTATTCTCTGGGTAGGAGGTACTGAAGTAGCTAAAGGCAGAGCTACCATTGGTACTTTATTAGCCTTTCTTAGTTATAGTCGTCAGCTATTTCAACCTCTTTCCGATCTAACTAATCTCTATACAGTCTTACAATCTTCTCTCGCTTCACTAGAAAGAATAACAGATTATCTAAGTAGAAAACCTGCAGTACCACAACCTACTAACGCCAAACAACTTAAAGATTGTCGAGGTCAAATAGAGATTACAAATATTACCTTCGGTTATAACGAAAAACCACTCTTTACAGATTTTAGCCTTTCCATCAAACCAGGAGAAACCTTAGCCTTGGTAGGTCCTACTGGTTCTGGGAAAAGTACTTTAATTAGTTTAATATCTAGACTCTATGATCCACAAAAAGGTAGTATTTCTATTGATAGTGTCGATTTGCGAGACCTAGACAATAGAAATCTGAGGAAACATATTGCTGTCGTACCTCAGACTGTAACCCTTTTTGCCGGAACGCTCAAAGATAATATCGCCTATGGCCGACCAAATGCTAATATGGAGGCCATAGAAACAGCAGCCAAACGGGCTGCTATCCATGACTTCATCCTAACTCTACCTTTAGGGTATAACACCGAAATTGGTGAGGCAGGGAAAGGACTTTCCGGTGGGCAAAAACAGTTAATCTCCTATGCTAGGGCGATCCTAGCTAACCCTTCCATCTTGATCCTCGATGAAGCTACTTCTAGTGTCGATGCTAAAACAGAAACAGCTATTAAAAACGCTATGGAAGACATCTTAAAAAATAGGACCTGTATTATCATTGCTCATCGCTTTGCTACATTGAAATATGCAGACAGAATTGCAGTATTAAACAAAGGTATGCTAGAGGCTATAGGCTCTAGAGACGAACTCATGAAATCAAGTTCCCTGTATCAAGAACTTGTCTCCAAACAAATGCTCGCTTAGCCTTTTAGAAATGGAGGAATTGGTGATGAGTGACTTAAGCATTACAATTGTAGTAAATAGCTGTTTAGATAAACCCTATCTCTTGGGCGAATTCGGTTTATCTCTTTATATTGAGTATGGTAATAAAAAATTTCTTTTTGATACTGGAGCAGGGGAAACGCTCTTAGTTAACGCTGCTAACCTTAACCTTAATCTACCAGAATTAGACGGTGTCATTTTAAGTCATGGCCACCGAGAACACACAGGCGGATTGAGTTGTTTACTTCCTTTTAAACTAAAGAAAATCTATGCTCACCCCAATATTTTTGAAGAAAAGTTTGCCCGTGATGCTGACGATTTCTTACGCAATGTATCTTGCCCAGTTTCAACTAATACCTTGAAAAACAACCAAGTGGAACTCTGTTTTAACACTGATTCTTATGAAATTATTCCTGGCTTAATTCTTTCAGGAGAAATCCCTCTCACCCAAGGGAGCGAAGATTATATACCGCCTGCAGTCTTTTATAACTGGACTAGTACAGGCCTACACGAAGAGACCTTGCCTGATGAACAGATGTTATTAATTAATACGAAAAAAGGTTGGGTTATTGTCTCTGGTTGCGGTCATAGAGGGATAAAAGCTATGCTCGATAAAGCCAAGGGATTAACTGGTTGTAAAAAGTTTCATATGATAATCGGCGGTCTTCACCTTCTAGATGCTAATGGGGAACTTATCAAGGAATATGCCAAGTTGCTCGATCAACATTTTGAAAAAGTTATACCTCTCCACTGCACAGGCTGTAAGGCAATTTTTGCCTTCGCCAGCACTTTAGGGGAAAAGTTTCAATTAGCGTTTACCGGTAATGTAATTGAGGTATAAATAAACTGGAAAGAAAAAGACCAATTTATTATTTCGATAAATATATGTAACAAACTAATGAGCGTTGGTTTTTTCAGCACCTGCAGTTATAATATCTGTTAGGTGCTGTTTACCTGTTTTCACTGAAACTTGTGACATAGTTTTGTCCAGAAGGGAGTGGTAGCGGGCTTAACCCGTAATAATGGATAAACTCGAATTAAATCCACATTCAAAGATCAAGAATATCATTGCTGTAATGAGTGGTAAAGGTGGTGTAGGTAAGTCTTCTGTAACTGCTTTACTAGCAGCTTCTCTAGCTAGAGAAGGTTATCAGGTAGGCATTATGGATGCCGATATCACCGGACCAAGCATTCCAAAAATCTTTGGTATCCATGAAGGTTTAACTACCAAAGATGACGAGATTTTTCCTCCTCTGACTAAGAGCGGCATTAAGGTTGTCTCAGTTAATTTGCTTTTAGCTAACGAAGATGATCCCGTTATCTGGCGCGCACCTATCTTAAACAATACTGTCCAACAGTTTTTTAAAGATATTACTTGGGGCGAATTAGATTTTTTAGTAATCGATATGCCACCTGGAACAGGTGATGTTGCCATTACAGTCCTAGGTATGTTGCCTCTAACTGGAATTGTTATGGTTTCTTCTCCCCAAGAGTTAGCCCAAATGGTAGTTCGCAAAGCCCTGAAAATGTCAGAAAAGATGGGGACTCCAATCTTAGGATTAATAGAGAATATGAGCTATGCTGTCTGCCCTCACTGTGGGGAGAAATACGAGATCTTTGGGCCTAGTAATGGCCAAGCATTGGCTGATGATTTTCAAATTAACTTCTTAGGAGCCTTACCAATTGATCCTGTGTTAGCTAAACTTGCTGACGCTGGCCAAATAGAAGATTACCCAGGCTTAAACCAGATCAATCTAGGTAAAGTTATAGCTACTATATTACAAACTAATAACTAATAGCACAGCCTCCTGCTTCTTAAGAAAAGGGGTGAGAGGATGATAGTTGCTTTAGTAAGTGGATGCTGTGGAACCGGACGAACAACTGTAGCAGCTAACCTAGCTTTGGTGCTCAAAGATCGTTTTCCTGTAACTTTACTCGATTGTGATGTTGAACAATCGAATACTGTACTCTTACCTATTAACTGGCAAGAAAAAGTTGCAGTTAAAATAAACGCTCCAAAAATCTCTTTTACTAATTGTTCCAAGTGTTTTAACTGTGTAAAAAACTGCCGCTTTGGTGTTTTTATCCAGTTTAAAAACAGTATTGTTATTTTACCTGAGCGTTGTGCTAACTGCGGTATCTGTTCGTCCTTCTGTGTAGACCATGCGATATCTTTAGAACCTTATACCTTAGGATATATTCATAAGGGAGATTATCATGGCCTAACAGTAGTCGAAGCACGTATTGATAATTCTGCGGTTAAAGCAACTTCTCTAATTAAAAGAATTCGCTCTTATATAGATCCATATGGCCTTAATATTATCGATTGTGCACCTGATATTTCTGATTATGATTCCTGCTCCATCATATGTCCTGATTTTATCTTAATTGTTACTGGTGATTCACGGCAGGAAAGAAAATGGTTAGCCAAAGCAGTAGACCATTCAAGAAAGGTTAATCGCCCTTTTGGTGTACTCCTAAATATGGCCTCTAATAATAGTTCATTTATAGAAGAATATTGCCAAGAAGAAGACATACCCTATCTAGGCAGCCTACCCTATGATGAAGAATTGGCTTCTGGCCTTATTGATAATTACCAATTATTTAATCACTCAACCACTTGGCAAGAACGCTTTGAACAGTTATGGGAATATATTTTGGATCTGGCAAGTCAATAAAGTGATTAATTAGTATCTAGAGAAGGACAATCCTTCCTTATCTCCTCTCTTGCCCTCTTATACTGAAAGTACAATCTTTCCGAAGGTAAGAGGGGCTTATACATACACCAACCTTGTGTTTTAACATAGTTAAATCCTCCATATCCCATAAAACCAAAGACATCTTTGGGAGGATATCCAACAAAAAAGCCGATCTCTGGAGGACAGCCCTCTTTAAACTTCTCGCTTAGTAAACTCAATGCTTGCCTAACATTAAAAGAATAACCTAATCTTTGCAAAACCTCCCCTACACAAGGAGATTCCAGACTTCTTTGCAATAAATCCGGCTGATAAACAAGATAAAAGTCCCTGGCTAAAAAATAAGTTAAAAGATTATACTCTTTAACACATTCTAGACAGGGTAAAGAACACTTAACTAACTCAGCTGGTTTAATCCCCACGTTTACTGCCCCTATTTGGGTGAGAGGACAAAGTCTAACCACCTAAAACACCCTAAATCAGCTTGACCTAAGCAACTGAGATTTAAACAGTTGCTTTTTTCTATCTGTGTTAAAATAAAGGTAGACTAATTAACATATTCCGGTCTTCATGTCTCACAGCTAGATATCCGGAGACAAGGAGGCCTATTAATGGCTATGAAAACTTTAGACCGCTCTAGTATGAGCATCTTTCCTTTTCTTAAAGAGCTACGTTCTTTAATGCAAGCTAAAGAGGAATTCACTATTAAAACAGCTGCTAATAATACAACCGAACTACCTAAAGATCTCCAATACCTTTTAAAAAACAGTACAAAAACGCCTCTACCTCCCCTTCAGTATCAATCACCTATTTATACAGCTATTAGTTCTCTTTTAGTAATTACTGTTATCTGGCTAGCGCTTTCCCTAGCCAATAGAGGTTATGAGTTTGAGTTAGCCAGAGACCAAAATGGAACAATTCGCATCAAAGGTACACCAAAGAAAGAACTACCTCAAAGTAATGAAACAGTGGCTAAATAAATTTAGCCTTTTTGACAATAAGAGGGAGATTAAAAGCTATACCAACTAGCTATTCATTTTTTACAGCTAAAGTTAACTAGCAAATTACGATACAATTAGTAAGCTAAAAAACCAAATACCGTTGTATAAAAAACTCAATCTGGTTCACCTAAAATAGCTAAACAGTTTTAAACTTCATTATATTGTAAAACCAAAAAGGACCAGCCTTCCACAAATTAGTCAGGGAGGTAGGTCCTTTTATATTGCCGCTAAGGTTTTGGTAGAGTCTTTTTAGAATTTAAGGTTTGCAAAAAAGGAACATAAGTACATAAAAGCATAAACAAAAGAGGAAAGCCCTGAATAGCCAAGAAGGATTTAACGAATGACCTGTTATTAACAAGAAAAAGCGAGTAGAGAAAGAGACTACGATATGAAGATAGAACTATCGCCACAAGATTATTTAATAAAACAATAGCTGAAGCAGGCAACCTTCACTTCTGTGGGTTAGTCATGGGATTTTATCATAACCAAAATCTCTTGTGAGAAAATCTTTCGCTAATCGATGCCGGTGCCACTCTAAACAAGACTTGTTAAACGAGAAAGTACTTATGTAGGTTCGTTTCTCTATACTTAAGGCAGGGAGTTTTTTTACGTGAGTTTGCTCATAATTCAAAACTAGCGTAAAATACCAAGGCCTTAAAGGCCTTGGTACATAAAATTGTTTAACTAAAACTCATCCTTACAAAAATGTAAGTTCCAAAGAGATAGGTGTAAGCTCATTCACAAGTAGCCTTACCGGTTAAAAGCTACAATATATTCATACCTTCCAAACTGTACCTACTAGCTCTTAACTTATAACTAAGATTCTTTCCCCCACAAGAATCCAGCGATTCCTAAAATCGCTCCTAAAATTGTAATTACAATTAAGGCTTCAGCTTCTAAACTAAACTTTTCTCTGCTTACTAAAGAGACTACGACCATTATGCCTCCACTCCAAAGTCCTACTAGGAGTGATTTAACTAATAAGTTAGCTAAGTTCTCGCCTCTTTTGTAAGCAGAATAGACCAGGAAGTAGATTAAAGATAGGGGAGCATTTAAAAGTCCTATAAACCCCCAGAGCCAGTGATTAAAGCCTTTTTTCTTAGCTTTTTTAAAGATATATAAACCTTGAGCTAGTAGAATTAATCCTAGAAGTGGAAATAGTTCTAGCGGCATCTCTAATCCCTCGTTTCTCTGCCTACACTCACTGCCACTAGTGAAAGAAGTAAAGCACCAAAACTAGTTATCGCTATAAATGGTCCGAACAAATTTAACCTGATTACCCAGTACGCTATACCAAGGATAAAGCCTGCCAATAGAAAAAAGAGAATAGTTTCCTGGCTAGTAATTTCATCTTCTTTATTTGAAGACACCAAGTGTGAAAAGTACCAAATAGGTGGTGTATTCATGGACTCTATAGGCTCATCGAGAAGGCTTTTCATTTTTTGCAGATCATCAAATAGGACTTGGCAACTTTGGCACTCATTAATATGACTAGCTACTTCTTTAGGTAGAGGCTTTTTCTCTAATAAAGTATCAATCATTAATTCTTCTGCTTTTTGGCAGTTTAGCATTTTACTTTCCCTCCCTTTCTTAGAGTTTGCATCTTAATTCTTTAATGGTATTATGCAATCTCGAACGTACTGTACCAGGAGGAATCTCTAAAATTATGGCAATCTCCTCATAAGTATAGCCATAGTAATATTTCAACACCAAGGGTAACCTTTTTTCTGGTGGTAAGCTTTCAATTATCTGGTTAAGAGCATCATTTTTAGGCGCTGGTTCGTTAATTACCAATTGATCTAGCTCTTCCTTAGCACGTTTTTCTTTCCGTAGCCAATCCCTATAGATATTAGTGCCAATTGTAATTAACCAAGTCGAGAGTTTGGCTTTTTTATTAAATTGGCTTAACTTTTTTATCGCTCTTAACATAGTCTCTTGGGTTAGATCAAGAGCAATCTCTGGCGAACTAGTGAGTTTTATAAAATACCCCATAATAAATTGATAATTGTTCTGTAGTAGAAGGCTTAAAGCGTCTTTATCTCCTTTAATAGCTTTATCTAGTAACTGTTGTTCGCCTAGATCACACTCTCTCGATTTTACCTCCCATTGCATAGTGCTTCACCCAATCTAAAAAATTTGGCTTTCAAAGAGACGATTACGATCAAAGTAACCTACCATACGCCACAAGGCTAGTGCGGAAATAAATAGACCACCCCCGCCTAAAAGCCATAAAAACTTGGTATCGATAATAAAAGCTCCCAGTATCTGTGATATTAGTAAAAAAACGATGGGCAATACTACAAAAACACTCATTTGGTTAGCTTCTTGAAAGCCTTTTACCTTAGCCGAAACAGCTACATTAAAAAGAATCGCTAGAATGCTAAAGGAAGGGACTACCCAAATTAATAGCACTAACCAATTGCTTTGGGGAAAGATCGCTCTATTAAATAAAGGATAGCCTAAGATATTAATCGTTAACCCATAGAGAATAAACCCACCAATAGCTAAACCTATAGCAAGAAGAAAGGCAGCTAATGCCTTACCGAAAAATAGCGAAAAGATATCGACAGGTGCAAAAAGCAAACTTTCTAAAGTCCGACGTTCTTTCTCACCAGCAAAGCTATTAGCAGCAACTAAACTGGCTCCCATAATTGGTATGAGTAGAAACATTGGAGCAAAGAAGTAATTGAGAAAAAGATAGATTAACTTTTGATTTAGTTCGGTGAAACTCGCCAAGTCTTTGGCCAAAGTGCTTTCTTCAGGAAGACTCTCTAGTATTTTTAAGATTGGTTCCATGTTAGTAGCTTGATTTAAATCAGTAAACCTAGTAGCAAGGATTAAAGTAGCAGGAAAGATAACGCAAAAAATTAGTGGCACGATGATCATAGGTAAGAAAATCTGCACATTACTGGTCACTGAGCTTAGATCTTTCTTCGCAATAGCTTTTATAGCTCTAATATTCATCTTCCTGCCTCCCTAATCTTGAAATACATAGTTTCTAGGTCGCGACCTAATATTTCTGAACTATATACGGAACCTTTCTCTAACAAGTGCCGTAGAAGAATAGGGATATCGCTCTTATTACTTAGTTTAAAAGTGAGCTTGCCTGGGGTATGGGTTATTAGCTGAAACGAAGAAGAGATGTTACTAACACTTACATCAGTCTCAACCCTTACAAGAAACTCCTTTAGGTACTTAGCTTCGATCTCTTCTAGAGTTCCTTCTTCGATAATCCTCCCACTATCTAAAAAAAGGAAGCGGTGACATAGTTCTTCTACCTGTTTTAAGATATGGGTGCAAATTAATATGGTAACACCCTTCTCTTTATTGAGTTTCTCTATATAGCTTAGTAAATCACGTGCTCCTTCTGGATCTAGTCCAGTTGTTGGTTCGTCTAAAAACAACAACTCCGGACTAGGCAGTAATGCCTTAGCAATACCTAACCTCTTTTTCATCCCTGTCGAATAACTACCCACTTTTTTATCTTTGTGTTCTAAAAGGCCAAAGTCTTTCAACAAGTCATACCTAACTTCTTTCTTCGTTACACCATACAGTTCACCAAAAAAGGCTAAATTTTGCTCACCACTTAAATGAGGGTATAAACCAGCACTTTCAGTGAGCACACCACATAAACTACGAATCTTATCACCAGATTTCTCTGGAGTTAATCCAAAGACCTCTAGCTGGCCCTTATCAGGACCAATTACACCGTTTAGTAGCCTGACGGTAGTTGTTTTCCCTGCACCATTAGGGCCTAATAAGCCAACAATCTGGCCTTTGTTAACAGTAAGGTTCAACCCTTTAAGAACAGGCTCTTTGTGATAAGATTTGTATACATCTACAGCTTTAATTATCTGTTGCATCTTTATCACCTCGTTCGTATGACGAAAGAAAACCATTTAAAGTTCATACTATTTTTATTTTTTTTAGATAGCTAAAAGCTAGATCGGAGGTTAACAATGGGTCCTTTTACAAATACTAGAATTATCTTTAGTATACTTATCTTTGCCTGCTTAGGAGCTTTAATGAATAGTTTCTTATTAAAAATTGCTAAACGCTATAAAACTATTAATCAGGTTTTAAAACATAAATACCTGCGTTGGATTATCGCAACTTCTTTAGCTATTTCCCTCATCCTTATAGTCGCTAATTTCTATGTCTACTATGGCTTTGATTATCAGCCAGACATCTATAGAAGAGGTTCACTTAACTCCAATCAAGTTACTCTAACCTTTGACGATGGTCCTAGCAGAGAATATACAGCTCAAATTTTAGATATCCTTAAGGAGAAAAATGTTAAAGCTACCTTCTTTATGGTTGGTTCACATGTAGAAAAATATCCTGAGATTGCTGCCCGTATTGTTGATGAAGGTCACGAAGTAGGTAATCATACTTATCATCATGTCAATGTCCCTACTCTTACACAATCAAAGTTAACTGCAGAGATTATTGGCACGAATAAGATTGTCAGACAAGTTACGGGAGAAACTCCTACTTACCTACGTCCTCCAAGGGGTATGTATGACGCTCGCTATAGAAGACTTGCTCACCTTATAGGTCAAGAGATTGTTCTCTGGACCATCTCGGGAAGAGACTGGAAAAAAAGTACTTCTGCTTCTAATATTATTGCGCGAATTGTTAATAAATCCAAAGGTGGGGAAATAATTCTTCTCCATGATAGTGGTGCTCTCATTGCTAGTGAAGGCGGAGACCATAACGCTTTAATCCAAGCCTTACCGAAGGTTATCGATGGTTTAAGAGAAAAAGGCCTGGAAATTGTCCCTCTGAAAGATTTTATTGACGAAGCTAAAGGAGAGGACATTACCCACTTCGAGTTTAATCTAGTAGAATAGGTGATTATTATGTCCCTTCGTTATGCTAAGCAAAATGATCTAGCCAGAATA
The DNA here is from genome assembly GCA_002399235.1 of Firmicutes bacterium UBA4881. Lineage (GTDB taxonomy): Bacteria > Bacillota > DTU065 > DTU065 > DTU065 > UBA4881. The sequence continues at coordinate 81,293 of DHDH01000013.1, read as the reverse complement.
GCTGAAATCTATACCCAGGCATTTCCAGGTAGTGTTTCTTTTTACTACGGACCTGGCTCCGATGCTCGCGTCCAAAAGCTATTAATTCCTTCTTTTACCACGCTAATGAAATCAGGAGCTAGAGTCCTCCTTTATGGTGATCCTGCTGTAGGCTATTGTTGTTATACTGATAACGATTCTCAAACTAATAGAAAGCTCTTTTCGCTTTCCTCGTTAAAAAATTATTTGCAAGCTTTAATTAAAGGAAACTTAGTTATCAAACCTAGTGAGATCAGTAAGCTTATCCACTCTCAACTGCAAATGAAACGCCATTACGATGTTGATCTGCCTCCTATTAGAGGCAGAATCATGTCTATTGCCCTTCTACCAAGTGAACAATCTCATGGTATTGGTAAGGTATTACTTGATCAAGCTCTTTTAGAGATTGGTAACCAACATGTTGTATTGGAAGTGCGCCCGGAAAACGAAAAAGCCTATCGTCTTTACAAAAGTGCTGGTTTTTCCTTGCGAGGTTCAACCCGCGACTTATTAGGCTGCTGGCTAATAATGATTAAAGACCCCATAAAAAACAGTTCCGAATAACTACATTTTACCTTATAGGGTAAGAGTATTAGCGAGATTTTTCCCTCCCTCGGATTCTTATCCATGATCTAAGTTATTTCAAACTTTTTACTATTTTTCTTTTCTCATAGAAGGAAAAAACCAGAATGAGGAGAATAGATATTAAGAATATAACCGTTATATAACGCAGGATATAGAGTTATAACACCTATTCCTTATAACGAGTTTATCTGGTTCATTATTGTTTGCACGGGCTTATGTGTAACCTAATCAAAAGGGAGGAATTTCTTAATGTTCCGGTCAAAAAAATGGTTCCTTAGCTTAAGCTTAGTCTTCATTTTAGTTTGTAGCACTTTAGCAGCTGAGAAAATAACCGTCTGGACCTGGTATGGTGCAGAAATGGGCGAAGTTCTCAGAGATATGGTTAAAAACGACTTTACTAAAAAAACAGGTATCGAAGTAGATATCGTTCTTGTCCCCACTGAAGATATTAACAACAAGCTGCTTTTAGCTTATCTAGGTGGAGATGCCCCTGACATTGTCGAACTCTACTCCAACCAAGCTGTTGAATTAGGTGTACGTGGTGCTTTAGTTAACCTCAACACCTTGTCAGGAATTAAAAATGTAACTAATCAAATGAACCCTATGCTTTTACCAGCTGTATCATATAAGTCTGCTCTTTTCGCTATACCTGGCGAGGTTAACTGGGAATGGACTTACTACCGCACTGATATTTTCAAAGAGTTAGGTCTTAGTGCACCCCAAACTTGGGATGATGTAAGAGCTGCTTCTATCAAGCTTAAAGCTCGCAACATGGATACCTTCTACTTCTATCAAGGTGATAGTCCAAACGTAGGTAAACTATTGCCTTTTGTTTTCCAGAGAAAGTCAGATATCTACAAAAACGATGGCTCTGCCTCTAACTTAGATTCTCCTGAAAATATCGCTGCATTTAAAGAGTTAACTGCTCTTCACAAAGAATATAAGTTGCCACTTGAGGACCCTGCCTTTACTACCTTTGCTAGTGGTCAAACTCCACTACAGATCTTGCAGAACTGGTACTATGCTGGTTTTGAAATTACTGCTCCTCAACTTAGTGGTAAATGGGATATTACTCTTTTCCCTGGTACCAAACAAAAAGATGGCTCTATTGATCGCACCAACACTGGTAAAATGTTAGTTTGGTCCATGGTTAACTCCACCAAGAAGAAAGATGCTGCATGGAAGTTCATGGAATGGCTAAGTTCCAACGATTTCGCAGTTAAGTTCTCTCAAGCTGGTAACCAGTTGCACAAAAACAGGCTTTTCTTTGCTAACAAAAATGCTATCGACAACGCACCATTCCCTAAAGATAAATTAGGTCTAGCCAAAGAAGCTCTAGCTACCTGCCGTATGCAGACTGCAGTTATTGGCGGCCACGTAGCTAACCGCTATATTGATTTTGCTTTCAACAAGGTAGTTCTCCAAAACGAAAATCCAGAAACCGCCATCAAACAAGCCGCCAAAGAATCTACCGATGAAATCCAGAGAAAAATTAAAGAGTTCTCTAGATATATTAAAAATCTATAAGTCATTATCCCACACTCCAAATAGACCCCTGTAAATGAAAACGAGAGCTTTAGCTCTCGTTTTCATTTAACCTCTACCGATTCATCAAAAAAGAGTATTATAGCTTTATAATAAGCATCTGCTTCTAACTGCCAGGTCTCTGGCTTTTTTAATAATTTAAGGTGTTCAAGAAAGGTGAAGTAATAGGGCTCTGCTAGAACTACAGGTAACGACTTAGAATTCGCTAGTATATAGTAGTTGGCTGGCCCTAAAGCCCCGCGAGGATTGCCCGTAGCCTTCACCAGTTCTTGCATAACTAACTTTGAAAATCTTTTTGCTTCTTTAGTGGGGAAAGATGGTCTGTACACAGAAACTTCATTAGCTGCAGGGTCATAGGGTTTAGCATTGTGGTGTAAGGAGAGGATTAAATCCGGGTTATATTTATGAAATAAACGTACTCTTTCCTCCAAAGATACATAACGGTCATCTTTTCGCGTCAGATAAACCGTAGCTCCTGAGCCTACAAGCAATTTTTCTAATCGTAAAGCTACCTCTAAATTGACCTTTTTCTCTGTTATCCCCTCAGCTGTAGTGCCACTTTCACTACCTCCGTGACCAGGATCAAGAACTATTATCTTACCATTAAGTAGTTTACCTTTTTGAGCACTAGCCAGCAAAGAAACACCTAGCAAAATAATTACGAAGAACATTACTACTTTTTTTCCCAACACCTACACATCTCCCTTCTAAATTAATAAAAGGGATCGGTAAAACCGATCCCTTTACATTTACTTACTTAGAAGGTATTTTATGATATTAACAGCGAAAGTTCTGAACTCTTTTTCCTCTAGATTATCTGGATGCCAGAACCAGGCACTACTGTAAATAGCGCCTTTAGTTTCGACAAGTGCTACATTAAGATCTTCTTCTCTGAGGGGTTCTAAAGAATTATCTAACCATATACCAATTGGCTTACCAATACCTAGCCATTCACAAGACATTTGGTCAGCTTTAACCAACTCGATCTCAGAAGGTATACCATTCCATACAGGGTGATCTTTCAGACCATCTGGTTTACCAATAAAGATATTCCCACCAGGGACCCAAGCAGCATATTTCATATCATAGATCTCTTCTAATTGGAAGTTACCATCGCCCACTCTAGCATTGGCAGCATCTCGGAAGGAAGATTGATAACTGCCGAAGACCTTTAACTTGCCACTATTTACCAGCTTAAGAACTGTGTCAACAGCAGCTGTATCCATTTTACGGTTGTCAGGAAGTACAAGTACTTTGAACTCACCTAACTTTTTACTGTTAGATAGGTCTTCGTCAGAGATTACTGAAAAAGAAATCTTAGCTTCCTTAAATAGGTCAATCAAGCCATCCATCATAGCTTCATAAGGCCAGCCTAAACTAGCATAAAACTCAGCTGCTAAAGCACTATCTAAAACAGCAACATCAGCAGCCTGTACAGTTAATGAACCCAACAGCAAGACAGCTAATAAAATGGCCATCAATCTCTTCATATACATCCTCCCCTTCGCGTTTGCCCCCCTAGGGCTTCTATTTACCTAGGTTCAGTAAAAAATCATTTATCCCTTTTTATGAAGACAGAAAGTTCACCATTTGCTGTTTTTATTCTCGGTTCATCTTTGTCCCTAAAGAACTCTCTTTAATAGAATCGTAACTAAATAATATAAAGCCAGCAAAACCTCGACTTTTAACATAATCTAGCTTACGTAAAGTGCCTTCCACAGAATCTTTATAAGGCCCTAAGCCAACTATCACCCGATTTTTCGTGGTTAATTTTTCTATAGAATTAAGTCTCATGGCTAAAATATAATCTTCCGTATCGTAGATCATCGGACAGGCATAATCTAAAAATCCCTCCGAAAGCCAGGTAAACCAATCTTGAAACTTCTGTTCCTTAGCATCAGATGGTTCAGGAAAAACAGCTGCTGATACTAGACAATTAGGTCTTAGTTTCTTCGTACCTTCATATACTCTTTGCACAATACTTGTAATCTGAGCACGGCGAAAATCATCAAAATACCGTTGTGCTTCCTGATAGCGCTCTCTGCCTAACCTCTCTCTGGTTTTTAGAAAGTCTTTAGTTAACTCTTGGGGTTTAAAACCAAACTTAGCGACAAAGTCTTTGGTGGCTTCTGGGTGATAGCCAAAATCTCTCCCAGGGTAACGAATAAAATCAAAATGAATTCCATCTACTGGGTAACGGGCAACTACCTCCAAGAAATTCTCTACCACCCAGTTTTGAACTTCTTTAAGGCCAGGCTCAAGATATAATGTAGGTAGAGCTTCACTAGATTTACCTTTAGAATAGCTGAGTACCGAATGCCCATCGCTATCAACAAGAGCCCAATCAGGATGTTTATAAAGGACATTTTGGCTATTTTGTGGTTTACTACCCAAAGAACCAACAGTAAAAGCATTAAGCCAAGCATGGACTTTTATTCCTCTACTATGAGCCTCTTTTAATACATAATCCAAAGGATCAAAACTACTTACAGCAAGAGGTAATCGGCCTGATTTATAATAAGCAAAGCCACTCATGTTAACCTGGACAAAGAGATTGTCGATCCCTGCTAGTTCTGCTATTTTAATCATCTCTTGGATAGAGGTTTTGCTTTGTAATGTGTTACGTACAACCCACATAGCTCTAATTTCATTGCCAGTTACTTGAAAACTTATTAGTAATAATAAGAAAAAAACAAACAGCCGGCGCAGAACATTTTTCTTGTTATGATAAATCACCTGACAACCTCCCTTTTAAAACCAATCCCTTAAAAACTTCGGCTAAGATCTATAATAACCTTGATGTTCTTCTAATTTACTCTCTCCATAAATTAAAGATATCTCTACTTAGAAAAAAGAACGCAAAGTCTTTTTGCTAACAGGAGACCTCACTTTGGGAAAAAGTGAGGTCTCCTGTTAGTGTAGCTTTATTTGTCTTTTTTTAACTCCCTTGGTCTAACACTGACATCACCAGCCCAAACCTTAACCAGTTTCTCTGGTGTCCTAATTAACAAAGCACCATCTAGAGCTATGTCTTCTGCTGTACCTTCTAATTCTACACCACCTGTAACAACCACTTCTTTACCTAAAAGAAGAGAGTTCTCTCGCATTACCTGTATAAGCCACTTACTATCTTGATTCAACCTTCTATAGCCTTCTTCTAAATAAACTAATAGTCTTGCGAGAACATCCACACGGGAAAGAGGTTGCTTTAATTCTAAACTTAGTGATGTAGCAGGAATATCCTTAGGAAACTCTTTTTGGTTTACATTAAGCCCTAACCCCAGGACAATGTGGCCTATGTCTTGACCAGTTGCTGAAAGTTCTGTTAATATGCCAGATATTTTTAGACCATTTACATGAATATCATTTGGCCATTTAACTAGTGCTGGTATACCTAGCTCCCTACAGAACCTGAGAACAGCATAGGCACCTAAGAATGTGTAAGGTGAAGCCTCAGCTAAAGGATGTACTGGTCTTAAAATTAATGATAAATATATACCCTGGGAAGGAGCTGATTGCCAAGCTCTTCCACGTCTTCCTCTACCTTGAGACTGAGTCTCAGCTAAAACGATAGTCCCTTCCTCTGCTCCAGCTCTTGCCAGTTCCTGAGCTTTGTCATTAGTAGAAGGGATATCATAGTCCCAATATATGGTATTACCAAAGTTTATAGTTTTTCTATATGGCCAAAATTCCATTGGATAAAGTCTGTCTGGTCTGCTAACTAACCTATAGCCTGATTTAGTCTCAGCTAGGATCTCGTAACCTAATTCGCGGAGATTATTGATCTGCTTCCAGATCGCATTCCTGCTAACACCAACTTTTTGAGACATCACTTCCCCAGAGACTGTTTCTCCCTGCGAAAGCAAGAAAAGGATTTGAGTCATCTTATCTTGGGAATCATATCTTTGTAAGAACATATTTTACCACTCCTGTTGAACATTAACGCCACAGAAACGACAATATCTATAGCAGTACCATTGCCCGGTATTATTTACAAAGTTATAATAGTTATAGGCTAAACCTCTGAAGGAGGAGATATTTAATGAGTCGTATTCCACACAAACAGCGTTTCTCCCTTTTGGCCATTGCTTTATTGGCTTTCATAGCTGGTGGTATTGCTTTTTCTGTGCCAGCTGTTCGTAACTTTTTTAAGCCAGTCGAAGAAAAGTTCTTCGATCCACCTGTATCAGCGGGACAAACAGCACCTTTGGTCTCTGATATTAGCAGCCCCTATGCTTTTGCAGATGTTGCTGAAGCTACCTCACCTGCTGTAGTCTACATTTTAGCAATCTCTAAAAATCAAGAACAATACGCATCACCAAATGATATGTTCTTCCGTTATTTCTTTGGTGATTCTTATACGACACCACAACCTGAAAACTATGGACAAGGTACTGGCTTTATTATAAGTGAAGATGGTTACATCCTCACTAACGACCACGTAGTGCGTGGTGCTAGTGAGATTCAGATTACGGTACAGGGCTATGATAAACCTTTCACTGCTAAACTAGTTGGTGCGGATTATGATCTGGACTTAGCTGTACTTAAAATTGATGCCCCAGATAAACTAACTTCTGTACCTCTTGGCAACTCAGACAAATCAAGAGTTGGTGAATGGGTCATAGCTATTGGTAACCCTTGGGGAGCAGACTTTGACCATACAGTTACTATCGGTGTTTTGAGTGCTAAAGGTCGCCAAATCCAAATTGCTGATACCGAAGACTATAGAAAAGTTCGTAACTATAAGGACCTTATGCAAACTGATGCTGCCATTAACCCTGGTAACAGTGGTGGACCACTTCTAAATATTAGAGGCGAGGTTATTGGTATCAACACCGCCATTAACTCTAGAGGTCAAGGCATTGGCTTTGCTATTCCTATTAATACAGCCACCAAAGTAGTTGATCAGCTAATTAAACATGGCAAAGTAATTAGGCCTTATTTAGGTATCTACTACAACACACCATCCCCTGATTATATTGCTAGACTGAATTTGCCCGACGATAAAGGTATTTTGGTCTTTGAAATCATTCGTAAAAGCCCTGCTGACTTAGGTGGCCTCAAGCAATACGATTATATCCGTTCTATTAATGGTACTAGAATTGAATCAAACAAAGACTTAGAAGGTTTCTTGGAAACAGCTAAGGTTGGCGATAAATTATTATTGGATGTAATTCGTGATGGTAAGTATACCTCAGTTACTATCACTTTAGGCGAAAAACCAAGTAACTAAGGAAATGAACTGCCGGTACTAGTACCGGCAGTTTTATTTTAGAAATGAAGATTTAAACCCATTAAATCTTTAATCTCTCGCATATGCTCTTTAGCTTCTCTACGAGCTCTTTCGGCTCCTGCTTCGACAATTTCTTGCAATATTTGCGGTTTGGCTAAAAGCTCTGCTCTCTTTTCTCTAATCGGTGTAAGTTCAGCGATAATAGCTTCAGCTAGTGCTGGTTTTAGCTCGGAGAACTTGAGAGTATTGTTCTCAAAGTCTTGATAGAAGCGATCATAAACTTCTTTAGGTGCAAAAGCTTCGAGAAGGGTAAAAAGATTTTTAACCCCTAAGCCCATCTCGCCATCTACAGAAGAAGCAGTAACAGCTCTTTTTACTCTATCTCTAATTTCATCTGGTTCATCAGTTAAGGCAATATAGCTATTTGGTATGCTCTTTGACATCTTACAGTTTGGATCGTTTAAGGCCATAACTCTAGTTGCTTTAGTCAAACTAGCTTGGGGTTCAGGGAAATACTCACCAAAGGTAGTATTAAACTTTCTAGCTACGACACGAGCTAGTTCTAGATGTTGCATTTGATCCTCACCTACTGGTACCATCTCTGCCTTATATAGCAGTATATCAGCAGCCATCAAGATTGGGTAACAAAGAAGTCCTGATAGGAGACCTTGTTTAGCTGCTTTTTCCTTGTATTGGGTCATTCTCTCGAGGTTGCCTACTGGAGTTATTGTTGTTAATAACCAAGTGAGTTCTGTATGTTCTGGTACCATTGACTGTACAAAAATACTAGATTTCTCTGGATCTAATCCAGCGGCAATATTGGTAGCCAAGGCATCGAGAATTCTCTGGTTGAGTGCTTTAGGTTCATAAGGTATCGTTAGTGAATGTAGATCAACAATACAAAAAAGGCAATCATGCTCATTCTGCAACTTTACCCAGTTTTTAACTGCTCCTAAGTAGTTGCCGATATGAATAATACCTGTTGGTTGAATACCAGAAAAGATTTTAGCCATTTACTACACCTCCGTTTAAAAATAAAAAAGATTCTCTTCCCCTAGAAGGGGCGAGAGAACCCGCGGTGCCACCCTAATTGCTGCCATGCAGCCACTTTTTAGTCGCTATAGAGGGCGACTCCCATAAAAGCTCAAGGACCCATTTCGCTGAATGGTTGTATCGGTTTGCAGCTCCCCCGACTCTCTATGACAACCACTTTTCAGTTACTCTTTCCTATCATAGCTACTTTTATTTTAGTATACTCCAATTGATAAATATTGGTCAAGGTAAAAAGCAGATCGAGCGCGAAAAGGTACAGACATACCATTAAAAATGATTTACGAGTTCGCTCTTCTGATAGCATTTTGTTAGTCTTTAACCAAGATATGATACTTAATTCTAACCGAGCCGCAGGAAAACCAATAATTATACCTGTGATGAGCTAAAATAACGGTACTTTTATTGGCACCGACGAAAAAAAGCCAATGGAATAATAACTCGAATCTTAGAGCAGTGCGAAAAGCACATAGATCATAATTTTGCTGGTACCCAGTTCGATCCTGACTTATGTGAGCAGTATATTAAATAGCAAAAAACATAAGTATAAAGGAAGCGAGCATGCATTATGCACATACTCGCTTCCTTTTGCCGCTAAAGTGTTGTTATTCTATGTTATCTCTCTTGGGAAGCAAATTCATTTAAAACCAGCTCAGTTAGTTCATGACGCATACCTGGATTAACAGGATGTGCCACATCTCTGAACTCCCCATTTGGTAACTTACGGCTAGGCATAGCCAAGAAATAGCCATTATTACCTTCAATCACCCTAATATCCCTAACTACAAAGACATCGTCAAAAGTCACTGAAGCTAGAGCTTTCATGCGTCCCCCTTCGTCCACTTTGCGAACATGGACATCTGTAATTACCATCTGTAATCCCCCTGACACATTAACGGCAACTACATGCTATTTTCACAATTCGACAAAATGATTAATATTCCTGCTTTTTTTGTCAAGATATCTTGTTTTAATCATTCTTTTTTGACAATACTTGTTATTAGGACTAACAGTACACCTATTAGAGCAAAGATTACCAATTAGGCAATCGGTGCCTACCTTATCCCTTAAAACAATTAGATCTATATGAAAACAACAATTGATGACTTCTATCC
>DHDH01000013.1:68973-71596 GCA_002399235.1 Firmicutes bacterium UBA4881 | reverse complement strand
CTTTTGCAACTAGGCCTAATCGTAGGATAATCATAAACAAAGGGATTACTAACTAATTAGTGTTAGCAATCCCTTAATTTATCTTTTGGCAAATAAACTTTCCATAAGCTCTAAATCGCTGGGTTTATCTACATCAATACCAATTTCTGGGTAATCTGACATAATAGCCTTACCTTTAAGACCTAGAATCTTCTCTGCTCGTTCTTCGATCTCTTTTAGAGAAAGATTCTTGCGGAGGAACTTATAGATAAATTTGAAACCTAGCATTTTAATAATCTGCGCTGGTTTTTTCCTTAACATTACCAATTGCTCTACATAATCATAACGTTCTTCTAAAATGCCTGGTTCGAAAAGCATTATATTGCCACCTGTAAAAGTTCCTTCTTTAAGTGTAAAGTAGGTTCTCTGTACAGTTGGATAGAGTTTTTCGTTTATTTCTTTAGAGACAATTGGATAGAAGAGTTGCGCTTTTTGTGCCATACATTGCTTGAGAAAATCTTCAATAGCCTCAACTGTAATCAAGGGGATGTCGCTTGTTACCACTAAAATATAAGGCGCTTTATCTGTACCTAAAGCTTCCACTCCTGTTTTTAAATTGGCAACCAAGCTATCCTTACAGGATGCAAAAATAATTCCTGGCTTAATCTCAGAGAATTCTTCTGGTCCCACGAGGACAACCTTATTTAAATTATTTAATTGCAATATAGTGTCAATAACATATTCCACCATTGGCTTGCCATTAACATTAATCAAAGCTTCCCAGGGTGCTTCGCATACCTCAGCTAACGGACCTTTATTGGGAGCCCCTGCCAGGATTATAACATCAATTTTAGTCACGTTTAAGCGGTTCAAGCCATAGCCTGCCGCCACACCCCCTTTAATTTCTTATATAACCCCGGACCGAGTTACCGCTTGTTCTTACTTTCGTTTATTAAAAATAGCTTGCATCAAACTATTCTCTGCATTCACAATATGTTCTTCAGCCAATTTCTTGGCTAACACTGTATCGCGATTGCCTATTGCTTCGACAATCTTCCTATGCTCTATAAAAGCTTGTTTATTACGGCCTGGGTGGGCTAATGAGGTAGAACGATATCTTTGGATATGCTCTCTAAGGTTATTAATCATATCACCAAGGCGTTCATTATTAGCTGCTTTATAGAGTTCGCCGTGGAACTGTGTATCTAAGAGGATGGTCTCCTCTAAGTCATTTTTATCGATCGCTTCTGCTATCTTAAAAAGATAGCGTTCGAGAGTCTCCAGTTGTGCTTCTGTAGCACGATCAGCTGCAAGTTGGGCAGCTAGACCTTCTAAAGCACGTCTAATTTCGAATACTTCAGCGATATCTCTTTTAGATACATCAGCTACGTAAGCACCTTTACGGGGCACCATTATAACCAGCTTTTCTAACTCTAGTTTTCTGATTGCTTCTCTTACAGGTGTGCGACTTACCCCCATCTCTTCAGCCAGCTGCACCTCCATAAGACGTTCACCTGGCTTTAGTGTACCGTTAATGATAGCTTCTCGTAAAGCTTCAAAAACCAGTTCACGTAATGGTTGGTAATTATCTAATTGAATAGGTCCTAATCGGCTCATATTGTTACCGATACTGCACAGAATTTCTGTGCTGCCGGTCTGCCCCCTTTCAAATTAAATTTATTTTATTTGCCAACCCTGCCTACTTAGGCAAGTTTGGTAAATCCAAGGCTCAATATTTTTACCTTTAGCAATAATTGGATTATCTAAATCGTTTTCTGGCCAATACCAATTTTTAAACCTATCTCTAAGCTTTTTTAGTAACTTTTGTCCCATCTCATTATCTTCGGTTAATGCCATTATTGTTGGTCCACTACCACTTAAAACAATGCCTGTGGCACCAAGTTCTGCTAATTCTTCAGTAATTACCTTTAACGAAGGACAAGTGTCAAAAATTGGTGTCTGGAAAGAATTCCCTAAAGCTAAACTAGCTAACTTTAGATCTTTCGCTTTAATTGCTTCAATCATGAACAAAGTTTGAGGATGCCAAATTGTACTGGTATCTAAAAGTTGGTAAGCTGCTCCTGTTCTAATACCAAAAGGTGGCTTAACAAGAAGAACACCCCAATTAGGTGCAGCCACTATCTTAGTAATCTCTTCGCCAATCCCCTCAACTAGGGCAGCACCACCTATAAGCATAAAAGGCACATCGGCACCAACTTTAGCTCCTATCGCCATGAGATCACTTTGTGTTAGTTTTAAATCAAACAATTCATTGGCTAAGATCAGTGCTCCGGCAGCATCTGCTGAACCGCCACCAAGGCCAGCTGCAAGCGGGATCTCTTTTTCGAGCGTGAAAGTGCAATCAAGTTTAGTCTCTGTAGCCAGTTCCAACTGTTTGATTGCTTTTAACACTAAGTTACTATCATCTCTTGGTATAAGGGGATTGTTGGACCAGAGCGATTTTTCAGGTGCTTTCCTAATCGATAATCTATCTAAAAGAGCTATTGAATGGAAAACCGAACTAATTTGGTGATAACCATCTGCTCTTCTAGCTGCAACATCTAATACCAGGTTAATCTTGGCATTTACTTCAATGCTAATAATATCACACATGGCTTTTCCTTTCCACTTCTTGTATTAACCC
>DHDH01000013.1:0-68790 GCA_002399235.1 Firmicutes bacterium UBA4881 | reverse complement strand
CTTGCTCTTCTTCTCTGGTTACATTTTGTTTACTTCTCGCTTCGATCGCTTCTTTCTCTACTTGTGCTACTGCATCATAGTCACTTATATGGTAAATAACTTTGTTAAAAATTGCTTTCCAGTAGGGAAAAGCTAATAAACTTAGGACTAAGCTTAAAACAAACATACTTGGGATCTCCAGAAGATTGAACCGATGTTCTGTAAGCCACACAATAAAACCAAACGGCGTAATCAAGAGAAAAAAGCCTACCACAAAAAATGCAAAGGGCCGTGATATTCTCATCTCACTATGAAATACACGGAGAGGTTCTTGAGAAAAACCTGTAGCAGCAATGCTCCCAATGGCAGCTAATATTAATGTTGAACCCAAAAGAAGCAGTGCTGATTCTTTCATGAGATCAAGAGGAGCAAAAATAAACTCTGCATACATAAAGAAGTCAAAGAGATTACTTATAAACAAAGCTGCTATCACAATTATAAATGGAATCCAAGGCATTATCGCTCCAGAAACTAAACCCGTGAGACGCAATTTCTTAATTGAAGTCTTCGCATAAAAAAGTTCCAGTTCCCTCTCTTTGGTCAATTCAAGGTCTTTGTTTCGGCTCACTAGGCATTCCTCCTAGCCTAATACAAACTTGTGGACCGCTTGGGAAAAACCACTTTCTTTAACAGAAACTGTAACATAATCGGCTATTTTCTTCACACCATCTGGAGCAGTACCCATAGCTACACCGAAGCCTGCTTCCTTAATTAAATCATAATCATTAAAGTTATCACCTAGTGCCATTACATTTTCCATACTAATTCCCATTTCCATAGCTAATATGCGAGTAGCTACCCCTTTACGAGCATCAGCATGGGTAATATCTAAAGTATAATCACTAGAAAGAACTATGTGTTTATCTTTGCCTAGTTCCAGCCATTTAACTTGCACCTCTTGCAATTCTTCTAAGCCTGCAAAGAAGACCATCTTGGTTAGGTTTTGGCTAGCGGCCCAAGGTATTTTTTCACCTCTTATAACCTCGCCACCATACTTCTCCAGTGTATAGGCCCATTCGGCTGTTTTGGGTGTAAAAAGAGAAAGATCTTTCACCCCATCAGTATGAACGTGATAAACAGCAATATTACTAATCTCTCTCTGTTTTAATACTTCATAATAAGGTAGACAATTACCAACAGCTGTGTGCCAGATGACTTGCTCTTCAAAGAATAAAGCTGCACCACCAAAGCAAATGAGATAGTTACTTATCGGTAAATTATTTACTATTCCTTCTGCTGATCTTAACCCTCTGCCAGTAGCTGGCACTACAGGAATACCTATTTCTTTTAGTAACTCAAGGGTTTGTCTATCTTGATCCGAAACCCTCAATTTACCATCTATTAAAGTTCCATCTAAATCAGTAACAATTAATTTAATGTCTTTTTTCATCAAGCTATGCCTTTCTCCCAAATTTCATTACCTAATGTAGCTAACACCTCGAAAGCTATTACCAGTATTTCTGGATCAAATTGTTCTTCACTCTCTTTTAAGATCATTAATGCTTTTTCTACACTCAGTGTTTGTTTATACGGCCGTTCTGAGGTTAGCGCATCAAAAACATCAGCAATAGTTATAATCCTTGCTAAATAAGGTATCTCTTCGCCTTTTAGCCCTAGAGGATAGCCCCCGCCACTAAACCGTTCATGGTGACTACTAGCTAGCGGTGCTAGCTCCTTAAAAAGGGGTACCGTTTGCATAATATCGCCACTAATAACAGGATGCTTTTTAATAATTGCCCACTCCAGAGTTGAAAGATGACTGGGTTTATCTAATATCCTTCTGGGTACAGCAATTTTACCTAAATCGTGGAGTAAACTAGCTTGCCTTAATTTATGCAAATCCTCATCCTTGAGGTTTAGCGCTTTGCCAATACCCTCAGCATAATAAGCCACTCTATAGGAATGTCCGGCTGTATATGTGTGCTTACAGTCGATAACCTGAGCTAAGACCTCTATAATCAAATCTATTTGTTCTAATTCTTCTGTATCATCTAAAAAACCTTTTTCTTCCCACCAAAAGCGTCGTAACTCATCATTTAGCTGTTCCGGGTCTAGTATAAGATCCCAAAGCTTAGATGTTAGCACTCTATTAATTATTGTTATGAGCGTAGGATCAAATTGAGGATTATTATCTATTCTTTTTAACAACTGTTCCCTCGTAATTTGTGGATTATGGTAGATAAGCACATCGATATAATCAGCTAAACCAACAATCCTCGCTCCCTGAGGTATCTCCATTCCTTGCAATCCTCTAGGATAGCCAGTACCATCCCAGAATTCGTGATGAGCTCTAACAATAGTAGCTTCCTCATTAAGCCCCATCAAAGATAGCATGACACCACCACGCCAAGGATGAGCTAAGACCGCTTCATTTAGCTCATCGATATGAAATAAGCCATTTATCAAGTGTAAGATGTGCTCGGGTAAGCCAATAGTGCCAATGTCATGCATTAAACCAGCTCTAAGAATTTCTTCAGTTTTTTCTGGGCAGACCACTTCTGCCAGGTGGGCACTTATAAATGCTGTTCTACGTGCGTGTATTAATTTATTATCTCCGTCCCAATCAAGAAGTGTAGCAAATGCATTAAGTACTTCTTCAACTAAACCTGGCAAATATTTTCACCTCCGAAAAGACATGTAACAGTAGACCTAACAAAGATCATGTTCCCTTTTAAGATTGCAAGAGATAATTTAGCTCTTCCTGTGCTTCTCTAGTCATCAGTAGTCCAGCTATCTCTGCCGGAGATTTTAACCCCTCTAGTACAGCAACTACTTCTCTAACGATCGGTAATTCAACTTCATACTTGAGTCCTAATTTATAAGCAGCACTAGCTGTAAAAGCTCCTTCCACAACCATTTTACTAGAATTTTGGATGTCATTTAGAGATTTTCCTTGAGCTAAAGCTATGCCTGCTTGTCTGTTACGACTATGGCTACTAGTACAAGTAGCAATAAGATCTCCCATTCCTGAGAGGCCTGCAAAGGTAAGCGGGTTAGCACCCATTCTTACGCCTAACTTAGCCATCTCTGCTAAACCCCTAGTAACTAAAGCTCCCTTAGCATTATCGCCATAGCCTATACCATCAGCAATTCCGGTTGCAATAGCCATAACATTTTTCAAAGAACCGCCAATTTCAACACCAATTACATCTTCACTGGTATAGATACGGAAAGAAGGCAACATTAACTGGTTTTGCATCTCTTTTAAGAGTAACTGGTTATTACCTGCTAAAACACAAGCTGTAGGCATTTGGCGGGCAACTTCCTCTGAATGAGTTGGTCCTGACAGAACCAAAACAGGAAATGCTCCTGCTGTCTCTTCTTTTATGACCTCGCTAATTCGTTTAAGAGAACCTCTTTCAATACCTTTAGCTCCGTGCACAATAACAGCTTCTGGATCAAAAAACTGCTTTGCTTCTTTCACTACTGAGCGTATATGTTGAGCTGGTGTCATTAAAAGGACAATTTTTTCTTCTTGGAGGAACTCAAAAGAAGCAGTAGCTTTAATATTGTGGGGAAAATCAACTCCTGGTAGATAATTACAATTGGTGTGTCTTTCATTGATCTCGCTAGCTGTCTCCACGTTATGTGCCCAGATAGTAACTTTCCAACCTGCATTGGCATAGCTAACAGCTAAGGCACTACCCCAGCCACCAGCACCAATTATCCCCATATGCATAATAAAATTCCTCCTAAATCAGTCTCAATATATTTTAACAAATTTCCTTCTTTTTTAGGCTATTTTTTAAGGTCTTTGTTCATGTCTTATATTTTAACCGTCTTTAGCTAACAATTCCACAATTTTGTAGGAAGAGAAAAAAGAAAGGCTGCCTTATGGCAGCCTTGGTCTTTTTCTATCATTTCCTATAACGCCTGAGACAGAGTCTTTGCCCAGGAATTAATTCTTCGGAAATAAGGCCATTGTCTTCGACGATGTTTTCCATTGGAATCTGATACCTCTCAGAAAGTTTCCAAAGCGAATCGTCCTCTTCTACCGTTACAAAAGTAATATAAGCTGGGTTAGGTTCAATTTCGTCAAACACCATAGCTTCTAAAAGGCAATTAGCGGCTTCAGGTGCAGAGACCTCTGCTAAGAGGGTAAGAGCAACAGAAATTTCTAAACCAGTCTCTGTAAACTGCTGTCTGATTGACTCGGTGTTAACTTCAATACCAATTACCTCCGCATCTACCTCAAGCCCAGTAAAATCTAGTGGAGCATTAAAATCTAAAACATTATCCCATAACACACTGTGTAACTCGGCATCAGTCCCTACATAGATGAGCTCTAAACTGCAAGTACCGTTAGCATAAAGTGTTTCTCCTGCCCATTCCGAACGTTCTACTCTAGGAGTAATCTGCATTATAAGCATCTCGGCAGGTTCTGGTAAACCTTCAGGAAACCTTAAGAGCGTCTCAGCTATAGTTTTAGATGGAGCAGAGACGACCTTTCGTTTTAGAGCTAAAGAACCGTTCCGGACAATAATCCTGCGTCCTGCTACACTCTCTGCATCAGCGATTAAACTTATTCGCTTTGGTGTTGTGAGCTCGCTTTTAAAACTTAAGCCTATATCGAGTCTTAACTCACTTTCAAACCGAGCATAACTTACATAATCAACTAGGATATTTGTGCGGCTGAGTAAGTTATCACCAATTGGTGCCTCTATTCTTTCTTCAAAAGCTAATGCTCCTGGTAAGAGTATAGATTGGACAACAGCGGTATCCCCTAACTCTCTTACTGCAAGTAGGGTCACATCTAAGGAACCTAGCAGTGTAATTCCAGTGCCATCTGCTAATTCACGTTTTAAGACTGGTTTAACAGTAACATCTACTAATCGTAATACCCCTAGTGGTAGAGCTAAATTGCTACTAACACTAGTAGACTTTTGTAATTTACCGGCATACTCTTCTAAAAGTAGTTCTCGCTTATCGATCTTAATTCTTTCTGGCGGTGTAACGATGATATCTCCTAAGCATTTTAGTTTTTGGACCCGATAAACTAATACTTCATGTCGCAGGGTTGTTTCAAAAGATAAAAGGCGATCTTTTTGCAGATTATAGTCTACACTCTGCAAAAATGTGCGGACAATTGGTTCATCACTTGCCTTAGCATCTTTCACCTCAACAAAATACTCAAATTGAGCTACATCTTTAAACTCAGCTTTTTCAACTAAATCTGCTGCTAACTCACCTGTGTTTACTGGTACATACAACACTTCAATACTCAATTGACCTTTAAAGAGAATCTTGCCTGCCTCTACAGAAACATCATTGATTTTGGGACGACCACGAACACTAAGAACGCGAGCAACCGCTGGCTTTGCAGCAGGAATTTCTGCACTCGCCTTTACATAGGAAATTGACTCACCTCTACCTGCGATATCTCTAATTCTTATTGTGTTCTCCGACACCTGTATACCCAAGGTTCTCCCCCCTTAAGCTCTTTCTTCTCTAGGAATATATGCCAAGAAATCTCATCTCATAACTGCTTGGGTATATTCAGATGCCAAAGTCGATCTTCTCCTGGCCCTACAGCCCATAAAACTACTCCGCTAAGCCGATATATATCGCAAAGATGCAGGAGTTTTTCGATCTCCCCGGCACTTATGGTTTTTATAACTGTCTTGTAACGATTTTGCCCATACCAAAAACTCATCTCTCCTTGGCGTAGACGACCTTTAATTCTATTTTTCCTTAAAAATGAGATGGTTTCACCATATTCTTTTTGTTTTGGATAGCTTTCAAGCACTGTACCTTTGAAAGCTGTGTTTTGTCCTGAGTGCCTGACAGCTCCCTCTACTTTCTCTGGCTCTAATACCCATTCGAAAGCCTGGAGAGGAATTGCCAGATAAAGATCCTTCCAATAAAAGTCTTTTAGAAGACTCTCTATTTTAAGAGGTATCTTTTCTATAAGAATAGGGTTATCTAAAGAAAGCTCTCTTTCCCAAGGCAGATAGATTAAGCCTTGAGCGCTTTTAGCTAAAGCTAACACCTGGGTTTTTCTTTGGCCAATTAAAGAATGGAAGGCAATGTAGAAAGGGTGTTTATAAATTTTTAAAAGACTTTTAGCCAGAAAAGGCGTCTCATCTAAAACCAAAACCTTTATTTTAGATGCCTCACCCTCGGGATAATCCAAAACAAAATTGGCTTCCGGATAGTCACCTAAAGCACCAATTTTGGGACTAAAGGTACGCTTTAAGACCCCATCTTGATCTCTAGAGTAAGTACTACTAAAGTTTTTTCTCGATTGCAGATACCAATAAAATTGTCTATCAGCAATACCAGTAGACGGTAGATGTAGATCTTTTCTTAAGTACGATAACGCCTCTAGAGTCTTATAACCAAAATAGCCATCTCTCTCTCCTGGATCATAACCAACTTTAGAAAGTTTTTCTTGTAATTTTCTTACTTTCTTGCCTTTTTTGCCAAGCTTGAGAGCACACATACTAATTCTCCCTCCGAAGAATCTTATGCCGATGCTCTCCCACATAGACTTAAAAAAAAGAGGACTGTATTAAGTCCTCTCTCTAGGCGCCTACGCCAATTCTCCGGTTATCTATGCGCAACTCAACAGTCTCGGTTAAAACATCCGTATAACTGTAAGTTACTCTTGATAAAGCATGATTTTCACTAAGCTTTATTACAAAGATATTTGGATAAATTCCTTCAATTACACCTTCGGCTTCCATCACCTGGCGTCTTCCTTTATTTGCCCTAATCTTTACCTTTTTTCCTACCAATCCAGTTAGATCTTCCTTGATTCTGTCCAATGCATTGGTTCCATTCATAGAGACGCCCCCTTCCGATTTTGGCGACTTGTCCACGCCATTATGATAATATCACAAATTTCTGAACATGTCAAGAAAGGGGCTATAAATTATACCAGCGCTTTGCAAGCATGTCAACTCTATGTTTTATACTTTTTGTTAACCAATCCCTATATTTTTGGGGTTTAATCCCACCTGTTTGCCTTAGAAAACAAATAAACCGCTTTTTTGTTGCTATTACCGATTTCCTTTAGTATAGCGATCAGCAACAGTGCTGGCTCCATAGGAATCTGGCTTAATTTTAGCTGCAAAGCCACTACCAACAACCATGCCTACTACCTCTTTAATTAAGTCTTTGGTTGGGCCATTCTCACCTACATCCAGGTGAATCTCAACGTTTAATTCTGAATGCCCATTCTGGGACAATAATCGATTTATTTCGCTAGCAACTTCCAAAGAAAGTGCTGTTTCTAAATAAACTCTTTGCCTAATACTTTTTGAAAGTCTCTCCCAGGTTTTAGAGTAGTAATAACGTGCACCTTTTCCTAGACGGTGCATCACAATCGCTGTTACAAAACAGGCCGCATCGCTCCTGGGCTGAGAGTCAGTGCCAATAATAAGCCTATAGGAAGATTTTTTATCAGCTTCAACAAAGGCGATTAGATCCTCAAAGAGTTCTTCAAGAGATAAACGACCTTTGGTTGGGCTAATGTAGTTGCGCATACGATCACCCTGTTCCTTAATGTCTGAAAACTTCGACATTCTAGCGATTAAAACCTGCTTTAATAAATGTCAATTTTCTGTTAACTCTTTCGATAACAGAAGAAATTCCTGATAATTAAGAGATTCTGCTCTTCTTTTAAGATTGATAGGGCTAACCCAACCTTCTTTAATTAAAGGTCGAAGGTTATTTTGTAAGGTTTTACGCCTATTAGCAAAAGACAGCTTTATTATCTCCCACAATTTCTTTTGCACTAGAGGCTGTAGATTGGGTGTTCTTCTTTTTATCTTCACTACAGCTGAGGTGACATTAGGGTTGGGATAGAAATAGTGAGGTGGTAGTTTAGCAACAATCTTAGGTTCGCCCATACACTGAACTGCTACACTTAACGCAGCATAATTTTTGGAGGATGCAACCGCTACAATCTTTTCGGCGACCTCTAATTGTACAGTAAAAACCAACGATTCCCACGGGGTCTCTTTTGCTAAGATCTCCATGATAATTGGTGTAGTAATGTAGTAAGGCAGATTACCAACTATCTTAGTAGCTCCAACTTCTGCCCAAGCAGTCTTAAGAAAATCGCCAACAATAATCCGCATATTTTGATAGTTTGGTAGTAGTTCTGTTTGTAAAACTTTTACCATATCGCGATCAAGTTCTACTGCTGTTACTATACTATTTTTCTCCAGAAGTGCCTGTGTTAAAGCACCTAGACCTGGGCCAATTTCTAGAATTTGTTCCTTAGGTTGGGGGTTAACAGCTGCTGTTATTTGATCTATAGCGGCACTTTCTATTATAAAGTTTTGGCCAAAACTCTTCTTTGCTCTGAGATTGTACTTATTAAGTAATTCTTTTACTTTCGCTGGTGAAGCAATCTTTTCCATAACTTCCTCCTAAAAAAGGGTCGCTTTTAGCGACCCTGATCGGCAAGAATATATAAATCCACTTTACGTCTACCAAATTGAATAGCTTCTCTATAGGTATCAAAGCAAAGATCGATAATGTTACCTTTAATGGCACCACCTACATCACCAGCTATAGCAAAACCATAGTTGGGAATATAAACTTTAGTCCACAAAGGAATAACCCTAGGATCGACTGCAATGATACCATGACCTGCTTTCAGTCCTACAGAGGTAATACCATCAGCAAAGCGTCCTGTGCTTTCTGGCCCTGGGTAGTAAGCGGTGGCTTCTATACGCATTTTCTTGGTATAAAGAATAGAACCAGAACTAGTTTTTAAGGTATAGTAAACAGGCTTTGTGCCTCGAGCCACAACATGAATTTTAGACTCTTCAATAAGATTCTCTTCTACTAGAACTTTACTTACAGTCTTACCATTTTCTGTGCGTACTTGGTAGACTAACTCTTTAAGACCATTACTTCCTTTACGCCAAACTTTGGTCTTATTTTCATCTAAACGATTGTCAGGAAACTCCCAAATAACATAAGGAATAGTTTCTTTTTCCTTAACTAGAGTATTTTCGACTCTAACAATTGTGACCTTAGAGCCAGGGCCAATCTTCGAACTTAAACTAGGTGTTACCCTATCATCTTGATCAACCAAAATACCTAATTTGGCCAAAGCACCACTCACAGTTGGTGCTGTAACAGTATAAAGTGTATCTTTATCTCCATCTTTAATGGAGATATCAAATCCCCTATTAATTGTGATCTCCATACCTCTAACAATAGGAGCGTCTAAGGCAGGAATAACTTCGTCTTTGGAAGAAAGGGTGATACCTAATTCGTAAAGACAATTAGCTACAGTATTGGTTTTTGTATCCCATCTAATATCGCTATCACCAACAACAATAGTAATTGGTTTTTGTTTGGTACTTTGCCAACCTACTAAAAAAGCTATAAGGCTAACACAGATAATTGCTATACCAATTACTAGGTGGGCTGTCTTACCCACAAAATCCCTCCTATTACTCATAAATTCTAACTCGGAATTCAGCTCCTAATTCTGCAGCTAATTCACGAGCGGCATCTATATCTAAGGGATCGCCTGGCACAGCCACAACTGTTGCTACAGTTTTAGGGAGTGTTTGGGCACATTCCCTAATAAATTCCTTAACTGCTTCAAAAGCACCTTTAAAACTCGGTTGGGAAACTCTATCGTATTCAGCTTCATTTCCCGCATTAAGAGAAACGGAAACAATATCAATTAAACCTTTCATCTCAGGGACAATATCTCTTTTATTGATAATATTGCCATGACCATTCGTATTTAGTCTAGTTGTCCCACCTTGGTCTTTGATATATTTAGCTACTTTCTTTAGTTCGTCGAATCGCTCTGTAGGTTCACCATATCCACAAAAAACAAATTCGCTATAAGCTTTTAGGTCTGTAATTTCGGCGATGATCTCTTCTGCACTAGGCTCTCTCGATAACCACAGATCATAGCCACCAATACCATCATATTCGTTGCGAATACAAAATGTACAAGCATTCGTACACTTATTGGTAAGATTAATATATAGATTTCCATCTAATTCGTAGGTAAAGACTGTTTTCAACTATGGCCCTCCCTAATACTCCGTGACGCCAAAGCTTTTTTTCAGGCTGGCGAGGCGGGACATGAATTCTTCCTTAGATAAATTATCCATCTCTCCAACTAATTCATAGACGAGATCAAGATCAGCTTCGGTAATTCTACCTTCTTTTGCTAACCTTTCAAAGGAAGCTTGTATTTGTAACTTAACTCTTTCTAATTCTAGTGACAGATCCACAAATATCACCCTTCCCGTCTAGCTGTCTCGTCAACAAAGCGAGCAAACTCAGGGTACCATCTAAGCAAAGCTGCACCTGTCTCGCCTTTTCTTTGCTTAGCAAAGATAACTTCAGCTAGACCTTTAGTCCCTCTCTCTTCAGCTTGTTCGGGATAGTAGTATTCGTCACGATATACGAAAGTAACCACGTCGGCAAATTCCTCAATGTTACCAGAGTCGCGTAAATCGCTCATAACTGGTTTCTTATTTTCTCTCAGTTCCACACCACGGTTAAGCTGGGAAAGTAATATTAGTGGTAGATCTAATTCGCCAGCTAGGTCTCTAAGTTCGCGGACGATCTCGCCAACTTGTAAAGACCAGCTGCGATTGCCTCCATCACGGGGTTTAATTAACTGAAGATAGTCAATTACTATCAAAGAAAGGTTAGGGTCCTCTGCTTTTACTTGCCTAGCTTTCGCTCTAATTTCGTCTACTGTAAGACCACGTTTGTCAACAATCTTAATCGGCAAACGATAGAGGTCGCTAAAGACACCTTCTGTGACTTTCATTTTATCGTCGTTGAGCTTTGTTTGATATTCAAACGAAGTGACTAGTGGACTACCATCTGGTGCCCGATGAGAAAAGAGCTCGTTTACTACTAAACGATCGCCAATCTGTTCGTCATCCATTTCTAAACTAAAGATTAATACCGGTGACTCCCTTTTGGCTATGTTAATAGACCAGTTAAGAGCAAGTGCTGTTTTACCCATACTAGGACGTCCAGCTAGAATAATCAAGTCCTTATTTTTAAACCCAGTAGTAAGTGAATCTATAGAAGGATACCCTACCCTTAATCCGGAAGGTTTAGTACCTTCTTTGCGTGCTACAAGGTTAGTATAGCACCGTTGTAAAACATCTAAAAGATCCTTAACTTCATTTGCGGCATCAGCTTCAATATTAGTAGCTTCGAATATTACCTGCTGAGCTCGTCCTTGTAGTTCTTGCAGTGGTAGATCCTTTTTAGAGATAGTTAATTGAGCTATTTCATCAGAAGCCTCAACTATACGGCGTCTGGCATATTCTTCTCTAACAGAGGCGATTGCTGGTTCTAACTCTGAGCGACTAATAAAAGATTCAGTAAGGCCCATTAAAAACTCAGATGGTTCATCCATATCGCCGTTCTGCCTTAACTTTTTAGCAAGAAGTGTATAAGATAGTTTACCATCTTCACGGTATAACTCGAGAATACGTTTATATATTAACCTGTTATCTGGTAAGTAAAAATGACCCTCTTTTAAAGATCCCATAAACTTATCTAAAAGGTCAGGATATTTAATTAAAATACCTAAAATTCTTCTTTCAGCTGCTGGATCATAAGGAATAGAACTTTTATCAGTCTTTGTATTCATCTTTGAACATTTCCTTCCATCTTCTTATTCTCTCTGGATCAACAGCTTTGTAGTTAGGATTAGGGGCTACTGAATCCGAGGTAGTACTTTTTATACCTCCCTCACTTTTGAAAGTAGAAGTTGGTCTTGGTCTGGGCTGCTCTAAATCCTGCAACCTTTTAATATTAGCGTTATGCCAATTCTTAAGTACTCCATCTAAATATTTCATCGAAGGAAACTGAGCATTTTCAGCAGTAATATCAATTGCTTTCGCTACTAATTCTGGACTCATGCCTCGAACTTCTACCCATTCGTTAAGTAGCATAAACTCTTTGGCACCCATCATACCGATGCGTTCATGGTAGTAGTCATAAACTGCTTCCATCTTCTTTTCTTTTTCATCAAGAGATTGGTTATTATCGGTAGCGGCAACTTCTTCTATTGGAACTTCGAAGGGCATTGGTTCATTAATTAACAATGAGTCTCCTTCTTCATCGATCAGATTAGCCTTTTTTAATAGTTCTAGTTGATCTTGCAGGTCCTCTTCGTTAAAACCGGTTAAAGCTTTAAGAGGCTCTTTCCAGTCTTCAACATTCTCTTTTGCCAAAAGATAGAGATCAATCCAGATTATAGTAGCTAATGGACCAACAACAGGTTGGTATTTTTCTATCAAAAGCGCGGGAACCGCGAGGTATTTTTCTCCTGTGAATCTTAACATAAAACTCCCCCCAATTAACCGACATTAAAATGGGCTAAACGAAAATAAGATGTCCCGTATTTCTTTGGCGTAATCATCTTTGTTAGGTTCTGGTGCAATAGCAGTAATCGTAAAAACGTTGTTACCACTTTGGACATAAAGAATATCTAAGTAAAAGTTTTGCTCTCCTAGCGATGCTTGAGCTGTTTGTAGTATACGTTCTCCTTTGGAGAACTCTTCTCTTTGTATTGTTCTAAATCCTATTATCTGCTCCATTTTAGTTACAAAATCAGCCAGCTTTTTACCTGCAAATTGGTCTCTGGTAATCATTACCTTTTTCTCGCCCTTCGGTGGGACAATTTCTAAAATGCTCTGACCACTTGTTTCTTTACATGTCCAGCCTTCAGGATAAGCAATAGAAAATTTCCATTGGCTACTAGTAAATCTAGGCCAGGTGTTACCTGTTATAGGACTAACTAAGACTACCCCACTTTGGAAACTTGGTTCAGGGCTTATTATTGTGCTAGTCGTAGGTTTTGTAACTTGAGGTACAACCTCAATTTTGGGAGTTTTCACACTGCTTAGGTTAGTTACCTTATTATTTTTTTCGTCAAATGTAACTGCAGCAAAGAGTATATTGGTTAAGTCTGATTCTAATTTTATATAGCGTTTATCCTTAGGCACTTCAATAGTTAACACTAAACCAGGCTCCCAAATAGGCTTTTTCTGCAACCAAGCATTGTAAATAACTTCTTTTGTAACTCCCACTGGTTGCAAGAAATATTCCTTTTCATCAAGAGATAGTTTGATGTTAGAAACCGGGGTTAACTCATGATAAAAGACATAGAGAGAAAAGCGGCCCCCTTGATGTTTTGGTGGTAAAAAAAACACAGTGGGATCGCTATAATTGTAGTAGATCATATTTTCTCCCTGATGCATATAAGGTGAACTACCAAAGCCATATATTAAAACATTATTAACTATATAAGGACTGTAGGCAGGGTTATTTTGAAAGAACTCCGGTTCATTGACCCACTTTTCCGCCAAACGTTCTACAACTCCATCATAACGAACAGGTAATTTTGCTAAACCATTTTCAGCAAAACAAACTAAAAGGATGCAACAAAGAAAAGTCCTTTTCATGGACATCCTCCTCCAAAATATTGTTTCGCTATTCAAGGTTAATTACCCTTTGGCCTGGGCCGCGGAGAGCCAAAACAGATTTAAAACCGAAATATTGAGAACTTAGACCTAGACTACTGGCAGGGTTGCCCCTGCCAGTAAAATTAGCGTATTCTTTCTAAGAGTGGATTTTCACAAGCTCTTCTGCCTGTTTTAGCAAGTGGATACCATTTGTTGTTAATTTTAACTTTAACAATATCCGCTGTGTAATCGTTATTCATACCACATTTAGCACAATTGCTAAGTAGAGATGAACCTACTCCATAGATATCTACTGGAACTTTTAGCTCTTCGAAGAGTCTAATTTTTTCCGCTGTAAAGCCACCAGTTACGTTGATCTTAACTTTATGGCAATAACTTTTGGCTTCTTCTAGATCCTCTAGAGGCAGATCCCAAGTAAGATAAGCAGAATCTAAGGCTTCTCTTAATTGATAAACCATACGAGGATTTACTCCTAAATCCAGCTCCTTTGACCCTAAAGGAGAAATAGATTTATCACGCATATTACCTGAAGTGTCTGGTCTTACTGCCAGCAAGCGATATTTTTCTGCTTCGGCAGTCTCACCTTTTTTCTTGAGTTCAAGATATTTATCAAACATAGCTTTAAGGACTGCTAGACTTTCAGTAACTACATCATTATGGAAATCAACCAGAGCAATACGGGGATACTCTAAAGGTAAAATACGAGCAAATTGTAGCATAGTCTCTACTGTATCACCTAGGAAGCAACAGATGGAAGCATGAGAGATCGTGCCACCGCCTTTGCCTCCCCAAAATTCGCCTTGGGCATCTGTAGAAACAAAGATATTAGAACTCTTCCGGCCATGTCTGTAGTTATAGGCTTGTACTGCTAAGGAAAATGCATAGCCACCGATAGCTTGCATTTTATAATGCATAAAGCGAGCTGGGAAAAAGAGAACATCTTTCCCATTGCAAGCTTCTAAAGCATTAAGAACGTTAGTAGCAATTCTAGTAGGCTCAGCCAACGCACCCAAAATAACTGTTTCCAAATGGCCAATCTCGCGATAACGACCTCTAACACGCATAACAGGCTTCACATCAAGAGGGCTACCATCGTAAGGAAGCCAAACACCATCTTCTACAGCCCAAACCTCAAGATGATCGTAGGTGTTTTTCCACTTGCCATTTTCATAGTAACCTGTACAAGACTCGAGTACACGTATTGCTTCGTCAACTCCAGCAATTAGAGAACCTGGCTCGCGACGTGTAAAGATTTGCATCTCTACCTCAATATTTCCAGTATCTACATCACTACAATCCACGTTTTCCAGATCACTTTTACCTGTAAAACGATAGCCTTCAGCGGCTAAACGTTGTAGTATTTTAATCTGATTAAGAAAATAGACATCAGAATACCAACCTTGTCTAATACGTTCCTCGTCTATTTGAAAAAGCGATGCAGGTAGTCTCTTATGATCAAAGAAGCTCACTAAAAACCCCTCCAAAACTGGCTAGTCTGTTTAGCCTCTTAGTCACAGAAACCAGAGGCGGCAGTTGCCTAATATTATACCATTATGATTCTCTAACGTCACCTTTTACCAAAGTTTGTTATTTTTTTAACGTTGTTCTTCATTCCCCTCGCCTCTATAACTATTTGTTATGTTCTTGTGTCGCACTTAATTTTATAATGGAACTTTAATAAATACTATTGTTACTCTACAGAGTCAACATCGTTATAATAATAGCCTCAAGGATAAAATTCTCCCTAACGTTATTGGTGGTATAGTAAAATAATTTTGCTACCTAACGATTAATATAATGTCATTCTAAAGGGCTGAAGAATATTAAGTAGTAAGAGATTTTAACCAAGTACTTTTTTTCTTGCATATCTTTAGTTATCATATCACCTTACTTAGTTTTTTTCTTTACGGATAGATAAATTAATCTTTTTGTACCACTACTTATTTTACTATGATCTGCCTAATAAAGTGAATCATTAATATGTTTACTACCTTTTCATCCCACTTTTATTGGAGGGGCACCAATGAATAATCACTCAGTTCCAACTGCGATAAATCTTACGTTAATAGAAAATCGCGATGATCTTCCTGATTTTGCTTGGAATAAAGAAGTTTTATCTGCACTAAAAAGAGGGCCTTTATTAATTATTTGCCGTGAAACGAAATTTTCTGGTGGCTACACTTTGGAGTTAGTACACAGCGAACTAGATAACCAGCATCTAAGCATTTCCTTGGCAGCAAGTGATCCCAAGCCAGGCGCTCTTCTGACCCAAGTCATTACCAAACCTTGGATCTATGTACCCATTCGCGATGCGAAAACTGTTACCATCGAAGTGAATGGCTATACCTTAGTTAGAGAGCGAAGTCTTTGAGCTTCGCTCTTTTTAATGTTCCTGATTATAAAACCTTAAAATAAATTATTTTAAACCCAAAGGAATCATCGTAAAGAGTATATAAGTTATAAGCAATAGATCTGACACGAAAACTTTTTAACCTAGTCGATTACTAACTTAGTCATCTTATTTACATTGGATAAACATAAGTAGACCAAACCTTTTAATTAAAAGGTTTAGCTGATCAGTTGGGAGGAATTTAGTTTGAAAAAACCTATCTTTCTGCTCGTTATTATAATTTTTACCTTATCGTTATCTGTAAGTGCCTTCGATAATATAAACTGGGATAGTAACAGAAATGATATCATAAAAAGCGAAGCAAGTGAACCTATGCTTGAGGATACAGAATTCTTAGGCTTTGCGACTACTCTTTTTAATAAAACAATTGAGAAAATCTATATTTTTAAAGAGGACAAGTTGGTTAGTGTCTTCTATATCATTTCTGAAGATCGCAAGGAACTAGAAGATTATTTAACTAGTTACCAAGAAATAAATGCTCTCCTGACTAAAGACTTGGGTAAACCTTTTTATAATGATGAGGACTGGGAAGACGAAAGATATAAAGAATCTCCCGAACTAGCTCTTATTTTAGGTGATGTGCGTTATAATACTACTTGGATTAAAAACAATGTTATCACTCATACCATCTATGCTAAGGATCTTTCTATCAACCATATTATCTTCGTTAATCCTCTCGACTCACTCAGGGAAACACAGCCTTCTAGTACCGAAAACCACCCAGATTTTGACGAAATCTAACCTAAGGTTTTCCCTGGCTCTTAATTAATAAAAAACATTTAGCCCAGGGGTGACAAAGTATGAAAAAAGGTTTAACTATCCTAGCTGTTTTCTTTCTATCGCTAACTACCGTTATAGCTGCAGACTTCCGTGGCTTATCGTGGGGTGCAACCCAGACTGAGGTCATGAAAACAGAATCCGGTAAACCATCTTTGGTTAGTGATGAAATCCTTATCTGGCAAGTACCTCTCTATGGTTTTAACGCCAATAGAATCTATAATTTTAAAGCCAATCGATTAGTATCTACTATGTATTTAATATCTGAACCCAAGGACTTTGAGAAAGCCTGGCTTAACTACAATACCTTAAAAAACGATCTAATTAAAAAATATGGCAAACCTTCTGTTGATGAATTTACTACAAAAAACGAGAAGTTAAATACCGCTAGAAAAGCAGCTTATTTTGTCAAAGACTTTTACGAGTCTACTTTGTGGTTCTTAGAAAGATCTAGTATCTCTCTTATTAGTAACTTTGATCAGAAAGGGCGCTTCGTTATATGTCTCTTTTATGTTGATATCAAAAATAAATGAAGCATTGCTCCTTAAAAGCTGGATGAATCAATCCAGCTTTTAATATGCCAAATAACTTGTTTAGTGGCTGAATCATTAGTTATGCACATGATAGTTCTGAAAACATTTCTGTCTTTACAAAGAAATTAAAGCAACCTCCCTTTAAGGGAAGCTGCTTAACTCTATATCAGTTTATAATTAATTTACTAACAACCTTTACCATTCATTGTCATTATGACCAAGAGTATGAGGATCAAAAATAAGGTTGCTGCTCCTTGGCCATCAGAGCTAGTATTTGCCATCTTTATCCCCCCTTTCTCTTTATTAGAAGGCTCATAATATATTTACTCTACTTGACCTCGGTTGGTCATACGAATCCTTTACTATTTAAAATGATAAAAGCTACTAGCTTAACTCCTGCTAGTAGCCTTATTATTTTAATTAATGTTGGCTCGCTTTTGAGCACTTTTTAAAGTATTAAATAACAGCATGGTAATTGTCATGGGCCCTACACCACCAGGGACCGGGGTTATAAAAGAGGCTTTAGGAGCAACTTCACCATATGCTACATCGCCTACGACCTTCCCTGTAGGTAACCGATTGATGCCAACATCAATTACCACTGCACCTTCTTTGATATAATCAGCCGTAATCATCTCTGGTCTACCTATAGCAGCTACCACAATATCAGCTCTGCGACAAACTTCAGGCAGATTTTTAGTTCTAGAGTGACAAATAGTAACAGTAGCATTCTCTTTTAAGAGTAGATGAAATACTGGTTTCCCCACGATATTACTTCGGCCGATAACCACTGCTTCCTTACCAGCGATATCTATACCTGTGCTTTTAATTAACTCCATAATACCTAAAGGTGTGCAAGAGACAAAACCATCTTGTCCAGTAGCCAATGCGCCTACATTCATAGGATGAAAACCATCTACATCTTTCTTTGGAGAAATCTTCTGAATAACCTTATCAGAATCTATCTGTTTGGGTAGTGGTAGCTGGACTAAAATACCATCGATATTGGGATCTAGATTAAGTTCATCTATCAAAGCTAATAGTTCTTCTTCGTTTGTCTCTTCACCCAAGTGGATCTCTTTTGAGTAGATACCTACTTCGTTACAAGCTTTATGCTTATTCCGTACATATATCTCTGAGGCAGGATCCGCTCCCACTAAAATAACAGCTAACCCAGGGATAACCCCTCTCTTTTTTAACTCGGTAACTTCTTTAGCTATATCAGCTCTTTTTTGCTGAGCTATAGCTTTACCATCTATTTTCATTACTTATCTTCTCCTTAAAATAGACCTGTAATAATACCGTCTCGATCAATGTCCATGTTAAGTGCGGCTGGTATCTCTGGTAGGCCGGGCATAGTCATCATCGTACCAGTTAGAGGAACCAAGAATCCAGCTCCAGCGGAAATACATACTTCTCTAACCTCCAAGGCCCAACCCTTAGGCGCACCTTTTTTGTTAGGATCATCGCTTAAGGACGATTGGGTTTTGGCTACACATAGAGGTAGGTTCCCATAGCCAAGTTTTGTATAACGGGCAATCTGTTCTTCAGCTTTTTTACTGTAACTAACTTTGTCCGCTCCGTATATACGTATAGCAATGATCTCCATCTTTTCTTTTATCGATAAGTTCCAATCGTAGAGTGGTTTAAATTCTGAACTATGTTCTGCTGCTTCTACAACCAGCTCTGCTAACTCCACCCCACCTGCTCCACCCTTAGCTACAACTTCTGATAGTGCTACTGGTATACCCTGGCTCTCGCAGTGTTTTCTAATGAGAGCTAACTCAGCCTCTGTATCACTAGGGAAACGATTAACAGCAACTACCACTGGAATGCCATAACCCTGCATATTCTCTACATGCTTATCTAGATTAGCTAAGCCTTCTTTCAAAGCAACGACATTCTCCTCATTAACTTTATCTCTGGCTACACCGCCATGCATCTTAAGAGCCCTAGCTGTAGCCACAACAACTACCACATTGGGTCTTAAACCACTATACCCTGCAACAATATCCATAAACTTCTCAGCACCTAAATCAGAACCGAACCCAGACTCAGTAACTACGTAATCAGAAAGTGTGAGCGCCATTTTAGTGGCAATTATACTGTTATTACCATGGGCAATATTAGCAAAAGGACCACCATGGATAAACGCTGGCTGCCCTTCTAATGTTTGGACAAGGTTAGGTTTAATAGCATCTTTTAATAAAATAGCCATTGCCCCTACTCCCCCGATGTCACCTGCTGTAACTGGTGTTCCAGAGTAGGTATAACCAATGATCATTTTACTTAACCGTACTTTAAGATCCTCTACATCTTTAGCCAGACAAAGAATAGCCATAACTTCAGAAGCTACAGTTATATCAAAGCCTGTTTGTCTAGGCCTTCCATCCACCTTACCACCTAAACCAACAACTGTATTTCTCAACTGGCGGTAGTTCATGTCCATAACCAATGGCCAGGTCACTTCACTGGGATCTAGACCTAACTTATTGCCAAAGTAAAGATGGTTGTCGATAAGAGCAGCTAGGAGGTTATGTGCTGCTGTTATCGCATGTATGTCACCTGTAAAGTGTAGATTAATATCTTCCATTGGTACAACCTGAGAATAGCCACCCCCAGCTGCTCCACCCTTAATACCAAAGGTAGGGCCTAAAGCTGGTTCTCTTAAACAAACCATGCTCTGCTTACCAATTACTCCTAGTGCTTGAGTAAGACCTATTGATGTACAGGTTTTTCCTTCTCCTGCTGGTGTAGGTGTGATTGCAGTAACTAAAATAAGTTTACCTTTTTTAATACCTTTGGTCTCTAAAGGTAATTTAGCTTTATACGGACCATATTTTTCAAGAGATGATTCTTCTAAACCTAATTTAGCAGCTATCTCTTCTACTGGAGACAGTTTTGCCTCTTGAGCTATCTCAATATCTGTTTTCAAAAAAAACACCATCCTTTTACGAGATTCTCTTGATCGCCAAACTCAGCCACATTATCTTTCTTAGTGCCTTCTTGTTGAGACAGAATAAAATCCTGTTGTCTCTAGAAGGTTAATTGTAAACAACTAGACTAACTCGTTTCGCTAGATAAATCGATAATCCTGTATATTAAATAGTATACATTTTCGTAAGTTATTCTAATCTGTAAACTACTTATATTTATCTCTAAATACTTTCTACAAAAGGTAGTATTTCTTAGATCTATTGCAACCTAAAAGCACTCGGGTTTAGCTATTTGTAGTTTCTTTCGTAATTACTTCCCTATATAGTTTTTCTGTAGCTTTAACCATTTCCAGAAAACTATAATTAACTAAAAACCTAGCTCGCGCTTTAGTGCCTAGCTCTTTTCTCAGATTTTCATCTACTAAAAGCTTAGTTATGGATAAAGACAATCTACTATGAGGTACTGCTAAACCTGTATCAGCTACAATCTCTGGTAACCCACAAACATTGCTCGTAACACAAGGTAACCCTGTAGCCATTGCTTCTACAAGAGCTAAGCCAAAGGTTTCAGTCTTTGATGGCAAAACAAAGATATCAATTGTTGCTAAAAATGAGTAGGGCTCAACTCTACCTACAAAGTGAGCAGGCACATTGAGTTCCTTGGCCATTTGTTTTAGATCTTCTTCTAGCTTACCTTCTCCAGCAATTACTAGTTCGTAGGGCAAATTTACTTTAGCCATTTCCTTTAACAAAAGATCAATACCTTTATCTTTTGTTAGACGACCTAAATAACCAATTCTAGGTACAGCGTTAGTGGTATGTTCTAAAATAGGTGGCTCTTTTATACCGTTGGGAATTACATGCGTTTTATTTATACCTAAACTTTTTAGTAAAGATGCTTCCCAATTTGTGAAACAAACCACGTCTACCTGCCTAGCAAAGAGTTTTACCATCCAAGCATCTAAACGATTATAGTAGGCATGCGGTGTAAAGACGATAGGTAAACCATATTCCCTAACGAGTTCTCTAGCTGCATGTATGTGAACCAGATCAAAATCAGCTGCAGCCTGACGAATTAGGCTATAGCGTTTTATTAGGTTTAGAGGCAATTCTAAATATTCTGCCTCCGAAAAAAGCTTTAGAGCTGGTCCCTTGGGAGCTAAAATAGTCACTTTATGACCTAGTGTAATTAATCCCTCTGTAAGTAAGGCTGCTGCTTTTTCAGTGCCACCGTTTTCTGCATAAGGTAGTACTTGGAGGATTTTCACTGCAATTCTCCTTCCTCTTCGCTTTTATTAAGCTAACTCAAGGGAAAGTTCTATCTTTGATTAGATTGTACTTTCAACATTCCTTACTAGAAATCTATATTCCTCTGAATCGCTTTCATTAATTATCCTTTAGACAAAATTCTACCTTGTCCCAACTAAATAAAATTAGTAAATATCGTTTTTAGCAATCTAAACTTGCAAAAATAATACTTTCTCTTGCTAAACTAGCCTACTAGTATAGCAATACCTAATTTTACGAGGTAAAATAGAAATATGTTCCTAGTAAAAAAAATTTGATAATTAGCCATGAGGCTACTAGTTTTATTACTCAGTATATCAATCACTTATTCTCTATTGCCCTACTCTCTTAATTAGTAGACCTCGCATGGCTAAAAGGGGGCCTGAAATGTTCTTTTCTATTTCTGATTAATGCACTATAGTCTTACCGCGAAAGGAGGGCCTTTTAATGGACTTTAAGGCTCACAAGAAGGGGAAATCGATATCACGCAAGATAATAACATTAGTAGCATTTAGTGTTATTCTAGGTGTCGCAGCAACTGCTTTGGTTAGCATAGCTAGAACCAGCACTACACTAAGAGAACAGATTGATAAAACTGCTGAATCAGAACTTAAATATGCCACAAACTATGTGGAACGCTTTCTTGAAAACCGCAAACAAGTAGTTGATACTCTTGCCTTCAATCCCCAGGCAAGTACATTTGATGAAGATAGTCTTAAGCCACTTTTTATTAACCTCTTGAAAGAGGACGAGTTTATATCTTCCATATATGTAGCTTCAATGCTAGATGGTCAAATCATACTTTACCAACGAACAAACAACCAAATTGATAAATGGCTAGCTCCTGCTGATTATGATAGTCGCACAAGGGATTGGTTTGGTAATACAATTAAAACTCCAGTTGCGATCTACAATGATCCATATGTTGATATGGCCACTGGTAATCTCGTTACTACTATATCTAGGCGCATCCAAGATGCATCTGGTTCAACCGTTGGCGTAGCAGGTATAGATATTAATATTGATTATTTAGCTGATACCGTAAGTGCTTTGAAATTCGGTCGTGAAGGTTATACTTTTCTTGTTGACAAGAACGGTACCGTTCTTGCTCATGCTGATAATAACGAAATCGGTAAAAACGCTGCAGCCTTCAATAATGACACCGGTAAGATTGTTAGAAAGATGCTAAATGGCGAAAGTGGCAAAGAAACTACTGCCTTAAATGGTGTGAAAAAATTAGTCTATTATAGTTATTTACCCAGCCTCGACTGGGGTATAGCTATCACTTTACCACAAGACGAAATCAACGAACCCCTTAGAGAAATGCTCTATCTCGTAATTAGAGCAGCTTTGCTGGTTTTAGCTATTATTATAGCGATCGTAATAGTTATAACTAGGCGCTCTACAAAACCACTGGTTGATGTTGTAACAAAACTTGAAGATATTGCCTCAGGCGGTGGCGATCTAACCCAAAGACTACCAGTTTTAACCAATGACGAAATTGGTCGGGTTTCCGAAGCATTTAACCATTTCTCTACAACTCTAGGTAAAGTTATAAGCGAAGTAGCTGAGGTAGCTAATCAGGTTGGTGGCAGTGCTGTACAGTTATCTTCTGCTGTTAATCAACAAGCAGAAGTTACAAATCAAGTAGCTTATACAGTAGGCAATGTCGCTAAAGGAATTTCTGATCAAAATAATAGCTTAAACACAACTACAGATGCTGTTTCACAACTCACTAATGCTATTGAACAAATTGCTAAAGGAGCCCAAGATACTGCTGAAAGCGTAAACCAAACATTTTCTCTTTCTAGCTCTATGATCGAGATGCTAGATGGTACAGAAGAAGCCCTAAGAAGAATTAGTACTAACAGTGCCACTAATACTACATCAGCAGAGCATGGCAAGGATGCTGTACGTGGGGTAGTAGAGGCTATGGATGGAATTCAAAATAGCATCTCTGAAGCTCTTGAGAGCGTGAGCTCGCTAAAAACCGACTCAGAACAAGTACAAAACATTGTCCAATTTATTAATGAAATCTCTGATCAAATTAACCTACTCTCACTTAATGCTGCCATTGAAGCTGCAAGAGCTGGCGAGCATGGACGTGGTTTTGCTGTTGTCGCAGAGGAAATAAGGGTTTTAGCCAATAAAACTAGACAATCTACCAACGAAATTAGTAGTATTATCAAACACATTAGCGGTTCGATACAAAAAGCTAGCTCCTCTGTAGAGAGTACCAACTTCCAAATTGAAAAAGGAACAACTGTAACTAGGACAGCTGCTGACCTACTCAATGAAATTGGTCAGTCTGCTGAAAATGTACGCCTAGCAGTAATGCAACTAATTGATTTAACCAAGGAAATTGGTCAAAGTAGTAAAGCTGTCGGTGAAGCAATGACTAATGTAGCTGCCGTTACCGAAGAAAGTAGTGCTGCAGCTGAAGAAATTAATGCCAGCTCGACTCAGGTTGCCAGTGCCATTGAATCTATCGCTGCAATTTCTAACAATAATGCTGCCTCTAGCGAGGAAGTTGCTGCTTCAGTGGAAGAGCAAAGTGCCAATTTAGAAGAAATGGCCGCTAGTGCCAAATCGCTGGCTAATATGGCACTCGAATTGGAAAAAGTAGTTCAAAAGTTTAAATATTAAAAGTCATAAATAAAAAATTGGTTTCTCCTTAATGACCATGAAGACCCTTCATGGTCATTTTTCCACTCCTTGGCTTTATGCAAATTATCTTCAGTGTTTTTACCAAGTAGCTTAGCACACCTATACTACTTCTTTTTCAGAAAAGTGCTGGAGATAATAATAGGCACTACCTCAAAAATGTTAAGGTAGTGCCTTTATAATTTAAATCCACCAAGCGGAAGCAGGTGCTTCTTTAAACACGATCTTCTGCAAGAAAGCTGCTGCTTTACCTAAACCTTCTTCAACCGAAGCCAAGGGATCTTCATGTTCAATGCTGAGGACATAATCATAGCCTACTAACCTCAAGGCAGTGACCATATCGCGCCAAGCTTTTTCCTCAAGCCCATACCCCACTGAACGGAAGGTCCAAGAACGGTCTTGTAAGTTAGTGTAGGCAGCACTATCTAGGACACCTTTAATAGCAATATTTTTCTGGTCTAAATAGGTGTCTTTAGCATGGAAATGATAGATTGCCTTGCCTAGATAGCGAATAGCTTGAGCTGGATCGATTCCTTGCCAAATTAAATGCGAAGGATCAAAGTTAGCTCCGATATTATCTCCAGCAGCTTCTCTTAACCTCAGTAAGGTGCTGGGGTTATAGACCAAAAATCCTGGATGCATCTCTAGAGCAATATTAATACCTTTAGACTTAGCAAATTCAGCTTCTTTTTGCCAATAAGGAATAGCGACCTCTTCCCATTGCCATTTCAATACTTCGCTATACTCATTAGGCCATGCACAAGTTACCCAGTTAGGGTTTTCTGCTTTAGGAGAATCACCTGGACAGCCAGAGAAATGACAGACTACAGGGATCTCTAATTCACTAGCTAATTCAACTGTTTTCCGCCAAGTCTCATGGTTTTTAGCGGCAAATTCCTTGTTAGGGTGTAGAGGATTACCTTGACAGCTTAAAGCACTGATGGTTAGTCCTCTGCTCAAGGCAGCTTCCTTAAAGCGTTTTCTCGCAGCTGCATCTTTTAACAGTTCATCTGGTTTACAGTGGGCATTACCCGGGTAGTTACCTGTACCCACTTCTACTGCCTCTATACCAAACTCTTTAATCTTATCTAAGGCTTTCTCCCAAGGTAGATTATTATAGAGTACGGTAAATAACCCTACTTTCATGCCTCTACCTCCTTAACGAGAACTTTGCGATTAGACTTAGCTGACTCTATACAAGCCAAAACTGCTCTAAGTGCCTTTTCTCCCTCTGATCCAGGGATAGGATTCTCTATTTCACCTTTTATGGTGTTAATAAATCCATCGATAACACCTGAGGAGAATTGGCCACCTTCTTCATTGGATTGCATTTTAGGAACCTCAAAAGCTAGGCGTCCTTTCCCAGGTTCGTTAAAATAAGCTACTAGAGGAGCATCAGGCTCGACAGCCATTTTAAGAATACCCTTTTCGCAGAAAAATGTTGTACCATTATCTTCCTTAGGTTTATAGGTCCAGCTAGTTTCCACAGTACCAATAATGCCATTTTTCATCCGTACAATTACGACAGAGTTATCATCTACAGTACAGTTTTTCTTTTCTAAAGTAGCTGAGAAACAAGCCACTTCTTCAATATCTGTTAACAACCATTGAATAAGGTCAATCTTATGCACACCAAGATCAGCTAAAGAGCCTGCAAATGCTTTTTCTTTGTCAAAAAACCAACTACCCGTTGGGCTCCAATGTTCTGGACCAGCATGACCAAAAACAGTTCTAAAGGTATAGACCTTGCCTAACATACCACTGTCTATAATTTTTTTAGCTAATACGTGTAAAGGTGCTAGACGTTGGTTTTGACCAACCATTAGTACCTTACCTCTTTTTTTAGCTGTATTAATCATCTTCTGAGATTCGGCTAAACTTGTTGCCATGGGTTTTTCAACTAACACATGTAGATCCTTTTCTAAAGCAGCAATAGTAACCTCTGCATGCAGATAGTTAGGTATACAGATACTAACAGCGTCTAACTTTTCTTCTGCAATCATTTTCTTATAATCTGTGTAAACTTTTTTAACTCCATATCTTGCGGCCATCTTTTGTGCTTTAGCTTCAATAATGTCACATACAGCCACAATCTCTACATCTTCTCTAGCAGCATACTCTGGTAGATGCCTATACTTAGCAATCGCACCAGTACCAATTACACCAATTCTTACCTTTTTCATTTTTAAGTCCCCCCTAAGAACTAAAAACGATCTAATTCTTTAGCAACTCTTCTGCATCCTAAGTAAATAACCTGCCTACTAATAGGGGAATATATTTTTCAGGAGGTACTACTATTGCATCACTGGATCATTTCCTACAGAAGTGTTGTCTTATACTTTATTGTCCTTATTGCTATGCGTTTAATGGGTAAACAGCAAATGGTTCAGCTGCAACCGTACGAATTTGTCATTACTATTATGATTGCTGAATTAGCTGTTCTGCCAATGGAAAACATTGATGCACCGATTACTCATTCTCTTTATCCTATCGCCATCTTAGCAGGATTAGAAATAATCATTTCTTTAATATCTCTTAAATACGAGAAGTTTCGCACTTTAATAAGTGGTCGACCGACTATCGTAATTGAACATGGGCATATTAAAGAAAACACTCTACGTAAACTTAGATATAATCTTGATGAGTTAATGGGACAACTAAGAAATGCTGGTTTTCATAATATCAATGATGTTGAATTTGCTGTCTTAGAAACCTCAGGTCAACTAAGTGTATTCCCAAGATCACAAGTAAGACCAGCAACACCACAAGATCTAAACATTCCTACTCCCTATGAAGGACTTACTATCCCTTTAGTCTTAGATGGGCAAATCAAATTTGAAAACCTCGAGCTTTGTGGTTTGAACTACAGTTGGCTAGCTGAGAGCATCAAAAAAGAAGGTCTCACCGACATTAACGATGTTTTCTATGCTGGTCTTAGCACCCAAGGAGTACTAAAAATTCAAAGAAAAGAGCCTTCAGAATAAAAGCAGGTGAAGATTCACCTGCTTTAGTTCTTTTTAATATTCGTTTTTACTCATCGATAGTTTCGCTAGCTTTTTTAGCACTAAACTTCTGCCAGAAAGTTATACCCAGAAGGATAAGTACAAAATAGAAAGTAATCTTGAACGCTCCGCTTACTATCTTACCACTTCTAGTTAAGGTTGAACTATCCTTAAAATAGGCTGACAACAAAGCTATGTGGAAAACAGTCTCTGTATCGCCGTTTTTGAAATAATCAATACCACTGCGATTACGTCCGAGAAGGTAATGTAATTGATCTTGTCCCACTCTAACCCAGGTATTTGTCCTGTAGTATTCGTTAAGATCAATAACATACAACCCTTCAGAGCCTAAACCTGCTGGTAGGGGGCTCTCCAGATAGGTAGCTTTAAATTCTGTTTCGATAGGTTCAAAAGCTACAGGTCGATAATAAGGGTCCCTACTATGAGTTATAAGGATTCCTACACCCCGGCCCATATAAAGATCGTAAATGGGGTCATCTTTAGGTAAGTTTTTTTTCATCATTTCAGCTAGAGCCATACCTGTTACATCTTGAGTGGATACTGGTCCCCAACCCGAATTGACAACTGGTTGAAGTAGCGTTCTTAAAGCTTCTTCATATTCTTTGTTATCTGTAAGCAGATTCATCTCTGTTAAAAGCCATAATTTAAGATCTGCTCTTACCTCTTCATTTCTATTAGCTTGTAAATAACCAAAAGCTACTTGAGCTTGATCAGTCATCGTTTTAGCTAATTTACCATCTGCTTGGGGTAAAACTCGTCCTGCAATTGCCAAAACAGCAGTAGTAGCAGCAATTTCATCAGGATCTTTTTCCATAAGTTCTCCCTCTTGCTGCCACAAGAGCAACCCTTTAGCGCCATGGATCATCTCATCTAAATAATCTGGGATTTTATTGTTTCCTTCGTTAGCTGGTAAGTTAAGCTCACCATCGCCAAAACGATCTGAAAAAGTCTCGTAAAAAGAAAGCCCACGTCCAGCTAGATAACTAGAAAGAAGAATATTTGCTTCCCCATTATCATCTAACCAGCCATATTTACTTCTTTTTTCCGTCAGCTTAGCCATCGCTTCTTGGAAAACTGGATTAAAAGTAGCACTGTCAATTTTTATAATCTGGGAATCAGTGTCATTAACACTGAGGTAATATTCGCCGCCTCTAACTTTATCGGTAAAATTAAGTCGGTAAACCTCTTCACCTGTTTCCCTATCTATAAATGGGCCCTCAAGTTGTCCTTTAAATTGTTCTCTGCCAGAGCTTTTGGTTCGCAACTGAAAGTTCTCTGCTTCTATGGTTGTGATGGCTTCTTTTTTACTAAATGGTAGATAGCCATAGGGATTAACAATTATTTCTGCCTGAGATAAACAACCCAGACTAATAATTAAAAGTGCTATAAGGTACTTTCTCATGTGCCAGCCTCCCTTAGGTCTATGCCACAAAGGCATCTACTCTAGTTTGCTTTCTAGTGAAATAATCTTATCTATATCAGGAAAGTCTTTTTGGTATTCAGCTAGTAACTGCTCTTCGAGGTAAAGATTCTCTAGGCAATGCTCTTTAGTAAACTTTTGCTGGACATATCTCTCTAGATGATAACTCTCCCAAAGTTTAACTATCTCTTCTCTCCCCGAAGCGGCTACAACCTCTTTAGCATATTCCCTGGGATCAATCTCTAAACCAATTTTACTTTCGCTACACTGATATTCTACACACTCTGTCGGTTTATCTGGATGTAAAGAGCAAAGATTATCCCGCAAAAAGATACATTCGCCTTCTAAATGAGCATAACGCCAAGGTACTCGTTCGCCAGTTTTTGCTAAAGGTTTACCCTGTTTAACCTTTACAGGTGCTAAAGCATAACGATAACCTGTAGTTTTATCAGCTAGATAATCGATTACTAGGTAATCTCTTAGTACTTCTTCTTTAGTTCTTCCAAGCCTTCTTGCAATCTTCTCCCAATCTGCAGGTTTTAACCAGCCAGGTTCTCTACAGCAAAGGCCACATCTTTTACATATCATTTAATAGATCTCCAATAACTCTGTTATCTTTTCTATCCAATGATCAGGGTTAGAAGCCTTAAGAGCTTCTCTTCCAACTGGTGTATAACCAACGCCAACCGTCTCCACTCCAGCTTTTTGGCCGCAGATTACATCGTAGGTACTATCCCCTACATACACAGCTTCCTTAGGCTCTAGGCCAAGCTTTCTTAGTGCAAAAAGAACTGGTTCTGGCTCAGGCTTATGAATTTTGACATCATCGGAAAAGACAAACACATCGAAATAATCTTCTATCCCACAGATCTTCATGCCTAACCTAGCAGCATCTTCTTTTTTACTGGTAACAATACCTAAAATGTAGCCATTATTTTTTAAACCTATTAGAGTTTCCTTAGCACCAGGAATTGATTTTAAATACTGTTCGTGACTTTTTAGATTATGTTCTCGATATTTTTCCACTAATAATTGCGCTTTCTCTTCACCGCCAAAAAGGGCCATCTGGTAGTGAAGTGGTCGCCCGAAAAGACTTCTTATTTCTTCTTCGGGCACTTCTTTATTTAAGTACTCTTTCATCACATAGTTAAAAGAAGTAAGTATTAGTTCTGTACTATCGATTAAAGTTCCATCTAGATCAAATAAGATTGCTTTAATCATCAATGTCACCCTTCTACTAATTTTAGATGTATTTTTTGACAATCTTTATTTAGAGGACAATCCTCACAAAGAGGACTTTTCTTGCAATAGAGTTCACCTAAGCGTACTAATAACGCATGATACTCTTGGTAGGTAGATAAATCCTTAGGTAATTTACTTTCTATCAATTGCTGAACCAGATCGTAATCTATCTTTTCTTGCGGAAGATAGCCCAACCGATAGAGGATGCGTTTAGTGTAAGCGTCTACAACCATTATTGGATAATCCCAAGCATAAAGTAGTAAGCTATCGGCAGTCTCCCGCCCTACATTTGGTAAGCTAAGAAATTCTTCTCGTAGTAATAAAGAACCCTTAATTTCTAGTAGTTCCTCCTTATTAGCCATAGCTTTCAAAGCTTGTGCCTTCTTACGGTAATAGATAGTGGGTCTTATATATTCTTCTAATAGTTTAACATCCAACTCGCGAAGAGCAGGAAAATTATCTATACCTGCTTTTTCCAAATTATCTATAGCTCTTACTACATTACCCCATTTTACAGCTGGAGCTAAAAGTGCTCCTACTATTTTACCAAAGCGAGTAGGGTGAGGCCACCATCCTTGTGGTCCTAGCACCTCGAAAAGAGTTGAGTAGATCTTTAACACTTGGCGCTCATCCTTAAAAAAGGCTAGGTGATAAACCACCTAGCCTTAGGTTGCTAAATTTGGAGCGGACGACGGGGTTCGAACCCGCAACATTCGGCTTGGGAAGCCGATGCTCTACCAATTGAACTACGTCCGCTAGTATACATTAAGTATAGATCACTAATCCCTATAAGATCAAGTCTTACACCGAGATTTCTTCGCCACCATCTATATTTATAACATTTCCAGTCATCCAACTTAATTCCTCTACACTTAACGCTTTAATTGCTTTAGCCACATCTTCTGGTGTTGTAAGTCTACCGGAAGGATTTTTCTTCTTAGCTTCTGTTACTAAATACTCCACAACAGGTATCTTCTCTAAAGCGGGAGTTATAGTAACGCCAGCTCTAATCGCATTGGCCCTAATACCATGAGGTGCCAACTCTAAAGCAATCTGTCGAATATAGTTTTCCAGAGTTGATTTAGCTGCTGCTACTCCACCATAAGTAGCAACTGCTCTAGTCGAACCCATACTAGTCATAGTATAAATTGAGGTACCTTTAACCAAAAGACCTGCGGCAAATAGATCTTGGGTCCAATAAACCAAGGAATTAGCCATCACATCTAAAGTCATCTCTAACTGTTTTTGGGTTAATGTTTTTTCACCCTCAAACAAAGGTGCTAAACCCCCAAATGCTAATGAATGCAGTACCACATAAACTTTAGCATCTTTGTTCTTAAGAAATTCTACAACTTCAGCACGTTTTTCAGCATCTGCA
Organism: Firmicutes bacterium UBA4881; assembly: GCA_002399235.1. Lineage (GTDB taxonomy): Bacteria > Bacillota > DTU065 > DTU065 > DTU065 > UBA4881. Next base: position 37,633 of record DHDH01000013.1, on the reverse strand, counting down.
GCATTAATATTAAAGTACTCAATTTCGGTTCCATAACCTTTTAACTCTGTAATTAAATCATTTACAGGCTCAAGATGTGCGCGCCGATCTAAATGCACACCACAAATATTATAACCACTTTGTGCTAATTCTTTAGCTGTTGCTGCACCAAATCCACTTGATGCTCCAAGAATAACGGCCCACTTGTTCATATACAATCCTCCTAGGAGTTATTATAGCCTAATACATAATTATATTTCTTATGCCTAGGTTTATTACCTGGTATTAGTATTTGCTATAATAGTTCATTTTCCTGCTATGATAAAAAAAATGCGACCACTCTTTTTCAGAGTAACCGCACCTTATAAACTAGATGGTGCCGAGGGCCAGAATTGAACTGGCGACACGAGGATTTTCAGTCCTCTGCTCTACCGACTGAGCTACCTCGGCATATGGCGGAGCCGACGGGGCTCGAACCCGCGATCTCCTGCGTGACAGGCAGGCGTGTTAAGCCGACTGCACTACGGCTCCATTCAGATAATAAATTATCATAACCTGCTTGGCCTTGTCAAGAAAAAATGGTACCCTCAACGGGATTTGAACCCGTGCCTTTGCCGTGAAAGGGCAATGTCCTAGGCCCCTAGACGATGAGGGCATGGTGAGCCATCGGGGATTCGAACCCCGGACGCCCGGATTAAAAGTCCGGTGCTCTACCGACTGAGCTAATGGCTCATTTATTGAAGGCCTCGATTCAATATATTACAGTAGGTTAAGCTAATTGTCAACACCTGTTACAAAATTTCTTCACAAATAATTGTCTGATCTCTTTTAGGTCCTACAGAAACCATCTGTACAGGCACTCCTACCAACTCACTTAAGCGCTTAAGGTAACGCTTAGCATTTTCAGGTAGTTCTTCATAGGTTTGGCAGTGTTCAGTTGAACTTTGCCAGCCAGGGAGTGTTTCGTAGATTGGTTCAGCATCAGCTAATGCCTCTAACTCAACTGGAAAGTTGTCAATCACTTGGCCTACTTGGCAATATCCAATACAAATCTTCACTTCTTTTAAAGCATCCAAAACATCCAAAAGCATTACACTTAATCCAGTAAAACCGTTAATTCTTGCTGCATAACGAACCATAACTGCATCAAACCAACCGCAGCGACGTGGCCTACCAGTAGTAGTACCATATTCATGGCCTCTTTGTCTAATAAGATCACCTGTTGAATCTTTTAATTCAGAGGGGAATGGCCCTTCGCCAACTCTTGTTGTGTAAGCTTTAACAACACCTATAGCCTTAGATATACCACCCATCCCTACACCACTACCTGTATAGGCTCCCCCAATAGTAGGATTTGAAGAGGTTACAAAGGGATAAGTGCCATGATCAATATCTAAAAAAGTCCCCTGGGCTCCTTCAAAGAGTACTCTTTGTTGGTTAACTATAGCTTCATTAACTAAATAAGTTGTATCAGCTATATACTTTTGAAGACTCTTGCCATAGGCAAAGTACTCTTCTATTATACCATCTATTGTCAACTCCTGGGCGCCATAAACACAACTTAATAGCTTGTTCTTTGCAGGTAAAATCTCTTGGAGGCGATTCTTTAGCCTCTGTTTATCAACAATATCTATCATACGAATACCAAAACGAGCTGCTTTATCCATATAGCAAGGACCAATACCCCGCCCAGTTGTTCCAATCTTATTAGTCCTAGCCTTTTCTTCTAGAGAATCTTGCAAAATGTGGTAAGGCATAATTACATGGGCTTTAGCTGAGATTTTTAAATTATTTAACTGGACTCCTTCTGCTTCAAGTCTCTCCATCTCTTGGAGTAAAACCTTAGGATCAATAACAACTCCGTTACCAATAATGCAGATCTTATCTGGATAAAGGATTCCAGAAGGAATTAAGTGGAGTTTAAATGTTTTTTCGTTAACAACTACAGTATGTCCAGCATTATTCCCACCTTGGTATCTGACTACCATATTGGCTTTGCTAGCTAGGTGGTCTACAATCTTGCCTTTGCCTTCGTCTCCCCATTGAGAACCGATAACAACTAGCCCTGGCACTATGCCACCCCCAATTTTATTTAGAAAACTGCACGGAAACATTATACTCCTTCTTTGTTTAACCGCAATAAATATCTCTTTAGTAGCTACTATTTTTTTTACTACCTAAGTAGTATTTACTACTGACTCATCTCTATGAATAAAGATTGTCTAGGTAATAAAAGCTAGTGGCTTTTCCACCACTAGCTTTTATTACCTTTAACCCAATATGTGCTTTGGGGACATAGTAAATTAAAAATAACTCATTTAAAGTCTCTTCGCTTTACCTAAACTAATTGTTGTGTATTACTTAGCTAAAATTGCCTCCTCAATAAAAAGCCACATTTCTTTTTCATATAACTCCTGGTTTACGCCGTAGGCATTAGCATGGACTGCTCCATCAATAATTAAGAGCTTTTTTGTGCCTTTTTTTGCATCATACATTTTTTTGCTCATATAGGTAGGTACATAGTTATCGTTACTACCATGAACAAACATCACTGGTAGCTCGCTATCTTTAACAGCCTCTAGTGGACTAACATCAGCCAATCTAAATTTAATTCTCTTTTTCAGCATCAAATCAAGAATATTTAAGACCGGAAACGGTGGTACATGATTTAATTGCCAAAGTTGATAATGCATAAGTTCTTTTAAATCAGAATATGGGCAATCAGCAATAACGAATTTGACATACTTATTAATTGCTAGATACTCTAATACTGTACCTCCACCCATAGAAACCCCTAATAAACCAATCGTGGCGTCTTTACCGTGTTTTTCTATTAACCAGTTGACCCAACGATCTAGATCCTGCTTTTCGTGATAACCATAGGAAGCAAACTTGCCTTCACTCTTGCCATGAGATCGTTGATCCATTAATAAGACATTCCAACCTTTATCTAAGAATGTACCTACATATTGCAACATGTAAGAAGAATAAACTCGATAACCATGCACTAAAACAATTGTTTTTTTACTAGGTTCGCTATTTGGCAGGTAGCTACCAGACAAAACTAGGTTATCATGACTAACAATCGAAACTTCTTCTTTATTTAACTGATCAAGATTAGTAAATACTCCTTTGGAGGTTACAATAGTATAATTTGTTACTTCAGGATACTTTTCATTCCGAGTCATCGCGTTAAAGGTATATAATGATAACAAATACAAAACCACTCCTAGTACTAAAAGCCCTATAACAATTTTTTCCATCGACTATCACCCCCTTAGCTTTTACTCTAAAAACATAGAATTATCTTGAAATGTGTAACACAGTTCTTATTCGTTTGTTTTTGAGAACACGTCTATTCCAGAACTTAGTAGATCATTTAAACTGAGTATCTAGGTTAAATTTGTTTTTCGGCAATTGATATACAATACTCAATATACTCACTCAGGTTTGAGCATCTACAATTTTTTATTTTTTCTTGGAACTCTTTTGCAATATTCAGGTCTACGTCTCCATGATTTGTAGGGAAAATTATTATGTAGTCTTTTTTATGTCGCACTTCAATATCCGCAGCTTTCATAGTGGCCTCTAAATTCGGATCGTTATAAATTGGTATAATGTATTCATATAACCAATGATCTCTGAACATCTCCTTTGAAATAAATCTGTTTCTTTGTTTAATAGTGCAGTCATCGACGTCCATAATAATGAAAAGTGAAAAAGCTTGTTTTTTTTATAACTTACATCGTCAAATTCACGGATGAAATTTTTAAATGATTTAAACCGTTGGTCATTCAATATATCCATGATACTAGTAATTTGGATACTAGTTTTTCCTTTGTTTCGCGCAATAATCGCATGTTTTAATCTCAAATTTGATTTAATACTACTGCAAATTCTATATTCTGATTGACCATGTACAATAGACATGATCTCCATTTTTATAGGGTCTTTCACTCTTCGTCACCATCCTTATCAATAGACGAAGAATGGGTATTATGAAGCATATCTTCAACTATTTCTTCAAAATCCAAATATCCAGTATAAGGGATTCCGCTATAATCACCTCGCAAATACTTATTTCTTATGTTATTAGTCTTTTGTGTACGCTGCTTATAACTTGCTACGCATTCAATACTTTTATTTCCGCCAGCATCGACACGAATAATATATGTGCTTTCCGGCGAAAGGCTTTCCATGAGTAAGGTATTATGCGTTGTTGCTATAAACTGGCCATTAAGAGAGTCTTCTAAACTTTCGAGAATACTTTTAATTAGCAAATCATGTATACCACTATCAATCTCATCAATAAATGCTGATGCGCCAGCAATACTTGTAAATAACATAGGGAAAATTTCTAAAAGCTTTTGAGTTCCAGTGGACTCTAACGAAATAGGAACATTTATTAATCTCCCATCGATCAGTTTCTTAAAATATAATTCATAAGAAAACCTGTTCTTATCAGGTGTAAAAACATAATAAGCAGCTTTAATATCAGAATATAATTGTGTAAAAAAAGTATCTAAAGCTGCTTCACACAGTTTTAGTTCTTCATTATTTTGATTTCTTACAAAACCTTTCTCTAATTGGCGCATAAACCGAAATGGGATGGATATCCTTGCTGTTTCACCTTTGCTTTCTTTACACCAAACAGAGAGCCTATTCATCCAAGTAATTACATCTAAAAGATTCGTATTTACTTTAGACTTAATATAGTCAATGTTTTTGGAATGGTATTCATTGCATAAGATAGCCATAAATGAATGTTTTCCCCAGTACTTTTCAATGCTGTCTTGTAACTCTTTTTTGTAATTTAAATCAAAAAAGATAGTCGGACTGAGTATAAGATGATTTTTTTTAAGAGAAAAAACTACTCCTTCACGCTCATTTAGCTGATAACGGAGCTCTTCTTTTATAATTTTGTGTTCTGAAAACTCCATAAAATAGCTGCCATCTGAGCCATTAATTTGGAAGCCAAACTTTAACGACATTGGTTGTTCGCTTCCTAGCATTTTATAATCATCAATTAAATCAGAAAGAGTAAAAAGTCTCGTACGGAGTACCTGCTGCAATAAGTCTTGACGGACTTTTTCATCTTCTACAGAATTAGTCATATCGTTATTAAGATCCTGTAACTTTTTTACCTCGATTTGGTTATTTAAAGTATCCAGGGTTAGCAGCAAAAATAATAGTGATGACATAAGGTTAGATTTACCTGAACCGTTTTCGCCATAAATAAAAGCAACTTTTTTGGGTTTCCCATATGCCTTTCGCAAATCAAAAGTAATATCCGAAAAAGATTTAAAATTTCTTAACTCTAAGTAAGAAAGCATATTAGCACCTCCATCTGATATATATTATACCACATTTCCGAATTAGTACTAATTTATTTAAGCGTCAGCGTAATATTATGCTAACTTGTAAAACTAGTTCCGCCCCGTAAATACAAGAAAGTAGCAATAACTCTTACAAATTGGCATTTAGTTGTAGAGTAATCTTTAACACTAGTTTACAAGCTTTCTAGGCAACCTAAAATCTGTTTACTGTGGTATTCTTCCCAGTTTCATGTTTTGAAGCGAAACTGGTAAAAAATAATTCCCTGCGTATTGGATTTTCACAGGAATAATGGCTTTCTTGGATACATAGGTCTTCATATCGTCGAAGTTTTGGATGCAAAAAGGGAAGCATCTCTAACACACTATGCATGCCATCCTATGTATGCACTGGCTATGATAGATTAGACAGTTGTTCAGTAGAAAAATCAATGTACATCGCTTCTGTTGCTCAAAGAACCGCAGAAAACTTTATTAGGTACTTTGATAAGATAATTAGCCCACTCATTCTAAAGGGATAATCTATTCATTACATCTATGTAACCATTCGCAACACTATCATGTGTTGCGAAAGAACAATTTATAGCTATATAGACTACAAACCGTTCTCAGCTAAAAATATTGATTTTCCTCAAAAAACTCAAAAATGTTTTACAGTTGATAAAAACTATAGAGTTGGTCGCACCTATGAAAGATTTAAATCTTTTTTGAAAGAAAACTCGGACATACCAGTAGTTGAGATGGTCACCTTAGAGGGAGTTAAGAGTGAAAAGGTTTTACTAACGCTCCATTTTATTAGACACGCCAATACCCCTCAAAGTCTACCTAGAAAACTAGCAAGCTGGTATCTTTTAACCCATATTGACAGTTAATTAAAACAAACATGCATATAAAAGGATAATCTCCCACTTACCAGAATAAGATCTACATATTAAGGATAAAATTGAGGAGGAATATTTTATGCATTGCCGTTCTTGTGGTGCTGATGTTAATGCTAAAGCCGAAGTTTGCACCAGCTGTGGCGTTCGTCCCTTAAATGATACTAAATTCTGCCAAGAGTGTGGTGCTTCCACTCATGATGAACAGGAGATTTGCACTAGTTGCGGCTGTCGCTTAATTAGGCAAAGCAGATCGGGTTATAATTTTGATATGAATTCATCCTCACTAGTTTATCCGAGTAATCCACCCAAAAGCCCTGGTGTAGCAGTTATCTTAAGCTGCTTTTTCTGCGGCGCTGGCCAAATTTATCTTGGGCAGGTAACTAAAGGCTTAGTTCTTTTAGTTAGTTGTTTCCTACTAGTCTATTCTGCGGGTCCCTTCCCTTTAGCCATAAATATCGCAACCATGATCGATGCCTATACTATTGGGAAGAAGTTGGAAAATGGCCAGCCTGTCGGCCAATGGGAATTCTTTTAGGAGGTTCTTGCCTTGCTAGACTTGGCTCCCCGTTTTTTACTAAAGAATTTTAAACCAGAGCACAAAAAGAACGCTGCTATAATATTCACTACCATCTGTATTTATGTGGTGGTACTTTTGTATAACCTGTTCCCACCTCATAATGGCTATCTATTTACCCTTTTTACTCTAATAGGTAGGATAAGAAACATATTACACCACAGCCTACGTTGTCCCCTTTGTGGGGGAACCAGATCGTTTTTGGCGATGAGTGTTGGCAATTTTTCTCAAGCGTTGCATTTTAGTCTCTTTGGCTCATCTCTTTTTATCTACACATTGATATCTCTTCCCTTTAGGGTTGCTTATGTCTATGGATGGAAGAATACATCTTTATCTTGGTTAGAGCAGAGTGATAAATGGTGGGAAAATCATTTTATAACGATTGTACTTGTTTGCTATACTTTACAAATATTATTAGATAAGCTTAACTGGTTTGTCTGGAGTGCCTAAATTAAGTTTATAAGTGAGGAATAATGCCATGTCTAATGATAATGCCAATCAATATTCAGCATCTAAGACCAACGAAAACTACAATAAGGTCTTAGAAAGCAATGAAGTAAAATATTGTTATAATTGTGGAGAGAAAGTTCTTGCTAAAGCTGTTGTTTGTGTACATTGTGGAGTTTCTCTTCAAAAACTACCGCAAAACAATACTTACGAATGGAAACCTTGGTCGAGTATGGCTATGTTTTGGTTAATTGTCGGTACTCTCTTCTTACCTTTTTTTGGTGAAATAATGGGTATCTGGAGCTTAACTACTTCAGGTCGCCGCTCTCAAGGCTTAGCTCTACTCATTTTTGCCCTAATCAAAGATCTCATTTTACTCTTTTTCGTTTTAATATTTACTACCACTATCTTTGCTTATTTTATCGAGCCATTTATTTACCTCTTTGATTAAAAAATTTAGCCCCCGACTTTAGTCAGGGGCTTTTTTCGTATCAGTAACCTTTAATTAACAGCTTATTTGTTGCCCACAAGACTATTTACTAAACTTATTTATTCAGCAGCTTGTACGCTTATCTTTATTTCTGCACTTACCTCTGGGAACAACTTAATTTTAGCTGTAAAAGTTCCTAATTCTTTAATGGTATCAATCTGGATCTTCTTTTTATCTATATCTAACTTGAATTGTTTATTTATAGCTGTTGCTACATCAGCAGAATTAATAGAACCAAATATCTTACCTTTCTCCCCAGCCTTAACCTTTAAGGTTACTGTCTGTCCTTTTAGTTTAGCAGCTAGTTCATACGCTTGTTGTTTAGCTCTTTCTTCTGCTCTTTTTTGTGCTTCTTTCTTCTCTTGGATTTGAGTAATTGCTCCTTTAGTAGCTTCTGTAGCTAAACCTTTAGGGATAAGAAAGTTACGAGCATAACCTTCATTTACTTTTACTAAATCGCCTTTTTTACCTAATGTTTTTACATCTTGAGTTAAAATAACATCCATTTAGATTCCTCCTATTCTGGCTTCTTCTGATTCTCTTTTTGCTTTTTCAATTCTTCTTGGTAGATTCTTGCTCTGCCTCTATACTTAAGCCAAGGATCTAGTAGGCCAATAAGTACTAAAAACCAGTTACTAAAGGCATAAATAGGGAACAAAATAAGTGCTTTAAACCAATTTGCCATTCGTGTTGAGTTTAAAAAGTATAGAATTATACAGATTCCCTGGAGAACCAGGAACCACCTAACAACACTAAGTAGGTTCTGTATAATAATATTAAAAAGAGGATAAGTGTTGAGCATATTGAGTGGGAAAAGTATTACATATAAAAGTGAAACCCACCAAGGAAACATCCACTGTGAAACAGGAGGTAAGGTTACAACATCCTCGCCTAATCTTTTTAGCACAGAACTACCTGCTAAAAAGTTAATCCCAGCAATAAATATTGAACCAGTGATTAACATCGAAGGGAATAGCAAAGGTAGCGTTTTTAATGTTTCTTGGACAACCTCTATTTGTGCTTGGGTAAATACTCCTCTATCATTAATTTCGGTCATGATCTTATCAGTAGTTTCCTGGTACAGTACTAAAAGCGGTTGATTTGTTATTAGAGAGAGACCTAACCCTAGAAGAGAGACGGTAATTAAACTAGCAACTATACCAATTATTAGTACCTTCTTAGAGGAAAAATTTTCTTTTAAGGCATTGCCAAGACCAATTCCAACTGTAGCCATAGAAATAACTAGAATGACCAGAGAGGCATCTTGCAAAAACAGAGCAAAAAAAGCACTAACTAAAGCTGCAATAATACCTCCTAAGAGAGTTCCGTGACGATAGGAAGCAATTAATATTGGCAGAGGAATCAGTGTCACTAAAAACAATGAAAAAGGCTGAGCTAAAAAAGATAATGAAACTATTAGTACCATAAAAGAAAAAATAAAGATATACTCAGCCCACTTAAATCCACCTTTATTATCGGTCAAAAGGATCACCTCGTTTATCTTGCCAAAAATGTAATAAGCTGGTCATATCACCATACCATTTTTCTATCTCATGATCTTCGCGAATACTTGCATTTAGTTTGACCAAAACTTTATTCTCTAAGCGTGAATAACTAATGCCTAATCTTTTACCTAGCAAAAAAGTAGCCATAACAATACCTGCTAAAGCCTCTAACATTAATTCCTCACGGTTTTGCCACATAGCTTTAAAAAGATGGGTGATATGTTCAAGAATTTCTGTACGCAACCAATCTATTGTGCGAATATTTCTAGCAATATCTAGCTCTTTATTCCCTTGTTCCATATCTATACCCCCTTAAATGTAACAGTTACTTTGAGTATACTTATAAATTCTTTAGAAACCTTCATCAATCCTCTATGATACCTTATTTCCAACTAAATTAAAAACATAGAGAAATTTAATTATCGGGGTAAGTCGCAAGGGATTATCATTTTTTACGCTAGAACAACAACACTATCGTAACAGTTAAGTCGCTTAACTTCAATATAAGTTGAAAAAGAGGAGGGTTTCCCCTCCTCAAAGTTACTCTTCTGTGACATATGGCAAAAGTGCCATAAAACGAGCTTTCTTAATAGCAAGAGTAAGCTGTCTCTGGTGATGAGCGCAGTTACCATTGATTCTTCTTGGAAGAATCTTACCTCTTTCAGATACATAACGGCGCAATCTGCCCAGATCCTTATAATCAACTGAAGTCATCTTGTCAACGCAGAAGGAACATACCTTTCTGCGGCGGCGCTTCTTCTTGTCTTTCTTGTTGGGCTCCATCTTTTACCCTCCTTTAAAAGGGGACTTCTTCTAAGGAATCATCGCCGCCTGAACTGTAATTATCCTCATTAATAGAGTCAAAATTATCAGCATCGCTATCTGAAGAACCAGTTCCTTTACGTTCAAGGAATTGCACCATATCAGCAATTACCTCAGTAACATAACGACGGCCTCCATCTTTTGCTTCATAACTTCTAACACGAAGCTTACCTTCTACAGCAACGAGACGTCCTTTGACCAAATTATGGGCGATAGTCTCTGCAAGCTTATTCCATGCTACAATAGGAATAAAATCTGCTTCCCGTTCGCCTTGTTGATTAGTAAAGCCTCTGTCTACAGCTAAAGTAAATGTAGATACAGGTCTACCATTCGAGGTGTATTTCAGTTCAGGGTCACGGGTCAATCTTCCAATTAATATTACCCGGTTTAGCATCCCTAGACCCCCCAATCAGTTAAGTTCCTCATTAATAATCATGAAGCGAACAAGGTCCTCGTTCAACTTCAAAACACGATTGAGCTCTGTAAGCGCTGTGGCAGCAATCTTAAACTTAGTAACTACATAATAGCCTTCTTTGATCTTTTCGATCTCATAGGCAAACTTTCTCTTGCCCCAGCGATCAACATTGACAATTTCGCCGCCATTGTCAGTAATCAGTGTATGAACCTTATTAATAGATTCCTCTAAGGTTTCCTCCTGATCAGCAACAGTGGGATTGACGATGTACATGATCTCGTAATCTCTCACTGGCTTTCACCTCCTCCCTATGGTCTATGGCTCTGTTAAAAACAAAGCAGGGACATCGGGCATATTATACCATTCTCTCAAGATAATCTCAAGTGTAGGGTGGACAACCAGAATTCTCTATTGACAACTTTTTAGTTATTAGGTGCCTTAAAACGGAAGAGAATTACATCCCCATCTTGCACGACGTAATCACGGCCTTCTATTCTCAGATCACCTTTATCCTTAGCTGCTGCAAACGATTTTACTTGGTTTAAAGCTCCGAAGGTGACAACCTCTGCTTTAATGAAACCAGCCTCCATATCTGAGTGAATCTTGCCAGCAGCTTCTGGGGCTTTGGTTCCCTTTTTGATAGTCCAAGCTCTAGTCTCTGGTCCTTTAACTGTATAAAAAGTCACTAGATCTAAAAGTTGGTAACTCTTAGCAATTAACCTCTCTAAACCACTTTCGTAAGTAAGACCCATACTATCCCAATATTCTTCTCTTTCATCTTCTGATAACTCTACTAGGCCCATCTCTAAGTCAGCAGAAATTGGTACAACTTCCGCGCCATTTTCTTTAGCATAAGCTACAAATTCCTGATAACCGTTTACCTTTTCTGGAGCCATAATCTGATCTTCGTCTAAGTTTGCTACATAAATACAAGGTTTAGAACTTAGCAGTTGTAGTTCAGCGACAAGGGGAGAATGGGGTGGCTTTTTCCCGGCACTCAAAAACTTTACTAGCCCTTCTAACTCAGCCATTTCCTCTTTATACTCGGGTTTGCCGGTCTTTATTTGTCTTGCAGTCTTTTCCATCCGTTTTTCTACGGTATCTAAGTCAGCAAGGGCCAATTCCGTAGAAATAACACCTAAGTCTGCTAGTGGATCTACCTGTCCATTCACATGGACCACATTACTGTTACCGAAGAAACGTACTACATGTAAAACTGCATCGACCTCTCTAATATGACCTAAGAATTGGTTTCCTAAACCTTCGCCTTTGCTAGCACCTTTAACCAGGCCAGCAATATCAATAAATTGAATCGTGGTAGGGGTTAATTTTTCTGGCTTAAGTAATTCCCCTAATTGTCTTAATCGATTATCTGGTACTGGTACTACACCTATCTGTGGCTCAATTGTACAAAAAGGGTAGTTTGCTACCATTGCTCCAGCTTGAGTTAATGCGTTAAATAAAGTGGACTTGCCCACATTAGGCAAGCCAACTATGCCAATATCCACACTTGCCACTTCCTTTAAACTTGGTTTCCAGCTTCCGCACCACGCTTAATAATTTCTTTTAAACCTTTTTCAAATTTAACTCTTGGTATCAGTACAACACGGTCACAAGTTAGGCAACGGAGACGAAAGTCCATACCTACACGCATAATTTCCCAAGTATTTCCCCCACAGGGATGGGGTTTTTTCATGCGGACTACATCACCTATGAAAAATATCTCTGGGCTCATTTTTTCTTTTTCTTCTCCTTAGCTTTCTTTTCTCTTTTCTGTTCATTAGCTTTTTCAGCTTTTAACTTTTCTGCTCGTTCTTTTTGCTTTTGGGGCAGATCAAACAAAACGCGACCAAAGAATAAATTGATAAACCCAAATATCAATAAAATAATTGGTACAATTTTATCTAAACCTTTGGGTACTACATTGTAATAAAGAAACAAAGCTAAAATTACTAATATGATACCTAAAAACAACTGGGCCTTATAAATCCATCGAGGTACCTCTGGTCTATTATTCATTCTTTTGTCCCCTCTCACCAATAATTTGTATCCGTGGATAACTAATTGAAATACCTTTTTCGTTAAGTCCTTTATAGATTGCCTCACGTATTTTGCGTTCTGTAGACCACTGCGTCATTGGGTCGGAGTTCGCTCTCACCCTAAGTACCAAGCCAGCCTCGGAAAATCCTTGTACACCAACAAATTGTGGTCCTTGAACTAATGAGGGTAACTCACTGGCAAGCTGCTCACAAATCTTTTCTACCTCTGCTTTAACATAGTCGAGATTACTTTCATAACCAACTGTAAACTCAACTAACACACGCATTGCGTTTCCCATATTATTAGTTACTAGCTTGATTTCTCCATTAGGGATAATATGCCTGCTACCGGCGAAATCAAGTAGGGTGGTAGTTCTTAAGCCAATTGATTCAACAACGCCCTCGGTTCCAGCAATACTAACAAAATCGCCTACATCAAACTGGGCTTCCGCCAAAATAAAAAAACCTGCGATTACATCACGTACTAGGTTTTGAGCTCCAAAACCTACCGCTAAACCACCTACTCCTGCTGCTGTAAGCAATGCATTTACATTAACACCAAACTCAGGCAAAATTGTTAAAGCTCCCAGAAAATAAACTCCATAACGAAGTATACTCCTAGATAGCCCCATCAACGTATTGAGTCTACTTTCAGTAAAGACATGTTGTTTTCCTTTGGCAGCTCTTTTAAAAAACTTCAAGATAACTGTATCCAATAGCTTACGAATGATTGCTAATATTAGAACAATAATAACAAGCGCTGCTAATCTCGCTCCTAAATCCACCCAAACACTGACAAATGGATTATTACCAGCTTTAGGCCATAGTTCTACAATGGCCAATTCAATTTTCTCGGTAAAAGTTTGCATCAAACTACTCCTTTAAAAAAGCCCCTGACAAAAGTCAGGGGCGTTAAGAGACTTATTTTTGTTTGCCTAAAACAACAATGTTAAAGACTGTTGGATCAGCCCAACCATTTGGTAAACAACTCCAAACTAGCTGAAGCTCTGTATCTGCAGCATTAGACATATCAACATCGTCTATGGCTACGTCGAAGCCAATCTCTAACCCCTGTTCTAATAATATATCCATTTCCCAAACAGGAATAGCAGCTTCTAAAGTATAACCTGTTTTTGTTCTTTGTACAACAACTTGAACATCTGTAAGTGCTCTTGAGTTATTCCAAATATGCCAATCAGGGGCTTTGGCATTAGTACCAGGAGTAAAACCAAACTGATAATCATTGTTTGTGTAACTAGCAATACCATCATCTTCTGCTAGATTCATACGCAAGTAAATTTCTATGGTGTCACCTTGAAAAAGATAAGCACCTGTTTTTTCTTGAATAACTTCGTTATCGGTTATGTCGGCAGCAATATATAATAGCTCTTCATCCCACATCACATATATCTTACCAGAAAAATCTGTTGGACCACCCCATGCTCTATTAGCATGTAGGAGGTACTCGCTAGAATCAAGTTTTATAGCTGGGACCTTAGTCCACTCATTAAGGTTTCCATCGATTTTCATCTTACCAGATACCTTGGGTGCAGTATATACTTCAGCTCCTATAACTAATCCAGAAACTAAAAGTACCATTACTAATAACCAACTAATTTTCCTCATTAAAATACCCCCTTGTTAATTCTTCGTATAATATATTAAACAAATTACACCGATATCCTACTATATAACAATAGCAAGACCGAACCTATTAGGTAAACCCATAAACGCATACAAAAAAGGCGGCTAAGCCGCCTTTTCTCTTTATTTATTTGAAGCTGCAGTTGTTGATTCTTTCTTATTTAATAGCCTATCTGCTCTTTCTCCCCATTCCTTGCTGTATGGTTTTAGTCTCTCAGCTAACTCTTCAAGACCATCTTCATTGGCTTGGGTAAAATGGGCCCCTGACTCCTTAACTATTTCAACCAACTTATTTGGGTTATCAATAAGTGGGCATGGTAAGAGAAGATTTTCGTTAAAGGGTTGTCTCTTTTGATAAGCTTTCATCAGATCTGACTGTAAACATTCTTTAAGTGATTTATCTTTGATGTTATCCAAAGAATAGTGAATAAAAGCACAAGGTTCTACTTCACCAGCGGCATTAATGTGCAAATATCTTCTACCGCCAGCAATGCAACCACCTGAATAAATACCGTCATTCCAAAAATCTATAATAAAGAGATCTTTATTACCTCTTAAAGAATTAACTCGATGGAACATGTGCTCTCTTTGCTCTGGTGTAGCCATCAAAGTTGTATCTGCATCTTTTCCTACTGGTACATAAGTAAAATACCAATTAAAATAGGCACCATTATCGATAAGCATTTGAATATACTCGTCAGAGCCTACCTCATCAATATTATAGCGGGTGTAACAGGTAGAACTTCCAAAAGGTATGCCAGCTTCTTTCATTAGAGACATAGCGTGCATAACTTTATCAAAAGTGCCTTCCCCTCTTCGTTTGTCTGTACTATCTTTAAAACCTTCAAGGCTGAAAGCTACAGTAAAATTGCCAACTTCCTTCATGTTTTTAACTGTTTCTTCAGTAATTAGCGTGCCATTTGTAAAGGCTAGGAAGCACATATCGTTGTATTTTCTTGCAAGCTTGAAGATGGTGTTTTGCCTTGTAAGTGGCTCTCCACCTGATAATACTATAAAATAAATGCCGAGATCTCTAGCTTCGCCAACGACCCTATCTAAAAGTTCATCACTTAAATCATTTTTCTTAGTATATTCGCCCGCCCAACAACCGGTACATCTCAAGTTACAACGATCAGTTGGATCTATAAGAATAGCCCATGGCACACTAACGCCAATCTTTTCGGCCATATCGTGCTGTTTTGGTACTCCTAACAGCGTCGCTTTCACTAGATAGTTGATGATAATTGTGTTCCTTACATGTGGATCTAGATCTTTAAGGATTCGCTGGAAGTAATCTTTCCAGTTGCCATCTCTAGTAATAGCTTCTTCCACTTGATCGATTTGCAATCGGTGTTGTTTATCCTTCGTTAAACGCCTTGCAATATTAAATAGTTTTTTCGAATTTGCTTCTGGATCCTTGGCTAGATAGTCTGCAATTTCTCTTACCATTAGTGTTGTCATTGAATCTTTGATACCCATTGAAAACACCTCCATAAACTTGTACACAAAAAATCAAGTTGCCATTATCGGGCCAATACCACCTTCTTTAAATAAAGTAACAATACTTTCACCCAAGTGTTCTAGTGACAGTTCTTTAGATACAGATGTACTGTGAAGAACAGAAGAATATATCATCCCAAATAAAAGAGAAGAAGCTGCTCCTGGTTCTAAATCCTTGCGTAACTTACCCGCATAGATTTCCTTCTCTAAGGTATTACGGATAAACAATAAATAACGCTCCCTGACTTCACGGTTTTTCTTAAACAAGCTAGAACAACTGACCATCTCACGGTTAAGAAATTTAACTACAGCTTTATTTTTGCTAAAAAATACCAAATTGGCTTTGATAAACGCCCTAAAAGTGCTGGTTCCAGACTTTTCAGCCTCAGCCATAGCATCTTGGATCTTGTGCAGGAGCTCATCCATACCTTCATCCACTATTGCTTCAACTAGTTGTTCTTTACTGCGAAAATAAGTATAAAAAGTTCCTTTACCAACTTCAGCTTTAGCAGCAATTTCGCTAACTGTTGTTTCTGTAAACCCTTTGATGGTAAAGATACTACACGCTGAATTAATCAACCGTTCTCTAACAAAATCTTTTTTTACCTGCATAGTCCACCTCTCAAAACCGACCGGTCGGTATTGTTTGATTATTATTTCTGCAAAAAGAAGTGTTCTCCTGCTAAAACAAAAAAATTACAGGCCCCAACTAACAGGACCTGTATAAAATGCATTTATTTATGGTGTTGATATTTTAACCGGTCGCTTAACGAATAACACTGTTAAACCACCAAAGAAAAGACAACTATAAAATGTCCATACTCGCCAAACGAGCAAAGCACTTCCTATACTAGCTGGTGTAAAGAAGAGACGGAAGAAGAGATAAAAGCCTCCCTCTGCTCCTCCTGAACCTCCAGGCAGGGGAATAAAACTAGTCACCATTGTTACAAAAGCATCAGCGGCCAATATATCCAACCAATTGGCTGTATTAAAGCCAAAAGCTCGGTAAATAAAGTAAGGGATCAAAAAGAAGGCTGTTAGCTGGAACAGAGTAAAAAGAGTAGTTTTAAATAATACCGTTTTGTTTGAAAAAATTAGCTTAGTGTAACTGTGGAATTTTTCTAGTCCTGTTTCCAAGGTCTGTTTGGACTTTTCTGGATCCTTAATAATCTTTACCTTAGCCAATAGATTATAGACGAATGTTAATAAGCGTTTAGTAAAATTACGCCTATAGGTAAAAAGCAAGGTCAAGGCTATAACGAAAGAGTTAACTATAAATCCAATCTCAGCGAGAAAAAAGAAACGGGGTATTTTTAAGCGGAAAAAAGAAGCTTTAAAAAACAAGATAAAGATTGAATAGATGGTAAGGACAGTTTGGTAGATCAGAAACTTCACTGTTAAAATTGAACTTGCTCCAGAAGCAGGCACTCCAGCTTGGATCATATTAACTAGCTGAGCTGGTTGTCCACCTGTTGCAAAGGGAGTGACCGAGTTAAAGAACTGGCCAATCATTGTAGTTTTAAACGAGCCTAAAAACTTTTGTCCCCCATGCAAAAAAACTGTAATGGAATGCAAAACCCCAGCTTCTAAAAGCCAATATAAAACCATTAGTAAAAAAGCTACACCGAGGAAAAAACCATTTAGAGTTTTTAACTGTTGCCAGAGTGATTCTAAGCTTTGTCCACTAGAGGCAAGATAGAAAAGAAAAAAGGCCGCAATAATTAAAACAAAAATATTAATCCAGCCTTTTTTCATATACCTTCCTCCGACCACCTTTTTTAATGCCTAAAGCCCTCGCATAAAATTGCTCCCACATCTTAAGAACACTATCTTTAGAATAAAAGGCTTTACCTTCTCTTGATTTATCTTGAGAGACTTGATAGAAATCTTGATTAGTTCTTAACTCAGAAAGAGCAGCAATAAACTCTTGATTGTTATTACCTTTAAGATACCAAGAAGAAAGTATCTCTTTGTACTCAGGTAAATCCCTTAACAATAGAGGGAGTTCGCAGTTCATTGCTTCTAATATCGTCATAGGAAATAGTTCACTATAGGAAGGCAGGAACATGACATCAGCCATATTATAAAGATCGTTCATAACTTCTCTTTCAACAATACCTGTAAACTTAAGATTTTTTGGTGGATTTTCCACTTGCTTTTTCAATTCTGCATAACCATCAGAAAAAGCACCAAAAGAGAAGCCTCCTGCCCAAACAAATTGCATTTCGGGCATAGCTCTAGCGATCTTAATAAAATCCTCGACACCTTTTCTAGTTTGTAATTGACCAACACCAAGTACTACAAAGTCATCGGGCTTATACCCAAATTCCTCTTTATGTCTTAGTTTCCTGGTACCTTCAAGGGGATAAAAATCAGAATCAGAAACAAAGTTAGGTATATAAAAGATCTTCTCTCTAGGAATACCATAACCTACTAACTTATCCACAAAGAGTGGATTAACTGTGACTAAAAGATCCATACTTTTATAAAATTTAATTATATACCAGTAAAAGACCTTCTTCGCAATTGTAGGCAGGTTTAAACTACCATCAACAGTTTCTGGTAAAAAGTGAACATATCCAACAGCAGTTCCTTTAAGTTTAGCCAATGGTAAAAACAGAAAATGTTGAAAATCAATAGTATGGTAATGCATTATGTCGCAAAAGCCTACTTTATTAACAAATATATCATAATCGTCATGTAGACCTTCTCTAACTAAGCTCACTTGCTCTAAATAAGCGGACATGACGCCTTGGCCTTTTACTTTTTCAGCTGAAGACAGCATATTAATAGTATTCATAATATGATACCTCTAACTTTCTGGAGAATTTCCTTCCTCATTTTAGCGAGCTGTCTCTATCTTGTCAACCTTCTAACAATACGAGGTATTTGCTATGTATCCCTAGTAAAAAAGCGTGAGGATTATATATAATCTACCCTATAGAGTGGACATCCAATAAAAAAGTCCGCCTATAGGGTACAGATTAGATCTCCTTTATTAGAACACTTTTTTGTTCTAACTTACAAAACTTTTCAAGGTAACCTCTTCCTTGTTTACTTTTGGCCAAGCTAGAAAAATGCTTTCTTCAAATCCAAGGAAGCAACAGAATTGTGCATTACACATAAGCAGTTATTATCAAAACCAGTTAAACAAAATAGCGTCGAAATTCAGCTATTAAATACTTTTTTAATTTTGTAGATGGGATAGGTATAGTAATTGTGCGATATCTAAGTTGCTTTACTAATAGCTCTTCATTAATACCTTGAAGGCACGCTGCAAATATTTCTGGCTGAGCTGCTAATAAAATTGACCCATGTTGTAAGATAGCTTCACTAGTACGTCTTTGTGCACTACCAACTACCTTGTGGCCGTTATAAATAATCTCATGCCTAGCTGGAGCTCCAAAACACGCTTCGGTTAGGTTTTGTTCTTGCCTAGCCCATTTTACTGGTAACCCTGATTTAATAAATGCTTTATATATGGGTTCGGAAATAAAGCGATAAGCCGAAGTTACTCCTTCTGGCAAAGAAGGATAATCTACAGGTAATGCTACAGCATAAGTTATTTCTTTGTGATGCCAAACAGCTCTACCACCTGTTGGCCTTTTAACCCAATTAATACCATACTTTTCTAAGACCTCTAGTTTGAGTATCTTTTCTGGCTTCTGAAAATAACCCAAACTAATAGTCGGTCTATCCCAAGAATAGATGCGGATTAAAGCTTCTCTTTGTTCTCTGGCTCTCTTTAACATCTCGATATCTTTGGCCATATTATCTTGTCCTGACATGGGAGGATCTAAATAGAGCTTCATTTACTAAGACTCCTTTCCCTTACAACTATACAGATCATTGCTTTAATTTCTAAGCACTATTTATATTACCAGGGTTTTCTTTACTATCTAAAAAAACATACGTTATATTAATTGCTAATTAACTTGCGAATTTTAGAACCTATTCTCTATGTCTTGAGCAAAAAAGTCCTGGGGAATTAATTTCCAGGACTTCCATGTTAAGAAGACTGTAAACATTACTAATCAATACTACCGAACTCGTTTCATTTCAAAAAATGCACCCGCCAAGAGTAGTAAAGTATCCTCATCTTTAATAAAAAAGGTAGTTCCCACATACTCACATCGATCTTTAACACTTCTAAATACACCTACACGACTTATCGAAGCTTCTTTGATTGCAAGATCATCTACAGAAATTTGATAACTACTCAAATCTTCTGTAACTAATGTATACAAATTATAAAAAGGTCTCTCGACTTTAACATTACCTGTAGGCGCAATTATCTCCATAGACTTCTCGCCGAAAATATAGGTTCTACCTAGATAATCACTAATTATTTCTTCAGTAAGTTCGGCATCTAATGGTTTAGCTACACATCTAACAACTTTCCACTTACCAAAGAATTTCGCTGTAACTTGCTCAGAGCTTGCATAATAACCTAAACTACCTAAAATTAACATACAGGCTACAATATAACCAAAAACTCTTAAACGTTTCACGTCGTTATCTACTCCTTGAATTTAAAAGCTTAGATTCTTCTATCGCTTTAACAAACTCTGCTTCTGAAAGGGTTCTCGGATAATTATATATAGGGCCTTTGGGAGATTCATTATAGAAGGGTCTATTGCACCCAGGGCAACCCCAAGTCTCAAAAGCTTTACTCTCTAATTTTGCTAATGGAGCATCTACTAATCTGCCTTTAATAAACACTAATTCACTTAATAGGTTACTATCTTTCCAGAGTAGGTAGTTACCAATTTGCACACGGCGATACGAATCGAGCGCTGGTTTGGGCCAAGTCATAAGTGGTGTATGGGGCACTGGTGTAAAGGCAAATAATCCTACTGATAGTCCTAAAGAGTATAACTCTGCGAGAAACCTTAGTAGTTCTTCTTCGCTTTCTCCTAAACCAGCAATAACATGAGTGCCAATCCGACCTGGGTATTTTTTTGCCAACGATTTTATTCTTGCCAAATTATTTTCAAAGCTACCACCTTTAATTTTAGCATATAGACTTGGCACAACAACATCTAAAGGAATTACCCATCTATCTAGACCTTGAGCAAGATATTCTTCACCAAACTGCGATGAAAGACATACCGGTTTACCTGTAGAAATCAAATTAGGTAATACCTTAGCTACCTCAGCTACAGAATCTTGGCTCTCTACTGTTTGTAAACAGATTCTTTGAAAAGGAGCAGCCTGTATTTTCTCTAGAAGGGCTCCTTTATTGTACCTGGGCCAAGTAATCCTAGCTAGTCTATCATTATTTCCACAAAACCCACAGTTACGTTTACAGATTCCCTCGGTTAAAAGATAAGCTGTTGTGGGTGGACAGATCTGTTCTATGTTATTAAGTCCCATTACTGCAGCAGTCCCTGCAGAAGCACGCATCATCATCTACTCCTTTTTAGAAGGCACAGCACTCTGTAATTAACTTAGCTGTAGGAAACTCTTTTTTTAACTGCGGTGCTGGTTTTACTATACCATCAAATCCTATCCTAGCTGCAAGTTCATCAATAGTCTGTCTATATAAACCACCAGGACGCATGCAACCTAAAATCAACTCGCCTTTATAACCCTGCCTAAACCTACCCCACAACTCTTTTAGATAATTAATCTCTAAAGATGCTTTTTCTTGTAAGGGAGTATTTTTAGTTGGTCGAAAGACAAGTAACACTACTTTAACCGGATTCAATTCAACTATCTTATCTAAAGTTTTCTGGTCTTCTGTCCCCAATCCTAAGCAGATATGTGGTACAACCTCTAAGCCATTTTGTTTTAAGCGTAGGTACTCACTTACATAATCTGCAGGTGTTTTTCTTAGATGATAAATCTCGGTTATTACTTTATTATCCTGCGTAAAGTCAAAAGAGATCACTGGTTTTAGCTCTTTTAATAGTTCGATATCTTTAGTAGTTAAAAAACCTGGATGAATATTAAGTTTAGTTATTGATGCATGTAACTTTAAGAGTGTTTCCCGGTTTTCACTTAGAGGTAGGTGACCTTCCTTATTAAAGCCGCCAGAGATAAGTAACGACGAAGCCCCTGTTAAAACGGCTTCATCTGGAGTAGCCATAGCTCCAAGGTAGTGCCCACGGCAGTGGTCACACTTTAAACCACAGCGACTACCCGTTATACTTACAGGCAAAGTCTTAGGATCGTAAAACTTCATAATACCAACTCTCTTTATTTATCTGGGTAAAAAGGCAGTTGCTATAATGGCAACTGCCTTTTATATACCCATTTTTAAGCTTAGTACCTATTAAACTAATTAAATTTTTCTGCATCAAGTTGTGCTTTGGTAAGAATAGGATGTCTTGCTGCTTTGACATCATCCACTCTTTTTACTGCTGTCTTTGCAGGAGCATCCTTATATTTTTGGGGATCAGTGAGAATCTTTTTAATGGTGTCCGCAAATTCTTCCAAGGTTTCTGGACTCTCTGTCTCTGTAGGTTCAATCATTAAAGCTTCATGTACAATTAGAGGAAAATAAATAGTCGGAGCATGGAAGCCGAAATCCAATAAAGCCTTAGCAATCTCTAGAGCTGTGAGTCCAAGATTCTCAGCAGAAGCTACAAACTCATGCATTACACCTTCACTATACGGAACAGAAAGTACATCACGCAAAAGAGCATTCAAATAGTTAGCGTTTAACACAGCTAACTCAGAAACCCCCCGCAATCCCTCCTGACCTAAATTCACCATATAACTAAAAGCCTTCACTATTACATTAAAACTACCGTAAAAAGTAGCTACCTTACCAATCGATTTTGGTCGATTAAAATCAAGAGCATAACCATCAGGACCCTTAACTGCTACAGGGTAAGGTAAATAAGGCTCAATTTTCTTGGCTACACCTACAGCACCTGAACCTGGGCCACCACCACCATGAGGAGTAGCAAAGGTTTTGTGCAAATTAAAGTGCATCACATCAAAGCCCATATCCCCAGGCCTGACTTTTCCTAAGAGCGCATTTAGGTTGGCTCCATCATAGTAGAGGAGACCTCCGGCATCATGAACAATCCTAGCAATTTCAATGATATTCTTTTCAAATAGACCCAAAGTATTAGGATTTGTCAGCATTAGAGCCGCAGTTTTGGAGGAAACAACCTTTTTTAACTCTTCTATATCCACTAAACCATCATGAGATTTAACCTCAACAACCTTAAAGCCACACATAGCCGCCGAAGCTGGGTTAGTACCGTGAGCTGAGTCAGGTACTATAACCTCATCTCGATCTTCGCCATGATCTTGGTGATAGGCTTTTATAAGCATTAGACCTGTTAACTCTCCATGAGCACCAGCTAGGGGCTGCAATGTTACTGCTGCCATCCCACTAATTCTCGCTAACAGATCCTGAGTCCTGTACATCACTTCAATGCTACCTACGAGACCTTCCATACATAAGGGATGAGCATTTAAGAAATTAGGTAGATTAGCTAGTTCTTCGTTTAATTTAGGATTATATTTCATTGTGCAAGAGCCCAAGGGGTAAAAGTTAGCATCTACAGAATAATTTTCATGGGCCAAATTAGTAAAATGGCGAACAACATCGAGCTCACTAACTTCAGGTAAATCTAAGGGCTCGGAGCGATATTCTTTACCTAAAAGTTCTTCTAAGGAGACCTCTGGTGATTCACTCGGAGATGGCCAGTAAGCTCGACGACCTTCTTTCCCTCGTTCCCAGATCAGTTTCATCACCAAATCCCCTCCCAAACTGCCACAAAGTCATCTATCTCTGCTACAGTCCGCTTTTCTGTGGTGCAAAGTAATAGATAACCCGTATATTCTGTGCTATAACAACCTAAATCAATAGGTGGTGTAAAGCCAGCATCTAATAATTTAGCTTTGAGTAGGGGGATTTTTTCCACAGGAACTTTAACAGGAAATTCCATTAAAAATGGTTGTTCATCACAAACCTCGACACCTATCGCCTTTAATTTGTCTACCAAGTAATGAGCGTTATTTATAGCTCCTGTAGCTACTTCTCTTAAACCCATTGGTCCTAAGAGGGAAAGATAAATAGTCGCTGCTAAAGCATTAAGAGCTTGATTTGTACAGATATTAGAACTAGCCTTTTCTCTTCTAATATGCTGTTCTCTAGCTTGCAGTGTCAGCACAAAAGCGTCATTGTTTTCCTTATCAGAAGTTAACCCGACAATTCTACCTGGCATTTTCCGCATTAAACTTTTCTTAGTAGCCATAAAACCAAGGAGTGGACCTCCAGAAGAAATTGGGATACCAAGGGGTTGCCCCTCTCCACAGACAATATCAGCACCATACTCTTGTGGTTTTCTCAATACACTACCTAAAATAGGCTGTATAGACACAATACCAAAGGCCTTCCCTTTAACTCGATTAAAACCATCGGTATCATCTAGATAGCCTAAAAAATTAGGTTGCTGCATAATGTAAGCTGCTACATCAACTTCTTGCCAAGCAGTCTTGCCATTTACTAAAGGTATGTCAATTATCTTAATATCAACAGCTTTAGCATATGTTTTTAGTACTTCTCGATATAAGGGATTGACCCCCAAGGATACTGCAATTTGTCTGTTCTTTTTTTCTGCTACTGCCATCAACATGGCCTCGCAAAGCGCAGTAGCACCATCATATAAAGAAGCATTCGCTACATCCATACCAGTTAATTCTGCTATCATACTTTGAAATTCGAAGATAGCTTGCAACATACCTTGGCTAGCCTCTGCTTGATAGGGAGTATAAGCTGTAACAAACTCTGCTTTCCCAGCTAAAGCCCAGACAGCACTAGGGATCTCATGATCATAGATTCCGAACCCTATCATGGGTATTAGTTCTTTATTATTGCGAGCTATTTTATTGATAAAACGTCGTGTCCCTGATTCACCTAGTCCCTTAGGAAAATCCCACTTTTGCAATCTTACTTCCTCAGGTATCTGGGCAAATAAGTCACTTACCTGGTCAATGCCAATAGTTTTCAGCATCTTTTCAATATCTTTTTGGGTATGGGGAGTATAAGGCATTTAGGCTTCCTCCTCAAGTAGTGCCTGATACTCCTCCGCTGTTAGTAGATCATCTAAAGCGCTCTCATCGGTTATTCTTAAAGAGAGAATCCAACCCTGTCCATATGGATCTTCATTAATTAACTCAGGAACATCTTCTAGTTCGTCATTTAGTTCCCAAACACTGCCTTCAACAGGGGCATAAATCTCTGAAACGCCTTTTACAGATTCAACAGTTGCTACGGGAGCACCACTTTCTATATCGTCACCAGTAGATGGTAATTCAACAAAGACTACATCACCCAATTTACTTTGTGCATATTCAGTAATGCCAATAACAACCTTTTCTCCCTCATGTCTTATCCATTCATGAGTCTCAGTATAGTACAAATTAGAAGGTACCTTAGCCATTAAAATTCACTCTCCTTTATTTTTTCACTCTACCCTTCACAAAAGGTAGATTAGTGCGAATAAGTGCTTTTTGTTGTCCTCTTACCTCTAGAGTCAAACCTTCTGCAGGAAGACCCTTTTCAATCAAAGCTAAAGCTATACCTCGCTCTAATGTTGGTGAAAAAGTACCGCTAGTTACAACTCCAACTGGTTTGTTTTGGCAAAGAACCTGGTACCCTGAACGTGGAATAACTCGCCCTTCGGTTAGAAATGCTACAATCTCTCTTTTTATACCTTCGTTCTTGATCGCTTCTAGGGCATCTTTACCAATGAACGCTTCTTTATTAAATTTGACAGCGAAACCCACACCTGCTTCTAAAGGATTTATCGTCTGGCTTAACTCATGTCCATACAGACTATAACCCATCTCCAAGCGAAGTGTATCTCTTGCACCTAAACCTACTGGAATTAGGCCCTGAGATTTACCTTCTCTTAAAAGTTGTGCCCAGAGAGCAGGTACTGCCTGTAAAGGTAGATAGATTTCAAAGCCATCCTCGCCAGTATAACCTGTGCGAGAAACAATCGCTGGTACTTCAAAAAATTCTGTTTCTAAAAAACGCAGATATTTTAAATTGCCTAAGCCATGCTCTACAAGTGGTGCTAGTATATGCTCAGCTAAAGGCCCCTGTAAGCCAATAATACCATATGCATCTGAAAGGTCAGTAATTTCTACATCATAAAAGCCTTTTTGTTCATTAAGCCAAGCAAAGTCTTCTGCTTTATTAGCAGCATTGACTACTAAAAGATATTCATCTTTACGACAATAGACCATAAGATCATCAATTGTTCCACCTGCAAAGGTAGATAGTAGACTATATCTTACATGACCTACCTGCATATCAGCAATCTTTTGAGTTAGCACATAGTCTAAATACTCTGCAGCTTGTCGACCTCTAACCCTTATTTGCCCCATATGACACAGATCAAATAGACCAGCTTTATTTCTAACTGTACGATGTTCTTCAATGATTCCAAGCTTATAATGGAGTGGCATTTCATAGCCAGCAAACTCTGTCATGGCAGCACCTTCTGCCACATGCCAATTAAATAACGGTGTGTGCCTTGGCACATGTTTCACTCCCTTTTCGTGAGAAAAAAGAAACTTTTTCAGCTTTCTTAGAATATCTTTCTACTATCACCCATAAGTCCCTCCTTCTAATTAATATCATCTGTATTTTTTGTCTTAAAATATTCTAGTCCTACTGTAACACTTAGAATAAATTCCCGTAATATGTAATCGGAGGAGGTCTCACCATGGTCACCCTTCTCAAACTCCTTCTAACTCCCTGGTGCAAGTGGCGCAAACGTACCTGTATCATTATCGCCCGTAGATAGCCTGAGGATTCACCTCAGGCTATCTTTATTTTTAAACCAAAACGTATACCTTTATTACTGATAATAAGGGTAGGCTGCCAAATAAATTCATTAATACCTAATGATGTTGCTAAACCTAACTGGTTATCACTATCTTTTACTTTACCTGTAATGTTCAGACTATCTACACCAAACTTCATAGTAACAGTACTACCAGAACTTTTAGCTACATCAACTTGTAGAGAACCTTTATAGGCATCTTGTTTAAAACCAAGCTTGAAACTGCCTCTACTTAAACCTTCCTCCTGCAGATTTAAAGATAAATTCATATCAGCTACGCTTGTGTTATAAGCAACGCTCCATCGTAAATTGCCTTTTTTATATTGAGTAAACGCTAAAGCAAAACTTAGTTCATTCAACTTTTTCTGCCAATTTAACTGCCATTTACCTCCACTGGCGAGATACTCGTACTGTAAAGTTGCATCGATATAAGGATTAAAATCTGCAATTAATTTAGGAGTCCACGTGCTCTTTCCTTCACTCTGGGTATATTTCCCTCTGAGTGTAGCATGTCCACTTTTCCAAGCAAAAGAAATATCAAACCCTTGTTTATCTTTTCTTTGCCATAAAGCGGTATCTAGATTTAATAGATCGGATTCCTCTTTAAAACGAAAGCCTGCTTTCCAGCTTTGGTTATCTTCATTTGCATTTATTGCTAAACTCTTAAAATAACCTTCGCCACCAATTCGGCACGAAATAGAGGGTTCTAATAAATCTAGTTCAGCTGTAAAATTGGCACTAGCAGAAATAACCAGGAAAAAACAAAGCAACACAATATACATAAAAAAACCTCCTTCTCCTCCTTCTCAGTTGTTTCTCTGAGAAGGAGATCTAGAAGGAGGACCTTTATTATTAGTAACTTGGACAGAATTCCTTTTAGTTAAACATTAAAATACAGGTGTACACCAATTCTTATATGCAGCAACCTGACCTCTAACAACCTGGAAGTAAAGTTCCTGGATTTTTTGCGTAATGGGTCCTATACTACCATCGCCAATTGGTCGATAATCGATCTCAGCTATTGGAGCAATTTGGGCTCCTGTACCACAGAAGAAAGCTTCTTCAGCTATATATAATTCGGTTCGATCAATACGACGAATCTCTACCGGAATACCCAACTCTTCTCTAGCTAAAGTAATAACAGTGTCTCTTGTGATTCCTGGTAGAATATCATCTGTTTCTGGGGGTGTAACTAGAACACCATTACGAACCAAAAAAATATTCTCAGCACTACCCTCAGAAACATGACCATCATCAGTAAGAACAATCGCTTCATCATAACCATCATCTAAGGCTTCTGTCTTAATCAAAGCGGCGTTAGCATATGCACCATTAACTTTGCAACGCATAGGTATAGAGTTATCGGAAACATGCTTCCAAGAGGTAACCCTTACCTTTAACCCTTTGCTCACCTCAAGATAGTTACCCATATCTGTAGCAAAAAGCAGAAAATCATCTTCTAGCCCTGTTAGTTTAACTCCTACTACTTGACTACTTTTATAAACTACAGGCCGTAGATAAGCATCATTTTTCTTACCATTCATTTCCAAAAGCTTGCGGGTCAGCTCTACCATCTCATCAACAGAGTATTTCCTTGCCATGCGCATTATTCGGCATGAATTTGCCATTCTTTCATAATGCTCTTTAGCCCTAAAAATATACAGCTGATTATCATCCTTCGACCAGTAGGCTCTAATACCTTCAAATACAGCAGTCCCATATAAAAAACCATGGGTCATAATACTAATATTTGCCTCTTCTAATGGGACAAACTCCCCTCGCAAAAAAGCATATGCCAATTGAAATCCTCCTCGCAGAATATTTCGGTTACTATTCCCGAGCGAAAACCGAAATCCTTCTAATTTTAAGTTAAATTTTGCGACTTACGGAGTCATTTCATCAAGTGGCAGATAATAATCTTTAGATACTAAGGCCTTTTTTCCCTCTTTCGTAGTATATGTTGCAACCTTAAGTCCGTTTCGGCCTGCTCTAGCAGGTGAACCTTTTTTGACTTCATAAGGAACTTCACCAAGTAACTCAGTACTAACTATCACGTTATAGGGTAAAGTTGTTCCGAAAACTTTACACCAAAGTCTATCTCCAACAACCTCTGCCGTAATTAGCAAAGCATTCTTATGCGCATTTAAAAAACGTAAATCCATATAGTCAAAAGCAACAGCCGCATCCCGTCCTGGTGATACATATGACACTGGTGCTGAATGAGGTGAGCGTTCTAAAATCTTTAAATCACTCAAGAGAGCTAGATTATAGAGAGTTGAGGAAACTTGGCAAACTCCTCCCCCAACATCTTCAGTTATTTCACCCTTAGCTAAGATTGGTGCTTCTTTATAGCCTAATTCTTTAAGCCTCGGTCCTACCCAAGCATTAAAAGAAAATTCTTCTCCTGGCTTAAGAATCGTACCATCAAGGGCTTTAGCTGCTAGTTTTAAGTTATTCACTCTATTGACATTGTTAGGATCAAATTTTGTATAATATTTAGTTACTAATTCCTTAATTCCCCAAGACGAGAGGTCTATCGCTGTCATTTTTGGTTCGATTAAAGTAACTGGTACATGAATAGGGTCTTCTCCCTTAGCAAGCTTAACTGGTAGCTCAGAGAAAAAACTTTCGTAATCTAATTTAGTACCATGTTTTTCAGTAATTATTTTGACCTTATCCAAAACGTCGACTTGATAATGCGCGTCTTCTGCTGGTTTAGCAATTTTACTTTCTAATGATTTTAGTAGATCATTAAAATACTCTTCATCAAAATTTAGCGTTATATTTATCCTTTGATTAACCTCAGCAAGCCTTTTCTTTTGGACCATTCTTTGAAAGTAATTACCACTAGGTAAAACTGCTAGTAATTCACTTCTTAATCGAGGGTAATTAACCTCAGCATCAAGTGCCGCTAAATCTAAACTTAACGACCCTCCTGGCCACATAAGTCTAACATTTTGATTAGTAGAGATATCAACTTTACTTTCTACTACCTGTAAAGCTTGGTCTACAGTATAACCTGAAACATCGATATCACTAACATATACTCCTTTGGGAATATCAATCTCTTGGCCATTTTCTATTAAGGCCCACGTAATAAAGAAGCTAGCAACTCCTACTGCTATAAGCAGTAGGCCGATGCCAACTATAGCGATTTTTCTCGAGTTTACTACCATATATAACTCCTCCCAAAGGCACCTGTATCAATTAATTAAACTCTGTAAAGGTGCTGGTATCCGACCACCGCGATCAACAAAAGACTGGCAACTGACTTGCGAAACATTCATAATTGGTGAACTACCCAACAAACCACCAAATTCTACATGATCGCCAGCTTTCTTACCTGGAACAGGAATAGCCCTTACCGCTGTGGTCTTTTTATTAATAACTCCTATGGCCATCTCATCAGCTATTATGCCTGAAATTGTTGCAGCTTCTGTATCACCTGGTAAGGCTATCATATCAAGACCGACAGAACATACTGCTGTCATCGCTTCTAGCTTCTGTAAAGTTAGTACATTTTCTTCAACAGCTCTTACCATTCCTGCATCCTCACTTACAGGAATAAATGCACCTGATAAGCCGCCTACATAACAAGAAGCCATAGCGCCACCTTTTTTAACAGCATCGTTTAAAAGAGCTAAAGCTGCTGTTGTACCTGGCCCTCCGCATCTATCTATACCCATTGTTTCTAAAATTTCTGCTACACTATCACCTACAGCTGGAGTAGGTGCTAGAGATAGATCAACGATACCAAATTCTACTCCCAGTCTTCTAGATGCTTCTCTACCTATTAATTCACCAGCCCTAGTAATTTTAAAAGCTGTTCTTTTAATCGTTTCAGCTAAAACACCAAAATCTTTCTTTGGTATGCTACTAATCGCATTACGTACAACACCTGGTCCACTTACACCTATATTAATAACTGTCTCTGCTTCACTTACACCATGTAAAGCTCCAGCCATAAACGGATTATCCTCAGGTATATTACAAAAAACTACTAATTTTGCGCAACCTATACCATCATTTTGAGCTGTTTTCAAAGCGGTTTCTTTAATTACTTTACCCATTAACCCTACTGCATCCATATTAATTCCAGCACGAGTACTTGCTACATTTATCGAAGAGCATACTCTTTCGGTGCTAGCTAAAGCTTCTGGAATTGAATTAAGCAACCGACGATCCCCTTTGGTGAAGCCTTTTTCTATTAAAGCAGAAAAGCCACCAATAAAGTTAACACCTACTTCTTTAGCAGCTTTATCTAAAGTCTGCGCTACTTTAGTTAGATTATCTTCCTCGAGGCTATCTGCTAACAGTGCAATTGGCGTAACAGAGATTCTTTTATTAATAATCGGGATACCAAACTCTTTTTCTATGTCATTAGCTACACTAACTAGATTAGCAGCTTTGGTAACGATTTTTTCGTAAATTGCCTCACACAGAGCATCTATCGAAGGACGAGCACAATCACGAAGGCTTATCCCCATAGTTACTGTTCTAATATCAAAATGCTCTAATTCAACCATTTTTATTGTTTCTAATATTTCTCGTGGCGAAATACGCAATTTTTGGTCCCCCTTACACTCGATGCATTTTAGTGAATGTATCTTCTCTTTGTGCCAAAACCATCAACCCTAGTTCTTTACCTTTGGCTTCTAATTCTTCCTTAAACTTAGAAAAAGGTTCTGGCGTTTTCGATATATCTAACACCATGTTCATGCTAAAGAGTTCTCTGAAAATTGTTTGATTAATATCTATTATATTGCCACCTAAGGAAGCAATAACAGCAGTGATCTCGGCAATAATACCGACTTGGTCTTTTCCCAATACCGAGACAATAATTTTAGGATTATCTGTTTCCTCTTTTAATGCTTCTGCTAAAACATCTTTAGAGATCTCCTGCCAATCTTTCACAACAATTACCTCCATTTACCAACAGGGCTGTTTGCCCAAAGTTTTTCTGCTTTCTTACAATACTACAACACATTGCCTTCCCCGTATAGTGTTAAGACCAGATAACTTGCTTATTCTCCCTTAGAAGTAAAACAAAGCGGAAAAGAGGATTTAAGTGCTTATGCTAGAATAATTAGACTAGGATATGCGGATTTGCACTAATTCCGTTTTAAAGGAGGTTGTAAGGTTTTGAATCATGAGTTTTTGCAATTAGTGGGTGCTTTAACCACCTCTGCTGGATTTCTAATATTCCTTTATTTACTTCTAACTTCTGGTTTTAGACTTACTCCATTTTTAGTATTTCTAGCAGGTATTGCTATTTTACTATTATCTAAATTTGTAGCCAAAAAAGACCTAGAACGCAGACGTAAAAAGAGCAAATATCTTAACAGTCTCGATCAAAAGAATAAAAAGTAATGCAAAAACGGCTGGTTTTCCCAGCCGTTTTTTAAATTAGCTTTTATAACTTACTAATAAAGCGTTTCCACTCTGCCCATTTAGTCTTGAGATCCATATTAACCCCAGAAACAGCATTTTTTATTGCTATTTCAGGACTTTTTCCCTGCACAACAGCTTCGTTCAAAGCAAATTGGATATATCGATTAATAATCCTTTCCGAAGCTACCGTAAAGGTTGGCGACTTGGAGGCTATAGCTTGATCTCTAAAAATCTGTTTATCTTTAGTGGGAAGTGGTAAATAATCATAGGCCTCTGGTGATGAAGGTAACAACAAAGAGCCTGGTAATCTTTCAATAGTACGTTTAGCTAATTCACCTTGGATCTTTGGTTGTGTTACCCATTTGATCCATTCCCATGCTTCTTTTTGGTATTTTGAATTTTTGAAGATTAAAAGAGGTGTACCACCAAACCAGCTGGTTTGATCTAATTTACCATTCCGTAGGTGACCTGGAACTAGTTCCAATCCCCATTTGCCAGCAATTTCAGGTAAACCTAGTTGAAAAGAACCATAATTCCACCAAGGAAGAAGCATAACCGGTGTTTCGCCACGTCTAAAAGATTCAAAAGGTACATTTTCTACAGGGATCTTATATTTTGTGTAAAGTT
This sequence comes from Firmicutes bacterium UBA4881, assembly GCA_002399235.1. Lineage (GTDB taxonomy): Bacteria > Bacillota > DTU065 > DTU065 > DTU065 > UBA4881. The sequence continues at coordinate 5,166 of DHDH01000013.1, read as the reverse complement.
CTACAAGCTCTGTAAAACCTTTAATAGCTTCAGGCTCATCCCAAGCACTAGCAGTAAGATCATCTTTAAAGAACTTACCACCATTTTGCCAAATAAATAGCGAAAATGGCCTAAACGATTCTTCAGCTATACCGAAGGTTTGGCTAAAATTCATTTTATTACTTTGAAGCTTGGGTAACATTGTTCTCAGTTCATCCCAAGTTTTAGGGGTATTAAAACCGTAATTTTTTAAAATATCATAACGAACTACCATTGGATTACTCTCTACGCGATATGGTATTGCAAATACAGCATTTTGAAAAGTATAGGAAGTAAAGGTGTTAGAAAAATGTTCACTAGCTATTTTGTCGAATTCTTTACCAAAAGTTTTTTTCAAATCAATGGCAACGCCACGGATACCCAGCTCAGCTGGTAGCAAAACAGCTGTCATGGCAATATCGGGAGTATCTCCAGAGGCTGCAGCTAATAATATTTTATGATCGGAATCAGACCATGAAAGAGGTGTAAACTCTACTGTAATGCCAGTCTTCGGTGTAAAATCCTCTTCCATGAGACCTTTAATAATATTTAATCTTTCTGGAGTTTCCCCAGTCATCCAGATCTGTAGTTTAACTGGAGCTGTAGAAGCAAGTACACTACACAATAATACAATTATTAAAACTAGCTTCCGCCTCAAAAAGACCAACCTCCCTACCATATTTATAATCAAAACGTTCTTCTTTGGATAATAAAGACCTTTGTACTTTTTTTATTCCTTTGGCTGAAATTTATCAGAAAACGCTAATAACTTTCTACCAGTGCCGAAATAATGTCCTATGGAAACAAAGTTTTATCCTTAACCCGGGGTATTGGAGGTGAGAGTGCAATAGAGCCTCTTAAATTTTAAAGGCCTTGCACTAGTTAATGAATGCAAAAACCGTTATTCAGATTAGTATATTATTAGACGAAATGTACCCCCATGCTGTTTGTGAATTAAACCATCAAAACCCTTTTGAGCTTTTAGTAGCTACAATACTATCAGCTCAATGTACTGATAAACGTGTAAACGAAATTACCGCACGTCTTTTCCCTAGGTTAAATAGTGCCGAAAAAATGGCTCAATTAACCGAAGATGAACTCATTCCTCTTATTAGAGACTGTGGTTTATTTAATAATAAGAGCAAAAATATAATAGCTACTGCTAGACAATTAGTCGCTCTTCATGGTGGTTCTGTACCTCAAACTAGGGAAGAACTCGAAAGTTTGCCTGGTGTGGGGCGTAAAACAGCCAATGTGGTTTTGGCCAATGCTTTTTCCACACCCGCTTTTCCTGTGGATACTCATGTTCTACGAGTCTCGCAACGTTTGGGACTTTCTTCGGAAAAGACGCCTGAAAAAGTCGAAGCTGATCTATGTCAACTCTTTCCCCAAGATCAGTGGATAAAAAAGCATCACCAAATCATCTTTCATGGTCGTAATCTCTGTAAAGCCAAAAAACCATTATGTAATATCTGTCCTCTTCGAAACTATTGCAGCTTGTTTCTGCAGGAAAGTGGGATTAAAAGCTGAAAATAAACTATAAGTAATATGAGAAAGGGGAGGGGTATTTTGTTGTTTTTCCCTAAAATTAAGTTGAAATGGAGAAAAGCCTTTATGTATTTGTTAAGTCCAGCACTACTAACTTTAGCTGTTACTACTAGTTCTGCCTTTGCTTTTGAAAAAGGTATTCAAATCGATCCTGGCTTTCCTTACTACCAAGGAAGAAGCGAAGAAAGTATAGCCGAAGAATTAAGGCTAAACGATTATACTATTGTCCATTACTTTATCACCAACGAAAATTCAATTAACGTTAAACTTGTAGAAGAGCTGCATAAGGCTGGTTTAGAAGTTTGGGCTTTAGTTTTAGGTAACGGAACTTATAGTACTGCCAACTTTCCTACCGAATGGCCTTCTTGGCAGATGAAACATTTAGTTAAGAACTATCCTGGCTTTACTTTCTTTTGTATGAACAACCAGGACTACCGAGATTGGAAAAAAGCTTCACTGGCTAAGGTTATAAAATCAGCTCCTTTCGATGGAGTCGAATTAGCTGAATCTTATCTCCCGGAAATTAATGGTTTTACTTCAGGGGCATACGCTTGCTTATGTGACCATTGCTTAGAAATCTTTAAACAAAAGTTTAATGAAGAACCACTTAATTTCTCCCGTTCTTCTGATCCTCGCTATTATAGACGTAACAAAGAAGCTTATGAAAAATGGATTCAATTTAGAGTATTTACAGTTAACGACTTTCTCAACGATATCGTTAATGGACCAGGAGGCTTAAGAGAAGCACGCCCCGATATTATGGTCTCCACTTGGAGTTTAGGAATTGCCCAAAGAAAAGGTGTCGAATTAATGAGGGAAACTCAAGGCCTTGATGCTGTGAGTCTTGTTAATACAGTTAAACCTGATAGACATACTATTCAAACCCACTGGCCTGATTGGGTTAGGGAAGATTTAAGTCCTCAATATATTAAAGATTATGAACCCTTTGCTGAACCACTTAGAGAAGCTTTCCCTGATCTTCCTCTCATGTTGCAAACCGATATTGGTTCCCAACCTCAGATGCGTCGAAGTGATAAATGGCTTACTGATTTCTACGAAGAAGCTAAAAGGCTTGGTTACCAAAGTGTTATGAGTTATGAATATCACTTAGGGTTAGGTATTTACCAAAAAGCACCTACGTTAAAAGTTGTTAAAAGGTTGCCTAACAATCGTCTTCAACTATCTTTTGACTGCCGAGTAGATACCTTTACGGCTTCCGATACAAATAGATATCAGGTTGTAGGTAATGAAGATGCCTATGTTTCGCTAGCTATAGCAGATGGTAATCGCATAATCCTTATACTAAACGGTATTGATGACTCTGAAGCTTTTGAGCTAGAAATAGGAGAAATTCAAAACTCCCCTAATCTGTTTTTATTCAAGGATTTTCCTGCTCAAACAAATAATGTAGGTAAATTCAACATCCCTGCTCTAAACGATTAATTCTTAAACCTTATAAAGGAATCTACCAGGAAAAAGCCAATTTTAAATTAAGGAGTACCTTAGCAAAATTGCTTTTAGGAGGGTTTTTAATGAAACGTTGGGCATTGTTTCTAGTTCTTCTTCTCGTTTGCTCTGTGACTTATGCTGCACCGAAGGTTTTATTCGAAGAAGATTTTACAAGCGAGCTTGATGCTTGGCTATCAGATTCAGATGCCTGGACCATTGAAGAAGGCTCTCTAATGTTTCCAAGTGTAGGTTTTGGCGATATTTTTGCTGGGGATGAGGACTGGGAAGATTACATTTTCGAAGTAGATGTTATGCCGCTTGAGTATGGGCAATATGGCTCAGTTAGGCTTTTCTTCCGGATGAACGAATTATGGAATGGCTATGGTTTAGCTATCCATCCTGATGGTTTTATGGTACACAGGTTTGATGGTAACTGGGATAAACACCTGATACTTTCTAACGAAGCTAATCCTAAGTTCCCACCTAATACTACTGTTCATATCAAAATTGAAGTGAAAAAAAATACCATCAAAATTTCCACTAACGATAAGGTTATCTTCGAAGGAGAAGATCCTGACGATGTTTACTTTGCAGGTATGATCGGCTTCCGTGCCGACCATAGTGCAGTGAAAATTAGCAAAGTAAAAGTTAGTACGTTATGAGCGAATCTTTAGGCACACCGTATGGTGTGCCTATTTTTTTTGTAGTCTATTCCTCCTCATTTTTTTTCTGTTTTTTTTGTGTTAGTATATTATCGTGTCTTTTTATATAAACTAATATGAATGAGGAGGTAATCAGATGAAAGTTGGTATTTTCACTGATACCTATAAACCGCAAATAAATGGTGTTGTTACTTCTGTGTGCTTGATGGAACAAAAACTAAGAGAAAATGGACATGAACCTTACATCTTTACAGTTACTCATCCAGATGTACGTCCTTTGAAAGACCCAGATAATGTTTTTCGCATTAGTTCAGTGAAATTTTGGGGAAATACCGAACACCGCATTGCCAAGTTATATTCCCAAAAAATGCTCCATAAAGTTAAAGATCTAGATATCGATATTATCCACTCGCATGCGCCCTTCTCTTTAGGCATTATGGGACACCTAATTGCTAGAAGACTGGGGATTCCTGAAGTCCATACCTACCACACTATGCTTTCAGATTATACTCACTATATTAAGTTTGGCCATCTAATGCCCAAAGAAGCTGCTGAAAACTATTCCCGCGTTTTTTGTAACAGAGTAGATGCAGTAATTGTACCAACCCCAAAAGTGTATGAGGCTTTAAAAAATTATGGTGTTAAAAAACCTATGTATGTGATTCCCACTGGTATTGATCTACCCCAGTTTCTCAAAAAAGTACCTGAAAATGAGTTAGAGCTGATTCGTAAAAATCTCAACATTTTACCAGATGACAAGTTATTAATTTTTGTTGGTCGTATAGCTAAAGAGAAGAGTATCGACAAATTAATTCACTACCATAAAGCTTTATCCAACAAAGATCCAAAATTTAAGCTTCTCATTGTTGGTGGTGGTGATTACTTAGATGAGCTCAAGAGCTTAGTAGAATCACTTAGCCTTAGTAACAAGGTTATCTTTGCCGGTAAGAGTCGGTATGAAGAACTTCCTCATTATTATCAAATAGCTAAGTGCTTTGTCACTGCTTCTACCAGTGAAACTCAAGGACTTGTTGTTTTAGAAGCAGCAGCTTCTGGTCTTCCTGTGGTAGCAATTAACGACGAGTCTTACAACACTATGCTTTTTGAAGGCCAAAACGGCCTATATTACCACACTGAAGATGAATATATAGCTGCTTTAGAAAAACTCTTTGCCAATCCCGAGGCTATGAAGGTAATGGGAACAAAATCACTAGAAATAGCTGATAGTTTTTCTTCTGATAATTTCTATAACCGTATCATGAACGTTTATACAGAAGCAATTGCTAACTATAAGAAGAAGTAACTAAATTTGCCTATCTTTAACCCTCCGAAATAGATCGCATAAATTTCTTTTAGAAAAAAGGACTGATACCTTGGTTGGTAAGGTATCTGCCCTTTTTTATTGGTTAAATCTAATTAGTTTTTTCTACTCGCTTTTAAACACATGCCTTATAACTAGCCTGATCACCTGTTAGTGTCAAATAATGTT
>DHDH01000050.1:36614-73789 GCA_002399235.1 Firmicutes bacterium UBA4881 | reverse complement strand
TAGCGGTGGCTCTATTGAAGCAGCCTGACTATAGCGGCCTCAACTTTTCCCAAGCGTATTTCCATCGCTGCATAGCGGTGGCTCTATTGAAGCAGGTAAAGCTATAATGTTTCAAAGTATGCTGTAAGAGATTTCCATCGCTGCATAGCGGTGGCTCTATTGAAGCAGCCCATATCGTAGCTAATGAACAAGGAGGGCAAATGTATTTCCATCGCTGCATAGCGGTGGCTCTATTGAAGCAACCATGTAGTTATATCTTTTATTTTAGATTCCCACATTTCCATCGCTGCATAGCGGTGGCTCTATTGAAGTAGTTACCTCCGCCACTGACGATGTTTTTGAATTTCTATCCTTGTACAGGATGGAGATAGCAGTTCAGACGAGAGTCCTACCCACAAATTCCGCTAAGTTTCCGTTTATATTGTCTTTAACTATAGCTTAATAATAAGGCCATCTGGTCTAAAACCCAGATGGCCTTATTATTTATATCTCTCTAGCTTTATATAATCCATAGATAATACTATCCGAAAGAGCTCTCCAACTAGCTTCAATAATGTTTTGGGAGACACCGACTGTACCCCAAGACATACCAAACCCAGAGCTTTCAATTAAGACTCGAACTACTGCGGCAGTTGCGCTACGAGGATCCAAAACACGGACTTTATAGTCTGATAAACTAATGTTTTCTACCTCTGGATATACATCTTTTAAAGCTAACCTAAGTGCTTTATCAAGAGCATCCACAGGTCCATCACCTTCAGCAACTGTATGCAAGATTTTATCAGCTACACTTACTTTTATGGAAGCTTCTGCTAAAGGATCTCCTGAGCCATTTTTTTCGATAATCATCCTAAATCCTTTTAGTTCAAAGAAATTAGGTACCAAACCTAAAGAACGTTTAAGAAGTAACTCAAAAGAGGCTTCAGCTCCTTCAAATGAATATCCCTTATACTCTAAACTTTTTACTGTATCTAATAAAGGGGAGAACTCTTCTTTTTCTGCAGTTAGGCCATACTCTTCAGCTTTGTAGGAAAGATTAGCTATCCCACTAAGTTCAGAGACTAGAACTCTCCTTTTATTGCCAACAGTTCCTGGATCAATATGCTCATAGGTCTCTGGATTCTTTCTTAAGGCCGAAACATGGATACCACCTTTATGGGCAAAAGCAGCTTTACCCACGAAAGGTTGCCAGTCATTAGGAATCAGATTAGCAACCTCACTCACATAATGGCTAACTTCGGCAAGCTTTTTTAGTGAGTCTTCCTTTAGTAGATCGTAACCTTTTTTCAATTTAAGGTTGGGGATAATTGAGCAAAGATTTGCATTACCGCAACGCTCGCCATACCCATTGATCGTACCTTGAATCATCTTGGCGCCAGCTTCAACAGCGATAAGAGAATTAGCTACCGCTAGGTCACTATCGTTATGAGCATGGATACCCAAAAGAGTATCTGGTAATAAATTTAGAACCTGTTTGATTGAGTTATAGATAAAATCTGGTAATGAACCACCATTAGTATCGCAAAGCACTAAACTATTAGCTCCAGATTCAAAGGCTCTTTTTATACTGGCCAAAGCATATTCTCTATTTGCTTTATAACCATCGAAAAAGTGTTCTGCTAAAAAATGTACTTCTAAACCTTTTTCTTTCAGAAAAGCTACCGAGTCACCTATCATATTCAGGTTTTCTTCTTCTGTAGTATTAAGAGCCTCTTTGACATGGAAAACCCAAGACTTACCAAAAATTGCTGCAGCTTTAACCCCTGAATCTAATATTGACTTAAGATTAACATCATCTTCTGGACGAATATCTTTTTTTCTTGTGCTACCAAAAGCAGTTAGTATGGCGTTTTTAGGCTGCCAATCTTTAGCTAAAGCGAAAAACTCTCGGTCTTTAGGGTTAGAACCAGGCCAACCACCTTCAATATAATCGAGGCCAAAACTATCTAGCTTCTTGGCAACTTTTAACTTATCTTCAGCTAGTAAGGAAAGACCTTCTCTTTGTGTCCCATCTCTCAGAGTGGTATCATAAACTATGATCCTCACACTCTTCCCTCCAAATAAGCTATCAGGGCCTCACCAACACCTGTGGTAGTAAGAGAGCCACCAAGATCAGGTGTTACCTGGTTATTTTGCAGAGCCCACCTAACAGCTTCTTCGAGCTTATTAGCTCCTCTAGCATCACCAAGATGAGACAACATCATTGCGCCTGCTAAAACTGTTGCTAAGGGATTTGCAATGTTTTTCCCAGCAATATCTGGGGCGGAACCGTGAACAGGTTCGAACATAGATAACCCCGTAGGATTTATATTGCCAGAAGCTGCTAACCCTAGACCACCACAGATAGCTGCACCTAAATCGGTTAGAATATCTCCAAACATATTCGTAGTAACCACAACATCAAGAGATTCCGGAGCTAGAACCATTTTCATAGCAGCAGCATCTACTAAGAGATGATCTTTCTTTAATTCAGGATACTCTACAGCAACCTCCCAAAAGACTCTTTGCCACAGATCATGAGCAAAAGTTAACACGTTACTCTTATCAATAAGAGTAACCTTTTTTCTGCCCTCGTTCTTGGCCCATTCAAATGCATAGCGAATAATTCGCTCTACACCTTTACGGGTTTGAATGAGTTCTTGTAGGGCTACTTCATCTGCAGTACCTTTTTTGAGAATTCCCCCTGCTCCTACATAAAGGTCTTCTGTATTTTCTCTAAAAAACATAACATCAATATGGTCTACCCCTTTTAAGGGAGTTAGATCTGCTCTATATAGTTTTAATGGTCTTAAATTGGCAAACTGATCAAACTCGAAACGTAAAGCTAACAAAATACCTCTTTCTAAAACACCCGGTTTAACCCGAGGATCACCTAAAGCACCTAGATAAACCGCATCAAATTCTTTTAAAGCTTCCTTCTCCGCCTCGGGAAAAACCTCACCAGTCTTTAAATAACGCTCACTACCTAAATCAAATTCCCTGCTCTCTAATTCAATGGTAGTAGCTTTCTTAACTACCTGCCATGCTGAAGCAATAACCTCTTTGCCAATACCATCACCAGGCAGTAAAGCGATTTTTTTAGACATGCTTTTCACCTGCCTCAATCTCTTTTTTCACATAAGATACTAGCCCACCGGCTTCAATGATAGCCATTAGTTCCGGTGGAAAAGCTTGTGCTTTTAAGACTTCTCCCTTAATTTCCACAGTACCATTATCTAAGTTTACAGTTACTAGGTCTCCATCTTTTACTTTACCTTTTAACGAAACCTCTAAAATAGGTAGACCTATATTAATTGCATTGCGATAAAAGATTCGGGCAAACGATTCAGCAATCACACAGCTAACACCACTAGCATTAATCGCAATGGGAGCATGCTCTCTCGAAGAACCGCAGCCAAAATTCTTGCCGGCAACTATAATGTCGCCAACTTGCACTTTATTAGGAAACTCCTGATCAGCATCTTCCATACAATGTTTTTTCAAATGCTCTAAATCGGAGTTATTCAGATACCTAGCTGGAATAATAGCATCGGTATCTACATCATCGCCAAAAAGAAAAACTCTGCCTGTAAATTGCTTCACGAAAGCACCTCCTCTGGATGAACAATTTCGCCTGCGACTGCTGAAGCAGCTGCCACATACGGTCCTGCTAAATAGACTTCACTATTCGGATGACCCATGCGACCAACAAAGTTCCTATTTGTAGTCGATAGTGATCTTTCGCCACTAGCTAAAATCCCCATATGTCCACCTAGACAAGGGCCACAGGTTGGGGTACTAACTGCTGCACCAGCTTCAATAAAGGTCTGAATGAGGCCTTCAGCAATCGCTTGTAGGTAGATCTTTTGCGTTCCCGGGATAACAATCATACGTAAGTTTTTGTTAACCTTGCGTCCTTTTAACACTTCTGCTGCCTGTCTTAGATCCTCAATACGTCCATTTGTGCAAGAGCCAACAACAACTTGATCAAGCTTAATCCCTTTTGTTTCTCGAACACTTCGAGCATTTTCTGGTAAGTGCGGGAAAGCTATTTGTGGTTCAAGTTTAGAAACATCCCAGTTATAGATCTTATAATAGGAAGCATCTAAATCAGGGTATAGTTTTTCAACTTTTCTACCTGCTTTTTGCAAGTACTCGACAGTCTTATCGTCAGAGGCAAAAAGTCCAGCTTTAGCTCCAGCTTCAATAGCCATATTAGCCATTGTTAATCTACCTTCAACCGATAGATTTTCTATGACTTCACCACCAAATTCCATAGCCTGATATCTAGCTCCATCTACACCTATTTGACCAATAGTATAGATAATTAGGTCCTTACCAGTAACGTAAGGTTTTAATTGACCTTGGTAGTTAAATCTTTGGGTGTGAGGTACTCTAAACCAGGCTTTACCTAAAGCCATGGCAGCGGCCATGTCCGTTGAACCTACACCAGTAGCAAAAGCTCCTAAAGCACCATAAGTGCAGGTATGCGAATCTGCACCTATCACCAGATCACCAGGACCAGCTAACCCTTTTTCGGGAATGAGGCAATGTTCAATACCCATCTCACCAACATCATAAAAATGGGTGATTTCCTGTTCTCTAGCAAATTGCCTTATCATTTTCACTTGTTCAGCAGCTTGGATGTCTTTGTTAGGAGTAAAATGGTCGCAAATAAGAGCAATTTTATCCTTATTAAATACGTGTTTAGCACCTAAACGGCGAAACTCTTTGATGGCTACTGGTGAAGTTATATCATTACCTAAAACTAGATCGACCTTAGCCATAACAAATTGATCCGGCCTTACAGTTTCTTTGCCACTATGACTGGCTAAGATCTTTTCAGCTAAATTGAGTCCCAACAGCCTCACTCCCTTCTGTTAATATACGATTGAGAGCTTGTAGATAGGCTTCTGCACTTGCTCTAACCACATCATTATGAAGTCCTCGACCTAGGTAATTTTTCCCCAGATAACTAATTCTTACCATAACCTCACCTAAAGAATCAGTACCACCTGTAGTTGCTTGTAGTTGATAATCAAGGAGTTCCACTTTTAAAGCTGTAGCTCTTTCCAGGGCCTTATACACAGCATCTACAGGTCCGTCGCCAGCAGCAGCTTCTTTGATAATTTCAGTACCTTTTTTAAGTTTTACAAGCGCCATAGATTCATTACCAGAAAACACTTGTAACTCTTGTAGTTCGTACATAATATCAACACCAGTTACTTGGGTAGATAACAAGGCTTCCAGATCTTTGTCATCAACAGTCTTTTTACGGTCAGCCAATTCAATAAAGCGGTTAAATAGTTGTTCCACTTCGCTATCTAGAAGCTGGTAACCTAACTCTTGTAACCGTTCTTTAAATGCATGTCTACCCGAATGTTTACCTAAAACAATACGGCTTTTAGGGTAGCCTACTGATTCTGGGGTCATAATTTCGTAGGTACTTCTTTCTTTTAAAAACCCATCTTGATGGATACCTGATTCATGTGCAAATGCATTTTCACCGACTATAGCTTTATTCTTAGGTACGGGGTAACCAGTTAAACTTGAGACTAGCCTAGAAGCTTGATATAGCCTTTCTGTAATAACGTTAGTCTCTAGCTCATACTCACTGTTTCTTACCTTCAAAGCCATAACGATCTCTTCTAGGGCAGCATTACCTGCTCGTTCACCAATACCATTAACAGCACACTCAACCTGTCTAGCACCAGCTTTAACTGCACTTAGAGAATTAGCAACTGCTAACCCTAAGTCATTGTGGCAGTGAACCGAAAGAATTGTCTTTTGCAAACCTTTGACCTGGCTTAAAAGATGCTTAATTAGTTTTTCGTATTCCCAGGGCATTGTATAGCCTACTGTATCAGGAATATTAACTACATCTGCTCCTGCTTCGGTAACCGCTTCTACCAGTTCCACTAGAAACTGCCAATCACTTCTTGTAGCATCTTCAGCAGAAAACTCTACTCTTGCGCCTGTGCTTTTGGCTAGTTTAACTGCTTCTTCAGCTTTTTTAAGAACCACATCTGGCTCCATACGCAATTTATATTGCATGTGGATAGGTGAAGAAGCAATGAAGGTATGAATCACTGGGCTTTTAGCAAGCTGCAACGCTTTCGCTGCAGCCTCTATATCTTTAGGTACTGCTCTAGCTAAAGCAGCAACCCTACAGGAAACTTCACTTGCTACTGCATTTACAGCTGCAAAATCACCAGGGGAGGCTACAGGAAAGCCAGCCTCGATGATGTCGACTCCCATTCTTTCTAAAGTCTTGGCTATCTCCACCTTCTCCTTAGCACTAAGGCTAATACCAGGAGATTGCTCGCCATCTCTTAAAGTAGTATCAAAAATCTCTACTTTTTGGATCATACACACCCCTCCTAGGACTGTTTAATCCACGCCATCATTTTACGAAGCTCAGCACCAACCTTTTCAATCTGGTGCTCACGACTAATACTACGGAGGGCTTCAAATTTTGGTCTGCCAGCCATATTCTCTACAATCCACTCTCTAGCAAACTCGCCTTCTTGGATCTTTTTTAAGGTATCTTGCATTGCAGCCTTTACTTCGGGACCAACAATCTTAGGCCCTACAGTCAAATCACCATATTCTGCAGTATCGCTAATTGAATAGCGCATACGGGAAAGGCCACCTTCGTACATTAGATCCACAATTAGTTTAAGTTCGTGGAGACATTCAAAATAAGCTACTTCTGGTTGATAACCAGCATTTACTAACGTTTCAAAACCCGCTTGCACTAATGCTGTCATGCCACCACATAGAACAGCCTGTTCGCCAAAGAGATCTGTTTCCGTTTCTTCTTTAAACGTAGTCTCTAGAACGCCAGCTCTAGTAGCACCGATTCCTTTGGCATAAGCCAAAGCTAAATCAAAAGCATCGCCAGAAGCATTTTGGTAAATAGCAATTAAAGCAGGTACACCTCTACCTTCTTCATACTGGCGTCTTACTAAATGCCCTGGTCCTTTAGGAGCCACCATAAATACATCTACATCTTTGGGTGGTTTAATTTGGTTAAAGTGAATATTAAAGCCATGGGAGAAAACAAGAGCTTTACCCGCCTTAAGATAAGGAGCAATATCGTTTTGGTAGATGGCTGCTTGTTTTTCATCTGGAACTAGGATTTGAATAACATCGGCAGCTTCAGCTGCTTCTTTTACACTTACCGGTTTAAAACCATGACTGACAGCTAAATCATAGTTAGCAGAACCTGGTCTTTGGGCTACAATCACCTCTATACCACTTTCGCGTAAGTTCTGAGCCTGAGCATGACCCTGTGAACCATAACCAACTACAGCTACCTTTTTACCATTAAAAACACTTAAATCTGCATCACTGTCGTAATAAAGCTTTGCCATTTAATATCCCTCCTAATTTTTTGCACTGCGAGCTAAAGCTATTTTGCCTGTGCGGACAATCTCGGTAATGCCATAACTGTCTAACATCTGAATAAAAGCATCTACCTTCTCCATATCACCAGTAACTTCAACCATTACCTCTTTAGGACTAACATCAACAATTTTGGCTCTGAAGATATCTACAATCTGTAAGATCTCAGAACGCTTGTCACCCTTAACTTTAATTAAAGCTAGTTCTCTTTCTACTCGCTCCTCGTAAGTTAAATCAGTTATTTTGAGTACATCAATTAGTTTGTGCAGCTGTTTAGTAACTTGCTCTAGGCGTTGTTCGTCTTCTTCTACCACAATGGTAATGCGTGAAATACTGTTATCTTCTGTTGGGCCAACTGCTAAACTGTGTATATTATAACCACGACGGGTGAATAGACCTGCTACTCTAGAAAGAACACCTGGTTCGTTATTCACAAGTACTGCTAAAGTTACTTTACTCACACAATCACCTCTCCCAAGCTGGTTTGGGGGTCAATTCAGCATGAAGCATTTCGCAAAGCGAGGCTCCAGGAGCTACCATTGGCCAAACCGATTCATCAGGATCAATAGCTACTTCAATTAGATAAGGACCCTTAGTTAGCAGTGCCTCTGGAAGTTTCGTCTGACAATCCTCTCTGGTTAAAATTTTTACAGCTGGCAGCGAATAGGCTGAAGCTAAGAGGCAAAAATCAGGAACGGAGCCAGTGCAAGTCTGCGAGTAACGACTTTCGTAAAAGATAGTCTGCCATTGTCTGACCATGCCCAGAACTCTATTATTTAAAAGCACAATTTTAACTGGAATATCATAGGTAGCTATTGTAGCTAACTCTTGGATGTTCATCTGTAGCGAACCATCACCAGTTACCAAAACTACTTGTTCATCAGGTCGACCTAATTGGGCTCCTAATGCAGCTGGTAACCCATACCCCATAGTGCCTAAACCACCAGAGGTAATAAAACTATGGGGTTTATCTACTGGCAGATACTGAGCTGCCCACATTTGGTTCTGACCTACATCGGTGGCAACAATTATCTTGTCTTTAATAGTTGCAGCTACTACCTCTAATACTTGTTTTGGTGTAACACTTTCTTGGCGTTTGCAAGGAGGTGGTGGTGTAGCATTAAAAAGATTCGGTACATTGCAAACTTCACAAGGATCACTATTTGGCTTATTAGCCTGATACTTTGGCAAAGCAAATTCGCGAATTTCAGCAATCCAATTCGGATGAGTTAGTTTTTCTGTTCCAAGTAGCTCAGGTAAGATACTTTTAGCATCACCCACAATAGGTATATCTGCCTTAACATTCTTACCGATCTCGGCTGCATCAATATCGATATGGATTATTTTAGCCTTGGGGGCAAATTTGCTTAAGTTTCCTGTCACCCGATCATCAAAACGTGCTCCTATAGCTATGAGTACATCACACTCTTGAATGGCCATATTAGCCCAAGGTGTGCCATGCATCCCTAACATACCTAAATTAAGTGGGTGATTACCGGGAAATGCTCCAAGTCCCATTAAGGTTGTAGTGACTGGAATATCATACTGTTCTACTAGCTGTAATAAACTCTCTCCAGCGTCTCCTGCACCACCACCAGCATAGATAAGTGGTCTTTTTGCTTCTTGAATTAAATTTTTTGCTAGCATAATTTGACGGGGATGACCAGTTGTTTTAACTCTATAGCCAGGTAAGTCTATTTCAGCGTCTAGAAGAGGTTCTAGTAGATGATTCATAAGGGCATCTTTAGTAATATCCACAAGTACTGGCCCTGGTCTACCAGTATTAGCAATAAACAGAGCTTCTTTAATTACTCTAGGAATACTGTTGCCATCTTTAACCAAATAGTTGTGTTTGGTAACTGGCATGGTAATTCCCATAATATCTGCTTCTTGAAAAGAATCCTTACCGATTAAACCCGAATGGACCTGCCCCGTAATTGCTACTAAAGGCACTGAATCCATATAAGCATTAGCTAAACCTGTAACAAGGTTAGTAGCACCTGGCCCAGAGGTAGCTATCACTACACCTGGTTTTCTTGTAGCCCTAGCATAGCCATCAGCAGCATGTGCAGCTCCTTGTTCATGGCGGGTGAGAATATGTTTTAAGCTAGAGTTATACAGTGCATCGTAGATAGGTAACACTGCTCCTCCTGGATAACCGAAGACATATTCTACACCCATCTCTGTTAATGTACTGACTAGTGCTTCTGCACCTGTTAGTGCCATAGTCAGTCACCTCCCTAAAAAAGTTTAAAAAAAGACCTCGCCCTATAAGGGGCGAGGCTACTCGCGGTACCACCCTAGTTTGGTCTTTAGGCGCTATTACGGGCGCACCCGGCTAGGATTACTCAAAGCTAAACTAAGCTTTTCACCCTAGCGACTCCAGAGCGATGTTTCCCACCGTTTCCTGTTGCTCTTGCACCAACCGGCAACTCTCTACAAGGAAGTTAGGCAGTACTACTCTCCTTCTCAGTCTTTGCTTAATTCGTATCAGAAAAGGTTTTGTTTTTTAGTATACGTATGATTATGCCAGGTGTCAATAAAAATTTCGTTAAAATCGTGTATACATGAGTATCATAATCGTACTTCGCTCTCGTAAAGGGTAAAGAAGCTTGCCGTTAGAAGATTTAGTAAAATTTTTTGCCAAAAAAAACACTCCCTTGGTACTAGAAAATAGGTTAAGGTAAGTGTTTTGTATTAGTATCTAGTTAAAGCATTTTTAGCTTCCTATGAGGACTTATAACCAAAAAAACTAAATGTACTGAGAATAAGAAATTCATTATCTATCTTTATTAGGTGGCCAATGCTTCTTCCTACTAATAATTTCGATTCAACTCTAAGAAAAATGAACTTTTTTAACAGCAAACAAGGTTAAATAGGCTTTTTAAGTTCAAAAATCATTTTTATGATACAATATATAAGTATAGCTTAATCAAACTGCAACGAGAGGATGATCTAATTGGATACAATCAAAAACGGCCTTTTAGAAGCAGCATCAGCGATTTTGCCTCTAACTATAGCTGTTTTAGTCTTAACATTTATCTTCTTACCGTGGTCGTGGACCAGAGTTAGCCAGGTAATCTTTGGTTCTTTTCTAACTTTTATTGGCCTTTTCCTCTTTTTGGAAGGAACTAAGATCTCTTTGATACCAATGGGAGAACTAATCGGTGCTTATCTACCCAAAAGCGGCTCTTTGTTATTACTTGTGTCTACTGCCTTTATCTTTTCCTTTTCAGTAACCCTTGCCGATCCCAGTGTTCATGTAATGGTAGAGCAATTTAAAGGGCTTGCTGACTCTGGTGTACCACCACAACTTCTCTCCTTTTTGGTATCAGCAGGTATTGGCTTTTTAGTCACCTTTGCTTTATTACGAATTATATTCAAAATTCCTATTCGCCTGGTACTATCCTTGGGCTATTTGTTAATTATTGGGCTTAGTTTTATAGCACCAAAAGAGCTAGTTCCCTTCTTTTTAGATTCAGGTAGCATTACGACAGGGCCAATGGCTGTACCCTGTATAATTGCCTTAGGTCTAGGCACTGCCTCTGTTCTAAAAGGTAGTAACCCTTTAGAAGATGGTTTTGGACTAGTCGGTCTAGCTACTTTAGGACCTATCTTGACCCTCATGATCTGGGGGGTGATTTTCCTATGAATCTGACCTCGTTTTTGTCTGACTTCCTAGTAACTATAATCGAAGTAGGCAAAACCTTAATTCCACTTATTATTCTCTTTGGAATCTTTGACATTTTCTTCCTACATTTACCAAAAACATTCGTCCGCAAAGTAGCTAGAGGTACATTAATGACTTTTTTGGGACTTTCCTTCTTCTTACAAGGGGTCTATGTAGCTTTCGTTCCTCTAGCAAAAGAACTAGGTTTTAATTTTGGTCTTCTCGAAAACAAAACAGTCCTTTTACCCATTGGCTTTATCTTAGGACTCTTAGTCACTATTGCCGAACCATCTTTAAGAGTTTTAGCTAGCCAAATTGAAAAAGCTTCGACAGGGCATATCAAAGGTAATCTATTAATTGCAACAGTCTCTGTAGGGGTTGCTTCTTTGGTTGCCTTTGGTCTTTACTTTGTAGGTCAAGGGATTAGTCTTACTTGGCTAATAATTCCCGGCTATTTTGTAGCTCTTTTAGGACTAAAGTTTACTTCATCTACCTTTGTAGCTATCGCTTTTGATTCCGGAGCAGTTGCTACAGGACCACTAACTGTTACTTTTATGATGACACTTGCAGTTAATATCTCAGAAACCGCCCATAAGGCTGCTTTATCTGGGTTTGGTTTAGTTTGTCTAGTTGCTCTAGCAGCGGTATTAGCTGTAGAGCTATTAAGTGTAGTTTTTTCTATTAAGGTAAAAAATAAAGAGGTGTCTTAAGCCATGCAGGCCATTGAATATGATTTAATCGTTACTATTGTAGGTAAAGGTTGGGCTGATGAAATCGTTGAGGCATCGCGTAAAGCTGGTGCTGAGGGTGGTACTATTATTTATGGACGTGGTACAGGTATCCACGAACAAAAAAACTTTCTAGGCTTAGTAATTGAACCAGAAAAAGAGATCATTCTTACTGTTATTGAAAAAACAAAAACTAAACCTGTTCTTGATGCCATCATTAAAGCAGGAAAATTAGAACAACCAGGCACTGGCATTGCCTTTGTTACAAGCCTAGCAAATGTTGCTGGTATTGTACATCGAATAAGCAATTAGCTAAAAAACATCCGTCGCTTGGTATGCTCCCTTTGTGGTAGACAGTAGAAATAACAAGACTGTTTATCATAAAGGGAGCATTTCTATATGGGGAGAAAACCAAAAATTCCCTATGTGCAAAAGTTATCTACTATTAAAATATACAGTAACAGGGTTTCAATACCCTAATCAAGCATTCAAATTGAATAAAGCTAGATGATATCGGATATGTCAAGAGTTGGTCGTTGTTTAGATAATGCTCCATGTAGGGCTTCTGGGAAATAATAAAATCCGGGATGTATCACTTACAAAATTCGAAGATTATGAAATCATAAAGAAAACTACGAGTCTATGAATAACCCAGACGTTTAAATTGACACCACCAGAATACCGTAACGATTTGTCTAATATTCCAGTGTAAAATAGCATCAATCTCTCGATAGATGCTATTAAGGATATAATATTATTTCTGCTACAAACTCAACAGAAAGCTGCTTTAATTAGTGGATGCTTTTAATGTAATAATTTGTTTCATAAATTCATCTGCTTTAAAAATGGGGCCTAACCGAAATGCTCTACCTTGATAATCTAGATTTAGATAACTTCCTGTAATAAGAAGTGCTTGGGCAAACTCCTCTATCGTAAGATGGGGATTAACTTGTAGTGCTAAAGCATATATGCCTGATAAATAGGGTGCAACCCAGCTCCAACCACCAATACGATAAAATATATATCCTTTAGCATCCCAGGGGCTAGCTGTAGTACGCGAATCCATAGGTAGATAGATCCTTTCTTGATCATCAGCTAACCACTTATCTGTTTCTTCGGACCACCATGAACCCACTTTGAAGGATTCACACTTATCTGGATTATATCTAGGATCTCGACCCAAGCCTTGATAAGCTAGGGGATAGTATTCGTCTATAACGCTACTTACAACTAGAACTCCTGCTTCAATTGCTCGCTTTTGAGCTAATTGTGCTAATACAAAATCTTGATCCTTTAACGAAAAAGATGCAGAAATACTTATGACTCTAATTCTTCTTTTAAAGTTTGATTAATGTCTAATAATCTATTGATAGACCAAGCAATGTTCTTGCACTTATCTTCGCTAAACCGAGTTGCAATATAGAAAAGTTTAGCTTTAGGTGCAACCCCTACACTCTTCCCTACTAAAAGAGAAGCTACTGCAGTCCCATGTAATTCCGGCTCTATATGTGCATTATATTCTTCGTAATAAACAAGCTGATCTTGATATTCTACATGGTTTTTCAATAAGACCATGTCAATAATACCTACACTTATTCCCTCGCCATTGATTCCTTGTTTATGGAGTTTTCTAATACCTAAACCTGGGTTTTTACCCATTTCTAAAATATCTTTGGGAGAAAAGTCTTTAGGTAATCTTGGCCATTTAGTATATGTATCGAAAGATGTTTCGTTTAACAGGATATTTGAAGCATGGGAAAGATCTAATCCTCTTAAATCCTTACTAATTAAATTTAATCCAATTGCTGGTCCATTTGATTCTGGTAAAGAAGTTATTTTATCTAAAGGAACATAGTTATGACATCCAACAAGAATGAAGAGGAGAAAACCTAATAATCTATATTTCATAATTTCACCTCAATCGTTTATTCGTGTATCTGGAGATTGGTTCCTTTGGATTTAAAAAAATGATCCTAAACATAACATTGTCAGTAATGGTGTCAAAATCGATGCTTTCACTTCAGCTTCGGTTAAGAATTATTATGGTCCAGCTGCTAGCATCGAAGAAATTGCTGACATGACCATGAATGGTATTGTAGTAGTTTCTACTGTTAATCCTGACGGTTCACCAAACGCTGCTGTAGTTATTCCTGGATTATTTGAAAACAAATACTTGACCTTTGGCTTAGCTCCAAACCAAACCCTAGAAAACTTCAAAAGAGGTAGCCTGGTAGTTGTTTCTGTGTTTTTACCCAAACCAGGTGTCGAGAGTACAAAATATGGTGATATTAGAAAATACGGTGCTCGTATCTACTGCGAAGTTCTTCAAGATGCATCAGAGAAAGCTGCAGTTATTGAGCGCTATAATGTTGATAAACCAGATAATAGAAAGATGACTATGGATAGTATCTTACTGGTTATTAAGAAAATAGATCCCATCGGTTAATCCAAAAACGAAAACAATTATACATCAAACAACAGTCACTTAAAACTCAGCCTGATTAAACTCAGGCTGTTTTCCTTCCCCATTTACTGTTACTAAACGTAAAAAGCGAAATATCATCCCATAAAAGCCTAGTTTACCTCTTTTGGTCAACTAGATGAAGGGAATTGTATAATCCTTTTTCGTTTATGGTTAGAAGCTTAGATTAAAAATAGTGAGCCAGTAAGCTCACTATTTTTCCATCTGTATTTATTTCTTTTCTTTTTTAGGTTCTGTCTTTGGGGTAGCTTTCTTTTCTGTTGTCTGAGCCGAGGCTTCAGGCTTTGCTTTCTTGCATTTATCTGCCATTTCTGTCGCCTCCTTTATGCTTAAAATAACACTTGCCTTATAAGAATGCGATATCATCTATAAAGGAATACTTGCCATTTATTAGTTAATAATGACAATTATAGCCCAAAACTTCTCATGCCTTATCCTTTCAATCGATTGCTATGTTAAGGTCCCATTTTTAATTTTAAGTTGCCCCAAAAAGCAAATAAGCAGGGATATCCCTGCTTATTATTATTTAAATCTAGCTCCTTCAGCTGCTGAACTTACTTTTTCTGCATATCTCTTCAAATAACCCTTTAATTCTTTTTGTGGTTTTATTAAATTCTTTTTACGTTTATTAAGTTCTGCTTCACTTACATTAAGTTCTAAGCTACGATTAGGGATATCGATATTGATCTCATCCCCCTCTGCTACTAAAGAGATCGGTCCATCAAGAGCAGCTTCAGGTGAGACATGACCAATAGCGGCTCCTCGGGTAGCCCCAGAAAAACGGCCATCTGTAATAAGAGCAACAGATTTATCTAGACCCATACCTGATAAGGCAGAGGTTGGCGAGAGCATCTCTCTCATCCCTGGACCACCTTTAGGTCCTTCATAGCGAATTACTACTACATCTCCTGCTACAATCTTTCCTTGCATGATAGCTTCAACAGCTTCTTCTTCCGAATTAAAAACTCTAGCAGGGCCTTTATGCTGCATCATCTCTGTAGCTACTGCCCCTTGCTTAACCACAGCTCCCTCAGGAGCTAGATTGCCCCATAAGGCTGCAATGCCACCTTCTAGCCGGTAAGGGTTACTTGTAGGACGAATTATCTCGTTATTTTTAGGTGGGGAGAGCCTTTCTCTTACAGTGCCCGAGACAGTTTTTATCTCTGTGTTAATGAGGCCAGCATCAGCAAGAACTTGGAACACCGCAGGAACCCCTCCAGCTAAATCCAGGTCTTCCATGTGATAATCGCCAGCTGGTCGTAGGTAGCAGATCTGCGGAGTTTGGCGACTCATTTTATCGATATCAGTTAGAGATATGTCTATACCTGCTTCCTTGGCAATAGCGGGTAGATGTAAAGCAGTATTAGTAGAACAACCTAAAGCCATATCTAAAGCTAAGGCATTCAAAAAAGCTTCTCTAGTCAAAATATCACTAGGTTTTAGACCCACCTTACCAAGTTCGACTGCTTGCATGCCAGTCTTAGTTGCTAAACGGAGCCTAGCTGAGGCTACGGCAGGTATTGTACCATTACCAGGTAGCGCTACACCTAAAGCTTCTGTTAAACAGTTCATAGAATTAGCAGTAAACATACCTGAACAACTACCACAGGTTGGGCAGGCTAGATCCTCTAGCTTAGCTAGCTCAGTTTCGCTCATTTTGCCAGCACTTACTTTACCTACAGCTTCGAAAACAGTACTTAAATCCACTGCTTCTTCCTGATAATGACCAGCTAACATCGGTCCACCACTAATGACTATCGAAGGAATATTAACTCTACACATAGCCATCAACATACCAGGAATAATTTTATCGCAGTTGGGTACTAAAACCAAGGCATCGAAATTATGAGCGCTAGCCATAATTTCCACACTGTCTGCGATTAATTCCCTTGAAGGCAGTGAGTAACTCATGCCTCGATGCCCCATGGCCAAGCCATCACATACCCCAATCACACCAAATTCAAAGGGGACACCACCTGCTAAACTAATGCCTCTTTTAACTGCGTTCACAATTTGCTCTAAATGCATGTGCCCCGGCACAACTGTGCTTTTAGCTGTAGCAATACCAATAAATGGTCGTTTCATTTCCTCGTCAGTTAAACCTAAAGCCTTCAGTAACGAACGATGTGGAGCTCTCTCTATCCCTTTTGTGAGCGTTTGGCTACCCATAAACTGCCTCCTTTAGCTTTTTTTGTTGAGTATAGGCTCCCTCTGCTGAGTAAGACTATAAGCGAAAGAGAAGGGAGGGGATTCCATGTCTTTATCTACCAAAGAACTTAACTTCATCAAAGATGGTCTCTCTTGGGAGATGCTAATGGTTAAGAAGTATAGCGATCATGCTCAAGGTTGTCAAGATCCAGAATTAAAGAACATCTTTGATGGTCTAGCAAGAATGCACCAAAATCATTACAATCATCTTTTAGGTCATATAGGTGGTCAGAGTATGCCTCATTAAGATAAAAGGAGTGAGATAATGCCTAATCCAACTGGTGGTAAGACACAAGGAATGACCGACCGCGATCGGTTGCAAGATATGTTATCTAGCGAAAAGTTCTTAGCTAACAACTGGTCTGTTTCAGCCAGCGAAATGGTACAACAAGAACTTTTTCAAGATACAATGCAATTTTTAAACGAAGTTCATGGTGCTCATAGACAACTCTTCCAAGTCATGAATCAAAAAGGTTGGTACCAAATAGATCAGGCTGATCAACAACAAATTTCACAGGCCGCTAGTCAATTCACTCAAAATCAAATGCCTCGGTAATTATATCGCAGTGTAACCAAAGCTCCCGTATTTAGCGGGAGCTTTGGTTTTTATAAAAGGTTTGTAGATCATCTAAACGTACTTGCAATTTCTCTGCTGCTATTAGTACTTGATTAGGTGCTGTGCCTCCTTTTATATTACGTCTTAAAACACAACTTTGGGCATCTAATTTATTTAGTAGCTCAGCATTAATTAAAGGTGAGATCTCTTGAAGTTTTTGAAGGGGAATCTCTGTTATCTCCAAGCCTAAACTAATACCTAGTCTAACTACCTGACCTACTACCTGGTGAGCCTCACGGAAAGGCATTCCTTTCAAAGCTAGGCTATCTGCAAGATCAGTAGCATTGAGATAACCAACCTCAGAAGCTTGGGCCATTCTCTTTTTATTAACTTGCATCGAAGAAAGTAAAGGGATAGTGATCTCTAAACAAAGCTTGGTAGTATCCACAGCATCAAAGAGAGCTTCTTTATCTTCCTGTAAGTCTTTATTATAGGCTAGTGGCAAACCTTTTAAAGTCATTAAAAGTGCTTGCAAATGACCAGTAACCCTACCAGTCTTTCCTCTTATAAGTTCAGGTACATCAGGATTTTTCTTTTGAGGCATGATGCTTGATCCAGTTGAAAAGCCATCAGATAATTCGATAAAACCAAATTCCTGGCTCGAATAGATCACAAGTTCTTCTGCAAGCCTAGATAGATGGATCATCAAAAGAGAACAGCTATACAGATAATCCAAAACAAAGTCTCGATCACTGACTCCATCTATTGAATTGTTACTAATAGTAGCAAAACCCAGCAAGTCTTTAGTTAGATCTCTGTTTAGAGGATAGGGAGATCCGGCTAAAGCACCTGAACCTAAGGGAAGTACATCGGTTCTTTGGTAGGTCTCTTTTAGTCTTTGGAGATCACGAGTGAACATTTCGGCATAAGCTAGCAGTTGGTGACCATAAACGATAGGTTGAGCTCTTTGTAAATGGGTATAACCTGGCACAATAGTATTTGCATGTTCTTTACTTAATTTAATTAAGGTTTCAACTAAGGAATGGGCTAATTCTGCAGTTTGCTCCAGACTCTTTTTTACATAGAGCCTTAAATCTGTAGCTACCTGGTCGTTTCTACTTCTAGCTGTATTCAATTTTTTACCTAAGTCGCCTAAACGTTCTATAAGCCAAATCTCAATTTGGGTATGAATATCTTCGACTGTAAAATCAAATTGGCGTTTGCCAGTTGCGATCTCTTTTCTAATCTCTTCTAAAGCCTTGACGATTTTTTGCCCTTCGTCTCTTTGTAAAATACCTACCTCAGAAAGCATCTTTGCATGGGCAATACTACCAGTGATATCTTCTTCCCATAATCTATAGTCAAAAGGGAGGGAGTTATTAAACTTCTCTAAAAGCTTTTCGGCACTACCTTGAAAACGACCCCCCCAGAGTTTCATAGATTAAGCCCTTCGATCTTAGCAGCAATCTTGGTTTGCAAACCAAATAGCTTAATGAATCCCTCTGAGTCTTTTTGGCTATAAACTGCATCTTCTCCGAAGGTAGCTAGTTCTTCTGAGTATAGTGATTTTTCAGCATAGCGACCCACAACAGTAGTGCTACCTTTATAGAGTTTAAGTTTGACCCAACCCGTACTATTTACACTTGTAGCATCAACAAAAGCATCTAGGGCTGTTCTTAGTGGTGACCACCAGAGGCCATAATAGACAAGCTCGGCATATTTGGCAGCTACTTGTTCTTTGAACCGAAAGGTTTCTTTATCGAGTACTAAGTACTCTAATTCTTTATGTGCCTCCATTAAAAGGGTTCCGCCTGGGGTTTCATAGACACCTCTGCTTTTCATACCCACAAGTCTATTTTCAACAATATCAACACGACCTACCCCATGCTTGCCAGCTACTTGGTTTAACTTTTCTAGTAAAGCTACTGGTGCTAACTTTTCGTTATTAACAGCTGTAGGAATACCTTTTTCAAAATGAATGGTCACATACTCTGGTACATCTGGAGCTTTTAAGGGATCAATTGTAGTTAAGAACATATCAGCAGCTGGTTCGTTGGCTGGATCCTCTAAAATGCCACCTTCATATGAGATATGCCACAGATTTCTATCCATACTGTAATTTTTTTCTTTAGTTACAGGTACCGGTATTCCTCTTTTAGCAGCATAATCTATGGCTTGGTCTCTACTTTTAATCTCCCAAATTCTCCAGGGAGCAATTACAGGCATTTCCGGAGCAAAAGCTTGGAAAGTTAGTTCAAAACGGACCTGGTCATTACCTTTACCTGTGCAACCATGGGCTAAGGCATCGCAACCAGTTTTTTTAGCAACTTCGACAACCTTCTTAGCAATAATAGGTCTAGCTATTGATGTACCCAGAAGATATTTACCTTCGTAAACGGCATTAGCTTTAATCATTGGAAAGACATAATCTTTGACAAAATCATCAGTAACATCTAAATAATAGGCTTCAACAGCTCCACTTTTTAAAGCTTTGGCTATGACCGCTTCGCCATCGTCTTTTTGGCCAACATCAACAGCCACAGCAACTACTTCACAATGATAGGTTTCTTTTAACCAAGGGATGATAATCGATGTATCTAGACCACCTGAATAAGCTAGAGCTACTTTTTTTACGTTCACTTTATTTGCCTCCTTATAAAAGCGCAGCTAAAACTGCTTTTTGTGCATGTAATCTATTTTCTGCTTCATCGAAAACTCGACTTTGGGCTCCTTCTAAAACTGCCTCCGTAACTTCCTCGCCTCTATGAGCCGGTAAGCAGTGTAAAAAGATCGCTTTCTTGTCTGCTAAAGCCATTAAATTTTCATCGACTTGATAGCCAGCAAAAGCTTTCTTTCTCACTTCAGCTTCCTCTTCCTGGCCCATAGAAGCCCAAACATCAGTGTAGACTGCAAAAGCACCTTTACAAGCTTCTTTGGGGTCATGGGTTACAGTCACTTTGGCACCGGTAGCTAAAGCCTGTGCCACAACATCTTTATCTGGTTCATAACCCGTGGGAGAAGCTATAGCAATCTCCATCCCGGTTTTAGCTGCAGCCCAGATTAGAGCTGTAGCCATATTATTACCATCGCCAACATAAGCAAGTTTCCCATTAATGGTACCAAAATTATCTTTTATCGTTAGTAAGTCAGCTAAAGCTTGGCAAGGATGATCAGAATCAGTTAGACCATTGATTATGGGAATATTGGCAAACTCGGCCAACTCTTCTACCTCACTTTGAGCGTAAGTGCGTATCATAATGCCAGCCAAATAACGTGATAGTACTCGTGCTGTATCTCTTATAGTCTCTCCTCGACCTAATTGAATATCTCGAGAGGAAAGAAAGATAGCCTGACCACCTAGTTGTAGCATAGCTACTTCAAAAGAAATTCTGGTCCTTGTCGACGATTTGGAGAAGATCATGCCTAAGACTTTACCTGGCAAAAGTTGTTGATTCTTCTGCCGTAAATCAACAGCTAAAGCCAGAAGGGCTTCTACTTCTTCTCTCGTTAGATCTTGCAGTGAAAGAAGATCACGCCCTTTGAGACTTTCAATCATTAGCTATTCCTCCTAGATATTCGTTTAAACTTAGTGGAGCTTTGAGTGTAGCTTGCATACCATCTAGCACGGCCTTCAAGGTATCCGGACTAGAGATTGTTGGTATGCCGTATTCTACCGCTTGCCTTCTTAGGAGAAAATCCTCTCTAGTTTTATCTGGTGCCACTAATAAGTTAAACTCGCCATTTTTTAATCGTTTTTGATTTAAGGGATAGTCTTTACAGATCTCTACCTCGACACCATTTGCTTGTAAGCGCTCTAAAATGGGAGTTAACTCACCATTGGAGGTAGCTAAGACTCTATCGCTTGAATTAAGGGAGATTCCTGCGCTAACTAAGGCCTTATGCATTGCTGTTTGGAGATCTTCACCTAAGCCAAGAACCTCGCCTGTAGAACGCATCTCCGGTCCTAAAGCCACTTCCACATTACCCAGCTTAGCAAAACTGAATACTGGTACTTTAACCGCATAATAAGATTTTTTGGGTAAGAGCCCTAAACCGTAAGGGTTATTTCGAAGGGATTCTCCTAACATAGCTCTAATTGCTAGTTCTACTAAGGGGACACCCGTAACCTTACTCATAATGGGTAGTGTACGACTACCACGAGGATTAATCTCTAAAATGTAGATCTGTTTGTTATAAAGAACAAACTGAATATTAACAACACCCCTAATACCAAAGGCTCGGCAGATAGAGATAGTGTAACGAGCAATTGTCATCTCTTCTTGACTACTCAATGTGGAGTCAGGATAGACAGCGATAGAATCGCCAGAGTGAATACCCGCTCTTTCGACATGTTCCATTATGCCGGGAATAATCACATTGGTACCATCAGAAACTGCGTCAATCTCAATCTCTTTACCAGCTAAATATCTATCCACAAGCACTGGATGATCTTCGGTGATCTCTACTGCCAACTGGAGATAACGGTACAGCTCTTCTTCGTTATGAACAATCTCCATTGCTCTACCGCCCAGAACATAAGAAGGACGTACTACTAAAGGAAAACCTAACTTCAAGCCAATGCCCATAGCTTCTTGTAAAGAGAAAGCTGCACCACCTTCAGCTTGGGGAATACCAAGGTGTTTTAGGAGCTCATGACATTTTTCTCTATCCTCAGCTAAATCAATAGCACTCATAGCTGTTCCTAAGACTGGTAAACCTTCTAAAGCGAGTGTACTGGCTAAATTAATTGCTGTTTGGCCACCAAACTGAACAATTACACCGTCTACAGCTTCTTCATTGGCTACAGCTAAAACATCCTCTGCTGTTAGGGGTTCGCAATAGAGACGATCTGCAGTATCAAAATCTGTAGAGACTGTCTCGGGGTTATTGTTAACAATTACAGCTTCCCAGCCTAACTTTTGTAGGGCCCAAACTGCGTGCACACTACAATAGTCAAATTCAATTCCTTGGCCAATTCTAATTGGTCCAGAACCAATGACTAAAGCTCTTGGTTTAATCCCAGTATTCACTGTTTTTACAACTTGTTCACTTTTTTGGTAGGTTGAATAATAGTAGGAACTTTTAGCTTTAGTACCAGCTTCGGTCGCAATAGCACGGAAAGTGGGTACAATACCCTCTTTAACTCGCTCTTGGCGAAGTTGACTTTCACTAAGCCCTAATCTAGGAGCTAAAGAATGGTCACTAATGCCTAAGGCTTTCAATTCGCTTAGAGTATGGCTTTGAGGGCTATTATCAGCACAGACAATCTTTTGCAAGGTAAATATAAAGTAGGGAGTAATGGAAGTGAGTCTAGTTGCTTCCTCAACACTCATCCCACCAGCTAGAGCTTTGGCCAGATAGAAAAAGCGTTCATCAGAGCTAAAACTCAGGTTCTGACTTAATAGTTCTACTGAGAAAGCTGGCCCTTTTAGATAGCTTTGTCTACCTATCTCTAACGAACGTACTGCTTTACCTAAAGCTTCGTAAAGATTAGCGCCAATGGCCATAATCTCGCCTGTAGCTTTCATTTGGGTACCTAAATGGCGATCACCACTGGCGAATTTATCAAATGGCCACCGAGGAAATTTTACTACTACATGGTTAATGACAGGGCTTTCATGAGCCCAACTCTTTTGGGTTACCGGATTTTTAATCTCCTCTAAAGTATTACCTAAAGCTAAATAAGCCGTAACTTTAGCAATGGGATATCCAGTTGCTTTGGAAGCTAATGCTGAAGAGCGGCTGACCCGAGGATTAACTTCGATAATATAAAACTCGTCAGTCTCAGGATGAAGTGCGAATTGTACATTACAGCCGCCTTCGATCCCTAAAGCAGCAATTATTTTATGGGCAACACTTTCTAACATGTTATTTTGGGCTGGTGATAATGTCATGACTGGTGCGACAACAATGCTATCACCTGTATGGACGCCTATGGGGTCAATATTTTCCATCCCACAGACCGTAAGACAGAGACCTGTTTTATCTCGCATGACTTCATATTCGATCTCTTTATAGCCTAAAAGACTTTGTTCTAAAAGTACTTGGCCGATACGGCTATTTTTTATACCTCTGGCGACTATAGATTCTAAACTCTCGTTATCTGTAGCCACACCACCGCCTGTACCGCCTAAGGTGAAGGCAGGTCTAACAATTAGAGGAAAACCTACTTCTTTAACAAAAGTTAAGGCATCGCTAACTGAAGTTACAGTCTTGCTTTGTGGTACAGGGACGTCTAACTCTAGCATCAGTTTTTTAAAAAGTTCTCTATCTTCTGCTTTTAAAATGGCCTCTAGGGAGGTCCCTAATAACCGCACATTATATTTAGCTAAAATGCCAGCTTTCGCCAGTTCCGCAGATAGATTAAGGCCGGTTTGCCCTCCCAGGCCAGGTAGTAGCCCTTCTGGTCTTTCTTTAGCAATAATCTCTTCTAAGCTACTAACCGTAAGTGGTTCTAGATAAACTTTATCTGCCATCTCAGGATCGGTCATTATAGTTGCGGGATTGCTATTGACCAGAATAACACTAGCTCCAGCCTCTTTTAAGGCTTTGCAAGCTTGAGTGCCAGCGTAGTCAAATTCTGCAGCTTGCCCAATTACAATCGGTCCTGAGCCTATAACAAGAACTTTCATTACTACTACCTCCCCTCCATACACCAATCCAAGGCTGCGTAGAATAACTTCATACCTTTTTCTATCTCTTCTTTAGTAATTATAAGAGGAGGTAGTAGTCGCACTACAGATTCACCAGCTGTACCTATAACTAGACCATTTTCGAGAGCAACTTTAACAACCTCGTTAGCTTTAATATTTAGTTCCACACCAATCATTAAGCCTAAGCCACGAACCTCTTTAATAAGGGGATGGGGCTTTGCTAAAAGTTGACTTAGATAAGCTGCTTTCTCTTGTACATCAATTAAAAACTTTTCGTTTGCAATCTCTTTAACTACAGTTGCTGCGGCTTTAGCAGCTACAGGATTACCACCAAAAGTAGAAGCGTGCTTTCCAGGTGTAAAGACAGCAACTTCTTCTTTGGCTAACACTGCACCTATAGGCAACCCACCGCCTAACCCTTTAGCTACAGTAATAATATCTGGTTTAACTCCCAAGGCTTGATAGGCGAGAAACTTACCACTCCGACCAATGCCAGTTTGTACTTCGTCAAAAATGAGGAGAATATCCCTCTCATTACAGAGTTCTCTTGCTTTTTGTAAATACTCGCTTGTGGCAGGATGCACACCACTTTCACCTTGAACTGGTTCTAAAATAAGAGCTGCCGTTTCCGGGGTAAGATCTTGATCTAAAGCTTTTAGATCGTTATATATAGTGTAAGCAATCTCTGGAATTAAAGGTTCAAAGCCTTGATGGTATTTTTCTTGGCCAGTTAAGCTCAAACCACCCATACTCCTCCCGTGGAAAGAGTTTAGTGCTGACACGATCCGTCTTTTCCCTTTTTTAAAACCGTAGAGACGAGCTAACTTCAAAGCTCCTTCGTTAGCTTCAGTACCGCTGTTACAGAAGAAGACTTTATCTAGCTTGGAAGCCTCTACTAAAGCTTTTGCTGCTTCTAAAACTGGTTCTGTGTAGTAGAGGTTTGAAACATGCATCAGCTTATTTATCTGACTCGCGATTGCTGCGATAACGCTTGGGTGACTATAACCTAAATTGTTAACGGCAATCCCGGAGAAAAAATCTAGATAACTTTTATGGGTATCATCGTATAGATATGAGCCTTTTCCTTCTTTAAAAAGCACTGGATATGGGTTATAGGTCTGCATAAGATATTTTTCTGCTTGCAATTTAGCTTCTTTTAGATCCATTTTTAACTCACCACCATCGTGCCGATACCGGCATCTGTAAAGATCTCTAAAAGCATCGAGTGAGGTAAACGGCCATCAATAATGTGGGTACGGTTTACTCCCGATTCAATAGCTTTAACACAAGCTTCAACCTTAGGTATCATGCCTGAGGAAATGGTACCTGTTTCTATCATCCGCTTCGCTCTCCCGGCTTGCAGAGCTGTGATTAAGCTCTCGGGCTTACTAGGATCTGCAAAGATGCCTTCGACATCGGTAAGCATGACCAGCTTTTCAGCTTTTAACGCTGCTGCAATTTCTCCAGCTGCTACATCAGCATTAACGTTATATGATTCTCCATCGACACCTACGCCCACCGGGCTTATTACAGGAATATAACCAGCTTTAATAATGCTTGCGATAGGTTCAGTATTAACTTTATCAATCTCACCAACAAAACCTAAATCTACACCTTCTACTAGTTGCTTCCTAGCTACTAAAACATTGGCATCCTTACCAGAAAGACCAATAGCTTTACCACCATAACGATTGATTAAAGTAACAATCTCTTGGCCCACTTTCCCAACTAAGACCATCTGGACAATCTCCATTGTCTCTTGGTCAGTAATCCTTAAACCTTTATGGTACTTAGATTCGATATTTAATTTGGTTAAAAGACTATTAATCTCGGGTCCACCACCATGGACGATAACTGGGTTCATACCTACATATTTAAGAAGAATAAGATCAAGAATTACAGCTTTTTTTATCTCGAGATTATCCATGGCATGGCCACCATATTTAACAACAATGGTTTTGCCAGCTAATGCTTTAATATAGGGAAGTGCTTCAATAAGCAGATTAACTTTTTCTCTTTCTACTGACACTAAAAGCCCTCCTAAGAACGGTAGCTGCCGTTTATTTTTACATAATCATAACTGAGATCTGTTGTCTGGCAGGTATAACTACCACTACCAAGGTTGAGATTCAAAGTAATAGGAATCTCTCTACTCTTCATAACAGGTAGAAGCTCTATATCACCAATACCAGTACCTTCGCCCGATTTCACAATCTGGTAATCGCCAAAATAAAGATCAGTTTTAGTTGGGTCGACATAACAGCCTGAATAACCTACAGCACATAAAACTCTACCCCAATTAGCATCCTCACCAAAGAAAGCTGTTTTCACTAAAGCTGAATGAGCAATCGACCAAGCAGCTTTTTTGGCATCGTCTGCCGAATTAGCACCCTGGACAGATATTTTCAAAAGTTTAGTAGCTCCCTCACCATCAAGAACAATAGCTTTAGCCAAAAAACCTGTAACCATCTTTAAGCCTTGGAGAAAAATTGGCAACTTTTCTGGTGATAGGGATGGTAGTTTTTCTGAAGAGAACAGTAAACACATATCATTAGTGCTGGTATCACCATCTACGGAGATAGCATTAAAGCTCTCTTCTACTGCTTCTTTCAAGCAATTATTGAGGCTTTTCTGATCTAGTGGCCAGTCAGTAGTGATAAAACAGAGCATGGTAGCCATATTGGGATGGATCATGCCAGAACCTTTAGCAATACCTGCTATGGTGTAGGTTATACCGTCTATGTTGCACTCAATAGTAACCTCTTTGGGATAAGTGTCAGTAGTCATGATAGCCTGCATAGCGTCACTAGCACCTTCTTTGGAGAGTTTGCTAGTGACCTCTTCGATGCCTAATTGCATCTTTTCCATATCTAATTGTTGACCAATTACACCTGTAGAAGCCACAGCTACTTCTTCTGTGGCAATACCTAATTTATTGGCTACCAAGGTAGCTGTTTTTAAGGCATTGATCTCCCCTTGTAGTCCAGTGCAAGCATTAGCGTTACCAGAATTAACTACAAGGGCTTTAATAATACCCCCTGCTATATGCTTTTTAGTTAATTTTACTGGGCTAGCAGCAAAAGCGTTTTGAGTATAAACACCTGCTGCTATTGCTTTATCACAAGTAATTAAGGCTAAATCTAATTTTTTCTTTTTAAATCCAGCATGCACACCAGCAGCTAAAAAACCATTAGGTTTTGTTATTCCACCTTCAGTTATCTTCCACATGGTAACTCCCCCTTAAGGATAGACCGGTAGAGCTTCTAAAGCTTCGGTCTCTGGTAAATTAAATAATAAATTCATATTTTGAATGGCTTGACCTGAAGCGCCTTTGATAAGGTTATCGATAGCGCTTACAATGATCAGTTTGTTGGCATGAACATCTTCATAGATCTGTAGATCGACAAAATTAGAAACAAGCACATTTTTAGTCTCAATATTTTCGCCTGGTTTTCTAACCCTCACAAAAAACTCATTGGCATAAAACTCTGTATATAATTGTCTAGCTTTCTCAAGACTGACATTCTTTTCCAGATAAATGGTAGATACAATACCCCTGATCGTTGGTATTAAATGGGGAACGAAAACAACCTGTTGTGGCTTATTAGCTACCAGAGATAAAATTGATTCAATCTCTGGTGTATGGCGATGGTTACCAACTTTGTAAGGGCCAAAGTTCTCGTTGCGATGAGCAAAATGTTGTCCTTCAGCTAGGGTTTTTCCCGCACCTGATGCCCCAGATAAAGACGAGATAGTTATATCGCCGGTATAACCGTAGCTAAGCAGTGGAGCTAGAGCTAAAATGATACTGGTAGGAAAACAACCTGGGTTGCCAATTATCCGACTCTTTTTTATCTTATCTCGAAAAAGTTCTGGCAAACCATATGTGGCTTCGGGTAACAATTCTGGTGCCATGTGCTTTTGTCCATAGGCTTTTTCATAAATATCTGCATCCTGAAAGCGAAAGTCAGCTCCAAGATCAATTACTTTGCCTTTAAAGCGTTTGGCATAGGTTGCAGCTACTCCAGCTGGAACTGCTAAAAAGAGAAGATCAAGATCTTTAAAATCATCCTCTTCCGGGTCTAAAAAAGTTAATGAGGAGTGGCAATAGGCTGGGAAGACCTCTCCTAAGCTTTTACCAACATGATTTCGTGAATAAATCTTCGTTACTTTTACTGACTGATGATTATTTAATAACCTAATTAGTTCAGCCCCTGTATAACCTGAGGCTCCTACTATACCAATTTTGTACAAGGCCTTCACACCTCCGAAATATTTGCTGTAATTATACTACAGCCTTGCATATTAATGCAAGGCTTTTCTTATATATATTCTTATTTTCTTAGTAATCGGTTTCATTGCTAAGTTAAGCTGGGATATCAGTGTTGTTTCTTGTATCTCCACATGTAATTTTGTCTTTTATACATGTTTTTCTGTATGTTAATAAGCATTAGGACCTAATAAGTTATGCTCTTATCTAACGAAAACTACTAATGTCGACTTCTATTAAAAGGTTTTCTAAGTCATTTCACGGAAATAACTAATAGGAGGAATGGTTATGTTTGGCTATACTATACCGTTAAAACTCGATCTCACTCTTAGAGAAACTTACCACTATAAAGCACATTATTGTGGGCTTTGCGGTGCGCTTTCTCGGAGAACTAACTTCCTTTTTCGTCTAGCTACAGGTTATGAAGCTACCCTACTTTCGCTGTTAGTTGCTGCTCAAAGGAAAACAGCCCCTAAGCAAAAAAGGCTGTTCTGTCCTGTAAGTGGTGAATTAGGTCGTGGGGTAATACCACCAGATGATCCCTCCATAAGTTTCGCAGCTGATGCTACTCTTTTAATGGGGTATTATAAATTAAAGGATTTAAAACGCGATAAGCATTTTGCTGCTCCCTTATTATCAATATGTTCCCGGCCCTTAATCGCTGCCAAAGACCGTTTGGCAACATCTGGTCTTGATGTTGCCAAGTTAGATGAATTAGATCAAGAACAAAGCAAGTTAGAGATTGCCTCCGATATAATTCTTGATGATCTTTTGATCCCCACAGGTCAGGCCGTTGGTTTGATCTTTGCTTATACAGCTTCTTTAACCGACAATCAGCAAAACACTGTACACCTATTTCGTTTAGGGGAAGCTTTGGGAAAGCTGGTTTATCTCCTTGACTGCCTAGAGGACTGGCCTTCTGACCTGAAAAAAAACAGATTTAATGGTCTTCTGGCGTCCGGACTAAAGAAAAGTTATAGCCTCGATGACTTGGTCTATGTAGAATCTCGTCTTTTAGGCATTGTAGTAGATGAGTTAGCTAAACTAAACCTTTACCGCTACCACGAAATCTTTCATAATATTATGGCTTTGGCTCTACCCAAACGAACTAACAAAGAACATACTAAGCTTTCCGAGCGTCTAATAAATAAATCTAGATCTAAAAAGCACTGCTAAATCTAACTTTTAGCAGTGCTTTTTTCAATTAGTTTACCGTTTATAAGCTAACAAAAATATTTTATTTCTTAGCCCTTACCTACAATCTAAAAAAGGGATAAGTATTATTTAATTAGTTTAAAGATTTAACTCTATTTAAGCAACAGGAGACATAAAACTATAGTTTTTAGAGCCTTATGTTGGGAAGAATTATTAACAACTATAGGCCTCAGCAGAGGCTTCCCCTCAGCTTCCTACTGTTGATATTTTTATCGCTATCTATAACGAACCAGAAGATAACTATTAAATCGTAATAATTTTACTTTCATCAAAATACTTAACAAACTCTTCAGTACTCTCATATGGCAAATCCACCTGATAAAACTTAGCTAACTTATATAACGAAGAATTTACAGAATCGATATCATTATTTCCAAGTGCTTTGTTAATATCGTTTGATATTATCTCAAATTGTTCCCTTTGATTTTTTAGAGTTTCTATAGCTGCTACATTAAATGTTTCAGTGGCATTTTGTATTTCAGCAATTCGTTCATTAAATATTTCCTCTATGCGTTCTTTGCGTTTTTCGGCTTTCGCACTAAATAAATCAACTTTGTCCATAAAATACATAAAAAGCGCAGATGCTAAACCTGAAATTATAGTCGAAATAACAACTGACCACGGTTCTTTAATCCCTAACTTATTCAAATAGAGTTCAATTCCAATACCTGCAAGTGCTATCAAACTTCCACCTAAAAGTTTTATTATAGCATCTCCCTTTTGAGCGGCAGTCATTTTCTTAGAATCCTTGCCAAACAATATCTTTGCTGATTGGATAAACACTTTAATACCTTCCTTAATGATCCGCAAAAACTGCTTAAACACTCCAACAAAGATGTCAACAATAGATTCAAAAAGAGACTTAATGAAATTCTTAATAAATTGTCCAATACTATCTCCTAGAAATTCCCCTGCGTGTTTAAGCAAATGATTTTTAATACGGCTACATCTGAAGAGAAATGCTTGACCAGGAGATGTTGCTTCTGTTCCTGCCATCATACCATTTTTGAATATATCTTTAACTTCGTAATACAACGGTTTAATTATGTAGAGAATGACATTACCTACTGCATATTCTGTTGTTTGATTTTTAGTGTTTTCTGCAAGTTGGCTATTTAACTTATCTGTTTTTGATTTTTGTAGACCCAACTTTATTTTTCCTTTTTCTTCTTTAGTAGGTTCCCTACCATTTTCTATGGTAAATTTATCATAACCAGAAATAATTTCTTTGTTACTTAATTCTCCTTGGCCCGTGAGATTGTTTAAAACTCTTTTATTTGCTTCTGCATTGATTGCTTTTTGAGCGTTTTTCTCTAAATCAATCATTCTAGATGTGGTTTCCGCATCTAGATTATTTCCCTGTTTTTTTATAAATTCGGAGTTGGTGTCATCTAATTTTTTACCATTTATAGCTCCGGAGGTTACAGCAAGATTGTAATCGGCATTAGCGGTCACTTTTATATCTTCGTTAGACAAAGCATAATTATCCTTTAACTGTGTGTAAACCTGCTTTAAGGGTACAATATGATCTGTTTCAGCTTGATAATCAAATTTGGGGTCGTTTCTTCTTTTATCTGGATCGTTTCTATATACATAAATATTCTTTTTGCCAGTATACTCATCCTCGATGAGTTTACGACCAGTGCTATTTCCATCTTCATTATTTAGTTTGTTAGCTTTATATTCATCCATCTTATATTTGTTTTCATAATCAGAACGGTTAAACTTATCACGGTTATTTTCGTCGGTATATTTATTAGAGTCCTGAACATTTTTATACTCTTCATATGCGTTTCTATCTATTGGCTTTACAAGTTCTTCATCATAAGAAAAACTTTTACATTCTTGAACTACCCTTTCTGTAGTTAAGCCCTTCTTTCTAGCACCTTTCCCAAAAGATGTACGTTCTAATAAACCATCCACAATTGCGCTGAACACAGGAGTAATAATACTTACTTCCATCTGCTCACCAGTTCGAAATTGCTCGTAGACCTCGTCAATTATTTCTTGAGACGATTTCTTATCATACAACTCAAATTCTATAAGTATATTAGATACTTCGAGCGGCGAAGCAGACTTTAGCTTTTCTAACTTCATTATCTTTTCACTTTCCACATGATCACCTTCTTTCTAAACTTATGCAGCCTTATAAATATCGACTATTTCATTTTTACTTTCTTCCATTATCTTTTTATACTGGGTAACCTTGCTTTGATCTTCAATTGTAAGTATCTGTGTCTCAGCCATTTTCTTCAAGATTTTGCTTGCAGTAATAATTGCTTCAATTTCCTTCTGTTGTATCGATGGTAGTAATTTTATACTCATACCCTGACTTACTACTTTATTGGCAAAATGTAGACATTTGTAATACAAATAATGGACAGAGTTGTTTAAGCGAATAAGTAGCTGTTCATATAAATCGGTAAGCGAAGTAAAGTAATAAGCTACATTTTTTAGGGACTTATCTACTAACCTAAGTTTATCTAACTCCGAGTGCATCTTTGCTATTTCGTGTTCAATTTTCTTTCTTTCTTCTTGTACAGCATATAGAGTTTCTCTTGCTTTCTTTCTTGAAGAGAAACCCAATGTCAACACAGCTAAAACTTTCGTTTTAGTTTTGCTAAAATCAATCTTGTATAGTTGACTTTTCGAATTCATACCTTCGAAATTAAGCGCCTCTCCTTTGTATATTTCAAAGGCGAAATCCTTATCGAATCTGATGTCCTTTATTTTTTCAAGTTCTGTAGCCATCTTCACAAAAAGTTCACTTTTTATTTTATGTTTGGCTTCGTTAATACATCTAACACTTTCTTCAATAGAGAAAATCAATTTGTCCACTTCAGTTCTAAATTCAAGCTGCTTACTTTCGTATAGTTTTGCTGTTTCATCATATAATTGTTCAGCTTTATCAAAATTACTTTTTCCAGTTATGCTCGCCCACACATTAGAAACTGCCTCTTTAGTAGCGTTAAATACCTTTTTCGCACCTGCACCGATTGCTGCAAAAAAGCCCATATAATCTCTCCCTTTTCTACTTATTTATATATTCGTAGCCTTCGGCTAAAAGTTCATTGAAGTCTGTGGTCCACCGTATCATCCTTCTAATCTCAGCTATTCTAAAACCCCATGCTTCACCTAGTTTGAAGATCCACTTCTCTTCAGTTTCATCGATCTCAGTATCTGCGTTAATAACTCCAGCAAGCTCAATTAAAACAGCCTTTTTAATTTTCGTTGTACTAGATTTAAAAGCAGTAATTAATTCCTCTAACGGTTTACCTTTTCTTTCATAATCGAGTAGTCCTGTTTCCATTTTATAAATTTGGTAGATAGCTTCTTCGCTCTTAACTATAACACCATTTGCATTCATAGCTTCATGTGCAAGTTCTAAAAAATTTTCTTTTTCTCGCTTATTCAGTAAATTTAAAAACATATTATCTACCTTCCTCTAACTTATTTTTACGCCTTTTTCATTAAACTTTGTTACATACGTAACAATCTCTCCGTTTTTCTTGATATTCTCTTTTCTTTCTTTGACTTCTCCGTTGGGAAAATACACCATTTCTGTTATAACATTACTATCGGCGTCATAATTTTTACTTGCTACCATAACCCCTGTATCGTCGTAATTTGCCGAAAAAATCAGCTTTCCATCTTGTAACATTTCGCTATAACTGAGTATATCGCCAATGTACTTATTTATTATTGATAACTTATTTTCTTCATCTATAATCTTTTCAATCTTGTCATTACCAATAACCTTTTCATCTACTAAAATGTTTTCCGGTAATTCGGCTTTTGTTTGAAGTGACTTTAATGTATTTGCTAGCGAAATTACGCTACTAACCTTGGAATCAAGGTTATCAATTTGTGTTTTTATTAAATCTAAATGCGATACCAAGTCCTCAGTAGCTAACGTTATTTTACTATCGTTGGTATTAGCTTTATTTATAGCAGATATAACATTATTAAACTTGAATTCTTCTTTGTCTGTTAACACCCTAATAGCTTCAAATACTTTTGCTATCTCTTTTGCCTGGTTTTCGCTTGCCGAGTGGATGTTATTATTTGTTGCATTAATTTCTTGTTTTAACAAGGAGACATTGCGCTCAAGTAACTTAGTTCCTTCAGCAATTGATTTTTCTTGATCTTCCTTCAATGCGTTGTAACTTTCAATAATTCTTTTAGATACTTTTTCATTAATCTCAGATAATATTTTTTCTATTTCCGAATTGATGCTCTGTAATAGCTCTTGATTTAACCTTATTTGATGACCATTATTGTTTAGTAGTGTAATCAAATCGTTATTATTTGAGGTAATTAATTCTTTAGTCGAAGCATATTGTTCTGTTAATGTGTCGCTTATTTCTTTGTTCGTAATGTTGATTTCGTTAACCAGATCCGTTTTATCTTTCTGTAAATTTTGATACATGGTATCTATTTTGGTTTCAACAAGATCTGTAGTAATCAGTATTTGATTAGCTATATTTTTGTTTTTTTCAGTAACTAAAGTTGCCAATTCTTGAGTTTCTTGATTGACTTTTTCCAGTATTTTTTCACTACTTATTAACATTTCCTCGTGCATTTTATTTTCACTATCTTTTAGACTGACCGAGATAGCGTCAAAATAACTTTTAGAAAAAGATAAAATACTCTCCTCCATTTTGTTTAGCTTCATCATCATATTCTTTTCGTGTGCATCACTTTTTTCTAACATAAAATGTTTATTGTTTCTCTGTATACTTTGAAAGAGAATCGAGCAATAGTAACTAGCTATTAATAATATTACCGATGAAATTGCAAGTGGCACCCAAAAAGAAGTGTATCTAGCAATAACACCAATGTTAACTACTTCTAAAATAGCAATAATACCAAGAATCAATGGCCATATCTGTTCTGTTTTGCCTATCTCCTTGTTAATCCATTCCATTATTTGTTTCATTCAATATGCCTCCATCACAAATGCCTCTAATTTCAAGTTTTGTGTTTTCTACTAAGAGCAGTTTACGAAAGGTTATATACTCAATATATTCTGTTTAAATACAGTTTCTAAAAAAGGAGAATCATACTTTTTATCGGTTATGTATCTGGCAGGAAAATACTGGAAAGTGACTCTCTAAATATTGAGGTTCTAGCATGTAATAACTTTTATAATTGTATTTACCCTATAAACGATAGAACATTCAAGTTAAACACTTGCAGATTACTGTTTCCTAAGTTAATTTAAGTATTTTTCTCTAACACTTTTAACCCCCGATGGTAGATAACCTTATTAATTAAATAAAGCATGTAGCCATATAACATTCCTGCTAAAATAACAATTAACCAAGTTAGCTTTGACACAGTAGCTAAAAATAGCTCTTCTTCCACACCCATTTTGTTATAAAAAGATCCGTAAATTTGGTAATGCATGATAGCTGCTTTATCAACTAATCCCAACCCCTTGACTCCCATCACTAATCCTAAGAGAGAGATGAGAAAAAAGCTTGAAACTGCGAAAACAGAAGCTGCTATTAATTTATTTTTTAATGAATAATCTTCATACAACAAAGGAAGTACAAACCCAGCGGGGATCAACATAAACAAAGCGAAGATAAGTTCTTCTAACCCTAAAAAAAGGCCTACACAGAAAGCTAAAGCTATACTGTAAAGAACTAGCGTTACATAACCATGTCTAACTGCGATAATAGCCATTAGACCGGGGATTAGATAACGTAGATATATACCAACACCTGGAAACAAAAAGCCAAGAAAATAAAGTATTAAACTTAAAGCTAACAACAGGCCTGTTTCTGTAACTGATCTAGTTTTCTTAGATAGCACTATTCTCCCTGCCTTTCTCCGGACGCCAGAACCAGGAGGAAAAGATCTCCTCACTAACAGCAGCTAAAATATTCCTTATTTTAGATGGTGGAAGTTCTAAAAGTGAATTGCGAGCAGCTTGCATCTCTTTGTGGCAAAACACTGTTACTTCCTCTTGTAGTTCACCTTGCTGGGCTGACTTTTGTAGCGAGCTAATAAAAAAGACCAATTCCTGATCTTCTAAGGTATCTAATTTGGCCCATAAGCTTTGGCCTTCAGTGGCTTTAATTTTTTGATCTAACATTGCTAAAGGAACACTACTTCTTCTTTTCTTTAGATCTGTTAGTGCTGCACCTTTAACTAATTTGTCTAGACCAGTAAGATTATTTAAATCATTAATAGTTTGAAAGACCATACCTAATTTTAAGCCGTATTCATCCAAAGCAGTTTGAATTTTTGGCGGTGCTCCAGCTAACAATGCT
Source organism: Firmicutes bacterium UBA4881 (assembly GCA_002399235.1). Taxonomy (GTDB): domain Bacteria; phylum Bacillota; class DTU065; order DTU065; family DTU065; genus UBA4881. Next base: position 38,340 of record DHDH01000050.1, on the reverse strand, counting down.
CCCGATGACAGACTAAACTGAATCAGGCTAGCTGTTTTTCCTTGACTTATTTTTTGTGCTGCAAAAATATCAATTTCCTGACCAAGACAGCACACTTCTAGTAATTCGCCTTCACAAAGCAATTCATGCATCAAAATAAAACGTTGCCAATACTCTCTGGGTGGTTGGGCATGAAAAAGTACTTTTAAAGAAAGAGCGACAAGATAATCCCCTATAGCTATAGCTGCTTCTGGACCGAAACAGCTATAAAAGGATACTTCTCCACGTCTATGAGTATCTTGATCAATTAAATCATCGTGAATCAAGGAAGCCTTATGCAATATCTCCAAAGAAGCAGCGTAAGGCGTTAGTATCTCTGGCGTTTCTCCTTGTGCTACTAAATACCCTAAATACTGCAATATTGGCCTAAATCGCATCCCACCAGTAACTGCTTTTATATACATAGTTTTAAGTTCTTGTTGAATGTTAACTTCATTAAGAAGGTACTTTTCGACTGTTTTGGCTATGGGGTTAAGATATTGCTGGTAAAAGTTCTCGCTAAGTTTTAGGGTTTCTAGCATTGGTGCCCCTCCTATGTAAGGATTAGTTAGCTAATCTTTTGCTAGTTTTTTATTATAATTAACTTTTAGCTATAGAGTCTTGAGAAAACATCACTTATTCTTTCGGCTAAAGAGAGGGGTTACCCCTCTCTTTGTCAATCTAAAAGAACAGCACGCGCTTTCCCTAATTCAACTAACTTACGATTAGCTTCCTGGGCAATATTCATATCAGCACTATTAACACGAGCTCGATATTTGTTGTATTCAGCATTTAGAATTTCCCTAATCTCTTTTTGTGTTGCTCTATGAGGAATATCAAACATCTTCATGTACTTTTCTTTTTCCGGATTATAATAAGCTTCTTGTTTTCTCTCCTGCTGCCAATTTGTTTCGGTTTTACTTTCTCTCTTTTGTTGCCAATCACTCTCTGTCTTTCTTTTTCGGTCCCACTTAGGAGACTCATTGTCCGAATTATAAGGTGGAGGTAAGGGTCCTGAAGACTGCAGATTGATAGTAAAAGCATTCTTCATAGTGACTAGTACTGTTTCTTCTTCCATAAAAACAAGATGACCAACTGGATTTAGCTGGTTAGTTTTACCCCAATAAAAAGCGTTATAGGGAACAAAGATTACAAAGTCATCGTAAGCGGCCGAAGAATAAGGGTTTGTAAACCTTTCTCCAGATATTACTCTACCATTAGAATCTTGATAATCTTTACGCTGGCCAGATAAGGGCCTTCCTGTATCATCAGTAAAATAACAGAAACAAAAGATTTCTTGATACTGGTAACCATGAATCTCAAATTCTAAATGGATCTTAAACCCAGTCTCGCCATCTTGGTAAGCTTTATATTCAATCCAGGTATTTTTAACAACTACATTCTGGTTTTGAGTTGTGGTATACTCAATATTTCTATTAGAAGTACCAGAATTAGAATCAATAACATGGCCCAAAGCTGCTCCAACACCAGCTCCTATGGGTCCACCAACCATAAACCCCAGAAGTGCACCGACTATCTTTCCCCCACTTCCGCTCATCTTAGACACTCCTCAATTTCTTATTTACAGCCTCCGCGACAAATAGCTTGTAGTAGTAAGCCTAAACATACACCTTGGTAGCAAGCGTCTAGTTCATCATCATTATTGCTACTAGTACTATTTGAAGACGACTTTCTCTGTAGCGGCCTT
>DHDH01000050.1:31507-36535 GCA_002399235.1 Firmicutes bacterium UBA4881 | reverse complement strand
TTCTCTGTAGCGGCCTTGGGGTGCCACCTAAAACTTTACTTAATTCAAGTATCTGTTCATTAGAATCTAATCTTTGGCCTAAAGCCTTGAGTCTTTGGCAACTTTCTAGAAAACGTCCTCTTATTTCTAGATCGTGCACTGCTATTAACTCTTCTTTAAGGAAAGTTGGTAGAGGATATTTGCTCTTTTCGAAATTAGCTAACAGCTCTAGAAAATTCGGCTGGCTAATAGCTGTAGTCGCTTCTAATAAACTGTTCGTTGTGTTAAAACAACTTTCCATAACTATTCTCCTCTCCGTACATTGTCGATCACTCTACAACGACCTCTTCCATCTCTAGGACTTTAAGGCCAACCTCCTTTTGTGTTAAACGTCCTTCCTGCAAAATGTGTAATTCGGCACTTCTTCCTGTTGCCTTATCTACAATAGTTGCATGCATCATCATGTTCTCGTCATACTTATAGGTAATATCCACTGGATAACCTTGAGGTCTTGCAACACCAAAATCAAGCTCGGTTTCACCTATTGTTAAACAGTTCTCGACTTCTTTATCTTCACCCTGTAAAACAACTAGTGATACTAAATGTCCGCTACTTACCGTATAGAAACGCTCCTGTTTTTCTACAGGGATGCGTGTATTTTTAGGAATCATAATACTATTTTCATGTTTACTGGTCATTAAGTTATATGACATGACACCAAAACTGTGAGAAGTAACATCATTAATTATTGTTTTAGCTAAAGCTCTACCAGCTGCTGTCTCCAGAAGTGTTCCTTGGCCTTTTTGAGCCATTAATATACCACACTGTAAAGCTGCACCTAAAGCTACAGCTTCATCAGGATTAATCTTTTGAACTGGAGTTTTGCCACTTATTTTTTCAATCAAGTTAATTACCATTGGCATCCTGGTTGAGCCACCAACTAAGAGAATCTCGTCTATTTCCTTATAACTAACTTTACTAGCTTCTAATACAGATTCAATGAGCATCTCGGTTCGAGCCATAAGGTCCTCTACCATCTCTTCAAACTGCTCACGAGTTATTTCTGTAGTAAAAGAATGACCGTATGCACTTATTGATACTTTAGTGCTTCCTCTACTTGATAAAGCTTTTTTGGCAGCTTCAGCTCTTTGGCGTAGATCCTGCTCTATATCTAAAGCTTCTAAAAGACTTTTACCATATTCTTTTTTAAATAAAGTATTAATGTGATTCATAAGTCTATCATCAAAATCTTTCCCACCTAGCATATGATCGCCATCTGTAGCAACAACATCAACAGCACCTTGTTTAATATCCAAGAGAGTTACATCAAATGTACCTCCGCCAAGATCATAAACGAGAACCCTTTTTGCTGTCTTTTCCTGCATACCATACGCTAAAGCAGCTGCTGTAGGTTCGTTAATTATTTTTAAAACATTAAAACCTGCTATCTTTCCAGCATCTAATGTTGCTTGCCTTTGAGCGTCGTTAAAGTAGGCGGGTACAGTAATAACAACATCATTGATCTCTTCGCCTAGCTGTTGTTCAGCATCTTGTTTAAGTTTTTTAAGTATTAAAGCTGATATTTCGACTGGCGAATAATCTCTCTCCCCCATCGGTACGCAATATGAGGAGTTCCCCATCTGTCTTTTAATAAACTCAACAACTCGGTCTGGCTCTGCAACAGCAGAGTTTTTAGCGACATCCCCAACAACAATAGAGCCTTCGGGTGTAAACATAACTACTGAAGGTGTTATTCTTTCTCCTTCACTGTTAGTTATTATCTCTGGTTTCCCATAACTATTTACAATCGATAGCGCTGAAAAAGTTGTCCCCAAGTCAATCCCTGCTGGTATAGCCATTTTCCAAGACCTCCTGAGGTTCATATTTTTTGATCACAATGCTTTGCGCTCTCAGTACTCGTTCCCTATGTATAAAACCATCTTGTAAAACTTCCACTACTTTTCCGTCTTCTTCCAGGATACTAGTTGCTTCTGTGCATACAACCTTTTGTTTTTGTCTATCGCAGAAATATTCTTCTCTAGGCATTATCTCTACATCTCGTCTTGCTAGGATCTCCAGAAATTCCTTGGCAATAAACTCTAGCGAGGCCTTAGCAGTTTGGTTCTCTGGGTTTGAAAATTTAGCTATCTCTCGATGTAAATTATCGTGGAGTAAGAAGAGTTCTTTATAAAGCGACCTAAAATTGTTCTCTACAACATCTAAACGATTTGCTTGTAAATCTTGGTATAGTTTATCAAGTAAACTTTCTTTGTTCTCATCGTAGAGAATCTTCTCCCGGAAAAGATCTTCTAAAGCATCGAGTCTAACGGTAACATTTTCCATAAAGGTACCAAAATCAACTTGTGCTTGATCTTTTTCCAATCTTGCTCTTCCTTTCTATATGTATTAAAGTATCCCACAAATCTATTTGTTATATATCTTTGAGAAATATTCATATTATCCTGCTAGATTTACTAAAACCATTCCATTCATTATTATTCTTGAGTTATTACAAATTCCTTTTGGGGATCAACTTTATCTTATAGCTAAATAGTGACACTAGTTTGTCAAGAAAGTAAAATAAAATCTCTCACTCTAGCAAGGATCTCTTTTCTTCTTCCGAAACAATAAGTTATTCTAACGGTTTTAAAACAAAAAAGAGACCTGTACTTACACAGATCTCTCTCAGTTTTAGAAAAAAGTGTGCTAAATCTTAATAGGTTAAAAAGCGTAACTTAAATTAGTAAAAATACTGTAGTAGGAAACACTTTCGTGTCTATTATAAAGAAGGTTACCACCTAGTGTTAACCATACCTTAGGAACTAGTTGCAAATCTATTCCTGTACTCACACTTAACATAGTCTTGTTTAATGTTAATTTATCTACGGCTATAAAATTACGTCCTAAACCAAGACCAGCGAACATCTGAGCATTAATTGATAGTGGTAATTGGGCACATCCTTCAATCGTTATTATTCCCACTGAGCCACGAATGTTTTGGCCATTATTTAAACTATTTACACTGGCTATATACCAATTACCTCGAAAGCCCATCTTAGGATTTAAAGAATAACTTGTTGTTAATCCATAGGCATAGTTAATTCCCTCGAAACCTTGATTAAAAAATTTAGTTATCCCGCCACCTATTCTTAAACCTTCGGCATTCGTTACCAATACCAAGAGTAAGACAGTAGCAAAGATTAACGCTATCTTTTTCAAAATTACAACCCTCCCTCTTATTAATCATCAACATCAATATTTTAGCCCATACCTTAATTAATTAAACACAAATTCTCCAGCTTGTAATTTTATAATAGCCTGATCGATCTGTCTTGGCTCTTGGTAGGCATATCCATCAATTCCAGACAAAAGCAATTGCCACAATACATTTTCCTTACCAAAGTCAGTAATATAAAAGAGCTTAGCTTTACTAATACTTTTTAACAAAATAAACTCCCTATAAATATCGCTTGCTACTTCTGGTGTAAAGACTATAATTTCTTCTTCTCTTCCTAAGTACTTTTTAGCAGCATCCCAACTACCTACTGTTGTTACATTATATAGACATTCTTCGCGAAAAAAACGTTTTAACGAGATTGAACGTTTATGGGGTGCTATTAACAACATGTTCATCTTGTTCTGTCCTCCATATCAAAAAAGCTTCTTCTTCTCCAAACAACAAAGAACCTCCTATGCTTTTGACTAATTTGTACAACCTAGAGTCAGCTTCTTGACGCTTTACTGGCCTTAAGGTGTAGAATAAGCCATCTTCGCCTTCTTCAAGAGACACTTCTGTTTCACTATTTTCTTCTAATAAAGCCTTAGTCATTTCACTTATGACAAACTTCTCCCCAGCAGTTAGTTCAATTCTATTTAGTCGTAATTTCAATAAAGCTCGCTTCTCCAGAGCAGTTTCAGCCAAAATTTCGCTAAGCTGTTTTGTAAAAAATGACTGTGGCCAATGTTTGGGAATAATTCGCCTTAGTAAATTAAGTTGCTCCTCCAGGCCAATTGTTGCGGGTATATTCTTAAGTTGCTCAGTTGTTAGGAAAGCCTTCATTTCAAAAAGTAAAAGCGATAGTTTAGCTGTAACTTCACCAACATCATGACCAATTTTTGCTAAGTCTTCTTCGTTAATTTCTTTGTTTAACGATCTTTGTTCACTCAAAGTAGTCTTTAAACGAGCAACTTCTCTTTTTAATTGTTGGTGTTCATCATAATTGTAGTTAACTAAAGCCTCTTGTACATTAGGCCTAGAAACCAAATCTTTTTCATTACCTTTATAGCCAGCTAAAAATATCCCTAGGCACAGATAAGGTAACGTTATCAACTGCCAGCCTTGAGTTATTCCTTCGAAAGTGAACAATAATGCAGCTAAACCCCAACATACTAAAGAGGCCAAATTACCGTTTAAAGCAGCCAAAAGACTTAAGACTATCTGACAGAGTAGTTCACGATTATTAATATGATATACAGCAATAAGTAAGGGTAGTACTAAAGGAATCGCAATCATCTGCCAGGAGTCTTGTAAAAAAACAGTAACTGCTAACAATAAAGCTGTTGCGAGCCACAAGGAAACGGAAATATCAGTATTTATCCCCGTTGTAAAGTAAGCTATTAATAGTAATCCTAATGCAGTCAAAAATCTAATTAATCTACTCATATAAATTCACCCCTGCCTTAATTCTATTCAGGCTAGGGTTTTATATCTTCTTTATTTAACAAAAACAAATTTAATCTTCATGTAGATAAAAAGCATCGGTTTTAAATTAGTAAGTAATAAATGGCGAAGCAAAGCTTCGCCATTTATTACTTACTCAGTTCTTGGGCTTGTTTATTTAAGTGATTTAAAGCTCGAACCAAATCAGCAGTACTGCTTGGTTCAACTGAATTCAATTTGCTATCACCTGCTAAAGCCTTTCTACCGTCATATAACAGTTGCTCCGCTAAAGATCCATCTTGAAACACACTGTTCTCTATCGCTTCGACAAATTTTACACCAGCTAAACCAAAATTGCTTAACCTCTTAATATATTTTTCCCCATCTTG
>DHDH01000050.1:30880-31326 GCA_002399235.1 Firmicutes bacterium UBA4881 | reverse complement strand
TCTTGCAAAGCTACATTAAAATCTGCTTTTAATTCTTTGAGTTCAGCGCTAGTTTCCAAACTATCTAGGGTTCTATTAAAACGAGCTAAAAGATCCCAGAATTCTGGATAGTTCGTTGTTGCTCCACCTGGTAATCCAGTTTTAGAGTTAGAGGCAAATCTTCTAAGCTGTTGCCAGCTATCGCCACCTAATATTCTAATCGCTAACTCCCAAGACTCTAATGGTATATAGGCCTTTGAGTTCCAAGTATAGCTTGCTGCAGTAAGCAAGGCAACTTTAGAAAGTTCTGCTTCGTTCATTGGATTAAAGGTAAAGCCTACTGTTTGGGGTAGTTGTGGATCTCTTCCTGATAAAGGTCCCATATAGAGTCGATGTCTAGCATAGTCATTTACAGGATAATTATCCCAATAGACAATCTCATGTCCCCAAGCTTCAGCGATAGCTGT
>DHDH01000050.1:23632-30648 GCA_002399235.1 Firmicutes bacterium UBA4881 | reverse complement strand
GATGTTCCTTCTTGGTAATAATCTGTTCCCACGACAACGAGATGATGACCTGGGAGTCTTTGGCTTAGATATTCTTGATATTTATTACTCCAATCAATATGAGCCCTACCGTAACTGTTTTTATAATAAACTCTATCATCTTTAAACTTCAAAGTAGGATTAATATCGTCAAAAAGCAAAGAGAAATCTTTAATACCTATAGCAATCATGTCTTCAGTTTTATTAATTAATGCTTGCCAGTCTTCTTCTGAAGTGTATTTTACACTGTTTCCTGGTGAGATAGCGAAAACAAAGTTAACTTGGTTAGCTTGAGCTGCCTCCACTAGTTCCTGCAACTTTTGCCGTTTATCTTCAGGATAAGGTTCTTTCCACTGCATTCTATGGTAAGGATCATCTTTAGGAGCGTAAACATAGGTGTTCATACGAACCTTGCCCATAAACTCTAACATACTAAGCCTATCTTCATGACTCCAAGGTTCTCCGTAAAAGCCCTCAATGACACCTCTTATTTTATAATCAGGCCAGTCTACTAAAGTAAAAGCAGTTAACTCTTTTTCTCCCTCGAGCATAGTTTTTAAGGTCTGTAAGGCATAATAAAGACCTGTTTCCGAATTAGCTGTTATTAAACCTTCTTCTTTAGCTAGTTTAATTAAAAACGCATCTGTTCCTTTGTCTTTTAATTCAGCTTGATCGCTTAGAACAACTTTAATTTTAGTGGAACCAGTACCTAAAGGAAGAATTTCTTTAAAGCTATCTGGGATATCACCAACATACTCTAAACCAAGGTTTTCGACAAGTATTTTCCCAGTACCTAACTCAATTTTTTGCGGATTAACAAACATTTCTGTAGCTAGTGAGGGCCAAACAATAATAGTAATAAAAATAAAAAGAATAAACAATTTTCTTTTTCGCATCTATTACTAGTCCTCCTTAAAAAAATAGGCCAGGATTATTTCCCGGCCTATTCGAATTAATAATCAAACTCAATTTCCTCAAAGTCGATTTCCTTTAAGGAAATACCATTAGTATCCTCTGAACGAGTGGCTGGATCTCCATGGACTTCAATTTCGTCTACAAAGAGCCAAACACCTGCGTTTACTTTGACAGCTACATACCTTGCTTTAGTTCCAGATGTTTTTAGTTCATACAGGAATCTAACAACATTTTTTGTTGGTAGTTCAGATTCATCATAATCTAAAGTACCAATGCTTTTCCACCTTTTGCCATCGTTAGATACTGAGAAGCATAGCCACAAAGGTAAAGTAACACCAGTACCGCCATCTTTCAAAGCACCTAGTGTAATCGAGTCGATGGAATAGATTGCTTCTAAGTCAATAATAAAAGTTCTAAACTCGTTACGGAGATGTCCAGACCAAGGGCTATCATAGATGGATGGTTGACCAATTTTACCATCTGTCATCTCTGTACCACTGTCAGGATAACTAGCTTCGGCAGGATAGCTAACCACATATTTTTTGTCTAGAGCTAAGTTTTCTGCCAAAACAAGTGAGGATAGGAGAAACACTAATAGAGAAACAACCAACAAACTTTTTTTCATTTTTGTACCCCCTCCAAAGTAAACATGCTTCATTAATATAAATTATATAACTTCCTGGCATTTCCTGCACAGGTAGTCTTATTTTAGAACATTTGTATAAACTGTTTTTTTATAACCTATCTTCACCATCCATTTTAATACTGATTTCAGGAATACTTTGGTTAATTTATAAAAAACGAGGCACTCTTAAGCTAAGAGTGCCCTATCATCAAGAAATCTTTCTTTTTTAACTCTACTGAAAGCCTCTAGGAGACTATCAACACTGGTGTTTTCTCTTTCCGGGCCAAAAAGATCTAAAACAATTTCACCATCGTGCATCATAATTGTTCGATTACCGAGTTCTAGAGCTTGTTGTAAATTGTGAGTTACCATTAAAACAATTAGTTGATTGTCGCTTACAATCTCTTTGGTCAACTCTATAATTCTAGCAGCTGTTTTGGGATCCAAAGCTGCAGTGTGTTCATCTAAAAGCAACACTTCTGGTGCTGTTAAGGTCGCCATCATTAAAGTGAGGGCTTGCCTTTGGCCTCCAGAAAGCAAACGTACTTGGTCTTTTAATCTATTTTCCAAGCCTAAATCCAATCTTTTGAGTACTGTTCGAAATTGCTCACGCCGACCATTAACACCCAATTTTAATCCTCGTTTTTCGCCTCGTTTGATCGACATCGCTAAATTTTCTTCAATACTCATGCTACCAGCTGTGCCCATCATTGGATCTTGAAAAACCCTACCAATATATTTAGCTCTCTTGTACTCAGGTAGATTAGTAATATTAGTTGAACTAATGCTAATGTTACCAGAATCAGGTGCATAAACTCCAGCTATTAAATTAAGCAAGGTAGATTTGCCAGCCCCGTTGCTACCAACAATTGTGACAAAGTCTCCTTTTGCTGCAGTAAAGTCCAGATCTCTAATGGCTCTCTTAAAAGTACCGCCACCTAATTCAAAGGTTTTATTCATCTTTTCAATCACTAGCATGTTTTTCACTTCCAATCAACTGCAAAGCTTCCCTTTTTTCAACTTCATCTTCTAACTTAGCGCTGCGTCTGCTTTCGATAATTTTTTTTAGGAAAGGTATCTCTTTCAATCTTGGTGCGGAAAGAGCTCCAATAACAAGGATAGCTGTTACTAACCGTAGATCAGTAGCTGCAAAACCTGCTCTTAAAGCGATGGTTATGGTAAAACGATATAAGATAGAACCGAAAATAGCCGCAAAAGTAGCTCCTATTATACCCTTAGGTTTGAATATAGCGTCGCCAAGGATAACAGATGCTAATCCAGCTACAACTGTACCAATACCCATACCTACATCAGCAAAAGCCTGATATTGAGCTACCAGACTCCCTGACATACCCACAAGACCGTTAGCTAGAGCTAGCCCTAATATTTTACAGAGATCTGTATCTACACCGAGGGCCTTTATCATCCGCTCGTTATCGCCACATGCTCTGAAGGCTAAACCTAATTCAGTATGAAGAAAATAGTCCAAGATAAGCTTGGTTATAACCACAATCAGAGCAAATAATAAAATTGCACCCCATTCAAAACCAAACCGGTCTTGAAACATTGTTACTAGTGTTGATTCGCGAAGAAGAGGTAAGTTCGATCTGCCTCCCATGACTCGCAAATTAACTGAATATAGACCAGTCATTGTTAAAATTCCTGCTAATAACCCTGTTATCTTAAGCTTTGTATTAAGAAAGCCCGTCACTGTTCCTGCTAAAGCTCCACCGAAAAAGCCTAAAAATGTCGCTATTATTGGATGAATTCCTTTAGTAATAGCTGTAGCTGCAATTGCAGCTCCTAAGGGAAAGCTGCCATCGACGGTCAGATCAGGGTAATCAAGAATGCGGTAGGTAAGATACACACCTAGAACCAAAATACCATAAACTAAACCCTGCTCTAATGGGGTTCCCCAAACGCCTAGCATATTTCTGCAGACTGCTTGAAAAAGCAGTCTGCTCACCTCCATTTCCTTTTTGAAACTAATTACTTTAACTTCATGCAGATACGACTGTAAGTTTATTGAACAAGAGTTGCATTTTTCATTAGCACTTGAGGAATTGTAACTCCCATACGCTTAGCAGCGTTAGTGTTAATTAGTAAGTTCATAGTATTTTGAAACTCAATAGGTGTATTTTCCGCTTTCTCACCTTTTAATATTTTAAGCGCCATTGCACCTGTTTGTCTGCCTAATTGGTAGTAATCGATACCTATTGTAGCTAAGGCACCACGATTGACTGATTCACCTTCACCAGCAATTAACGGTAGTCTATTTCTTTCGCAAAATGCGATTACCGACTCTAAAGCGGCCACAACTGTATTGTCTGTAGGTACATAAACTGCATCCACTCTGCCAGCTAAAGATTGAGCAGCTTGATAGACACCGCTCGTTTCTGTTACTGTTGCCAAAACAAGTTTTAACCCAAGCTTAGTTGCGGCTTCTTTAGCTAAATCAACTTGAACAATTGAATTAGTTTCGCCAGCGTTATAGATAATACCAATACGGGTAGCACTAGGTCTTATCTGTTTAATCAAGGCTAACTGTTTGTCAACAGGGTTTAAATCAGAAGTACCTGTAACATTGGTGCCTGGTTGTTTTAAATTCTTTACTAGGCCAGCTGCAACTGGATCTGTAACAGCTGTAATCAGAACAGGAATTGTTGTTGTTGCTTTAGCTGCTGCTTGTGCAGATGGTGTAGCAATTGCTAGAATCAGATCTACCTTATCAGCAACTAATTTACCGGCAATTGTTTGCAAAGTACTCATATCGCCTTGAGCATTTTGATAAGTATACTTAACATCGAAACCTTGTTCTTTTATTTCATCCATAAATCCGTTACGAGCAGCATCTAACGCGGGATGTTCGATAATTTGAATAATGCCGATATTCGCCGCAGCGACTAAACCACTTAGGATAATTATGAGGGAAATCATCCATTGAAGCTTTTTCATCAATTTACCTCCTATCACATACCTCTCCAGTTATAGCGTTCTTTACACACCTTCATTACTAAAGATGTGTCACTTGATGCAATCCCAGGAATTTGGCGCACTCTATGGGTAAGAGTGTCAAACAACTCTTCATTAGAACCTACAACAATCTCCACTATTAAATCATAAGTACCCGCACAAACCCCAATGTAGCGAACTTCTTTAATCTCAGCTAATTTAGCTACGATATTATTTACTGGCTCTCCCTCAGTGTGGATACCCACAATAGCTATAGTACTTTGAGCTACCATTTTAGGATCTACTACGCCAACAATACGCAGAACACCATCCTCAATAAGCTTAGAAACCCTTTTGCGAATGGTCCCTTCTGCTACACCCAGGGCTTCGGCAATAGTAGTGTAGGGTGTTCGCCCATCTTCCTGAAGAATAGCCACAATTTTTAAATCTAGTTCGTCTATGGCCGTTCACCGCCTTCTTACGATTACCATTTTAACATGCACTATTCTCTGCGTAAAGCGCATTTCCTTCCTTTTTGTAATGCGTTTTTCTCATTTTTTACCCATGCAAGCTTCCGGTGTGATTTCCCTTGTGATTACTTTCACTTTCCGGCAGTAAATCCCAGCATATATCGTCTATTATTTTTACGAATTATGTGTTTATGTTACTAGTAACAAATCACTTACCCATAAATAAAGCGTCTAGCTCAGCTAGACGCTTTATAACTCATCTGTTTTTTCTTTTACTAAAAAAGAATTAAACTTAAGTGGTTCGTTCCAATCGAATTCTTCACTACCACCAATTACCTCTAAAGAAATCTTCTTAATTCCCGGTAACATTGTCAATGTATTAACCACAGAATATACAGCTAACTCTTCTAAATGCCCGTTAAAACTCCCCTCACCCAAATCTAGTGTTAGATATGCGCAATCATCGACTTGCCCTAGGACTATTATTTTCGTGGTATCTTTATTTAATAGCTGTATATTTTGTTTATCTAAAGGACTAGAAAGTAGCATTTGCAATACATTTTCTATCTTAGTCGAGGTAATCTTACGTTTTTCGTAACTTAACAAACCGTTATTCTCTGCTGAGGCATAGAAAACCAATACTTCGTCTTCCTTAAGAACCGGTCCAACAAATAACTCTTGTTTTATCGGTATTGCACTTACCTGTGAAGCACCACCAGATTCAAAATATTCTACTATGCCTTTTGCAATTGCATTAGCTACACGTTCTTGATACTGGGGATCTTGTAAGAGTTTTTCTTCACGTGGATTTGATAAAAAGCCAACTTCAACCATAGTGCTAGGGACCTTAGTTTCTCTTAAAATGCGAAAATCACCTGGTTTAGCTTTGCGGTTGTTTGGGCCAAGATCAGCCACTAAACTTTTTTGAATGGTTTGTGCTAAGATTCTACCTGGTCCACTTTCTGCATGGTAAAAGGTTTGGGCACCTGACCATTTACTCTCGGGGAAGCTATTAATATGAATTGAAACTAATATATCTGCGTTATGCTTTGTAGCTAAAGCAGCTCTTTTGTTTAGATCAACTCTCTTTCTTTTTATTAGCGGACCTTTTACTTCAGGAGCTAAATCAACATCTTTATCCCGAGTAAGTACAGTGTAGATAGTATAACTATTAAGTTTCGTTTCTAACTTCTTTGCGATGGATAAAACCAAGTCTTTTTCTAGTACACCACTCTTGCCGACACAGCCAGGATCAATCCCTCCGTGGCCTGGATCAATTACAACAACACGGCCAGCAACATTATTTACGGGTTGGGAAACTAACAAAGTATAAGGGATAAGGTACCTTGCTGCAATAACTAATATGGCTAATATTAACCTTTGGGTTTTTTTGCGCATAAAACCCCCTCCGCCAATAACTATGCTTTGGGGGTAATTTCTAGGACAGTTTGTTAGATAATCGAGATAGTAGTACTCGATATCCGCCCGAACGATCGAGCACTTCCACATTGCCAAAAACCTCTTGCATTTTTTTAGTTAAACTCTCTGCGCCTTGTTTACGTTGTACAACCACACATAAACCGCCGCCTAAAGCTAAGTATTTAGGTGCATCGTCCACAAGACCATGAACCACCTTTTTACCAGCTCGAAAAGGCGGGTTAGATACAATTAGATCAAAAGTACCCTTTACATTATCAAAGCCATTGCTTTGATAAGCTTGAGCATTTGGTATATTGTTAGCTTCTATATTTTTTTTAGCTAAACCAACAGCTCTTTCGTTGATATCAATCATTTCCACTTGTCCTTCTCTAGCTAGTCTAGAAGCTACAAGACCAATTATCCCGTAACCTGTGCCCCAATCGAGAACCTTATCCATTGCTTTTATCGGCATTACTTTAATTAAAGTCTCTGTCCCTTTATCAAGGCCACCTTTAGAAAAGACCCCATGATCTGACCAGATCTTAAATTTTTCATGATTGATTTCTATCTCTAAAAGATCTGGGGCACTTTCACTTTGTGGATTTTCTGAGTAGTAA
>DHDH01000050.1:21040-23497 GCA_002399235.1 Firmicutes bacterium UBA4881 | reverse complement strand
GTTCTGTCACTGTTGTTATTACCTTCTTTCGCGTTCATCCAGATACTGCCAAATCTCCACTAAACTTTCTAAATCTCTAGCATTATGACTAATTACCTCGTCTAAGAGATTAGGATCTTGTTCCATTAAAAATTGGTGATAGATCTCTGGAACTTCACTCGAAGCAGGATCGGAATGCCTTTCATATTCTAAAATTATTTTTTCAATCGTTTTCAAACGACAATTAGGGAGTTCGCTACCTAATAACCTTCTAACAACTGGTAGTAAATCCATGTTTAACATAGGGGGAAATTTAATATCATAGCGTTCTGCTCTACGATGCAAGGCAGGTAAATCAAAGGAAGCTCCATTATAGGTAATGACTGCTATCTTATCTTTTAATTCAGTTGTAACTGCCTGCAACATAGCAGCTTCTTCTGCAGGATGCCTAGCTAAAAATAGTTTTAACTGACACTTGGGCCTTAATAACAAAAGACCAATTAAAAATATAGGTTTCCCAAAACCAAATCCTGTTGTTTCAATGTCTAAAACAGCTATTTTATCTTGAGGAATAGAACATAAAACAGAAAAACGAGGAAACCGTTTATAGATTAAAGGCCAATCTTTATTAGCTAAAGCTTTTAACAAGATAGGAGTATCACTACTTAATGGGTTATTTTGGCGGACCAAATCTTGTAAAGAACAAATACCTTCACTTTTCAAGTGGGCTTCTCTTTTAGGTCCAATACCAGTTACTGCTTGTAGATAGAAATATAAAGAATCGATGTTACGAGTGGCAGGAAGCAAAACTTCTGTTTCATAATTAAACTCCCAGAAGGTTCCTTCTAGATTATACATTTCCCTGCCCTCACTGAAAATCGCTAATTGCTCTTCACTATGATTTTTATCCATCTATACATCACCAAAACATCAGTTCGCTTTTTGCTACTTATATTCCTTCGGTAACTGCAAATAAAAACGATATTAACAATATTAAAATTTAAAATGGCCAACTATTGTTTCAGTACTCAAGGTCGAGTATTTGAATATTCATAGGTTTGTCTCTATTTATAGGTTTCACTCCTGCCTTTTCAAGGATATCTACATCTAGTGGTCCACTCCAAAATATTTTGTCTAATAAATAATAACCATACTCAATTGAGATAAAACATCTATCGTAAGTCGCAAGTTCTTCTATTTTTGTTGTATATAAAACCACTTGTTTTTTTTCCTTAGCCTCAACGGTATCTTGAAAAACCAATTCATTTTTTGTCGAATCGCCAATTAAAGTAACACGAACTCTTGCTAGAGTATTCTTTTCTGTCCGATTTTCTAGAACTCCCCAGACCCAAAAACGTGAATATTTAGGCTCATAACCAATATTTCCTCTAAACTCTAGGTAGCCATTAGATGTATTTAAATGAGCTCCATAGTGTATTTGTCTGTATTGAATAAGTTTTTAGGTGACGATGGAGCTTGTGTAACTAATAGCGGACAAAGTAGTACTACAACAAGAATTAATAACATCATTATCGTACCTTTGTTCATAAACTATTACCCACCTTAATTTTTATTGTTAATATTCTTATTATAGGACTTTAATTACATATTAAATTAATTATCCCTCTTTACTACTCAGTCCCTCTAGCTCCCTAACTTATCTAAAAGCAAAACATATTTTAGATGGCTTCTTCTCAATCCATTTTACAAATTTCAGTATCTTCGACAAAGACATTTTAAAAAACAATCTAAACTCGTCGGTGTTATTCCTTTAATGCTAAATATAGATCCCTTAAAGCAATTAATTATTTTTCGAGTTATTAGTATAAGTAAAACCTTGCCAGCATAGATTAGATCGGCATCACTTAACTATTGTCGACCTAAATCCAACAAAAAGGGGCCATATGGCCCCTTTACTTACTTAATTATTCCTTTGTAAGCTTTTCTATAAATTTCTTTAATCTCTTCTACTAATGGTAATCTGGGATTGCTTACTGTACATTGATCGGCAAAGGCAGTATCGGCAAGCATATCTAGCGAAGCTTCGAATTCCTTCTCCTCAATGCCTGCTTCTTTCAAGGACATAGGCATCTCTAAACGCTTCATTAAATCGATAATCGCTTCAATTAATTTATCAACAGCTTCTTCATTTGAATTGAACTTGAGTCCCATAGCTTTAGCAATGTCAGCAAAACGCTCAGGTGCTTGGTAAAACTCATATTTAGGATAGCCAACTCTCTTTGAAGGCTTAGACGCATTATACCGAATTACATGGGGTAGTAGAAGTGCATTAGCTCTACCATGAGGAATGTGGAAACGAGCGCCTAAAATATGAGCCATACTATGGTTGAGTCCTAGGAAAGCATTAGTAAAAGCCATACCAGCTAAACAACTGGCATTGTGCATCTTCTCCCTAGCTCTTGGGTCTTCAGCTCCATAACGATAACTTCTCTCTAAATATTCAAATACTATTTGAAT
>DHDH01000050.1:14529-20838 GCA_002399235.1 Firmicutes bacterium UBA4881 | reverse complement strand
GTGTCTGCCGTTACTCTTGCCGGAACTGTTTTGACTAGATTAGGATCAATAATCGCAATATCTGGTGTTAGTTGGTAATCGGCTAGTGGATATTTGATACCTTTATTTTTGTCTGTAATGACCGCAAAAGCTGTAACTTCGCTGCCGGTGCCACTTGTGGTAGGTATGGCCACAAACTTAGCTTTATTACCTAATTCGGGGAAAGTAAAGGTTCTTTTTCTAATATCCATAAATTTCAAGCGTAGCGCATCAAAGTCTGTCTCAGGGTGTTCGTAAAAAAGCCACATACCTTTGGCTGCATCCATTGGTGAGCCCCCACCTAGAGCAATAATTGTGTCTGGTTGAAAACGCTGCATCAGGCTAACACCTTTTTGCACTGTCTCTACAGATGGATCTGGTTCTACTTCACTAAAGATCTCATAACTAATACCAATCTTTTCTAGTTGGTAGGTCACCTTTTTAATATAGCCAATGTCTATCATAGTTTTATCGGTTACTATAACTGCTTTTTTCGCCCAATGCATCTTAGAGAGATACTCTAGTGAACCTGGTTCGAAATAGATGCGTGGGGGGACTCTAAACCACATCATATTGACCCTCCGCATATCCAATCTTTTTATATTTAATAGGTTATCTACACTTACATTAGCTGTTGTCGAATTTCGTCCCATCGAACCACAACCTAGGGTGAGGGAAGGATTATTGTTGGTATAAATGTCGCCAATCGCTCCTTGAGCTGATGGGCAGTTAACTAAAAGTCTACCAGTCCTTACTCGTCTGCCAAACTCGCGAATAACCTTTTCATCATTAGAGTGAATTACTGCTGAATGGCCTAAACCACCAAACTCGGTCATATCTTCGCAACGTTTGATACCTTCGCGGTAATCTTCTACTTTATAAAAAGCTAAAATGGGGCTAAGTTTTTCTCTCGATAGTGGATAATCTGGTCCTACACCATCTAGTTCTGCTAGCAAAACTCTTGTTCCAGCTGGAACTTTGATGTTAGCCATGGAGGCAATCTTTTCTGCAGATTGTCCCACAACCATTGGACTCATCGAATGTCTTTCCTTGTCGATAGCTACCTCTTCTACTTTTTTTATCTCTTCAGGGCTTAAGAAATAGCCACCATTTTCAGCGAACAGTTTCTTAACTTTGTTAGCTACTTCTTTATCAACAATAACAGCTTGTTCTGAAGCGCAGATCATGCCATTATCAAAAGTTTTAGATAAGATCAAATCGTTAACAGCTCGATAAAGATTAGCTGTTCTCTCAATATAAGCAGGCACATTACCAGGTCCTACTCCTAAAGCTGGTTTACCACTAGAATAAGCAGCACTAACCATACCAGACCCACCCGTAGCTAAAATTAAAGCTACATCAGGATGACGCATTAGATAGTTGGTTGCATCTATAGAGGGGTATTCGACCCAGCTAATACAACCTTCAGGAGCCCCTGCTTGAATAGCTGCTTCTTTCATGATGCTGGCTGCCTTTATTGAACAATTCATACTCTTAGGATGAAAACTAAAGATAATTACGTTTCTGGTTTTAAGAGCAATTAGTGCTTTGAACATAGTTGTCGAGGTAGGGTTGGTAACAGGTGTTACACCAGCAATGATACCAACAGGTTCGGCAATTTTTACATATCCTTCTTCTGGGTTATCTTCGATAACTCCAACGGTCTTTTCTCTTTTAATATCATGATAAACATATTCTGTAGCAAAGAGATTTTTGGTTACTTTATCTTCATATACACCCATACCAGCTTCATTAACTGCCATGTGTGCTAACTCCATATGATGATCTACTCCCGCTAAAGCCATAGCTTTTACTATGCGGTCAACATCATCTTGGGTCAGGTCGAGCATCTGAGTCGACGCTTTTTTTGCTTTAGTCACCAACTGATCAATATGGGTTTTGAAATCAACTTGCTTCTCGGCCATAACCATCCTCCTCAGACCGTCAGGTGTATTTTTTCTGACTTTGTTATTTTTTTAACTATCTATATTTTAACTGGTCCCCGGATGTTTGTCAACATTTTAACAAAATGTTTTTGTTAATTTTTTGTCAATAATAGTTAACTACTAGAGACCTTGATTTTAGTGGGTTTCTGGACTCTTCCCTTTGTCTTCCCACTTTATAGAATCTTTACTATTGTTCGCCGGTTTACAATACTCTCTTTTATTTTTCTGGTTATTATCTTTCCTATCTGCAAATACTTTACATTATTCCCAATAATAATTTATAATGATCATGGGGTTATAAAGTGGACAAAAAATGGAAAATATTTAGGAGGTTGTTGGTTGTATGAAGAAGTTTGTCCGGCCGTCCTTACTCCTGGTAATTGTTACCTTATTTGTGTTGAGTGGCTGTGGTCCATCTAAACCTGCTAACGAAGCACCTAAAATTACAAACACTAGTCCTGCCTCTCCAGCTAGCGTAGAAGTAGGTAAGCAACTATCGTTTTCTGCTGTGGCAACGGATC
The DNA here is from genome assembly GCA_002399235.1 of Firmicutes bacterium UBA4881. Lineage (GTDB taxonomy): Bacteria > Bacillota > DTU065 > DTU065 > DTU065 > UBA4881. Next base: position 18,353 of record DHDH01000050.1, on the reverse strand, counting down.
CAAACAATGATACTCTTGCTTACAAATGGACAACAACTAAAGGTACATTTAACTCAACTACTGGAACTGACGTAATTTGGACAGCTCCAAACACTGTTGGGTCAGCTCAAGTAACTGTTACTGTCTCCGACGGTAAATTAGAAACCAAATATACTTGGACTGTAAATGTCATTGCAGAAAGTAATACCATCCTCATTACCGAAAACATCGCCTTAGATACTACCTGGAAAGCTGGAAAAACTTATATAGTTAACGACATTACACTTAATGCTCACCTAACAATTGAACCAGGCACAATCATCAAATTCAAAGAAAATTGTGGCTTAACTGTAGATACTGCAGGTTCTATTACAGCAGTTGGAACTAGTGCCCTACCAATTATATTTACTTCAATCCGCGATGATGCACACGGTGGCGACACTAATAAAGATGGCAGTAACTCCAAACCTGCGGTTGCCGATTGGCGCTTTATTGACCTATATAATAGCCGTTTTTCTACCTTTACTCATTGCCAGTTCTATTACGGAGGTTCTGGTTATAGGGATAGCGTTCTTACCGTAAATCTAGCTAAAGCTACTATTGACAATTGTACCTTTGCTTTTAATAAGGGTACCGTGAATGGTGCTCTCGACTTAGCAGGTGCACTTCAAGACACGATTGTAACCAATAATAAATTTTATCAAAATATTATTCCGTTAGTTATCAATGCTCAGATAAACATTGATAACTCTAACGTATTTAAAGATCCAAATAATCCTGCTGTCACCAATACTAAAAATGGTATTTTCCTCTACAACGGTGACTACTATATGCGTAAATCTTTATCTTGGCAAGAAACTGAAGTACCTTTTGTTATAACTAACGATCTGAATATCGATTCAGGCTTCACTCTATCTTTGAGCCCTGGCGTAGTAGTTAAGTTCCAAGAAGGTTTTTCCTTAACTGTTGAGGGTAGTCTTAAAGCTAAGGGTACTGCTTCTCAGCCTATCGTCTTTACCTCGTATCGTGACGATCGCTTAACCGATACCAATGGCGATGGCACTGTAACTAAGCCTAATGCTAGCGATTGGCAGCGCATATCTTTAGATAATTCACCTCTTGCCAGCAATGAATTTGAGTACTGCCAATTCTTGTATGGTGGAAAATTAAGTGGTATAGATAGTGTTTTACGGGTTTACTTTACCGACGCTATACTCAATAACTGTACCTTCGCTTATTCTAATGGTAGTGAATATGGCGCTTTATATCTAGGCAATGCTAATAAAATGACTATCAATTCTTGCACCTTCTATGGAAACGAGATACCCCTAGTTATTAATACTTTAGTCGATGTTGCTCCTGGCAATAAATTTTTCAACCCAAATAATACTGCAATTAAAAACACAAAAAATGGTATCTTCGTAAGCAGCGATTCCTATACTTTCGATAAAGCTGTTAACTGGACCGAAACAGCTGTCCCGTATGTTATTCCTAACTATATGGATATTGATACAACTGGCAAAATAACGCTAGGAACTGGTGCTATTATCAAGTTCATGATTGATGCTGGTTTTAGTTACTCAGGATCAAACTTGGTAAACTATAGTTCAGCCAAATTTACTGCCTACTCTGATGATACCTTAGGCGGTGATACCAACGCTGATGGTTCTTCATCTGGTTATGCCAGTTATTGGGATGGTATATACAACTACAATAGTGGAATCTATGCGAACTGGTCTAACATCTATTTTGCTGCTAATAAATAACTAAGTAACCAAAAAGGCCAACAGAAATTTTCTGTTGGCCTTTTTTTACTTTGAAGAATATTTAAGTACATACAAAAGGGGCTTACGCCCCTTTTAATTATAGACTAACTTTTCTACCTTCAGCATTTGATTTGTAAGCTGCCATGGCTAGTCTGACACCCTTTAGGCCATCAAAACCATTAACAGGTACTGGTGTGCCATTTTGTAATGATTGAATGAAGGCTTTCATCTCAGCATCCCAGCCACCACCAGTGCAATCTTTCAATTCAATCCAGCCTGGTCCACCAATAATCTTCTTCTTGTCTACATAGATCTTAATTGGTGTGCTATAGTCGATAACCATTGAACCATCTTCGCCATAAACTTCGATACCAAGAATACCACTCTTAGAAGACCAACCTACCTCTAGGTATCCCATTGCACCGTTATCGAAGTTTACAGTACAGATAGCATTATCTTCAACTTCCATAGTACGTACTAAAGTACCGAGGTTAGCAGAGATATCTTTGATATCACCGACTAAGAAACGCATGATATCTAGAGCATGGATACCCATGTCTAAAAGGGCACCGCCACCGGCTAGTTCTTTATTGAAGAACCAGTTGCTCTTAGCAGGCCAGGAGATATATGGACCTTCGTGAGCAAAGCGAACTCTGATCATGAATGGTTTGCCAATAACACCTTGGGCAATTAGTTCTTTGGCTTTTTGGTTATAATTATAGAATCTATGAGTGAAGCCTACCATTAATTGAACATTATTTCTCACTGCAGCTTCAATCATAGCTTCACATTCTTCGTCATTAATAGCCATTGGCTTTTCACAAAGAACATGTTTGCCTGCGTTACAAGCATCAATTGTTTGAGAAGCATGGAATTTATTTGGTGTACAGACAGAAACTGCATCGATGTCAGCCTTAGCTAGCATCTCTTTGTGATCTGTATATACTTCTTTAATCCCAAACTTAGCAGCCATCTCTTCTGCGCGGTCCTTGTTTACATCACAGATAGCTCTAATTTCACAGAGCTCGGGTATTTTCGAGTAACCCATGAGATGAGCGTGCTCTGCAATAGCACCAGCACCAATGACACCTACTTTAATCTTGTTAGGCATTTTATGACCTCCCTGATTTAATCGTCGGTAGTTTATTCTAGGTTTAGAATTACTGTCCTGCTACATAATAAACTTTACTTCATTTCTCTAGGAAAAGACAACTAAATAAATTGCTATTATTACTATATAACATTCTTCAGCTTATCTTTATAGCCTTTTACTTAGCCACTCTGCTTCTCTTCTAACTATTTGAGGAGTTGCATCGTCGCCATGGTATTCAAGTGAAAGATAACCAGTATATTCATTCTCTTTGAGTACGCTAATAAGTTTCTCAAGTTTGAGATCACCATCACCTAAAAGTTGATGGCTATAATAAGTCCCCTCTATTAAAAAGGCTTTAGGAGCACTACTTGGCAATTTTTTTAGGTCCTTCATATGCACCAGACTAAGCCTCGTACCTAAAGTTTTTACTGCTTTATCTAAATAGTCGGCATTGCCAATAAATAGATTAGCTGGGTCTAAAATTACCCCTAGGTTATCTGCACCTATATCATCAATTAACCTCATCGCATTATCGGCACTATCAGCAAGATCGCCATGGTGTAATTCAAAATAGAGTTTTAGAGGGTTAGCTATATGAGCTGCCTCTTTTAACCCTATTACAGCTCTTTTGTATAGGTTAGGATCAATATCTCCAAGGCTAGGACCTCCTGGATATACTCTTATTGCAGGAGCACCAATCGCTTGGGCCAGGTCTACATATTTAGCTAATTCAGCAAGAATACTTTGGTGGTCACCACTAGTAAATCCACCTGTATAAGCGCCAATATTCACAACTGCTAGACCTTGTAAAAGTTCTCTGGCTTGGTCTGGTGGTGTGTTTGGCGGCAAGTGGCGGCCATTAATTTCAATAGCACCCAAAAATCTTGCAGCTTCTACAGCTTCTGTAGCTTTGTAACTTTGCAACACTAAGGTATTTAAAGCGATTTGCATGGGATTCCCCCTCAATCTAAGTCGCCAAATAAACT
>DHDH01000050.1:11579-14348 GCA_002399235.1 Firmicutes bacterium UBA4881 | reverse complement strand
AACAGCTTGAACTCTTGCTAACTTCGAAGACGAGTAGTCCGATAAATACACAGCGTAAGCTTCTGGAGTTTGGGGCAAAACAGGTGAACCCCATTCTTTTTTGCCATGGTGAGAAAGGATTATATGCTTAACTTGAGCACTTTCTAATGCTGATAACTCTTCTAAGTAGGGTAATAGCATCTCTATACCTAGTTGCATATGTCCGTTCAAGCGACCTTCATCTGTTAGAGTAAAAGCTGCCCCAGTAAACTCATATTCCCTTAATTTGCCAATATCGTGCATTAATGCTCCCACTGTCACTAATCCTGTGGATAGTTTGTAGGTTTTAGCCATAAACAAACACATTTCAGCAACTTCTAAGCTATGTTGTGCCAAACCTCCAAGCCAATTATGGTGAATTGAGGTAGCTGCAGGCCATAAAAGGAATTTGCTTCGTATAGAGTTACTACCTAATACTTTACAAAGAAAATTTCTTCCGGGGCTCTTTGGCAAGGCTTCTATAATTGAATCTAAGCGTTTATCTAACTGTTCTTTGGTAAAGGGTCCTTCAGGGATAAAATTCCTTGGATCGACTTCTTCTGGATTTATTGCACTAGCTTCGTCTACATTAATCTGCAAAGAGCCCTTAAATTCAACAACTGAACCTTTGATCTTAATGGGGTATCCATCTTTCATGAGTTCGTTAAGGGTAAAAACCCCTTGCCAAACCCGTCCAGAAACTTCACCAGTAGCATCTTTTAAATTAAATTTCAAATAATACTCATTAGGCTTGTTGTTATAAGGAACCATTTGCTTTTGGGTAACAACAAATATATCTTCAATCTTCTGACCAACTGTTAGGTCCTTGATAAATATCTTAATTGGTCATAACCGCCTTTCCACATACAGTCTATTTAAACTATATTTTCATAATTCTCACCTTAATAGCCGTACTCCTGCAAAAATGGTTATCTCTGCTAATTTCGGAGAAACTAAATTCTGAGGTGAACTAAGATGGATGTAAAGTTATTTCCGGAAAAGCCCGAACCCTATTTACCACTAACTATAATTTATCAGGGACGTATTGGTGATAATGCCCAGGTAGTTAGAGTTCATGGAGGTTATGGGGCTGTTAATTGGGAGGAAGTTTTTGATTTACCGATGCATCTTTGGCCTGATCATGGCTGGACAATCAATATAGCTGTACTGCCACAACAGCTTTTAAATCTGACTTTTCATGACGGTGAAGGTAATTGGGACGAAGTTATGCAAGTAGCAATTAAATCTTCCTAAAGGAAAATCTATTGGTAAGCCGTAACCCTTTAGTGGAGGGGTTTATATGTATGTCAGTAGATCTTCACTACTAGATTTTCTTACCTATTACTTCGAAAAATTCACTCAGCACCAATTAGGACAGGTTTTACTCGTCTTTTGGGAGCTCCTTACTCAATACCTTCCTTATCTTATCCTTAGTGTCTTTATTAGTGCGTTTTTGGCTATGTTTCTAACCCCCAAAAGGTTAGAAAAAATGTTCTGCTTCAATCGACTAGGTGGTATAATAATCGCTTCTTTACTGGGTACAATCTCACCTCTTTCTAGTTATGCTTTAATTCCCTTTGCTGGAGCTCTAACACTCTTAGGGTTACCTATTGGTGCGGTTTCAGCTTTTGTTCTAAGTACACCATTAATGAACCCTACTATCTTTATCCTCACTTGGCGGGGTCTTGGTTGGAAGATGGCAGTAGCCAGAGTTATCTCAACTGTTTTAATTGGTATCATTAGCGGGGTGTTAGCTGATTTTATTTTCGCAAACAAAGTTGTCATAAGAGAAAACACTGCCCTTAAACTCCCAACAAACAAAGCTTTTTGGACCTATGTTTTAGCTATGACCCGTTATATTCGTAAGGCTTTTTTGTGGGCACTTTCTTTAGCTAGTATTATCAAGGTCTTCTTAAAACCCGAGTTAGTTATCGGCTTTTTAGGTGTTGATAAGCCTTGGAGTATTCCTTTAGCTGCTTTATTGGGAGTGCCCTTTTATACTTGTGGTGGTGCTACAATCCCGATAGTTAGTGCAATGATCGATTTGGGTATGAGTCAAAGTGCTGCATTAGCTTTTTTTATCGCTGGGCCAGCAACTAATCTACCTAATATCTCGGCAGTTGCTTGGACCTTTAACTGGTACTATTTAGTGTTTTATCTGGTTATTTCTTTATCTCTTGCTGTGTTTAGTGGCTATTTCTATAGTCTTTTGTTGGTCTTCATGTAAGGAGTGAATTACATGTTAAGCTTGTTGTTGGTGTTTTTAGTCTCTGTTTCTGCTTTAGGCGCTTATGTAGATAAAGAATATTATCCCTTAAATATTATTAAAAACACTTCACCGACTAATTCTGTAGTGGCTATTACAGCTGGTGCAAAACCCCCTGCTTCCTTAAACGATGAAGAGGTCAAAGCTTTAGTTTACGAAGCTTTAAATCTAACCGATTTTAGTAAGTTACTCACAGAAGAAGTAAAAACCATTCTTCTTAAGCCCAATATTGTTGAACCACTAGCTAGTGGTTCAGGTGTGATTACCGACAACAGAGTAGTTAGGTTCGTAGCTACCTTTATCTATGAACAAAGACCAGATATCAGGATTATTATAGGCGAAGGAGCTGGTGGCTGGGTACCTAAAGGTTACGAGTGGGGGGCATTTCCTGGAGCTAAAGCTGAAGATGGTTTTCAAATAGCTGGCTACAGGAATATGGTAACGAGTTTAAGGAAACAATACCCTAATCTACAAATTGAAATAGT
>DHDH01000050.1:3253-11361 GCA_002399235.1 Firmicutes bacterium UBA4881 | reverse complement strand
TCATTGCCAGTACTTAAGATTATTGAAACCTGTCAGGTAACTTTAGGACTTAAAAATAATGTTGGTATCGCCCCAGGAGTCATTTATGGCTGGTCAAAAAACAGAGGCTTTCCTTATACCCAAAAATCCGGTGGACTTAGACACCATTTCCATCTGATCGATAAAGAGATCATCGATCTGGTGCAAGTTAGAGTACCAGATTTCACCTTAATCGATGGTATTATGGGTATGGAACAAGACAAGACCAACTTCAGAAGGGGTATCAAAAAGCAAGCTAACTTAATTATCGCCGGTCAAGACCCTGTTGCCACAGATGCTGCCGCTTGTTTAGTAATGGGGTTAAACCCTCGTGATATAGAACATATAACTCTCGCTTACTACTTAGGCTTAGGTTCGATCTCTCCCACTGTTGTTGGTACGCCTCTAGAGAGTGTAGTTTCTAAATGGATTAAACCCTTAACAAAATATTCTCCCCGTGGTCATTTTGGCCAAGGAGTACGAATTTTTTCGGTAGCTAAAGACATGGAACCCTACTCTGAACCACTTTTGTTTATGGATACTCTTATTAATCCTTGGGCTTTAGGTCCAGCAGAAACATACAGCTTGAAAACAGGTTTTCGTTTGGTAGAAGATCTTGATCTTGAACTCTGGGTCGGTAGTGATACTAATCTTATGGTCTTAATTGATGACCAACCCGTCTACGAACACAAAGGGCGCAGAAAGCATGCTCTTCCTAATGATATAGTGCCTCTAAAGATAACTAGTGGTGAACATTCTCTAGAGGTTCGAATTGGTCCTAAAGGTATGTTTTCACTAAACTTAGCTGAGGTTCTTCCTAATAACATGAAAGATACTGATAAATACTCTGGAACTACTCCTCTCTCCTTAACCTGGAGGTGGGAGGATTGAAAAGAAGCAGTAAAAGTTCCTTCTTTAGACTGAACATTTTGCTGTTTGTTTTCCTCTTAGGTACAAGAGTTACTACAACCGAATTTGCTGGCCTCGTTAGCCTGGATACTTGTATTTGGGGGCCTTTGAATTCTAAAGCTCAAGTACGAGGCGAAACCATTGTTTTAACCGGTGATGTTATTGTCCCAGAAGGCATTACCCTCACTATCTTACCGGGTACAAAAGTAAAATCTCAAACTATTACTAACGAAAATATTACCCCAAATAATCTCTTTGCTGGTTTAGAACTTAATGTCTCTGGCAGTCTTTTAGCTTTAGGAACACCAGAAGAACCTATCTCTTTTAGTGGTTATTCGTCTATAAAAGGTAGTTGGCAAGGGTTGTTCTCTGCCTCAGGTGTTCTAAAACTCAAAAACGTTATTATCGAAGCAGCGAACCAAGGGGTGTTTGTCTCGGGAGGCACTCTCGAGATTACAGACTGTGTAATCCGCCAGAATAAAACTGGTATCACCCTTATGGGTTGGCAAAATAGTAGTATTAATAATTGCCTTATTAGCGATAATATCGATGGCATCGCTTGTGCTTCTACCTCTACCCTTATTAGTAACAACACTATAAGCAATAATGATATTGGTATCCACATTATGTATGGTGAATCTGGGCCTTCAATTATCAATAACCATTTTGAGAACAATCGTTCTTTTCATATTGTAAATTTAGCTACCTGTAATATTATAGCCTACCCTAACTTTTGGGATAGAGCCATAGATAGTCTGGGGTCGATGTTATACGATGGCTATTCGGAACCAGAGGTCGGTTTAATTATCTACTTAGAAGATAATAATTAGAGTATTAAAGAAGGGAGCCTTAAGGCTCCCTTCTTTGCATAACTATAACCTAAATTTATTTTGTTTAACAAGTGTCATCAAAAGTTTACCCTGATACAAATCTTTCTTATGGTAAGCGGCGAATCTGCCAACCATAATAGGAATATTTTAACCAGAACCGCCAGGCCTCTAAAACAGTTGGACACTCTTTTACATAAACCAGGTTTTTTTTCTTAGCTTCATAGGTTATTTTTGGCATACATGATCCTCCTGCTTTTAACACCAAGCACACTAAAACAAAGCTTTCTTCTAGTTACCGTGGCAACTACGCGCCTCCTTAAGTAAAAAAGACGCAGTTTCTACTACGTCAGTAATCTCTATTTATAGTTAGTTGGACTAGACTTTTCTAAACTTTGATCCCAAAAAAGATCTAGTAAATTGTGCCCATAATTTTTGAAGCATCAATTTACCAAATGAATTATATATTGAATAAGCAGCGATGTCAAACAACCTTAACCACTATATAAAGCTAAGCTAGTATTGCAATAGAGGAATTTATGACAATAAGTACAGTTTATTTCTTCTTAAAACGACTTTCTCCTAGTAGCAATTAATTCGCTTCAATAAATCATCCTTACTAAAAACTGCTTAGTCATTTTCCTTAATTAATTATATTTGTAGCAATAAGTTATCAAATCGCAAAGGTATCTTCACTACTTTGTTGAATGGTATTATCAGAATTATGTTGATATTTTTCACTCTAATAGTAGCATAATTTATTTACTTTAACCAAACTTGCTCTACTTGTAGCGTGTTCTCTCATAATATTTCCTTATAGCAAGGAATCAAACCTTAAGGTGGAAGGTGATCTAAATGGTTGAAAATTATGAAAGACTCTTGGAACCGCTAGAAGACGAAAGGCCAGAAACTACAGAAAGTTATTATGCAGATGAAAAGATAAATACCACTGCCAAAAAGAAAAGTTCGCTTCTATATTACAATAATCTAATCGCTTTTATCTTAAAAGCAGCAGCTGTTTTTATTTTTATTACTGGTTTTATTAGTGCTATTATTGCTAGCACTAATGCTGTAAACTTATTTGTTAGTTTTTATACCTTTGTAAAAGGTTTGGTGTTAGCTTTTGTTAAGGCCATACCTTATTTTGGTTTGGGAGAAGCTATCTCTCTCATTCAAACCCTAGTCGATAAGGATAAAGAACTGGGAACTTGAAAACTCTCCTTTAACTAGTTGCACTAGAATGCGAGTTATTAATAAAGCACAGGTAGACAAATTGCCTCCCTGTGCTTTATTGATGCCTTAAAGTCTCCCCCGAAGGTTAGCTTATAGGTTCTTAATATAGCGAGAAACTCTTTAATTTTTTTCTGAATTTCCATCGTTGATTCCTTAGCTGCTTGTTTTATAGCTTCTTCAGGATCAGCATTTTGTAAAACAACTTTATTAAAAGCAAAAGCGATATAACGATCAGCTACGGTGCCCCCAACCACAGCAGTTTGCATTCTACAGGTAGCTAAGGCTTCCTTAGCTACAGGAACCTGTTCTTGGGAAAAGGAGCTTTAACCAGGTATTTATTGTTTGAATAAAAGAGTCTTACTTTTAAACGATCATAAACAGAGTTAGCAAATCTTTGGGTAAACTCATCAGAACTCAAATACTGAATTAACTTCCAAGCAGCCTCTTTCTTTTTGGTAGTGCTTACAATAGACCAAACTAATGATTTACCGGTATTGATTCTATTTATCGTGCCATCTTTTTGCTTACTCCCGGGAAATAGAGCCAGATCCCATTTACCCTTAAGTTGGGGTGATGTTTGCTCAAAACCTGGATAATACCAATTTTGGGCTATTTGAATTGGTGTACGACCATCTGCGAAAGTTGTGTAGGTAGGATCTTCGATAGGAAACTTATATTTAATATGCAGATCAGTAAGTTCTTTAAATGCTGCTATACATTCTGGAGAATCTAAGGTAGAAGCTGTACCATCTTCATTATAAATATCAGTGTTTCTTTGGAAGACAAATGGTAATAATTTACCTACCTCAGGGTTAACACCATTATAAGCATAATAAGTATCCATAGTACGGGCCTTAAGCTTCTGGGAAATACTCCTTAGATCATCCCAAGTTTAAGGAACACTAAGTCCTAATTCATTTAATATATCTGTGCGGTAATAAGTCCAAGCCCAGTTGACTTGACTAGGAATACCATAGAGATTTTTTCTGTAGGTCATTGTTGGTAAAAGCATCGGATTCATCTGGCCAGTTACTTTAGTAATATCTGGAAACGAGTTAAGGTTTAATAAAACATCTCTAACACCCAATTCAACAACTTGGTTGGAATAGAGTTCGACCACATCAGGAGCATCTCCACCTATATAGGATAAAATTAACTTGTTTGTAGTGTCTCCTGCTGGTAAAACCACTATATCTACTTCAATACCAGTTTTTGCACTAAACTCGTTTTGAATCATGTCTTTTAGAATTGCACCCATCTCAGTACCATACCAAGTCCATAAAGTGATCCTCTCAGCAGCCATAGTGCTTGCTACTAAAATTATAACGACGCTCCACGAAAGAAGAAACTTTTTCCAACTACTCATTATAACCCCTTTCCTTTTTCTTCTAAGTTAAACGTCTATACCTTTTAGCTGTTCTTTTTTCTAAGCAATTGTCCTTTCTAATTTTGTATTCCTATTACAAAGTTGCAATTTGCTTTTATGCTAGGTAACTTTAATACACACATTAGAAAATAGTAGCTATATATTTAACAATAGTCCCAAGGTGAAAGTTATAAAAATGACTTAGTTTTAAACATGTATTTTCTTGAAGGAGTTGGGTCAACTATCAAAAACTCTAATATAAGTAGTTTTCATGGGGGGATAAAAATGTTTCGGTGGATTTTGTTGTTTATTACTATGTCGGTGTTATTTTCTCCGGTAATTTCTGCTTCCTCTTTGTCATGGCCTGAAGTTATCCGTAAACAAGAAGAATATGTAAAGTCACTACAACATGACCCAGGCTTTATAACCAATACACCTTTAGGAGTTATAATTAATCCTTACTTTAATAATGTGGCTCTTTTAGGTATGGCTGCTAATCAAGATAATCAAGCAATTATTATGAATTGGGCTAAATGGTATATTGCTCATCTCAATAAACCCGATAAACTTGGCGTCACTGGCTCTATCTATGATTATAGATTTCGCTGGCCAGATGAAGTAGTGTCAACAGATGATTATGATTCCTCCGATTCTTATGCTGCTACCTTCATAACCTTAATGCGTCATTATTATGATACTAATAAAGATTTAGAGTTTATGCAGGCCATAGAAAACGATCTCAGATTAATTGTCAAAGCAATCTACGGTACAATGGATTCTCGTGACAAGCTTACCTATGCTAAACAAAATTATCGGATTAAATACTTGATGGATAACGCCGAGGTACTTTATGGCCTAGAAAATTGGGCCTATATCTTAGAGCAGGTTTACCAAAAACCAGAAGAAGCTGAAAAAATTAGAAACGATGCTTCTATCTGCAAAGAAAGTTTACAGAAAATGTGGAATGGCCAGAGTTTTGCATATGCTAAAGATGAAGTTGGTAAACTTTTTACTTCAAACACAGCCACTTTCTACCCAGATATGATGGCACAGTTAATAGCCATAATCTACGATTTAACAACTCCTGAACAGGACACAATTATTTGGCATGATTTTAACCAACGTTACCCTAAATGGACTCGCCTTAATCATGGCAACTCTTTCCCTGATACTCTAATGGTGTATGCTGCCGCTAAAGTCGGCGATTGGGAAAAAGTTATTACCTATATTGAATCTATCGAAATGACTTACGGTGAATCTAACTATAATTGGCCTTGGCATGCAGGAGAGTCTGGAATGTATTTATTAACTTTACATGAGCTTTTAGAAAACGAAGCAAAATAAAGATTAGAGCTAGAGTTTTTCTCTAGCTCTAATCTTTTATAGAATCATTTATACCTGGGCTATAAGAAAAGAATTTAAAATAGGTCTAACTGGCAAAGACATGGTTACCTATTCTTAGAACTTTAGTTCTCGAGTAAACCCAATTCCAGCCTTTAATTTTATTAGGATTATAAAAATAAACCGAACCTTGGCTAGGATCTGAACCCTTTAGAGCTTCTTTAACAGCTTTTGTAGCTGAATCGCTTGCAGGTAATTTAATTCGCTCGTTAGCAACTACTTCAAAAGCACTTTTTTCGTAAATTACATCTTCTAAAGTATCCGGAAAGTTAGGATCTTTAATACGATTAATAACCACTGCAGCTACTGCAACTTGTCCTAAATAAGGTTCTCCCCCGGCTTCTGAATGAACAAGTCTTGCTAGTAGTTCCTCATTAAAATAGGGAACTTTTAGTGTTTGACCTACATGTATCTCTTCTGATGGTAATTTATTTATTGATTTGAGAAACTTAACTGTCGTAATCGAGTCTTCGGCCAGCTGCCAAAGGGTATCTCCAGCTTTTACAGTGTGTTCCTTATACCTTGTTTTAGTATCTGTAGGAGACGTTGTCGTTGTAGTCTTTGTTGGGGGCACAATTTTGGAAACATCTGTATCTGGACGAATCCTGCGGAGAATCTGTGTAGTTATTAATAAAAACATATCTTCTGAATTAATTAAGGAACCAGCTGATACAGATAGTGATAACACTAAACACATAAGGATAGTATTAAAAAACATCCTTAGTTTTTTATTGTTTTGCTTCTGCATAACCTAGCTCTCCTCGTCAAATGTTTTAGGCCAATTATAATGTTAATAACATTATAATATCTTGCTGGACTAAGATCATTGCCCTATTTATGGAATCAAAAACAAAAGAGACTAAACTAATTTTACCTTAAAAGTAAATAAACCCACTCCCTATAAAAAAAGTAGGCCTTGAAATGTTATTTTTGTAATCAGTTATCCCACAAAAAACTCTTCTTTTATAGGTAACATTTTCCTGATCCAACATGACATTATCATAGAATAACTACAAGTACCTTACTTTAAGTATTGACACTCAAACAAAATTAAAATAAACTTTTATCTATGGTGATGAAGCTCACCAGGGGTAACCCAAACCGCGTTAAGCTAATGGCTTCTGCCTAGAATAACTAGGCAGAAGCCATTTTAGTTATTACAGGGAGAGATATATATGTTAAAAGATTTAGCCCTAGTACTTTTGTTAGGGTTAGCAGCTAAACATCTAGCAACATTACTTGGTTTCCCGGGGTTAATAGGTATGATGTTAGCCGGAATTATTCTGCGACAAACCAATCTTGTGAGCACTACTTTTCTTTCTTTAAGCAAAGATTTACGACTTATGGCTCTTATTGTAATTTTACTTCGTGCTGGGTTAGGGTTAGACAAAAAGCTATTAAAAAAAGCTGGATTAAACGCTCTATTGATGAGTTTTATTCCCTGCATATTCGAAGGCTTAACAATAACTTTAATTGGACCATATTTGCTACCAATCTCTCCTATTGAAGCTGGACTCTTAGGTTTTATCCTCGCAGCAGTTTCTCCCGCTGTTGTTGTACCAGCTATGGTTAAATTACAAGAAAATGGCTTCGTTTGCGATAAGGGAATACCTACACTAATACTAGCGGGAGCAAGTGTTGATGATGTTTTTGCTATTACAACCTTCTCAATTATTCTCAATATCTATTTAGGTAACCAGATTAACTTGGCTAAGAGTTCTCTCTCTTTACTTAGTAACCTAGGGTTAGGAGTTTTAATTGGCTTAGGAATAGGCTATATCATAGATAAGCTCTTTGCCTCTAGCTTAAAAAAACTACGTTCCACAGAAAAGCTAATAATTCTCTTAGGAATAGCCTTTCTCTTGACAGAACTAGCGCAAATAGTTCCCTTTGCTTCTCTACTTTCTATAATGATTATAGGTTTTATTATCCAATTAAAAAATCCCTTAAGAGCTGATAACTTAACTTATAAGTTAGATAGAATATGGGTTTTAGCCAGCATACTTCTATTCTTTTTAGTTGGTGCAGAACTACCATTAATAACTGCCCTTAAAACAGGAATTTGGGGAGTTTTAACTATCGCTATAGGGCTTATAGGGAGAAGTTTGGGAGTCTTCTTAGCTTTATCTAACTCTCATTTAAATCCGAAAGAAAAGCTCTTTTGCGCTTTAGCATATATACCTAAAGCTACAGTCCAAGCTGCTATGGGGGCTTTACCCCTAACCTACGGAGTCACAAATGGAGATATTATCTTGTCTGTTGCTGTTTTAAGTATTCTATTAACTGCACCCTTAGGAGCATATTTAATCGAAAAGTCTACTCCCAAGCTATTAAATTCCAAACAAACTACTTCC
>DHDH01000050.1:1962-3152 GCA_002399235.1 Firmicutes bacterium UBA4881 | reverse complement strand
AAACTACTTCCACTTTTATCGAGACATCTAGTAAAAAAATCAACTAAATAATTGATCAGCTCACTTCTAAAGTGACATTAGACGAAACTAAAATGCACCGAGAAACACTGCACCACCCGTTTTCGGTTTCAAGCATTTTTAAGCCAACATTAACAATCTCGATGGGCACTACGGATGACACTTTAGGTAGCTGACACGTAAAAAAACCCTCTTGCTTCAAACAGTTTTTACCACTGTTTAGTGCAAGAGGGTTGATCATTTATTTAGTAACTATCTATTCTAATCTAATTCAACTAAATCGAATTCCTTAACACTATTGACCAAGGTATTTTTATTACCATGGCTAGATATTACAAAACCCTTTTCAGGAATTGCTATAGACTCCTTTTTAGCCACAGGCCTAATCTCTAAAACCTCGTCATTTTCGACCGAAAACTCAAAACCCCATTCGTTTGAATAAGATTTATCAGCGTAGTCTGAGTTAAAGACGATTACTTCATCTGCGCCACGGCCTCTATTCCAGCCGTTAATGGTAACTTCTGTCCCATCTGGCATAAGAATAGTTTGCTTGTATTTATTATTAGCTACCTGTGGTGTGTAATCCCTAATAGCTACTTTATCACCTACTTGAAACTGGACCATAAATGCAACTCCAGCTCTTCCATGACCAACCACTAGGTATCCATCTTCGGGAATAGCGGGAACTTTGTTGGTTATCTCTGTAATAACATCATTTCGTACCACAAAAATATTAACTAAACCTGAAGAGAAAATCTTAATTTTCTCTTTAAAATCAGGTGTGTATACAGCCAATTCCTGCTCATACCCAACTACATTTTTAATAGTAATATTTCGATTATAATGAGTGAGCATCATGTAGATTCCATCAGGACCAACTAATTGCTTGTTAGGTAGATCCTCTCTAATAAAACGCTTGTCTTCAGCCACAGTTATTACAGAAAACAGAGATAAGACCAATAAAATTACTAATAAACGTTTCATGTTATTTGTGCACTCAAGTGCACTTTACCCCCCTTTTTTACCCTTATTTTACTTTTTAAGGCTATAATACCCTTTTCGACGTCTTACCTTCGTTACCTTTTCACTTGTTAATAACCATCTTCAAACACAAGGTTTGAATTTGATCTAAATCCATAGTAATATTGATTTGGGTCATTTCTTAGACATCC
>DHDH01000050.1:0-1733 GCA_002399235.1 Firmicutes bacterium UBA4881 | reverse complement strand
TAAAAGCCTCTTTTACTAACTAAATATATCTTACCAAGGTCTAAAAGTATCTAGAGCTTTTCTTGGTGTGTTAGTAGTTATTACACTCACACCTTTATTAACAAGCTCTTGCATTGTTTTTGGCTCATCTACTGTCCAAGCCCAAACCGAATAACCTTTAGTTACAAGAGCAGTCACGATCTCTTTAGAACAAAGACCAAAGTTAAGATCTACAGAACGAGTCTTCGCCTTAGCTGCTAAGCCAATAATTTCTTCTAGCGTTTTATGGGAATAGGTGAGAACGCTCGTTGGGATATCGGGTGCAATATCGTGAAACTTGGCCAAAATCTCTGGTGCAAAGGCAATGATAACGACTTGATCTCTTGTTCCTGTTTCGTTAAGAAGTTGCAGAACTTTTTCCTCAATGCCAATTTGCTTAATCTCAATAACCAGTGTGACTTTACCTTTTATTTCTTCGAGTACTTCTCTTAAAAATGGCATTTTTTCGCCAGCAAACTTAGTACTAAACTGCTTAGAATAACCTGCATCCAAAGATCTTAGATACTCTGATTGGCTGTATTTAACATCACCTGTACCATTTGTGCAACGATTTACTGTGTTATCATGGCTAAGAATAAGTTCTCCATCTAGAGTAGAGTAGACATCAATCTCAACTGCATCAGCACCTGCTAAGATTGCCGAACGTACTGCAGCTAGGGTGTTCTCTGGAGCTTCAGAAGAATTACCTCGATGAGCAACAACAATAGGTACTGTTGGGAATGCCGCTGCTCTTTGACGGCCAGCTTGCCAATCTGCTTTTTCTTCCAAGGTTCTCATCTCCTCCCGAGGATACTCAGCTAAAACAAGGTTCTCAATTTTTACCTTAGCTCCGTTTGTATGAAGGCCGATTAAACCTTCTTTTAGTTTAGTAGATTGTTTATGGACAATAAGTTCATTATCATCTAAAGATGCAAAGATGTAATCTTTAGAGACAGCAAGCTTAAAATGATATTTTTGGCCAAGCTCAAGGAATTCATCGTTTTGATTTCTCTGCTGATTACGCCATCTTTCTTCTTCTAAGTAAGATATTTCTATACCAGAAGGAAGTGCCATCTTTTGTTTGATGCGCACCATATGAGAGATAGTCTTTTCTTCATTCGTTCTATAGGAAACACCGATCCACCGACTTTGGGTCTCTATTTCTTCTAGGGTAAAATCAAGTTCCAGCAAAAAATCAGCATAAGTTTGGGAAAAATAGGCTGAGGCAAAATCTAGATCTTCACTTCCTAGTTCACCAATGATGACCCCATCAGTTTCTTGCCATTTTCCTTCGACAAAATTTAAATTGGCAGCACAGATCGAGATTGATAATAAACCAATAATCATTAATCCTAGAATAATCTTTACACTCTTTGACATCAAATAGCCCCTTCCCTAATTAATTTTAAGCTCACTGTTTTTTTCTTGTTAAGATACAATTATCCTTCTACGACTATGATTTAACCTCTATTAAAAAGCTCTAATTATCAAAAGTTGCTTTGGTTCCGTCTACTAACCTTGGATAGTCATCTGTAGTTTAATTTCTTCAATACTTGCTTAGTGACCGACCGGAGTCATCTTTGGGAATACTAAACTCAAGATTTAGTGGTAAAAATGTTTGGTTACCTAAAGCTAATTCGTTATAATCTCTGATCTTTTATTTATTTGTTGCCTAACCCTAACGGGCTCTTTTAGATTGTGTCCGTATAATTGTG
>DHDH01000025.1 GCA_002399235.1 Firmicutes bacterium UBA4881 | reverse complement strand
TCATTAACCATCTACCTTCTTCCATTAAAATTATTGGTCTAGGCAATTAATTTTTATTATAAGCTACTAGAATAACACAATCAACTTTATTTGGCAGCCAAGTTCTCTAGTTCCAGAACAATATTTTCAAAAACATCAAGGGCTTTAACTATTGGTTCTGGAGAGCGCATATCTACTCCAGCATGTGCTAGAATATCGATAGGATAGACACTCGAACCAGCTTTGAGAAAATCGAGATAGCGTGTTACAGCTTTTTCGCCTTCTTCTAATATACCCATTGCTAAGGCTATGGCTGAAGAGTAGCCTGTCGCATATTGGAAAACATAAAAATTAAGATAGAAGTGTGGTATACGAGACCATTCTAGACTGATCAGATCATCTACAATCATCTCAGGACCAAAATATTTCTCGTTTAAAGCTTTATAAGTGTTAGAGAGATAGTCTACGGTAAGAGCTGCACCACTCTCGACTTTTTCGTGAATCGTCTTTTCAAACTCTGCAAACATTGTCTGACGGAAAACTGTTCCTTTAAACTCTTCTAAATAGTGATTAAGCAGGTACATGCGCTGTTTTCTATCTGTTACTTTATTTAATAAATAATTCATTAGTAATGCTTCATTAACTGTCGAAGCCACTTCAGCAACAAATATACTATAATCGCTATAAATGAAGGGTTGGGTGGCATCTGTATAGAAACTGTGCATAGCATGACCCATTTCGTGAGCTAGTGTGAAGAGAGAATCTAAAGTATCTTGATGATTTAGTAGTACAAATGGATGTACACCAAAAACTCCACAAGAATATGCTCCTGAACGCTTACCTTTATTTTCGTAGACATCGCACCAACCAGAATCAAGGCCACGGCTTAGTTTCTCTACATATTCTTTACCTAAAGGCTTTAGTGCTTCTTTAACAATTTCTTTGGAATCCTCAAAAGTATATTTGTTCTCTACAGCATCAACCATAGGTACGTAAACATCGTACATATGCAAGTCTGGCAGTCCTAACATCTGCTTTCTTAAAGTTACATAACGATGCATAGCAGGTAGTTTACTGTTCACTGCATCTATTAGACTATCATAAACGCTCACTGGAATATTATTTCGAGCTAAAGCTGCTTCCCTTGCTGTGTCATATTTGCGTGTTTGGGCACTAAAAATATTGGCATTTACTTGAGCCGACAATAAAGCTGTTGTTGTGTGTTTTACTTTACCATAAGTATTATAAAAACCTTCAAAAGCTTCTTTGCGGACACGGCGATCTCTGCTCTGCATCAAGGGCACAAACCGACCATGGGTTAGTTGAACTTTCTTACCATTTTCATCGGTTATTTCAGGGAAAACCATATCGGCATTATTTAGCATGCCATAGATACTATGAGGAGCTTCAATAATCTGTCCGGCTCTAGCTAATATTTCCTCTTCTTTTGGTGGTAAGATATGGTTTTTTTGTCTCCAAAGATTGGTAAAATAATGTTGATAGATTTTCAATTCTGGGGTATTAGTCATATAGTCCCCTATAGTTTTTTCGGATAAAGCTAAGATCTCTGGTTCTACAAAAGCTGTCTCGGCTTCAAATTTGACTAATAAAGACTGTGCCCTAGAACTGCGGGACTGATAATCAGAGTTTGTTGCATCTTCGTCAGCACGCATCCTAGCATACCAATAAAGCTTAATAAGCTCACTACCAACTGAATTTATAAACTCCAAGCCAGTTAATAACGATTTTGCAGATTCACCTAATGTGTCTTTTAAGGTTGCTAATTGTGGTAGGTTGTTTTCTACCTTTGTAAAAATAGCTTCCCAATCTTCATCCGAATCAAATATGTCGTTTAAATGCCAGTGATATTTTGGATCGGTTTCATTTCTAAGTGGTAATTCTCCCATTTTTAGTCCTCCCTAGTAAACTATTTTAGTTAGATTGTTTAATCAATATTATACCAACAAATGTCATAGAGAAAGGGGTCGATTTAATGCGTCAATTTTACACAAGATATCCTTATTCTTTGTTTTTAAAAGCCATTCTCCAATTTTTTGTTACACTTTTTCTAGCCAACTTAGGAAATGGTAGTGCGAGTTTTAGTGGTGTTTTCCTTTTTGTCCTTGCTTTAGCGCCGACATCCTTCTTACTAATCGATCTATTGGTTTTGCCAGGTTTAGGTGTTAGAGCAGCTAATCTCGCTGATTGGGTTTGGGGTTTTTTTATAACAATTCTTTACCGAAGTCTAGGCTATCTACAAATAGACTTCTTTCAGCTTTTAGTCGTTGTTACTGGTGTTGCCGTTGTGGAACACTTTTTTCACCAAATGCTGAAAAAAGCTGCTCATTCAGATTAATGGGTTATAAGGAGAGAGCTCGCTCTCTCCTTATTTTATTCCTATTTCGTTAAAAGTATTTCCTCTAACTTTTTAAGAGATCTTGGTGATAGTGTTTCATTAGCTATTCCTAATGGTATCTGGGCCACTAGTTGCCAGGTCTCTGGTGTAGCTAATAATCGAGCCATCTCGTTATCGATAACTGGATTATAGTGTTGGAGTGATGCTGAGAAACCTTTTTCTACAAGGCCCAACCAAAGAACATATTGAAACATGCCAACCTCTTGTTGGGCATAATCTGAAAATTTTTCAGCATAAAGTGGAAATTTATCTTCTAAGTCTTTAATAATACTACGATCTAGATAAATTAACAATGTAGCTTGACCATTTTTAAAACCAGCTATTTTTTCTTTGGTTGCTCCTTGCCGATTAACTTCGGTTAATGGTAGGAGTTTTTTTAATATTATATCCCAAATTTCATCATGAGTTTTATCTTTAGCTAATACAATAACGCACTGCTTGCATATTAAAAGCAGATGGCACATTTTGAGCTAGCCTAACGATATCTTCAATTTCTTGCCAGTTAAGATCGCCTTTTTTAAGATTACGTACTGAACGTCTATTCTTTACTAATTCTTTAAATTCCATAGTACTACCTCCTACGGGTATTTATACCCTCTAGGAAATATTTCAATCATACATTTTACAGCGTAACTAAATAAGGCTTAGCAGCAATTTGAGCTTCAATTGGCATAATTTCCAGTAAATTATTGAGTACTGGAGCTTCACTAGCTCCATGACCTAACAATAGAATAGACAATCCTTCTTCTCTAGCTTGTATTAGTTCGTGATAATCTAATTCGCCTGTGATAAAGAGATCTGATTTGTTTTTTAGAGCAAACTCTACACCAATAGAACCGCTGCCACCTAAAATAGCAATCCGTTTAAATTCATCTTTTGAACCATAAAAAAGTGCTTTTTTGCCCCACCGATTTAATAAAATTTCTAAGTTCACTGGTGTCTCTAAATTTATAAACTCGCCTAAATATCGACTTTCTTTAGGATAGGCCAGCGGATATACATCAATTACTGGTTCTTCGTAAGGATGAATCTTCTTGATCTGTTCGATGAGGTCTAAATACTTTTCTTTGTTAATAATAGTTTCTAATCGAATCTCTTCAACTTCTTCATCCTTACCTATTGTCCCCAGATAGGGATTAGTACCTTTTAATGGCCGGAATCGTCCGGTACCAATTGTTTCAAACGCACAGTGATCATAATTGCCAATAAATCCCGCTTCCTGAGTCCAAAGAGCTTCTCTTATCGAGGCTATTTCTGTAATCGGTACAAACGTTATTAACTTAACATATTCTTTATAACCAGAAGGTACCAATCCACGGCCTCTTTTTAAACCTAGAACATCACCTAACGCCCTATTAACACCTTTCTCTGCAAGGTCAAGATTAGTATGCATAGCATAAATTGCTAGGCCTTGTTTAATAGCTTTACTAACTAACCGGGGAATATAATCGCTTGTTGTTAGGTTTTTTAAAGGTTTAAAGATTAACGGATGATGGCTAATAATTAATTCACAACCCTTTTCTCTAGCTTCCTCTAGACAGCTATCAGTTATATCTACTGTGAGAAGGGCTTTGTTAATAATTTGTTCTTTATCACCAATCTGTAAGCCAACATTATCCCAAGCCTCGGCAGTAGATTCAGGCGCCATTTTTCTTAGTGGTTTTAGAACATCTTTAAGTTTCATGCCCATTCCCTCCCAGAAATTTCTTGCTATTTTTCTGTTATTTATCCCAGTTTCTCAATTAACTTCTCTAAGTAGAGTTTATTTACTTTCCCCAAAATGTTATTTTAGCTAAACAATTGCCTTTCATAAAAAGAAGCTTCTTCTCTAAGTGCTGCTCCCCTTAGGTCATCTGGTTGGAGATTTTTAATAGCTTTTTTAATGTCTTGTAAACGTTTTTTCATATATTCTTGAGCTACTGGTTCCTGAACCAAGCTTCCTAACCTTAACCCTGGACCTAAAGTTAACCACATTTCTTTTCCCAGTGGGTAACCTTTTTTTACGTTTATAATCTGATAATAGCGATCCCTATCAAGAACAATAGCCTCTTTCGCAATTGGGTATTCTAGTAAAAACTCTCTAAGCGGCGACGGATCTCCATTTACTTGCAATATAAATTCCGTATTTTCAAAGCGTTTTATACCATCTGCAAGTATTTCTACCATAGTTTCTGCTCCTAAACCACAAATAAAAATAACATCGACCTCATTAGCAAGTAATGGTTGCAATCCATACCCTTTACGAATTTCTGCTCGGTTACCAAAAGGTAATAAGGTTCTTTTAGCAGCCAAAAGAGGACCCTCAGCTATATCAGTTGCAATCATGTACTGAGCTTTCTTAGTAACTAGTAGTTTGCGACTGAGGTAAGCATGATCACAAGCTATATCTGCACCTTTTAAAAAATTATCTACTAATGATAAAGCTTTTTCTAGTCTTAATGGTAACCGCATTACCATCATCTCCTTCTTGGTACCTGTTGCTTTATTCCAGTTTAGCCGTTAGTATTTATTTATGTATTTTTATAGATGAAAGGAGTTTGTGTTAATTGAACCGTAAAAAATGCCTCATAACTTTTATTTTATTGATGCTTACTGTGACTGTCTTCGCTAACGAGATAAATTTAATAGCTGTAGAGCCACTTGCAATTCCCCGCAAACAGTTCTCTGCCTATTATAGCAAAGTATCACCCAAGGGAGGCTCCCAATTCACCTTTCCACTCAAATACCAGGAGCTAACAGATTACAAAAAGTTAACTTCAGGTATAGTCTACCGCACTTATGTAGAAGGTGAGCCCAATGGTTTTTATTTCGAAGGGTGCAGTTATTTTGATCTACTAGATAGAACAGGTTCCAATGATACCTTTAGTATCATCCCTGCGTTTACTATTGGCTATAGAATTGATACAGAACAAGGGATCTTTATCGAACCAGAAGGATACTTTTATTATCCTATCTCATCTACTATTGGTTCTCCCTTAAAATTAGCTGAAAAACTAAATAATGAGTTTCGCATAACTGTTGGCCTTGATAATATTTGGCCAAACGGTTTCTTCCTCGCTCCAAGAGCTACATTCTCTTATAAAGAAAATTCCTTATTTGCTATCGGGCATTTGTATGTTGGTTATGGTTTTTAACTCAAAATTAAGCAAGAAGGCTTTAAAGCCTTCTTCTTTTTTGAGAAATGTTTTTTAGTTTTTCTTTATTTACTTGGACTAACCCACCTTTACTACGCTTTACTTAGTACCAATCGATTTACCGATCCTCACCTATTATTAAACTGTAGCTTATAGATAAATTTATTAAGAACCAATAGCCTCATTAATATTACCTTTAGCTAGTAAAAAGATCCAAAAAAGCATGCTTAAACTTCATGATCTGGGTTAATATTGATTATAAGAAACAACTAATTTAGAAGCGAAGGAGAGATGTTCATGCCTTATGTAACAGTGAAGATGCTTGAAGGCCGTACTGACGAACAAAAAAAAGCTTTAGTAGAAAAAGTCACACAAGCAGTAGCCGAGACAACTGGTGCTCCTGTCGATAAAATCGTAGTTTTTATTGAAGAGATGAGTAAAAAGCATTATGCTCTTGCAGGTAAAAGGCTTGCAGACGAGTAATAAAGTTAAAAAAGCAGGTCAAAGCCTGCTTTTTTTATATCTATCTACGATATAATCTCAAATCATATAACTTTGTTCAGATTGTTTAATATCATTGTGCTTAGTTTTCGCTATACTACCATCTTCTACATAAACCTGTAATTGACCATTTCTAGTAATAAAATTAGAAACTACAACAGCTATACTACGACCTTCTATCGAAAGGCCATTACCTAGATTTTGCGAAACACTGCATTCGTGAATAATTGGTTCAGAACTACCTTGAATAAGTATACCAGTACCTAAATTGCCACATACATAACATCGATCAATTAAACCATTAGCTTTCTCTCTAACCACAATTCCATTTTTTTCTGATCTTATTATCTGGGAACGTATCACTTCTAACCAAGAACCTTTTTCAGCTATAATACCTGTTTTATTGTCAGTAAAATGAGTATAAGCAATTGAAGCTCTCGCTTGCTGGGTGAATAAGCAACCACACCCACCATTATTGTGAATTCGACAATTACGAATTACTGTTCTAGAGCCTGTCTCAAATTTAAATCCAGCCTCTCCATTAGTACATATTTCGCTATCCTCAATTAACCCACCACTGTCTTTTTCAGAGTGAATACCCCATTTTTCGCATAGGCTTATCTGAGTATGGCGAAACAATGGATTGGTTTTATCAGTTAATAAAACACCTACGCGACATTCAGTAATTACACAGCTTTGTACCATACCACTGCAATTATTCTGAAAGATCAAACCATATTCTTCAGCTTCGCTAATCTCAACTGTTCTTAAAATGGGATTAGCTCCACTTGATACTAATATACCTTTTTTACAACTACTTATTAGGCAATCTTCAATTATCCCTAAGCCCGCTTTTTCTATGAGAATTGATAATGTATCTTCTTCGAAACGACAACGTTTAACCACTGGAGTACTTCCATCAGCAACTAAAACACCTATTCCATTCCTACGAAAGAAGGAGTCTTCAACTAAACCTTCGCCTAAATTATCTAGTTTTACCCCCACAGCGTTTTCGCTTATTTGGCAATTCCTGATCAGAGGATTACAGCCATCTCTAATTATAACTCCTTTTTGATTGCTTTTTATTTGGCAATCTTTCAGGATACCTGTTGACCTATTGAAAAATTTAATCGCTGTTTCTGAGAAATTAGAAAATGCGCAATTAGTCGCTGATAGAATTGCGTTATAACCAGTTACACTTATACCAATAACGCCACCTTCGAACAGGCAATTACTTATTTGTAACTGTCCATTTTCGGCGAATATTAGGTTTTTTAGAAGAGGATCTTTAGTTTTAATTACAAGCTGCGCTATCGACAAATTCGCCTTATCAACATTGATTCCAGTAACCCCTTCTAAGTACAAAACTGTATCTAGACCAGAACCAATAATCTGCACTGGTTTATTGACAACTATATGTTCTTGATAGCTACCCTCGTGAACTATTATTTGATCATAGGCTGTAGCTATCTCCATCGCCTCCGCAATAGTTTTACAATCAGCGGTCCCCGAAAAGTCAACCGTAATTGTTCTCATTAGAGGCCCTCCCTAAAAGCTCTAACCTTCTATTTTGACTTAGCCTACTATAAAACATTTAATCGCAACTACATATGTACTTAGTTCTTTGTCCCTAAAAATTCACCTTCTTGATTGTTATCTTTTGTAACGACTACTCTTGAAAACGTTATCTATCCAAAAAAGCCACCTATTCGTTTATCGTAAAGTTAAAAAGCAAACATCATGTTATTACTAGATGCTTGCTTTGTTTTAATATCTATCCATTTTTAGATCTAATGGATTAATGTTTTTAGTTGTCTCTTCATACCTAGAACAATACCTTTATCAGGCCAATTTAATATTTCAGTAATCTCGAATCTTCTAATACACTTTGCGTTAGCAATGTCATGTAGGCCAAATATCACTTTAGCTTCAGAGGAAGATATATTATAGTCTTCTAGACTACAAGCTACTTGTAAAGCTGTATGCGATATTTTTTTTAATAACGTATCTCTAGTTTCTTGACTAAAAGTACCTTTATGAAAACAATACTCCGTCCTATCCCATATTTTAACAACAGAATTACCTACTTTTTTTAATACATCTTTTTCTCCTACTTGCTTATTGGCTACATAATCTTTGCTCTCTTCTTGAGCATAGCGAAGTTGCTGTTCCGCTTCGTGCAGCTCGGCAAAGATCTGACGCCATTTCTCTAAGCTCATAATAGTATCCCTCCTCAAAATCTATACTTCTATTATGGCTAAGAGGCGTGACAATAGTTTGTCATAGTACCCTAATATTTTATAAATTAACTCATATCTTAGTTATCCTTAGGGTAATTTGCTACTCTTAAGCTATAGTTTTTTGATAAATCGAGAAAACTCTTTAATCTTCTTTTGAATTTCTACGGTGCATTCGGCGGCTGCTTTTCTAATTGCTTTTTCAGGGTCTTCGCCATTTATAACAACCTTATTATAGGCAAAAGCTATATACCGATCAGCCGAATAACCTCCAGGTACAACTTGTTTAAGCTTACAATGCTTTAAACAAGCATCTAAAACTGGCTGTATCCTTGCCGGGAAAGGTGCATTTACTAAAGCCTCTTGGTTACTAAATGTTAAGCGCCATTTCTCTTGAGAGTTAAAGGCCCTATTCATAAACTTAGTTATAAACTCGTTAGAAGAAAGAAATTTAAGTAATTCCCAAGCTTCATTTTTCTTTTTAGAAGAATCAGGAATTCCCCAAACAAGAAGTTTCCCGGTCCCTGTATGATCAATTTTATTGTTTTGCAAGGTCCCAGGTATTTCTGTAATAGACCACTTATCAATAATTTGTGGTGCTGTACCCTCTATTACTGAATAATGCCAGTTTTGTAGGATAGCAATTGGTACTTCACCATTAGCAAAAGTAGTATAAATTGGTGTCTCTTGTAAAAGACCATATTTAGTGTATAGCGATGTGAATTTTATAAAAGCAACAATTGCTTCTTTGTCGTCTAAATTAGATTCAGTACCTTCCTGGTTATAGATATCGATACCCCTTTGCCAAACCAAAGGATAAAAAAGGTTCGCAGCTTGGTTATCCCCTTGAAACTCATAATAACTATTTTTGCCATTTGCTCTTAACTTAACATTAATTACACCTAATTCATCCCAGGTTTTGGGAGGCTCGCTACCCATTGCAGTTAAAATATCTTTTCGGTAATACATCTGTTCCCAATTAACTTCGGAAGGAATTGCAAATACACTCCCCCGAAACTTAACCGACTCTAAGAGAGCTGGTGCTATCTGTCCTAACACTTTTTCGCTATCTGGTAAGGTTCTTAAATCAACTAAAGCTTCCCTTAAACCAAGTTCTCCTGCATGGTGAGAGTAAATCTCAACAATGTCTGGTGCGTTACCACCAATATAAGCTAATAAAAAAGATTGGAAATGAGAATCATCTTCAGGAACAGTTCTAACAACTACGTCAATACCGGTTTTAGCAGTAAAGTCTTCTTTTATAATCTGACGAAAAATTTCACCCAGGACTCCACCATACCAGGTCCACATCTGTACTTCTTTGGCTATTGTTGTCACACTTAAAAGTAAGATTAACCCAGCAAAAATTAAACGTTTAACCCAATAAAAAGGTTTTCCCATACCCTCTCCCCCAATCTACATTAATCCTTTGCTTTTTTTTATTGTAGACCTTTCCAAAATTAACATTTATTGCCTTTTGTTCGTCAACAAATATTGCCCTAACAATCTCTATTTGTTTCAAGAATGTTACTCTTGCGCTAACTCAGCAAATAAAGCGGTTTAGAGGATTATACTTAGGTTACCAGAAATACCTGATTGGTAATAACATAAAAAGGAGGAAAAAAGCCATGTATGATTGGGAAAATCAAACTATAACCGGTCTAAATAGATCTAAGCCACGAGTTTATTATCTACCTTATAAGACCAAGAGTGCAGCCTTACAGAAACAAACAGAGCAAGCTAGCATCCAATCGCTGCGAGGAAAATGGTCTTTTAAACTTTTTCTTTCTCCTCTAGCAATTACCCCCGATTTTTATCAAGTAGACAGCGATCTTTCCTCATGGGATTCGCTTATAGTACCTGGTCATTGGCAATTACAAGGTTTTGATAAGCCGATCTACACTAATATCGACTATCCTTTTTTTGTAGATCCACCCAGAACTCCTACAGAAAACCCTACCGGTTGTTATGTACTTGATTTTCTTTGGGAAAAACCTTTCCCCGAAAACCAAGTCTATTTACGTTTCGAAGGTGTTGATAGTGCCTTCCACCTTTATATAAATGGCAAATTAGTTGGATATAGTTTAGGTAGTAGACTACCATCAGAATTTGATATAACTAATTACTTGCAGATAGGTATTAATCGTCTAGCTATCTCTGTTTATCGATATAGCGCTGGTAGCTATCTTGAAGATCAAGATATGTGGTGGCTAAGTGGAATCTTCCGTGATGTCTACTTACTCTTTAGACCCCAAAACCACATCTGGGACATAGATATAAAAACTCATCTTGATGCTAAATATCAGAATGCTAAGTTAGAAATAGAAACCGAACTAATTCGCAATAACAGCGAAGATCTTCAGATTCATTATGAGTTGTTTGATTTAAATAAAGAAAAAATTGTTGATGTTAAAACTCCAGTAACTGAAAACGAAGCATGGTTTAGCCAAGTAATCGAAAATCCCCATAAATGGACTGCGGAAACACCTCATCTTTATCCGTTATTAATCACTCTCCTCGACAACAAAGGTCAAATATTAGAAGTTATCCCCTTTCAAATCGGTTTTCGTTCTGTCGAAATTAAAGATGGACAACTATTATTAAATGGTAAAGCAATTATGATCAAAGGTGTTAACCGCCATGAATTTCACCCTGATCTTGGCCGTACTTTACCTAAACAATTTATGGTAGAAGACATTATTTTAATGAAACAGCACAACATCAACGCTGTTAGAACGTCTCATTATCCTAATGACCCCCTTTTTTATGATCTCTGTGATGAGTATGGTATCTATCTCTTTGATGAAGCTGATCTAGAGTGTCATGGTATGGAGTCAGTCGGCCTCCCTAATGCTCTCAGCGAAGACCCAACCTGGCAGCCTGCTTATTTGGATCGTATGGAGAGAATGGTGCATAGAGATAAAAACCATCCATCTGTTATTGTCTGGTCCTTAGGTAATGAATCTGGTTTTGGCGAAAACCATTGCCAAATGGCTAACCTAGCACGTTCTCTAGATCCTAGTCGTCCTCTTCATTACGAAAGAGATATTCACCTAACGATGCAAGCTTCCGATATTATTTGCCCCATGTATCTTTCGCTTGACGAACTAGCTAATTTGGGTGCAGGTAAACCTTATTCCTATTGGGGGGTAACTCATGAGCCTGAAAAACTCCAACCATATCCAGTGATTCTTTGCGAGTATGCTCATGCAATGGGTAATGGACCCGGTAGCCTTGGTGAATATTGGGATACCTTTTACCGTTATCCTAAATTACAAGGCGGTTTTGTCTGGGACTGGATTGATCAGGGGCTACGTAAAAACGAAGCAGGGCAAACTTACTTTGCCTATGGTGGAGACTTTGGCGATTATCCCAATGATGGTAATTTTCTTATTAATGGTTTAGTATTCCCAGATCGTACACCTTCTCCGGGCTTAACTGAGTATAAAAAAGTGCTCGAACCAATTAAGGTAGAAGTAGTAGATTTAAAGAAAGGTTTATTTTTAATAGAAAATCGTTATGATTTTCTTACTCTTGATCACCTTCTTTTGTCATGGCATTTATCTGCTATGGGTAAATTGATAAAAAGTGGTTCCCTTGAACTCCCCCTGATACTCCCTGGCTCCAAAAAGCAAGTGGACCTAGAAAAAGAAATTGATCCTGGCACTTTTTCTTCCCCATTTGAATTGTCTTTTTCTTTTATCTTAAAAGAAAACCAACCTTGGGCTGCTGCTGGTTATGAGATTGCTTGGGCCCAGATCATTAATAAAGCTACCCCAAAGCAATATATTAATAACCACAATTCTCGTTTACCTTATAAAGTCTTTAACACTAATAACCTTATCAAAGTTAAAGGTCTGGCTAGTGAAATAATTTTTAGCGTCTTAACAGGTGAGTTGCTTAGTTGGGATTACAAAGGTTTCAATTTGCTTAAGCAAGGCCCACAATTAAATCTGATGCACGCTCCTATAGATAACGATCGTCCTTTTCGAGAAGACTGGGAACGATTGGGGCTTAATAGGTTGAAAACACGACTCGATCATCTAAATTATCAAAATGAAGCTGACACATTCGCCTTGCATACAGTCACTACTCTTGCTCCTGTAGGTCAAAACTGGTCCCTCCAAATTGAAACGACCTATCAAATCACAGATAACCACATTTTATTAAATGTTAATGGTAAACCTGTTGGTGGCCCTAATGTTTGGCCTCGAATTGGTCTTGCTTTACAACTCCCAGCACCTTTTAATCAGCTATCCTATTTTGGCAAAGGACCCCATGAGACTTATCCAGATCGATCTAGATCAGGTAAGTTAAACTTATACAAGCAATCTGTTGATGAACTTTATGTTCCCTATGTTTATCCCCAAGAATTTGGTAACCGTAGCGAAGTTTCCTATTTAGCCTTGCAGGATCTAAATGGCTTTGGTCTCTATATTACTTCCTTGCAAACTTTTGATTTTAGTGCTCACCATTTCTCCTTAAATAATTTAATAAAAGCTAAGCATACAAACGAACTAGTAAAAGATGATACTGTCTATCTCTACCTTGATTATCTAAAAAATGGTTTGGGATCAGCTAGCTGTGGTCCTTTACCATTGAAACAATACCTTTTAGCTTCAAAGCCATTTTCATTTAGTTTTCTGTTTTCACCCTTATGTGGCACCGAAAGTTCTCTTGCTACCATTTACAAAAGTTACTTGAACTTTTAACAAGCAGGCAGCCCCCTTGAAGGCTGCCTTTTTTTTAGAACCAATTATTTTTCTTCGCAACAAAGAAGGAAATCGTTTACATAGGCAGAAGTTTTTATACTAATAGCAAGTATGTGGAGGTGTTCAATTGTGAGAAATCGTTTTCTCGCTTGTCTCTGTCTTTTTATTATTATTGCTTCCAGTGCCATGGCTACCAAAATCACCCTATGGACTTGGTATGATGGAACTTTTGGTGCCATCTTCAAACAATTGGTAAAAGAAGACTTTGTGGCAAAAACAGGTATTGAAGTTGAGATCTTGAGTGTTCCTATTCCTGATATGGTTAACAAACTTATCTTGTCCTATCTAGGTGGAACTGCCCCT
Source organism: Firmicutes bacterium UBA4881 (assembly GCA_002399235.1). Taxonomy (GTDB): domain Bacteria; phylum Bacillota; class DTU065; order DTU065; family DTU065; genus UBA4881. The sequence continues at coordinate 2,684 of DHDH01000025.1, read as the reverse complement.
GATGTGGTTGAACTCTATACCAATCAAGTAGTTGAACTTGGTGTTAGAGGCGCCTTAATGAACCTAAGAGAGTTTAAAGACTATACAAATGTTACCGATGGTCTTTATCCTAACTATCTCAAACAACTTATGTATGGCAATTCTACTTTTGGTTTACCTTGTGAGATTTCTTGGCCTTGGATGTATGTCAGACAAGATCTCTTTAACGACATGGGCTTGGCTATCCCCCAAACTTGGGATGAATTCAAAATGGTCAGTTCCAAACTAAAAGCTAGAAATTTAGGCACTTATTACGATCACACTGGCGATGCTGGCACTCTTACAGCTAGTAAATATTTAGCTTTAGTTTATCAACGTGGTACTGATATCTACACTCCAGATGGTAAAGGTTCTAACTTAGCCTCACCTGAATGTATCGCTGCATTTAAAGATTTCTGCTCACTTTATAAAGATCATGGCTTATTGGTAGAAGACCCAATTATCACTACCTTTGCTTCTGGTCAAACCCCTATCAGCGTTATGCAAGCTTGGTATTACTACGTCTTTGAAAATACAGCACCACAGATTACTGGTAAATGGACTGTAGCTGAGATTCCTGGTACCAAACAAAAAGACGGTACAATTAATCATAGTTCTAACTCCAATGGTCTAGCTTGGTCTGTAGTTCGGTCTACCAAAAACCCTGATGCTGCTTGGCAGTTTATGAAGTGGCTATCTTCACCAGCTTTTACTGAAAAGTTCTCCCGTACACTTTATGAATCAACTGATAAAGCACGTATTTATTTTGCAACTAAAGGCTTCTTAGATAAAGCTTCTTTCCCAGATGACCATAGAAAAATCGCTCAAAGAGCTCTACAGGCTTGTAGCGCTCCCACAGCAATTGTCGGTGGCTATGTAGCTGATAGATATATCGATTTTGCTTTCACCAAAGTCTATCTACAAAACGCTGATCCAGAAGCTTCTATCAGGCAAGCTGCTAAAGACTCTAATGACGAAATTCAAAGAAAACTAAAAGAGTTCGCTCGCTTCATAAATAAGTTGTAGAAAACAAAAACCCGCTTCGGCGGGTTTTTTTGTTGGTAGTATCTTCTTAACTTTTAATTTACTTGGTTTTATGCTATGATTAAGCAAGGAGAAGGCTTTAATATACCTTTTCTTAACTTTTCGTAACTAGGGAAAAACTAATTTTAATTAATAAAGGAGGGGATAACAACCATGGATGGCGACGCTAGTAGTCCTTATCCAGCTTGGTCCCGTTTTAATTTAATTGGTTGTCTTCCCCGCTGTCCCTTGGCACACCGGGGAGGATTAGATTTTTAACTTGAGGTGATGCCAATGAACGAAATGATCTATGAGCTCATTGAAAAGAAGCAATATCGTGAGATTAAAACTGCCCTCGAGGATATGCACCCTGGTGATATTAGTGATATTATCGAGGAACTGCCTAGCCACTTTGGAGGTATTCTCTATCGACTACTTTCTAAAGATATGGCAGTATCTGTATTTGAAAATCTCGATAGTGCTGCCCAAGAAATGCTACTTCATAGTTTAAAAAGTGAAGAGGTTGTTAATGTCCTAAACGAGATGTCTCCTGACGATCGTACTAGGTTATTTGAAGAACTTCCTGCCCATGTGGTGCGTAAATACCTTTCACTTCTTAGCGATGAAGAACGTAAGATTGCTTATCAGTTGTTAGGGTATAAAGAATCTACAGCTGGCAGAATTATGACCACAGACTTTGTGGAACTACATGAGCAAGATACTGTAGAAAAAGCCTTAGATACAATTAGAAATACTGCCCCGAATAAAGAAACTATTTATTATTCTTATGTTATGACTAGAGATCGCAAATTAACTGGTGTTATTTCTCTGCGGAAAATAATTACTAGTCCTGGAGAATCTTTAATTGGCGATCTAATGAATACCTCTGTAATCTGCGTTTCAACTGATGACCATCAAGAAGAAGTCGCTAGCGTTATGGCTCAATACGACCTTTTAGCAATCCCTGTCGTTGACTTGGAAAACCGTTTAGTCGGTATAGTCACCCATGACGACATTATCGACGTTATCCAAGAAGAAGATACTAAAGACATCCACCTCATGGCTGGTGTGGTTACAACAGAAAAGACACCCATTGACGTATCTGTTTGGGATAACATTAAAAGTAGAGCAGGTTGGCTAGTTATGCTAATTCTTTTAGAAAGCTTTTCTAGCAATATCTTAAAGATGTATGAAGATGCTCTCTCCACTATTGTTGCTCTCTCTTTCTTTATACCGATGTTGATTGATACAGGTGGTAACGCTGGCACCCAAAGTGCTACAGTTGTAATCCGTGCTTTAGCAACAGGCGAACTAGAAGCAAAAGACGCTTGGAAAGTTCTCGAAAAGGAACTAATATCCAGTATTTTCTTAGGTCTAATTCTAGGTGTAATTGGTGGTTTTAAAGCTTACTTGTCCCATGGTGACATTCTAATTGGTAGTGTAATTGGTCTTAGCCTTTCTATTGTTGTAGCTTTAGCAGGATTAACCGGCGCTTTACTCCCTTTAATCGCAGAAAAGTTTAATCTAGATCCAGCGGTAATGGCTGGTCCCTTTATTACAACCATCGTTGATATCGTGGGTTTAATTGCTTATTTTGAAATTGCTAAATTAATACTGCATATTTAAAAAGAGAGGCTTAGGCC
>DHDH01000042.1 GCA_002399235.1 Firmicutes bacterium UBA4881 | reverse complement strand
GACAACTTACTTGACAAATACCGACGAAGTCCAAATAACTACACAGACATACCAATGTAGATGATGTAAGATGCACCACCCTGTGAATCAAATCCGAGAGTGCATTGTCTCAGCCTCGAAATATCAAGTGATATACACTGTTTTACAGCACCCATACTTTTGTGCCCGAGTACCTACGAAACCGTTGTTACGGGTATTCCTGCCGCTATCATTTCCGTGCTCATCCGCCGCATTCCATACATTGTCTTCCCATTGCCCGCTTCGTGGATAATGCCACTGGATTTTAGATGCTTTTTGAAAATGCATGCAATAGATACCCCGTCATGTAACCCATTATATGGTGTACAGCTTCGTAGGAACTCTTTTATTATATCGATATATATATAGATAAACTCTTTGTTTCCTTTGGTCTGAGAGAAAAGTCGGGATAAGTGGTGCGGGAAGTCGGCTACTCAAATATTGGGTAGCTTCCTACCCGATAACCACATAGAGATTTATCCAGGAAGTAACTAAGTTCTCGTAATTAAAAATGCAGTGCATTGCATTAATGTTACGCTTATCCCATGGTGATGGTAGTAATGGTAAGTTTAAACGTAAGTCGCCTACAATTTCTATTGTTATAATTGGAAAATTCCTTTTTAAAATGTCGGTCCGATATAGAGAAGAGTATATCACCAAGCAGCATTCATTAATTATAGTTTTGAGTTGTTTAATTAAAAGGAATCTGTTTGTTTTAGAACTTCTTCTGAGGTTAGAACACTAATGTATTTATCCTCTTGTAAAGCAAGAGTTTCACTATTAAGCAATTTCTATCTAAAAAAGTGGTACTGTTTGCTTTGAAATAGAACTTTAGCTTTTGGTTAATAAGGTTTCGAAAGTTTTTCTCTATTGTCTAAGACGATTTCAAGTTTAGCGTAATAAACTAGTTACTTTATTTTACAAAAACAATAAATAGCAGCTGATTGTTTATATTGGTAAAAAGGTTATACATAAAATTAATATGCCAGAAGGAAAAAAATTAAACATATGTAACATATAGATCAAAAGAAAAGAAAGTAGGATAAAAGATGGGGCATGAAAAAATAAACATTATTTTAGATTGGAGTAATATAATTTGTAGGGTATTAATAATTTTAATATTATCTTTCTTGCTATGTTTTGGTGTAAAAGCTGATATGAGTTACCCAGTTAGTTGTAATTATGACTCTCAAGATATTCGTTTTGTGTTGAAAGATTTAGCTGGACAAGCAAATGTAAATATAGTTGTAGATGATAATCTTCAAAGAAGAGTGTCCCTTAAACTCGAAAATGTTCCCTTTGAAACTGTTTTACTAATGTTTGGACAAGCATTTGGGATAAAGGTCGAGATAAACGATAACATCATAATAGCTACTCAGAAAGACCAATATAATTATAGTTCGCAGACAAATGTTGAAGGAATATCTTCGGAAATAATTCAAATAGGTTCATTTATTACAGACGATGTTGTCGATATTTTGCAAGCTTTAAGTAGTGACTTAATAATAAAAGCATTTGAAAAGCAAGGTATTATTACTTTAATGCACGTTACTATGATCCAACCCTTGGACGCTTTATCTCAGTAGATCCTGTAAAGCAAGGGTTAAACTGGTATGTGTATTGTAGCAATAATCCCTTGATGTTTGTGGATCCAGATGGAAGAAGAGTGGATTGGGGTATCACAGAGCCTGAAGATAAAATGACAGTTAAAAGTCAAAAATACACTGACGGGGATTGGGGAATCACTTATGAGAAAGTAGAGCTCTATTCAAAAAGAGTGATAGTAGATAGAGATCAAATGTATGAGTTACAAAAAAGCTTAGAATATAAGTCTTCTTTGAGTAATATAATCGGATGTACGTTAATCGGAGGTGGGCTAGGGTTTGTAGTAGGAGGAACGAGTCTGGCAACAGTAGGTAGTGTGGCAATCGATGGGACAGTTGGTGTATTGGGGCTGATGGATACTTCAATGTCAGCCACGGTGTTAGAGAAAGCACAATATACAGGAGATTGGGAAATAGATACCTTAGTTGTTGGGGAGACTTGGAGACAAGTAAACCAAGAAACTAATAAAAATGTTATATATTCACAGTTTGCAGATTTTGGTATTAAACGTCCAGGCGACAAAAACTATATACATGTGTCCGAAGAGACGTGGTACAAGATCCAATTAATGTCAAGACTGAGGTGATTGTCAGTGAGTTCAAGTAAGATGGCGAGATTCTTGTTAATATTCTCATGTGCGTTATCTTTATCGTCTTTTTTGTTATCAGCCCAGTCTTGGACTTGGGTTGTACTTGTGTTTGAAAGTTCAGTCTATCTGCTTTTAGTAATGAAAAAATTAAAGACTTTCTTGCAATGGATTGCTTTCATTAATGGTATAATTGGTTTTCTTTGGGTATTCCTATTTCAAGCGTTGACTGAAATAAGCATCTGGTGGGTGAATCTAGGTTGTTTTTTGATATTGTTCATATTTGAGATATTGGTACCAACGGTTTTATTTATAATGGAAAAAGCAATTATCGATGAAACAAAGATAAACAATGATCTAAATGGTTGAGTATACTGTCAAAAAACCATGGACATTGACCATTAAACTACGAAGACAGAGTCACTAGAATAAAGGAAAATTAATAGGGTAAACTTTCCTGTTTTCTATTAAATGCCTTTAAAGGGAGAAGCGATCGAAGGTACGTTCAAATATATGGTTCAGGGGGCTTTGAGTTCGGATATGGATTAATCGATAGGCCACTGGATATACCCCCTTATAAACTTAGAGAACGAAGATCCCTGACGCAAGAAATTGGCCAGATGCTAGGAATCTAGTTAGAAATATACCAAACTTAATTGGAACAGCTCAAACTGATGGTTTTATCTACAATGGAAATAGTTTATCTACAGAGATTCGCTATAGCAATGGATTAATCGGGTAGGAGGCTACCCATTATTTGAGTAGCTGACCTCCCACACCACCATGCGTACTGTTCGGTACATGGCGGTTCCCTTATTTACGTTATAACATGCCGCTAATAATCTAAAAAGTATATAAAACCTAATTTCCGTTAACGTCGTTGGTTAAGGTTTTCTTTAGAGCAGGGCTATTGGAGATTCTCCAGGAGCTCTTTCTTTTATTCGCATTGTTTGTGTTCCTTGGGTCAGGGCTTTGCCCATGCAAACAATGTTTGCACGCTTCCCTTCGTAAGCGTCAAATAGCCCCCACCTAGATATAAGTGGAGGCTATGGTATCATTGCTTTTGGGGACATTTGCATTCATTTGGTA
>DHDH01000001.1:260582-279933 GCA_002399235.1 Firmicutes bacterium UBA4881 | reverse complement strand
AAAAACCATATTATGGTTAAGCAAACTGGTTATTTGGGCAGAGCATTTAACAATTGTCAGTACCGATTTTCTTGTGAGAAGTCCTATATTTGTCTATCAGAGTCATGTCACCATAAGAATTGCAAATTTTGCCCAATTTGCTCCAAAGTCTGTAAAGATTACGTAAAAGAAACTTGCAAACTTTGGGACAAGCCACCCTATGTATGCAATGGATGTGATAGCTTAAACAATTGACCATATATGAAAAAGGGACGAGACAGAGTTTTCTCTGCCTCGTCTACTTAAATATACGTAACCAATGCCGACCCTAGCCCAATTACTAGTGCTGCTATCGTCGTAAAAAAAACAATAGACCAATTTCGATATTGAATCCTCTCAGAAGGAGTAATGATTTTTAGTTTGCGTTTTTTTTGCTTGATAACATAAAGTAAATAAAAGTACTTAATGGAGATACCAACTGTAGCGACAACGCAAACTATTGTAAAAACCTTTAGCAAATTCCTGCCTCCTTAGCTAGTTTATCTAGTTCAAATTAATAGATAATTAATTTATCAATATTCGTCTTTATTTTGTTTCAAGTATATCACAAAACACAACATCTGATGGCAGGACTTTTATCACAAATGAATTTCCAATTTAAGCTAGCCGAGGTTAACCTCGGCTAGCTTCTTTTTTCTTTGAGTACTTTTTTATAGAATCCATCACTTGATTAAATATTCTAATTGCAACGTTTCGCAATGATGTATCTGGTTCTTGATCATTATATCTAGCTTCTTGATAAAGATCGGTAAGATTAGCAATTTCTTCCAGACGTTCTGGGAAATGTTCTTCTAATACCATTGAAAATTCTTTGGCTGTAGCATATGATTCTCTTTTAATTCCTTTTTCGTCAGCTGCTTGCAATAATTCTGCATAAAGACGACGGATTTCGTTAAAGCCTACTTGATTATAAGCTATCTTCCGTCGACTAAAGAACTCTTTAAGTTGTTCATTAACAAGCTTGTTACTCTTTCGCACCTGAGGTTTAATCTTACCCAAAATATTTTTTATCATATCAACGAAGAATTTTAAAGCTTGGATTATTTTCTTAACTAAGGTTGGTAGAGCATCAGCATTTTCTTGGGCAGTTTTTATAATATGATAAAGAGCTGTACCTACAATTAGTAAAAAAAGCAACACACGTAAAATTAATTGTCCCACAGCATAAAGCATGAAGTAATTTTGTCGCTCTAGCTCACCATCTTCAAGAGGCACAAGGTCAGGCTCATCCTCGCGAGGACTCAAGCCAAATTTTGGTCTATCACCATCTTTATGCATAAAAGGTAACAAAGATTTGATAGCATCTGGTACATAGAAGTAGACTGGTGAGAAATCATCTGGCAAAATTGTAGCAAAGATAGAAAAGAAGAAAACAAAAATCAAAGTCCAGGCAATCCACTTAGAACTTAAATTGCTATCAATCTGAGCATTTTCTCTCTCCCACTCTTTGGTCTTTTGAAAGTAAAACATAAAGGTAGCTACAGCAATTGTCGAAGCAGCTAATAAGCCACCTATAATATTAATGAGTAAACGTAAAGAGTGGGCCTCAGCCATTCTTACCTGGAAGCTTTGTTCAGCTACAATTACCCCAATCAGAAGTAACACTGTCGGTAAAAGAAGAAGTTTAATTAACTTTTTACCAGTAATATTCTCCTTCTCTGCTGCGCCAAAATTGGCTTCATCAAATTGGCGATTATAACTTAAATCGACAAAAGAATCGGTTAGTGTTTTACCTAACTTTCCTGCTTCTCTAGAAAGTCGCCAGGCAATATATAAAATTACTATAGCAAAAAAGAAATTAAACTCTAAAAATCTACTTATTTTTAAATGATGTAAAAATCGCTCCCAAGGAAGAGCAAAAAAGGTATATGCCTTAGCCAAAATGACAATGGCGAAAGCCTCTGGTAGTATAGAACGTGTTCTATCGGGTGCTGGAGGTTGTGAAGTAGAAAAATAACCCATAAAAGATATAATGGCTGCAGAAAAACCTAAATAGTAATGGAGGTTAAGATCGGGCCAGGCAAAGGTTAAGAGTTCAGCCATATTAGCAGCAAAGGCAAACGATACTGTTGCTAAAAGAGGTGGTAAGAGCCAAAACAGCATTTTTTGCTCATGCTTCTCTCTTTCGTTCAAGTGCACTGATCTCATCCTCCTCTCTAACTTGATGAATTAATAGAGATGAGGTAGAAGCTTTACCGAGATATTCACGATACCGTGTACCTTCAACAGTAATAATCGTTACGCGATAACCGCTCATCACCAAAGATTGACTAAAAGTCATTAAATCATCAGTATCCCTAGGCACAATAAATATTACAGTCGAACCCCACGGTAACCTAGATTTGACTCGACTAGCAAGATCTAAAAATGGTCCTGCTTTAGGAGTTGCTTCAATGCGAGCCAATGCCTCTAAAATCTGCTTACCCTGTCCTTTCCGTGGTGCCAGATTCTCTAAGTTAGAATTATCTAGCGTTTTAAAATCAGAATACGCGGAAGCTTCCGCTACAGCTACACCATTGGTAGCCAAGCCCACTGCTTGCCTTCTAGCATCCAAGTGTACTGCTAACGAAGCCGCTACTGTTATGGCCAATTCCTTTGTAGCTTCAAACCTACCAGGGTTATAGGCATTAGTATCTAGATCGAGAAGTACCATGGTATCTAAAGACATTGTAGCTTCGTATTCCTTAACTAGTAACCTTTCTTGTCTAGCTGTAGCTCGCCAAGAGATTCTTTTGGGTGGATCCCCTGGTTGATAATCCCTAAGTCCAGCTATTTTCATAGGATCTTCATAGATTTTTTGCGGATGTCTTAGATTACCCAAAGGTTGCAATGATGTTAATCCTAACTCCTCAATTGGCTTTACGCGTGGATAAACAGTTATAAAGTCAAAAAGCTGTACCTCTAATTTGGTTTTATAAAGGCCAAAAATATCGCCTAGTTCCATTTGGCAAGGACCAACTAAATAAGCTCCTCGGCGGCTACCACGAAGTGTATATTCTAATATGCGAGTCTCTCCAGGCTTAAGAGAGATAACCCAATTTATTTTAGACTGCCCTTTAGATCCTAGTTGTCTCGGACAAGCTTCTTTGATTTTCAGCCAAACCAAAGGAAAACGACTATTATTCTCTACTTTAATTTTAACTGTCATCTTTTCGCCAAAAAACATAGCATCGGAACCTGTATCTCTATAAATACGTAATGAGGACTGGGTTTTCCGTAGTAAATAAGGAGGTACCAACCAAATTAACAGTAGAAGATAAAAAATAAAATAAATAAATGGCCCTCGGAACAAAAAGGCAGCTATTCCAGCTAGCCAAAGAAGCATTTTCCAATCAGCCACCTTAGGTATGCGCAGCTTCCTATATAAGTTATGGCTTAGGCAAGCTGCTACTCCTTTCTGTTAGTTTGCCAAGCTAGATTGGTCTTCCTTAGTCAATTGCTTCTAACTCAACAGGCACACTTTCTAAAATGTCCTGTAACACTCTCTCTGTAGTTCTTCCTCTAAGGCTACTTTCTGGTTTCAAAATTATTCTATGCCTAAGGGTTAAAGGCGCTAGATACTTAACATCGTCAGGGATTACATATTCTCTACCCTGCAAAGCAGCATAAGCTTGCGCTGTCTTATAAAGAGCCAAAGAACCACGGGGAGATGCACCAAGAGCTACATCGTTATGAGTTCTTGTCGCTTGCACTAAACGAACAATATATTCTCTAACAGACTCTTCGACAAATACCCTTTTCACGAGTTCCTGCATCTCAATAAGCTCTTCTGCTTGCACAACACTTTGTAGACTTTCTACAGGGTGAGTATACTGAAGACGAACTAATATTTCGTTTTCTTCTGCTTCTTTCGGATAACCTATACTAATACGCATGAGGAACCGGTCTAGTTGAGCTTCTGGTAAAGGAAACGTACCTTCGTATTCAACTGGATTTTGCGTAGCCATAACTAAGAATGGTTTGGCTAATTTTCTGGTTTTACCATCAGTAGTAACCTGTTTCTCTTCCATACACTCCAAAAGAGCTGATTGGGTTCTTGGTGTTGCTCTATTAATTTCATCCGCCAAAACTATTTGAGCAAAAATAGGACCAGGTTTAAATTCAAACTCTCCTAACTTTTGGTTGAAAATAGAGACACCAGTAACATCAGAAGGTAGAAGATCGGGGGTAAATTGGATTCGATTAAATTCCAGACCTAAAGAAACCGATAGAGCTCTCGCCATCATTGTTTTGCCAACACCTGGTACGTCTTCAGCTAGGACATGACCAGCACAAAGTAACGCCACCATGACTTGATCAATAACAGCTGCTTTACCAATAATAACTTTCTCTACGTTCTCTCTCACTTGCTGGCAAAAACTCTGAATTTTACGTACTTCAGCCTGTGTTATCTTTTCCATTTTTCTCCCTCCCAAAGACGGACTGATTAAGACATGCGTCGGTAAAAACGAACTAATGGGTATTTATCTATCCAACGTAGGATATCAGGACCAGTAGCTCGCACTACAACGCCAAATACCTTGACACCATTTTTTTGGATATATTTAAGTCTTAATGGTAAAAAGGAGTCAACGCCCGTCAAATATTGTTGGTAATCTGTTAACATCTTCGTCCTATTGCGGATTTCATCCTGCACAGAAACTTCAAATTCTTTAATGTTATTTTGCAAATAGTGTACAGGTAAACCCCAAAGATCATTAAACGATTGCCAATTGGGTTCCTTTTGATAATCTCTTGTGGCAATTCCTAGCCATAAAAGTTCAACATCACTGTCTTCGAACAATAACTTAAGTTCTGCTAAGGATACAAACCTATTAAAACTTAATGAAAACTGCATAGGATCGTCTAATTCCATTAGTATGTCCCTGGGCATCATTTTAGGTTCAGGCGTTTTAACATCAGGGTAATATAGCTCAGCTGATGCATCAATTGAAGGGTAGAGTCGGTCTAAAATAATAGATTCATTTACCCAATTAGCTCGATATATATAAGTATATCTATCTTTTTCATATGGCGAAGAAAACTGCTCTAACATAAACTTTAATGCATTGTTCCCATCTCGATTTAATCCGGCTCTGAAAAAACCTGGGTGCAGCATTTCCTCTGCCGTAGCCGCTGTCGTTAATATTTCATAATGAACCATATTCGGTCTTGAAACCATGGTAACAATTATTGTGACACTAACTACAAGCACCAAGAAAACCCACACCGCTGGTTTAAGTAAATATCTTAACATGGACTTAAACCATATTCTCCTGCCTGAAACGGCATCGAAATTGTTCTCTTTAACAACCTCTCTAAATAGCTGCTCGCCTTCTACAGAATCAGCTAGAGATTGGCGACAGCTGGGACATTCTTTTAAATGATCATCGACAAATCTTTTCGTGCCCACACGTAGATCATCATCTAAATATAATGGTAGAAGATCTTGTACAACATCACATATATCTTTCATTTGATGTCCTCCTTTCCTGATACTTCCGCAGTATATAACTCCCTAAACCTCGCTCTTGCTCTAAACAAAGTTACTTTAACTGTAGTAATAGATTTACCAGTTGTGACTGCAATGTCTTCATATGAAAGTCCTAAATGGTCCCTTAATAACAATAACGCTCTATAGTTTTCTGGGAGTTTACGCAGAATCATTTGCACTTTTTTCTGTGTTTCCAATGAATCAAGGTATTTTTCTGGCATCTCGGCACCACTCGAAACTGGTAATGTCTCTAGTGGCTCATCACCTACTAAGCGTCTTCTTTGCCTATATTCGTCAATAAAGAGATTATGAGCAATGCGAAAAAGCCATGGTCCAATGGTTTCTCCCTTAAAAGATCGCAGATTCACAAGAGCCCTGTAAAAGGTCTCTTGGGTTAGCTCCTCCGCCAGTAAGGGATCGCCTGACATACGGAGCAAATAGTCATTAATCCTGCTAACATAGCGATCGTAGAGATCTTTAAAGTCATCAGGATGCTTCTCTATGAATTTATCTTTTTGCTCCATGTCTTTCCCCTCACTTTCCTCCTCCTATAATACTGCTTCTTTTAAGAGAGCGACCTCCTCTGCTGTTAATGGTCTATAGTCACCTCTTGGTAGACTAGGATCAAGCTTTAATGGCCCAAATTCAATCCTTTCCAAGTAAACTATGGTATAACCTATAGCTGCACACATTCTTTTTACTTGATGAAACTTACCTTCGTCGATTACTAATTGGCCTTTGTTTTTATCAATTATTTTAACATTTAGTGCTGTAGCATAAAAATCACCGAGATCGACTCCTTGACATAACTGGTCTAGGCTATCTTTTGCCATCTCTTCTAAAGTTTCAAAGTAGTAAACTTTAGGCACTTGATACTTAGGCGAGGTTAGCATATGGCCTAAATTGCCATCGTTAGTAAGGATAAGAAGACCTTCTGTGTCCTTATCCAGTCTTCCTACAGGAAAAAGATCCTTGCGCCAATCCCGGGGATTAATCAACTCTAGAACTGTCTTATGAAAATTATCGTCGGTAGCAGTAATATAGCCTTGCGGTTTATTGAGCATGTAATAAACAAAGCGATTGTAAGTTAAGATATCTCCGTCAATTTCAATAACATTCTTTTCTGGGTCGACTTTAAAACCCGGGTCGCAAACAACTTCTTCGTCTACTTTGACCAGGCCTTTCCTAATTATTTCCCTCACATCTTTGCGAGATCCTCTACCTACATGGGAGAGGATTTTATCCAACCTTTCCAACCTATATCAGCCTCCAGGCTTTAGGATAATGGTTTTTCAACACACCATTACTAACTTTGCCCCATCCAAGGGGAAAGCGATCCATGAAAACACCCACCCAGCCACTCTTTCCTTCTACAGGGAAAGTTTGTCCTCTGAGATAAATTGAAATCTCTCTATCACCACGTTCGAAGCTAATTGTATTTTGTATTTGTTCTTTAGTTAAAGCCATGATGAGGGCTTGGGAAGGCTCAAAACGTTTGGTTTTAAATTCGCCAAGAAACAAACCTGGTCGGGAAACCTTAAGCCCATCAAGTGATGGTAACTCTCTAGGCACTAAAAAGCAATGATCGCCATAGGCAGTGTAAGTGTAATTATCAGTTGGTAGTTTAATATTTTCTTGCCAAAACTCTTTTAGTATTTCTGGAAAAGATGCCGAACCAGAACCAATATTTTCTTTTGGCTCACTACTACCTTTTCTATGGAGTTTTGCCACAAAATGACCTTCCCCTTCTAACCTGTGAGGCCATAACCTTAGAGAGTAAGGTACTTCGCCGTTTACTAGGTTAGCAAAAGGTTCTAAAATTACGCCTTCATAGTCTTGGTTATTATTTAAAAACTCCTTAATTACTTCTTCGTTTTCCTGACGATTAAAGGTACAAGTTGAGTAGACGAGGTAACCTCCCGGTTTTAAAAGACGGCTAGCTTCTTCTAAAATACCAATCTGTCTTCTGTGGCAAAAAATAGGCGGATATTCCTCCCAACCTAAGACAGCTCGACCATCCTTACGAAACATGCCCTCACCAGAGCAGGGAGCATCAACTAGAATCTTATCAAAAAAGTCAGCAAAATTTTTAGCTAGCCTTTGTGGAGTTTCATTTAATATTGTGGCATTACCTACACCCGATTGCTCTATATTACGAGTTAAAGCTTTAAGCCTATCGGGATAGAGATCGTTAGTTACTAAAAATCCTTTTCCTTGCAGTCTAGCTGCTATCTGCAAAGATTTTCCCCCTGGTGCAGCACATAGATCAAGAACTCGATCGCCTGGCTTTGGATCTAAAATAGCTACAGGAGCCATAGCTGATGGCTCTTGAAGATAGTAAAGACCTGCATGATAATAATGGTGTTTAGCAGGACGAGCTTCTTGGGGATAATAAAATCCTTCTTGACACCAAGGAATTTGTTCTAAGGGCCAGGGGCTTATTTGCAAAAAATCAGCCACACTAATTTTTAGTGTGTTAACTCTAAGTCCCGGTCTAGCAGTACCATTTTCTAACGCTTCTATAAACACAGGAGTATTGTCACCTAATATCTCCTCTATTTCTTTGCTAAATCCATTTGGTAGTCGTATTTTGATCACCTTTTTCTTTACTTTAATAAAAATAAGGGGCTAATCCTCGGAGAAAAAACCTTGCAGGGTTCGCTTAACCGCTTGGCGAAATTTGGTGAACGGAGGTGTGCTTTTTGAATAGTGACCTTTTAGATCAACTTAACCCTGAACAAAAAAAAGCTGCTATGCACTACGAAGGACCTCTTTTAATTATTGCTGGTGCTGGTAGTGGCAAAACTCGTGTGATTACTCACCGTATTGGTTATCTTATTGAACATTATCGTGTTTCACCCCATAATATCTTGGCTGTTACTTTTACTAATAAAGCTGCTAGCGAAATGAAAGAGCGTGTAGAAAAGCTTGTTGGTCCTCTAGCCGAGTTCATTTCAGTTAGTACATTTCACTCTTTTTGTGCCAGACTTTTACGTATCGAAGGAGAACATATAGGCCTTAAAAAAGGTTTTACCATTTATGATGCTGATGATCAGCAAAAACTTGCTAAAAGAGTTTTAGAGGAACTTAACCTAGACCAAAAACGTTTTCCAGAAAAGATGATGCTAAGTTTAGTATCGGGAGCCAAGAATACTTTAGTACTTCCTGAAGAATACCCCTCTGAAAACTTTAGTGAAAGTAAAACCAAAGAGTTTTATTCTTTATATCAGAAAAAACTAGCTGAAAGCAATGCTGTTGATTTTGACGACTTAATTCTTAAAGTTGTCCTTTTATTGAGAAAAAACCCTGACATCCTCACTAAATATCAGAACCGATATAAGTTTATCATGGTTGATGAGTATCAAGATACTAATCATGCTCAATATATTTTAGTATCTCTCTTAGCTAAGGCCCATAGCAATATCTGTGTTGTCGGTGATGATGATCAATCCATATATAGCTGGCGTAATGCGGACATCAGAAATATTCTTGAGTTTGAAGAAGATTTTCCAAACGCTCAGGTAATCAAACTAGAACAGAATTATCGTTCTTCAAGCAATATTTTAGATGCTGCTAATACTATTATTGCAAATAATATCAACCGTAAAAAGAAAAAACTCTGGACTGCCAACCAAGAAGGCGAAAAAGTAAGAGTTTATAAAGCTGCAACCGAAAGAGATGAGGCTCAGTTTATTGTAGGTGAGATTAAAGAACTACAACAAGCTGGCTTCCCCCTCAAAGATATTGCTATACTCTATCGCATGAACTCACAATCACGTGTACTGGAAGAAGCATTCCTTGCTAATAGCCTACCCCATATAATCTATGGAGGTATGCGCTTCTATGAAAGAGCGGAAATTAAAGACACTTTAGCTTACTTGCGTCTTATTGCCAACCCTTACGATTCAGTGTGTTTAAACCGAGTTATCAATGTACCTAAGCGTGGTATTGGCCCTGTTACTATTGAAAGGATAGAAACTGCACATAGTGGTTGGGGTGGCTCTTACTTAGATACACTTCTTAAAGCTAAAGCAATCCCGGGGTTAGGGGTAAAATTAAAACCGATCACCGAATTTGCTGAACTTTGGCATTTTCTTACTGCAAGAGCGACAGAAGGTAAGATTACCGAACTAGTAGAGCTTATTTGGCGTAAGACCGGGTACCTAGAACAACTAGAGAAGGAAAATACTGATGAATCACTAGCTAGAGTAGCTAACCTCAAAGAGTTTCTTAGTGTGACGAAAAGTTACGAAGAGAGGGCTGGTATGGAAGCTACTCTCACTGGCTTTTTAGAAGAGATATCATTAATTGCTGATATCGACAGCTACTCTGATGTAACCGATGCACTTACTTTAATGACAATTCATTCAGCTAAAGGACTAGAGTTTCCTGTTGTTTTTATTACTGGCCTCGAAGAAGGAATCTTCCCAACCTCTCGTTCTGTCTTCGAAGAAAGCCTTCTCGAAGAAGAAAGAAGACTTTGCTACGTAGCGATCACCAGAGCAGAAAAGTTGTGTTATCTTACCTATGCCGAAACCCGATTCCTTTGGGGTCAAACTTCTTTCAACAGTGTTTCTCGCTTTGTTGAGGAGTTACCTGATAACACAGAAGATTGGAGTCCTTTGGCGAGAAGACAAGGCAATAATTTAAAACCAAATGTCTCCGCACCAAATGACAAGAACCTTAATAACTACACAGAACTAGCCTGTGGCGATAAAGTTACCCACGACAAATTTGGTCAAGGGATCGTTGTTGAAATTAAAGGAAATGGTAGCAATCAGGAAGTAGTTGTTGTCTTTAACTCAGCTGGTATTAAGAGATTACTTTTAGAATACGCTCATTTAAAAAAATTATCTTAAGAAAGATACGGCAAAGAGGTAAGCTACCTCTCTGCCGTATCTCTTTTTTCACTAAATGTAGACAGAGTAAATCTTCTAGCATTAATTTTGCCTATAATGATACCATCACCAGCCATAAAACCAGCCATTATTGTCCGTGGTCTTAAACCAGTTAAATCACTTGCGTACTCTTTAGCTAAATCTCTGGCTAACAAAACTGCATAAGTCATCCCTAGTACATATTCACTTAAAAACCTAGCTTGAAAAGATAATTTGTCTACTTTTTGAGCTAACTCTCGTAAAAATTTCGAATGTGCTAAGTGTGTTGCCGGTAGATATCTTGGTAGATCGGGGCCGCAAACACCAATAGCCATCCTTTCTTCGCTACTATCACCAGCGAAACATAGATCGATTATATAACCTTCTTGTTCTGTTATGCTACAAGCTAGGGCTAACCAGATAACGACAAGATCATTAGGTGGTGGAAAGTCGATTAATGTTTGCTTTAGCCACACTTTTATTTTTTCTGGTTCAGTGAGTAGTGCCTCTTCTGTCCATAGGCAATTATAGTCTTCTGTTGGGAATAGTTCTTGGCAATACAATGCTGCTTCGATCATTCCCTTAGCAAAGTCAATATCTGCATCTAGTAGCCCCAGGACAAAATTACAAGCAACCCTGTAGGCTTTGCAGGCCATTTTAATGTCCCCCTTGATTGTCTTAAATTCTTCTATGTATTAATTCCATTTGCTATATCTAAAGTCCTGCTAGAGAACAGTTTTAACTAATCTAGCAAAAAATAATTAAACTTTTTTCCAAAATAGGTGTAACTTTTTAAGGCTTTCACCGTTATATAGGTGAAAGCTAAAAGAAATAACCAACATTTATATACCCCAACACCCTTTTTTTAAGGATGCTGGTTTTTCCCAGCATCCTTATATCCCCCCATTTTACGGGTATATTAAAACGAATATCCTGATTAATTATATTCTCTCTGGATATTTACGGAGATTAAAAACACTTAAAAGTTACATTTAACTACCTATTACTTAATGAACTAGCTCCCAAAAAAATAAAATAATTTTTGAAATAGGTGTAACTTTTTATTAGGCTCACCGTTATATAGGTGAAAACCAAAAGCAAACTAACATTTATATAACCCAACACCCTTTTTAAGGATGCTGGCCACCCCCAGCATCCTTATCCCCCATTTTTTACGGGTATATAAACGATATTTTATCTATATATATTTTTTTATCTCATTTAGGGAATATGTTCCCCTAAAAAATTGAACTTATCTTATGTTTTCATACTAACCCCCAACACCCTCCACCCATTAAAGAAGGTACTGAGTAGATAGGTAGTGCCACCTACCTAGCGCCCACCATAAAACTCAGTTCCTACAATTTAAAAAACGCCCAGCGAATAGAGCTGAGCGTTTTTTTTCAAAACAGCTTTAAATAATTTTAAACCGCTGCAAAAAAAGTAAACTTATTTTTAAAACAGGTGTAACTTTTTATGAGTCCCACCGTTATATAAGTGAACGCTAAAAGAAATAACCAACATTTATATACCCCAACACCCTTTTTAATGTAGGATGCTGGCCACCCCCAGCATCCTAACCCCCCATTTAATTTGATAAAAAGTGCTTCATATATACTTTTTTCCCTCTTCTCCTTTTTTGTATTCCGGGGAGAGTTTATCTCTCCCCCAAGCCCGAACTTATCTTATGTTTTTATACTAACCCCCAACACCCTCCACCCATAATGAAGGTATCTGGGTAGATAGGTAGTGCCACCTACCTAGCGCCCGCCAAGTACCCAGTCCTTCCATAAATAAACGCTCGGTATACACCGAGCGTTTATTTATTTTTCTCGTTTCGATAATTCTAAAGCAATATCGTTCCACCCTAAACCTCTTTCTTCCAAAAGAACACTCAAATGATAAAGAAGGTCAGCTGTTTCGTAGACGATCTCCTCTTTTACCTTATTTTTGGCAGCAATAATTACCTCTGAACTCTCTTCGCCAACTTTTTTTAATATTTTATCTAGACCTTTCTCAAACAGATAATTAGTATAGGATCCACTAACAGGGTTTTCTCTTCTCTCATGAATAGTCTTTTGTAAATTGGTCAGTAAAGTACCCATATGCGGACTATTATTACCAAATACTGGTGTGTAAAAACAAGAGCGATTGTTAGTATGACAAGCAGCGCCAGTCTGCTCCACAATTAATAAGACACTGTCGCGATCACAATCGAGGCGTATCTCTTTGACCATTTGTCTATGGCCACTTTCTTCGCCTTTAACCCATATCTTCTGTCTACTACGACTAAAATAAGTTGCTCGACCAGTTTTAATCGTCAGGTCCCAAGCTTCTTTATTCATATATGCCTGCATCAAGACTGTTCCATCTTGCGCGTCCACTGCAATAGCAACAACTAACCCTTTTTCATCAAATTTCGGTTCTAGTTTAACTGGTGATACGGCAAAACCACTTAAAGCTAAGTATTCCTTGCATTCTTGGATTGAAACTTCGCCAAAATGGAAAATAGAAGCAGCAAGTAAACCATCTGCTCCAGCTTTAGCCCCTTCTTTGAGATGCTCTAAACAACCTGCACCTCCAGAAGCGATTAGAGGAATCTTGACTTTTACTTTAAGATGACGAATTAGTTCTAAATCATAACCCGCTTTGGCTCCATCTGCATCTTTACTAGTAACTAACAAAGAGCCAGCACCTCGTTTTTCTACTTCTTTAGCCCATTCGATTGCATCTAGTTTAGTTACTAAGTTCCCACCATGGGTTACTACTAGCCAGCTATTGTTAGCTTTAACTACATCTATAGCTACGACAATCTTATCGCTACCAAACTCTTTAGCAGCTTGGTCTATTAGTTCAGGATTTTTCACTGCAGCACTATTAATTGCCACTTTAGTGGCTCCCTTAGCTAAAACTGCTTCTATATCCCGAAGATCACGTATCCCTCCACCTACAGTTAATGGAATCGAACTAACTTTTGAAATCTCCTCGACATAACCTAATACAGTTCCTCTCGATTCATTAGTCGCAGATATATCAAGGAAAACCAGTTCATCTGCACCAGCTTCGGCATACTGTCTAGCTAACTTTACAGGATCTCCAGCATCTTTTAAATTAGTAAACTTTTCCCCTTTAACAACACGGCCATTTTTAAAATCCAAACAGGGAATGATCTTTTTTACCTTCATTTGAAAACCTCCAAAGCCTCTTCCAGTGAAAATGTCCCCTCATATAAGGCTTTGCCTACTATTACTCCATAGAGAGGTAATTTTCGCAGTTTCTCTAAATCTGCTAGTGAAGCTACTCCACCTGAGGCTATAATGTTCACAGGTAAATTAACCAATCTTTCTAAAGCCTCGTAATTAGGCCCAGTTAGAGTTCCATCTCTATCAATATCTGTATAAATGATCTCTTGTACACCGAAATCAACCATTTGCCTAATTAAAATATCTGCCTTAACTGGTGTGCTTTCTAACCAACCTTTAACCTTTACCAGGCCAGATAAAGCATCTACACCAACACTAATCTTGTCTCTATAACGCTTTACTGCGTCTTTGACCAGTTGAGGATTTTCAACCGCTATAGTACCAAGGACTACCTTTTGCACTCCGCCAGTTATTAACTCCTCAATGTCTAACATGGTCCGAATTCCGCCACCAGTATCAACTGTGGCGGTTAATTTACTAGCAATATTAATAATCGCTTGGCGATTAGAACCATCACCTTTAGCTCCATCTAAATCAACTATATGAATACGCTTAGCTCCGGTATCTTGGAATTGTTTCGCTAAATCAAGTGGCTCGTGACCATAATCTGTTTCCTTCTCATAATCCCCTTGTATTAGTCGTACCGTCTTTCCTTTTCTTAAATCTATAGCTGGAATTAATAGCACTTCGTCCCCTCCTTCAGTCTAGAAGGCCTTTACTAGAAGGTATATCTGTCCCTTCTTGTCTAAAAGCTTGTTGTAGGGCTCGCCCAAAAGCTTTAAATATAGCTTCAGCTATATGGTGATTATTTTCTCCATAGAAAACTTCTAGATGTAAAGTTAACCCAGCTTGATTCACTACAGCTTGGAAAAACTCTTTAATCATCTCAGTAGCTAGTTCACCAATCCGTTCATTGGTAAACTTAACTCGGTAGACAAGATTAGAGCGCCCAGAAATGTCCAAAACTGCTCTTGCTAGGACTTCATCCATTGGTAAGAGGAAAGAGCCATATCGAACTATCCCTTTACGGTCACCTAAAGCTTCTTTCAAAGCCTGACCAAAGACGATCCCAATATCTTCTACTGTGTGATGATCATCTACAAAAAGGTCACCTCTTGCCTCTACCTCTAGATCAAGCTTTGCGTGAAAAGCCAGTAAAGATAACATATGATCAAAAAAGCCTATACCTGTTTTAACTTTTGCTTTACCGTTACCATCTAGATCAATTAAAACTCTAACATCACTCTCTAAACTCTGCCTCTTTATCTCTGCCTTTCTCATAGTTCTTGCCTCCTTAAAACCGCTTCTTGGTGCGCTCTTAAGCCTTCTACTTCAGCAAGAATAGCAGCCGAAGGGCCTACTTTCTCATAACCTGTTTTGTTAACCTTTAGTAAGCTAGAAGCTTTTATAAATGTATTTACCGAAAGTGGAGAAGCAAACCTTGCTGTACCAGAAGTTGGTAACACATGATTAGGCCCCAAAATATAGTCTCCTAAAGGCTCGGAAGCAAAAGAACCTAAAAAGATCGCTCCTGCATTTTCTAAGTAGGGTAGTACTTCGTCTATATTAGCTACCTGTACCTCAAGATGTTCTGGAGCAATTTCATTAGCTATAACTGCGGCAGTTTGTAAGTTAGGAACAACAATAGCTGCGCCATGATTTTTCAGAGAAGCTAAGGCGTATTCTTTTCTGGGTAATTGTTCTAGTTGTCTTTCTAATTCCCCAACCACGTTTACAGCTATCTCTTTACTGGTTGTAATGAGAATAGCTGCTGCTTCTTTATCATGTTCCGCTTGTGAAAGGAGATCAGCTGCTAGCAATTTAGGGTCTGCTTTTTCGTCAGCGATAACTAAGATTTCACTAGGCCCTGCTAGCATATCGATCCCAACAGTACCATAAACTTCTTTTTTAGCTAAGGTTACAAAGAGATTGCCAGGTCCAGCAATCACATCAACCTTAGGCGTACTCTCTGTACCATAAGCAAGGGCAGCTATAGCTTGAGCTCCCCCAACAGGTAGAATATGGTTTATACCCAATTCTAACGCTGCTACTTCAATCTCTGGAGCTAAACCAGCTTCTTTTGTAGGTGTAGCTACAATTATTTCACTAACACCTGCTACTAGCGCTGGGATTGCTGTCATTAACAAGGAAGAAACTAAAGGTGCTGTTCCACCTGGTACATATAAACCAGCTCTTTTTACTGGTCTAATACGCCAACCTAAAGTTATACCTTCTTCCTCAGTAAAAAAACTCTGGGGTAACTGTTTCTGATGAAAACTTTTTATCCTGGCGATACTGGTTCTAAGAGCTGATATAAACTCGGAACTTACCTTCTTATAAGCTTTTTCCGAAGGTCTATAGATCAAACTCTCACCAGTAAAATTATCTAAAACTTTAGCAATCTCCTTAACGCCTTGGTCCTTTTCATCTTTCACTTTTTTTATAATAGCTCTAACCGTTTCTTCAGGTTTCATTGCTCGCCCAAAGAGCGGAATTGTCACTGAAGAAGAAGGTAGGGAATCTGCTAATTCCCCAAGATCAGGCCTTTTTAATCTGTTCAAGTAGTCTTCTTTATTTTCTA
Source organism: Firmicutes bacterium UBA4881 (assembly GCA_002399235.1). Lineage (GTDB taxonomy): Bacteria > Bacillota > DTU065 > DTU065 > DTU065 > UBA4881. The sequence continues at coordinate 263,760 of DHDH01000001.1, read as the reverse complement.
CACTTAGTATAGGTATTAACATGAAACTACCTCCTCTAATGATTTGACAATTCTCCGTAATTCGGGGTAGTGGATCTTATAACTAGCTTGATTAGCGATGAGTCTAGCAGAGATGGGAAAAACTTCGCCGATAATTTTTAAACCATTTTCTTCTATAGTACGTCCTGTTTCCGTAATATCAACAATAGCATCAGCTAGATCTACTATTGGCGCTAATTCGATTGAACCATTTAATTCGATTATCTCAGATTGAATTCCGTGTGATCTAAAAAACTCTTTGGTAACCCTAGGGTATTTACTAGCTACTTTTGCACTAAATCCTAGTTCCTGAACTTTTTCTAAACCAGAACCTTCTTTCACAGCTACAATCATCCTACACCGACCAATAGCTAAATCTAATAACTCATAGACGGCCCTAGCATTTTCTTTTAAAACATCTTTACCTACTACACCAATATCTGCAGCTCCGTATTCTACATATGTAGGTACATCAAAAGGTTTGGCTAAAATATAACGAAAACCAGCTTCTTTGTCTTCAATAATAAGTTTTCTCGATTCGGCAAAGTCAATATTTTGCACTAGACCCGATCTTTGAAAAAGTTCCAAGGCTTTATCCATTAATCTACCTTTAGGTAAGGCTATTGTCAGCATGAGAAGTTCTCCTTTGTTGCTTTACATTGTTAAAGCGTTAATGTTGTAAACATGTTACCATGCAATTAGGCTCCTGTCAATAATATTAATTAAGACCTAACCCCTATCTTCTCTCTTTTTAATCACTAATCAAATTATAGTTGATTTAACCTATGGGTAAAGTTTTTTAATCCTCGTTGCTTCGGGGGAAGTTTATCTTAACCAAACCAAATCTAGCTATAGAAAAGAGGAAGGCAATACCTTCCTCTTCTTAGTTAAGCTTCAAATACTTTTTAGCTAATGGCAAACTATTTGAGTCTGAAGTAATAAAAACGCTTTCTCCTTTTAAACGTTTTTCCGTTGCTATATTAATAGCCTTAGTATAATTTTCTTGGCTATAGACTACACAGAGATCAGGAATAGCTTCAGAACGCTTACTAGTTTTCATAGCTAGAACTTCCACGACCTCGTCAATACCAATAGCTAAACCTACAGCAGGTTCGTCCTTGCCAAAGTTACCCAATAATTTATCGTAACGTCCACCAGTACAGATCACTCCGGCTAAACCAGGTGCAAACCCTTCGAAAAACATCCCGGTATAATAAGCTAGATCTTTAACCATAGCTAAATCTATGTTAATGTTATTTATTTTATAGGGTGCAAGGGCTCCCAGAATCTTTTCAATCTCAGCTAGTGCTATTTTTGCGCTTGGTGAAGATAACTCTTTAGCTGCTTGATTAATAATCTTGGCATCTCCCCTGAGATCTGGTAGTAAAAGTAGATCATTGCAAGTTTTTTCTCGTTTAACGAAAGCTTTGAGCTCAGCAAAATCCTTATTTAAAAATAGATTCTCCACTTCTTGCTTGGCTTTAATAGAGAGGTTGGAATCGTTAAGAATCCCTCGTAAGATACCTCTATGACCAATATCCAAACCCCAACCAGGAATTCCTAGCTCTTCTAAAGACGACATTGCTAAAGCTAAAACTTCGGCATCGGCTTCTGGAGATCTATCACCAATCAATTCTGCTCCTGCTTGCCAAAACTCTCTTTTACGCTCTTTACGCTGTAAACGGAAGAGATTACCTAAATAATAAAGTCGTAAAGGTCTAGGTTCATCGGCTAAGGCTACATTAGCAAGTCTAGCTATAGGAGTAGTAAAATCATTCCTTAAAGCGATTGATTCCCCACTCTCGTTAATAAAACTAAAGTAATCTAAGCGACTTTCTTCCCCTTGGGCTAAAGTAGTTAAATACTCGTAAGATGGTGTAATGACTTGTCTATAACCCCAGGAACTTAATTGCTTGTGTAATTTTGCTTCTATCTCGTTTTTTAGTTTCACTTCTACAGGTAACAGATCCTTAGTACCCTCAGGGATCTCAAAACTCATTAAAATATGCCCTCCTCTTTCAAACGATTAAGAACTAGTCGGTAGCCATCTGCTCCATAAACTAAGCAACGCTTCACTCTACTAATCGTAGCTGTACTAGCTCCAGTTTGTTGACTAATCTCTGTATAGGTTTCACCTTTTTCTAGCATCCTTGCTACAGCTAAGCGCTGAGCCATAGCCTTAACCTCAGCAATGGTAAGGATATCTTCGAAAAACTTATAGCACTCATCTTTATTCTCTAAAGATAAAATCGCTTGGAACAATACATCAATCTGTTCGTCTTTAATCTTTTCCAAGGTGCTCATACTCTCAACTCCCCTTTGTATTTTTACTCTTTACTACTGTAAATCGTTGAACTGTATGTGTCTAGAATTGTCCCCGGTTAAACCGGGGACTTACTTAAATACTAACTATTTTGATGGGTAAACTAAATAAGCAAACATCTTCCTTACCACTAGCATCAGTATAAGACATTTTAGCAATTAACCATATCTCTTCTGCTCCCTTCTGAGGAGCACTGAGTTTAAAACGGATTAATTCGTTTGTCTTTGAATTCAACTGTTCATAATACCTCTGAGTTACATAACCCATAGTTGCTTCATGGGGATTATTGTTAAATATCTCTAAACATACATCGTTTAGCGGATCGCCTGGATTCTCTATTAGACAAGCTCCAACTGCATCCTGTCCAACTAAGACCTCTTCATTACGAGCTAATTTTAGGTAAAATTTAGACTGCAAATATTTGCGCCAGCTCTGCTCCAATGTGAATAGATTAGTAGAGAGCAGTGTTTCGACATCGCTAAGATGCTTAATTTCCTCCCAAGCAAGATTAGGGTATGTTTCTATTAGGTATCCCATAAAAGAAGCAATAGCATCCCAATCTTTATAATCTAGGGAAACAGTAGTTTTTGCATTAACAATACTAAGGGCTGGCAACTCTTGAAAGTTTAGCCAATATTGAGCTTGTTGATGAGGCCTACTATAATTGGGAAAGTAATATTTGGCCATTGCCATCAAGAGTTTTCTTTCTAAGTTAGGATAATTAGCAGCCATCACATACTCAAGCACTTTATATAGATCATTTGGTGTAACATGAACCTCGTTACCCATAACTACATAAAATCCATCATTATAAGCAGTAACTCTGTAAAGTTCCTT
>DHDH01000001.1:221391-260457 GCA_002399235.1 Firmicutes bacterium UBA4881 | reverse complement strand
TGTAAAGTTCCTTTTGATCTGGGTAAAGAAATATATTTGTTTCAGGAACCACAAGTCCTAATTTTGCAGCTGTCTTTTCAATAATATTATCTATTAGTATAACTAATTTATCAGGATCATTCTCAAGATAAAACAAATTATCACCGAGACTATTCAAATAAATTTTCTTCTCAAGAGAATTCGCCAAATCCCAATAAACTTGAGGTTTTTTAATATGATAATAAAGACTAACATCATCTACTTGCGCTTCTGCATACTCAGACAGACTTTCTAGCCAATTCTGAGAGATCGCTAATACATTAAAAGGTAGCAAAAGCAAACATAAAACAATCAAAAATCTGTGTTTCACTTAAAATCCTCCCACAGAATAATATAAAAGTCACAACTATAATTCCTCTATGTATCAATTACGTTCTCTAACTATGTTTCTCCTGCTAAAAAAGAAGGCCCCCTACGGGGCCTTTAACTTTTTAACTACTTAAGGAATGCATATTTGAGAATAAACAATACTGATAATAAATAAACAACCCAGTGTACATCTTTACCCTTACCGGAGAGAAGTTTGACAAAAGAATAAGCGATAAAGGCAAAGGCAATACCATTGGAGATGCTAAAGGTGAAAGGCATAGCAGCAACAGCAATAAAGGCTGGCAATGCTTCAGACATATCATCCCAATTAACATCTTTGATACTTTGCATCATTAAGACACCTACAATAATTAAAGCAGGAGCTGTTGCAAAGCCAGGAACAGACTTAGCAACTGGTGATAAGAACAAACCAAAAAGAAGGAAGGCTATTGCTACAGTAAAGGAAGTAAGTCCTGTTCTTCCACCTGCAGCAACACCTGATGCACTTTCAACATAGGTAGTTACTGTTGGTGTACCAGAGAAGGCACCAAAACAAGTACCAACAGCGTCAGCCATCATAGCCTTGTCCATGTTAGGTAAAGTACCATCTTTATCCATCATGTTAGATCTCTTTGCTACACCAACTAGTGTGCCAATTGTATCGAACATATCAACAAAGAAGAAGGCGAAAATGACTTCTACTACTCTAGTTAAGACATTCATATTGAAGCCATTACCAATTTGTAAAAGTCCTTTAAAATCCATTTGACCTACAATCTTAAACCATTCAGCAAAATTAGGTAGAGCAAAAAAGCCTTCGGGAGCTGGTGCTGTCTTAGTTACCCAACCTAAAATAGTAGTAACAAACATACCAATGAGGATGCTACCTTTAACATTAAGGGTCATTAAAACACCAGTAATGAATAGTCCAAGAATTGCTAAAAGTGTTGCATGATTAGTTAGGTCACCTAAAGCAAGCATAGTATTAGGATCGCCTTGAATTATACCTGCACTTTGTAGACCTAATAAAGCGATAAACAAACCAATACCAGCGCCAATACCAGATTTGATACTCTCAGGAATCGCTTTAACTATAGCGCGTCTTGCTCCGGTAGCTGTCATAATAATAAAGATGACACCAGAGATAAAAACTGCAGCTAAAGCCTCGCTGTAAGAGTAACCCATAGCCCCAACTACGCTATAAGCAAAGTAAGCGTTGAGGCCCATTCCAGGAGCTAAAGCGAAGGGGTGGTTTGCTAAAAATGACATTAAAAACGTAGCAAATGCTGATGAAATTGCTGTAGCAATTAGTGCTGCTTCAAAACTTACACCAGGGATACTACTAAGTATTGATGGGTTGACCACAAGAATATAAGCCATGGTCATAAAAGTTGTAATACCTGCAAAAACCTCTGTGCGTATATCAGTTCCGTGCTCTCTCAACTTAAACGTTTTTTCCCAGAAACTTCCATTGCCAGTGGAATTTTTCTTAGCTGTACTTGAATTTGCCATATTAGGTCAAATCCTCCTCTTATATATTGCAACAGATTCTTGCCTTGCCATTCCTACCCAAAGGCAAGGCTACTGTAGCCTTCTGCTGCCAATCAGAAGAGCACGCTATAATCCTAACAAAGTTGTTATCTCTAGTCAAGCTTGTCTAATATTAAATACCCCTAAAATATATGAAGGTAGCAATAACTCTTACAAAGTATCAATTACTTTTTCAATTAACCAACATGTTACTAGTAAAGGTTTTTCGATGTTATTGCTGAAGTTACTAATCACTAAGCTAACTAATCTAAGGAGGATTGGTTTTATTGCGGTATTGGGCTAAATTATTACTATCTTTTTTGCTTGCTTCGGTAATTGTTTTGGCAACCAATGTTCAGATCTTTCCTCAACCCCATTCTTTAGTTACAGGTAGTACATTTATACCAACTAAAGAGTTATCTTTTTTTTACGATGAATCTGTACCAGAAGAACTAAAGCTCTTGTCTACCTCTCCACAAGGTTCTGTTAAAGTTTCTGTTAGTATCGGGAAAGTAAAAGAAATTGATAACCTTGGCTTAGAGGCTTATTTTATCGATATTAAAGACAAAAATGGTCGGATAATTGCTGCCTCCGAACGTGGTTTATTCTATGCATATCAAAGTATTAATCAATTAATTACCAGCAATTCAGAAATTCCCGCAATAACTATTGTCGATGCACCAGCATTTGCTTATCGTGGTGTGATTGAAGGTTTTTATGATACACCATGGTCACATACCGCACGTAAAGATATAATTCAATTTCTTGGTACCTGGAAGATGAACACCTATGTTTATGCTCCTAAAGATGATCCTTACCACCGAGAAAAATGGCGGGAGCCTTACCCTCAAAAAAAGCTAACCGAATTAGCAGAGTTAGTGACTACTGCTGAAAATAGCCATGTGGATTTTGTTTTTGCTATCTCGCCTGGAAACACTGTGCAGTTTACTTCCGAAAGAGATTGGCAAGCTTTAATAAATAAAACAGAAGTAATGATAGGCATTGGCGTAGAGCACTTTGCTCTACTACTTGATGATATCGACCCCAATTTAAAAAGTGCTAGCGATAGAGCTAAGTATGGCAATAACTATGCTAAAGCTCAAGTAGACTTTTGTAATAAGTATAGTAGTTACTTAAAAACACGCCTAGCTAATCATCGACTTATTGTGGTACCTACTGAATACTACCAAAAAGGTACTTCTCCTTATCGAGAGACTTATGCTAACCAACTAGACCCTGACATTATTGTCTACTCCACAGGTTATGGTATTGTTGCTGAGACTATCACCTCGACAGAAGCTAAAGAAATTGGCGATATTTGGCAGCATGATATTCTTTATTGGGATAATTATCCTGTTAACGATTACAATCGTACTAGATTATATATGGCCCCTATTGCTAGTAGAGATGCTGAGTTACCAGCTACAGTAGGTTTTACGTTTAATCCTATGAACGAAGCTGAACTATCTAAATTACCACTAATGACTTGTGCTGATTATACTTGGAACGCTAAAGTTTATGATCCTGAGCTTTCTTGGCAAAAAGCCGTAGGTATCTTAGGAAATGAAAACCGAGAGTTATACCAAAGGTTCGCTGAACAGAATACAGTCTTTTTCCGCCATGGTCCAACTCACGAATATCCCACTATTGTAAACCTCTCTACAGAATTTTTTAAACACTTTTCTGAACTCTACGAATTAGCAGCTACCAAAGAAGTATCTTCACCTCAATATCAAACTGCATTAAAGGCATTAAAAAAGGCAGCTGAGCCCTTAGAAAAAGAATTTGTAGGCCTCGAGGAACTACGCTCTGATTTTCCCAAGTTCTTTCCTAATGCTTCTAAAGAAGCTGAACCCTACTTGAAACGCATGGCTAATCTAGGTAAAATTGGTTCCCTATATGTAAATGCAGCTACACTTGTTGCTGAAGCTGGTCCGCTTGATAGTCAAAATCCACCTAAAAGCCTAGCTAAATATAATGAAGCCTTAGAAATTTACCTTAGAGCTAATCTACTCACTAGCCTAGACTCTTTCCAAACAGCTCAGTTAGGTAGCTTATCTGTCCTTTCGCCTCTCTTTGACAGACTCTCTGTGGCTATCTCTTCTTTCTTTGGTCTCTCTAGTTACACAGTTATTACCAACATGCCCGTTTATAAAAATTATGTACCTTCATTAGCTGCAGACAATAACCCAGAGACTTTCTTTTGGAGTGCTAGAGGTCAAAGACCAGATGATTATCTAACAGTTGATTTAGGCCGAGTGGAAATACTTCAAGGGTTTAACTTGATAATGTCCAACAATAACCTCGATTACTTCCGTAAAGGTAAAGTCGAAATTTCTCAAGACGGAAACTCTTGGGAAGAAGTCCTTACCTTAAAAGGTAAAAAAGATTATAATGTTCCTTTTGAAGAGCCAAAAGAAGCTCGTTATCTCCGACTAAGAGGAGAAGCTGATTATGAGTACTGGATTATTATTAGAATGCTAGAACCAATCCTAGCCAAAAAAGCAATCACTATTACTTCCAATGCTAATACTCAAGATCTACTCAATCGCTTTGCAAACGAATCTTTCTTTGTTATCGAAGAAGACTTAACCTTTACCCTAGAAAGTCCTACTAAGATACATCTTGCTGCGTTAATGCAGGAACCAACTAACTATGGAGAGTGGGGATTAGCTTATTCATTAGACGGCGTAAACTTTTCCGAACCCATCTTCTCGGATAGCATGGTCCAAGTATTACCACTTCCTAATACACCAATAAAAGCAATCAGATTTATTCCTAAAGAAGCTGGGGTATCCTTAAGAGGTATCGTTATCGTTCCCGAATAATATTTTTTGAGGGGGTAATTAAACTACCTCCTCTTTTAGTAAACCCAAGACACTTACCTTAATCTTATTACGCTAAGAAATTCACAGGCAATAAGCAACTTATAGCCATCTAAATAAGAAAAAAAGAGGAAGGCTGCATCGTGCAGTTCTTCCTCTTTAAAGTTTACTTTTATTTATCTTCTTCGTAGCCTACTGTCTTTAATCTTGCTAGGGCACGTTCTAAAGCTAACTTTGCTCTCATCACATCGATATCTTGCTGGCTAACTAATCGTTCTTCGGCTCTCTGTCTTGCCTTTAGAGCACGTTCAACATCGATCTCATTAGCAAATTCGGACGCGTCCGCTAGTATTTGCACATCATTGTTAAGAACATGCAAAAAACCACCAGTACAAGAAAGCCGCTCGAATGTATTCGCAGTATCTTTACGTACTCTTAGAACGCCTGGTTTAAGTGAGGTAGCAAATGCTGTATGATAGGCTTGCACTGCCAGTTCACCTTCGGTACCAGGAGCAATCACCATTTCAACTTGCTCATCGAAGATCACTCGTTCTGGTGTAACGATTCTCAATCGAAAAGCTCTAGCCATTATACTGATGCCCCCATACTCTTGGCCTTCTCAATTGCTTCATCAATACTACCTACCATGTAGAAGGCTTGTTCCGGCAGTTGGTCATGGCGACCTTCTAAGATCTCTTTAAAGCTTCTTACTGTATCAGAGATAGTTACGAAGCGGCCAGTTTGACCTGTAAAGGCTTCAGCAACGAACATCGGTTGTGATAAGAACTTCTGGATTCTTCTTGCTCTACCGACAATAACCTTATCTTCGTCAGAGAGTTCATCCATACCCAGAATAGCAATGATATCTTGAAGTTCTTTATAACGTTGCAACACTTCTTGCACACCACGGGCAACTTCATAATGCTCTCTACCAACTACGCGTGGATCTAAAATACGCGAAGCGGAGCTTAATGGGTCTACGGCAGGGTAAATACCCAAAGAAGCAATACGACGCTCTAAGTTAGTAGTAGCATCAAGGTGAGCAAATGTTGTCGCTGGAGCTGGGTCTGTATAGTCATCAGCAGGGACATAAATAGCTTGAATAGAAGTAATAGAGCCTTTGTTTGTAGATGTGATTCGCTCTTGCAAAGCGCCTACTTCAGTAGCTAGAGTAGGTTGATAACCTACAGCAGAAGGCATACGTCCTAGAAGGGCAGATACCTCTGAACCAGCCTGAATAAAGCGGAAAATATTATCGATAAATAAGAGCACGTCTTGGCTCTTTTCATCACGGAAATACTCAGCCATAGCCAGAGCTGTTAGAGCTACTCTAAGTCTAGCTCCAGGTGGTTCATTCATCTGGCCAAAAACCAAAGCAGTCTTTTCTAAAACGCCAGACTCTTTCATTTCTAGAAAAAGCTCATTACCTTCTCTGGTTCTTTCACCGACACCGGCGAAAACTGAATATCCACCATGCTCAAAAGCTACGTTACGAATGAGTTCTTGAATCAAAATAGTTTTACCTACACCAGCACCACCAAAAAGACCAATCTTACCACCCTTTGGGTAGGGAGTTAGTAAGTCTACGACTTTAATACCGGTCTCTAGAATTTCTGTCGTAGTCTTCTGGTCTTTTAGAGGTGGAGCAGCTCGGTGAATAGGATATTTCTTTTCAGTACTAACAGCACTGCCCTCATCCACAGGAGCACCTAAAACGTTAAAAATCCTACCTAATACTTCTTCACCAACAGGTACTTGAATCGGTCCGCCTGTATCTACAGCCTCAATACCTCTTTTTAAGCCGTCTGTAGAAGATAGAGCAACACAACGAGCAGTGTAATTACCTAAGTGCTGAGCTACCTCAGCTGTAATAACACGCTCGCCACTAGCAATAGTAACTGCATTATAAAGATCAGGTAACTTACCTGGTTCAAATTCAATATCCACAACAGGTCCAATGACCTGAGTGACTTTGCCTTTGTTCATCAGCCAAACCTCCTTGCCGTCAGCGGAGAGCCTCAGCACCACCAACAACCTCAGCAATCTCCTGGGTGATGGCAGCCTGTCGGGCCCGGTTGTACTGCAGCGTTAAGCTCTCGATCATCTCTTCCGCGTTTTTGGTTGCATTATCCATTGCGGTCATTCTTGCTCCAAGCTCGCCTGCATGGTTCTCAACTAGTCCTCGATAAACCTGACTTATGAGATAACGTGGAATAAGAGCGTCTAGCAATTTATCTGGCGATGGTTCATACATATGCTCTGTATGTGTTGTCCCCTTGTTATCTTCTTCTGGTTCTACATCAACAGGTAGCAACTTAACTACTCTTGGTTCTTGAGTCAATGGACTCACATAACGACTGTAGACCAGATAGACCGTATCAAACTCTTCATTCTGGTATCGTTTGATTAGATCAAGAACAACATTTTGCACCAAATGTATATCAGGTTCATCACCAGCTAAATAACCTTGATTCATTAGCTGGTTGCCTCTAAAAGCTAGATAATCTCTTCCTTTACGGCCGATAGGTAAAAACACTTTTTCACTATTTGGGCTGTGTTCAATGGCTAGACGGGCAATGTTAGTATTGAATCCGCCACATAACCCACGATCGGCTGTAATTACCACATAACAGGCTTTATTCCCATTCCTCACTTTTAGGAGAGGGTGTTCTAAACTTTCGGCTCTCGCCATAATGTTTTGAAAAACTTCTCTCATAGTTCTAGAATAAGGACGAGATTCATTTACTAGTCTCTCAGCGCTTTTGAGCTTAGCAGCAGCAACCATTTTCATGGCTCGGGTGATCTGTTCGGTGCTTTTGACACTGCGAATTCGTCTTTTAATATCACGCATTCCTTGCACCTAAATACCCCCTATTTGCTTGTTGGGATAAACTCCTTGCCAAACTCTTGCAACGCTTTTTTCAATAGTTCTTCTGTTTCGGGACTTAAATCTTTGCTTTTATCAATAACCTCATAGACTTGAGGATAGAGATCTGCAATATATTTAAGCATCTCCGCTTCAAACCTAGCAATATCTTTAACTTCAATATTATCTAGGTAACCATAGTTAGCAGCGTACATAATCGCCACTTGTTTAGCTACAGGCATAGGTTCGTATTGGTCTTGCTTAAGAACTTCCATAATCTTTTCGCCGCGTGCTAATAACTCTTTAGTTGATTTATCCAACTCTGAGCCAAACTGAGCGAAGGCTTTTAGCTCCTCGTATTGGGACAAATCAAGCTTTAAGCGGCCAGCTACTTTCTTCATAGCTTTAATCTGTGCTTTACCACCAACACGAGATACTGAAATACCTACGTTAACTGCAGGACGGAAACCAGCAAAAAAGAGATCGCTCTCTAAAAATATCTGTCCGTCTGTAATAGAAATAACGTTAGTAGGAATATAAGCGGAAACGTCTCCAGCTTGAGTTTCAATAATCGGTAAAGCTGTAAGTGAACCTCCACCTAGCTCATCTGTCAGTTTAGCAGCACGCTCCAAAAGACGTGAGTGGAGATAAAAGACATCGCCTGGATAAGCTTCACGTCCAGGTGGACGCCTCAATAATAAAGACATTGCTCTGTAAGCTACAGCATGTTTAGAAAGATCATCATAGATTATAAGCACATGCTTACCTTGGTGCATGAAGTATTCACCCATAGCACAACCTGCATATGGAGCAATGTATTGTAATGGTGCACTTTCGCTAGCAGTAGCTGCTACAACAATCGAATAGTCGAGAGCGCCAAATTCTCTCAATTTAGCTACTACAGAGCTAACTGTAGATGCTTTTTGGCCAATTGCTACATAAATACAGATATCATCTTGACCCTTTTGATTAATGATTGTATCTACAGCTAAGGCTGTTTTACCAGTTTGTCTATCACCAATAATCAACTCGCGTTGCCCACGTCCAATAGGGAACATTGAGTCGATAGATTTAATACCAGTTTGCAGTGGCTCGGAAACTGGTTTTCTTTTAATAATACCAGGAGCATCACTTTCGATAGGACGATACTCTTTAGTATCGATAGGTCCTTTACCATCTATAGGTATTCCTAAAGGATTTACAACACGGCCAAGTAATTCATCACCGGTAGGGACCTCAACGATACGGTTCATTCTCTTGACAGTAGAACCTTCTCTAATACCTATATCTGAGCCGAGAAGCACCGCACCTACATTATCTTCTTCTAAGTTAAGAACCATTCCGTAAACAGGAGCATCATCTTCGGCTACAAATTCCAGAAGTTCGCCACTCATGGCGTCATTTAAACCCCAGACTCTAGCGATACCATCACCAACTTGAAGGACTGTGCCCTCATCAGCTAGACTGAGATCTCCACGAAAGTTTTTAATTCGTTCCTGGATTACTGCAGTAATCTCTTCTGGACGTAAACTCATTAATCATCACCTCTACTTTTTGCCAGTCTGTTCCATAACTTCCCTTTTGAGTTCTCTAAGCTGGTTGGCAATAGAGCCATCTATTACTTGATGACCAATTCTAACTTTAAGGCCACCAATTAATTCTGGGTTAGTTTTGGTAGCTAGCTCAATTGGTCTTTTAGTTACTTTCTCTAGCTTAGCTTGGAGTTGTCTTTCTAGGTTTTCTTCTAGTGGATATGCTGTTTCAACCACTACAGCTACTTTGCCACGATAAAGATTAGCTTCTCTTATAAATAAACGTCTAATCTCTTTAAGATGTTGCCAGCGTTTTTTCTCTACTAATAAGCAGAGAAAATTGAGCATTTCCGGAGAAAAAGAAGGAAAAACTTTAGCTAGCAATTCTTGTTTATCGCTGGGTCTTATCTTAGGATGTGACAGATAAGTTGCCATACTTTCTGTCTGATCTAAGGTAGCTTCTATTTCATTTAATTCCTGCTCAAAAGTATCTAGTAGATCATTTTTGGCTCCATAGTTGGCAAGAGCAAAGGCATAACGGAGTGCAATCTCATCAATGTACATTGACATCTCCCACCTTATCCAGGAACTTTTCTACTAGAGCACGATTGAGTTCTGAATCCATATTTTGACCAATAATTTGTGAAGCCGCTTGAACTGCAAGTTCAGCAACTTTTTTCTGCAGATCATCTTCCGCTTGCAGTTTATTTTGTTTGATCTCCCAATCAGCTTGACTTTTTATTTTCTTGGCTTCCTCTTTGGCTTGAGCAATTAGCTGTTCTTTCTTTTCTTGGCTCTGTCTTTCAGCTCGAGAAAGAATTGCTCTAGCTTCGGACTCATAGCCACTAATTTTTTCTTCATACTCTAAGAGCAGTCTTTCTGCTTCATTGCGATTTTTCTCTGCTTCGCTAATGGCATCTGCAATATACTTAGCACGTTTAGCCATATATTCAGAGGCTGGTCGCCAAAATAGTTTAGTTAAAATGAATACAAGTAGTAAAAAGTTGGCCATTTGCAGAAATCCAACTGACTTGATGAATTCCATTCTGCTGTCCCCCTTTATTAGTTATGGGGAGGCTTAACCTCCCCACGTTACCCCGCCTTAGAGACCTAAATAGCCAATTAGCGGGTTAAAGAACAAGAGGGCTAAAGCAATAAATAAACCATAAATACCTGTTGTTTCAGCAACAGCCTGACCAAGAAGCATTGTTCTAACAATAACGTCTTGGCTCTCTGGCTGTCTGGCAACTGCTTCTGCACCTTTACCAGCAGCGTATCCTTGACCAATTCCAGGGCCTACACCAGGAAATAGTGCCAAGCCGGCACCAATTGCAGAACCAGTAAGTACAAGTGCTTTTGCAAATAATGGACCAATCTCAAACATTTTTATTCCTCCCTTAATTTACTGTTTCGATCTTATATAGACCATAGTTAACGAAATAAAGATAAAAGTCTGTATTAAGCCTGAAAAAAGGTCAAAATACATATGGAAAGGCTGGGCAATAAAAAACAGATACCAGATTTTAACTAAAGCTCCATAGAAAATCCCCATAATCATGTAGCCTGAGAGAATATTACCAAACAGACGAAATGCTAATGAAAATGGTGTCGCAACTTCGCCTATCAAGTTAATTGGTAACAACGGCCACAAAGGTTGTGCAAATCCTTTTAGGTAATTCCAGAGTCCTCCCTTAAGAGCTGTGCCTTGAATAAGAATAAAGGTTAAAATGGCTAAAGCCCCGGTTGTGTGTAAATCACTAGTTGGTGGTTTAATACCAACAAGTCCTGATAGGTTGGTTACTGCTAAGAAAATCATAAGTGTCCCTATATAAGGAATATATTTTTTGTTTTCTTCGCCCATATTACTTACGACTAAACCTTCTGTCAGACTATAAATAGCTTCTGCCACGTTTTCAGCACCTGCTGGAGGTTGATTTACTGGTCGATTTTTAAACAATCGCCCACCAAAATAGGCTAATACCGTTATAAACCCCATGATCCACCAAGTATTAACTACTGTGTCGGTGACAACAATTGTGTTAAATAATGTAAATACAACCTTGCCACTTATATTAACGTCCATCCTTGTCACCTCTTTTCGTTGGCAAGAAATAGCTGATGCCCTCAAGGAGAATTGCTATTCGTAAAGTAAAGAAACCAAGCATGGCAGCCCATACATTAATAGCTGTCCAAAACTTTAACAAAAATATTGCTACAGCTATAGATAACATACGGCCAAAATAACTCCCAATAGCTGCGGATTGCGCCTTTTTAGGAGACATTTTAACAAACTGAATCATACCTATAGTCATCGCTATAAAGTTGAGAGCAGAGATGGCATAACCATACAAAAAGCCCCAACTCCAGGATATATTCCCCATAAAAAAAGCAATTACTGCAGCTATAACAGAAATAATAAGAGCAACTAGTAATACTCTTCTTTCGGGTTCGAGCTTCATCAGCTCACCTCCGATCCCGAAATTCTTTTTTTACTAAAAGAAAAACATCTTTCATTCCACCAATTAAACCTAGAGACATAAAAACCAGTGGAATCCATCTTGGCCAATTTAGCTTTTTAATTAAGATTATTCCCAAAAACATACCGCCAATTATTGGCATTAATAGCGTAAAGGCAATGTATGTTAAGAAAACTAAGCCATTTTGGCCTTTACCATTCATGGTTATATTCTCCCTTCTTAAACTAAGAGGGTCTTAAAGCTGATTTTAAAGCATTTTATCAGGAAAGGCCAGAGTCCTTCTTGATCTAATTTAATATATCAAAATCAGTTGTTTTGTGCAATTCCTACCAGAAACACTAATTAAATCGATCTAATCAATTTACCCCTTAGCATAAACCCAACAGTCTTAGCTCCCTAATTATGTTTGGGGTTAGATAAAGTAAAAACTCCTTCAGAAAAGTTCGCTACTTATCCCCGTACATCCTCTATTGTTAAATTCTGCTCAATAATATCCTAAGTTATAATCGTTAATAATAGTCCTTGTTTTTGGCTATTAAAAAGCACTCTTCCTAACTAATGGGTTGTAGGAAAATATCGATAATAATTAAAGCGTGAAGTAGACTGCTTCACGCTTCAAGCCAAATTATAACCAGGCCTTAACCAGGCTAGACAAAGAACCAATGATGCTTAGATAAGTAGCAACTTGAGACCAATCGATCTTATTGTTGCGATATACATAAATAACATCTCCAGGGTATACTTCGGGGTTTTCCTTTGCAGAACCTACAAAGATTAATTTGTCTTTACCAACAGATATCTTGGTTCCTTGGCTACCATCTCCACCTCGATATAAGTGAATGTTGCCAAGATCAGCAAACTTTGTTGGTCCACCGGCCATAGCTACTACATCAATTAATCTACCAGCTGCACCGATGCTATAAGTTCCTGGTCTAGTAACTTCACCTAGAATTGTAACTTGGGCTACTTCATGGACTATAATTACTTCATTACCACTTAAAGGATAATGACCGAGCATAACACTCTTTATTTCTGTGCCACTCTTAATTTCGATC
Source organism: Firmicutes bacterium UBA4881 (assembly GCA_002399235.1). Taxonomy (GTDB): domain Bacteria; phylum Bacillota; class DTU065; order DTU065; family DTU065; genus UBA4881. The sequence continues at coordinate 247,824 of DHDH01000001.1, read as the reverse complement.
TGCGTGATATTAGCTTTGTTCGTTACACCACCTGCTGCAGCAATAATTGAAGCAAGATCATCTCCAACTCTGAAAGCGTAGCTACCAGGCTTTTGAACTTCACCAATTACGACAATCTCGTCTTTACTTTCGGGAATAAATATTACTTCTCCACCCGATAAGGCTATATTACTCTTATGCTGAGGGTCCTTTACTGCTAAACCTATATCAATAATATTAAAGTCATCTTCTTTGCGTACAGTAGCTTTATAATCGGCTTTGGTACTAAATCCACCAGCGAGACCAATAATATCTAATAGTTTTTGACCTTTAGCCATTTTATAGGATCCTGGGCGCATAACCTCACCCATCACTAGAACCTCTTGCCATTCTGGGATAATCACAACATCGCCTTGCTCAATCTTTAAGGTACCTAGTTCTTTTAAAGAACCTTCGAATACTTCATCTTTTCGTTCTAAACGAATATTATTCTGATTACCATTAGCTAGTAGTCCACCAGAAAGTGCTATTACCTCTAAAATAGTTTGTCCTTCCTTGGGGCTATAACTACCGGGATTTTTTACCGCACCCAAAACCAGAGTAGGTCTAATTTGCGGAACATAGATAGTAGTACCGGCTTTTAATTGAATGTCTGCTTGGTTATCAGCCATAATGCTTTTTACGTCTATCGCTTCTTCTCCTACCATAACAGCACTAAGATTAGCAGCTTGGGTAGGGCCTCCTGCCTGAGTTAAAACACTTAAAAGAGTTAGGCCATCTTGATAGATATAGCTACCGGGATGAGCAATTTCTCCTAAAACTAGAACTGGCCTAGCTTCAGGTACATATATGGTTGTTCCAGGTAATAATTTTTTATCTAGTTGGGTGTTTTTAAGTACTTCGTTTACATCTAACTTCTCGTCGCCAAGCTGAACATTATAAAGATCAGCCGCAGTTAAAGGACCACCAGATATTGCTAAAGCGTCCAATACTGTACTACCTGGTTCCATGTTGTAGAACCCAGGCTTAGCAACCTCGCCCAATACCTGAACCCTAAATGTACGATATTTTAGTATCTGCACAGTCACTAAGGGATCGAGGATAAATTGTTTTAGTCTTTCACTAATTATGTTTTCTACTTCTTCTAAGGAATGATTTTCCACATCAATTTGTCCGGCTAGTGGTATAGCAATTCGGCCATCTGGTCCTACAGCCACTTCAGTTTTTAAATCAGGGCGTTCCCATACAGTTATAGAGAGAACGTCACCAGAACCTAACTTGTATAGATCAGCTGCCATAACAAAACATGATAGCGTTAACAATAAAAGCATAAAAACAGCATTCCGTCTAAAGCTAATATGCATGATCCTACCTCCACGTTTTCGGTCTTGCTTAGCACTTCTTTTTTGTTTCAACATTTTCCCAGCAAATCCTCCATTGTTACTATGTACAAGTTTTTTCTTCTGCTATGAAATAAAGCCGCTGACAGTAGCCAGCGGCTTTACCTGTAAAATAATTTAGTTAACTTAGCTTTTGTATTGGTTACTTAAATTGAATCGCACCAACTTTTGTTTCGTAACGAACCTCAACAAAAAATTCAGAACCTGCAGGAATTGTCATTGGTTTACCCTTAACAAAGAAGCCTGCTGCTAAACCAACTGGGCTTAACATTACAGCTCCAGCAATAGATGCCATTGCTGCTAATTCTTCACTGGAGTTAATTTTGCTAATTGTTTTCTCAGTCATGCCAACTTCAATTTTGGTACCATCAGCTGCAAATAAGCTTCCCCAAGAAACCTCAATCGAACCACCCTTACCCATATTTCCTGAAGCATTTACATTCAGAACTGTACCTCTACCTTGAGCACCTGCAGGAATTACTAGCTTATCTTTAATTTTAACGTCCTCAGCTACAGTATAAGAAACAACCGAGCCTGGCTGAGTTTTCTCGGAGTCTAAATCGGTTGTCAATCTAACTCTAACCATGGTCCCTGCTGGTATTGCCTCACTCGAAACAATAAAGCTACTAGCGGGGAATAGATCGTTGCTAATCTTATTAATTCGGCTAAACAAGCTGCCAGTTGTTATATCACCGTAAAACTGCTTTTCGATATCTGCAATACGAGTTACAACTGAACCTGTTGTTAACTTTTGGAATAAAGCCCATTCAATAATATTGAGTTTTAAAACTACAGAGCCTTCGGTAAGACTCTCACCACTAATATAATTATAAGATCTTGCTAATCTGTCGACAAAAGGTCCCGATTGAGTAGTACCAAACAAGTCGTTTTCTATACGAGCGAGTCTGGTAACTAATGGTCCATCTCCTGCTCCACCATAAAGCATTACTTCAATCTCTGCTAAAGCCTGATTAGTTGGTGGCATTTGGGCTGCTAATGCCATATTAGGCATCAACAATAACAACGAGACTAAAAGAAAGGCCAAAACTTTTTTCATCGATATTTCCTCCTATCAAAACTGAATACTAATTTCGGCGGTTGCCAGGTTTTCGTCTGCTGTCTTGCCTTGGTCTTTTTCAGATGATGTTACTAATCGATATGCTAAGTTAATATAGGTACGATTATTCCAACCATAACCAAATTTCACATTAGCAGTATTACTTGCTTTATTATCTTCGCGGCTATAAAACTGGTAATCTGCTTCTAGTTTAGCTTGCGAAAATAAGTCTATTTTGATCCCAGCTGTTGCACCTTTGGTTGTTGCTAATCCTTTAACATCATCCTTAACATCACCGTAAAGCAAGCCAGCTTTTAATGTTACCCACTGCCATATTGGAATCCCGACAACTAAAGAAGTTACCTGAGGAAGCTCAATTTGTTCTTTTACATCGTTAGGAATTTTAATGGAGGGATCAGGAACATATACTTTTTTACCATCTTCGCCGATATACGAATAGAATGGTTTATCCCAGAATGTTGCTAATTCAACTTCTCCTAATTTTACCGAGAAGCCAAGTTCAGGAATTTCGAAAGGTTTTTGTCCAACCCAATTGTTTGGAGTATTATAGCTAGCACCTAACTCTACAGGTCCAACTTTCCAAGCTGCGGCAAAACGATACTTTTGTGTCTCTTCGTCTAATACTACACCGCCTAAAGACACTTTCCCCAGTTCAACCTGGCCTACAAGTTCTTTTTTACCAGTTTTAGCTAATGTTACGTAATCAAGACGAAAGCGTGCCCAATCAGTTATTTCTTCGGTATAACTAGCTACAAAAGGTCTTATCATCTCTGCAAAGACCTCTCCTAGTTCCTCTTCCGTATGCCATAAGCTATATAAAGCCACTTGGTTTTTTTCTTGATAAATAGCATATTGACCTAAATAAAAACCATAACCAAGGTTATTCAACTCGGTACGGTATTTATAAGTCAGCTCCATCAAGGTTTCCATAGCTTCCTGTGTTAGATTGGGACACCTAGCTTTAACTTCAGGCATTTTACTTAAAAGTGCTGGTAAGTCAACTACTAATTGATCATAATTACTCTCCACTGTACTGCCAGTCACTCTTTTCCAAGCTCGTCCCACTAGGCTAGCAAGTTCATATGAACTAACATCGTTTCCTTTTAACACAGCATAGGCTTCTTTTGGTTGTAGAAGTCCAGAACCGACTAAGATATTTATGTTATTTGCTTCGCTAGCAGCTAGTATTTCTATTGTTGACAGAATGACAATGGCCAACACAAGGATATAAAATCCTTTGCGCATGGCTCTCCACCTCTTAGTTATAATTATTGCTTTTAAAAATTTCTCTTATGAACCAGGCTTTTCCTTCTTTCCCATATTTTTCTTAGTTTTTTTACTCATGGGAATAATTTCCATTAAATATCGATTTACTAATATCCTTGCTGCATAATCGTCCAGTGGACAATTCGGTGATCGTAAACCTTTAGGTAGAATGGCCTGCCAACCATAACCTTTTTCTTGGAAATAGAGTTCTCTGGCTTCTAGTGTAGAATAGCTTTCCTCTACTACCTCTACCTTATATTTCCGCTCTAGTAATATTTTTATGTACTTTTTTGAGGTAGTTCCATTACCTAAGATAATCGTGATATTATCTTTACCACTAGCAATATCTTCTATCTCCTTTTCTAGGGCATTTGGCGGAACAATCTTTTGAACAAGTACTGCCCCTTGATCATTGAGAAGGGCTAGGCCACATTTATCTTTGCCAGGGTCAACACCTAAATAATACATTCTTGAATCGCTCACCTTCACGGAATTGTCTTTTTACTAATCCCCTTATATTTCTATCCGGCACCCTATCAGTAATATGCAGCTTTTTAGCGAAAAAAAAGCGGTGGTCAAGCCACCGCCTCTTTTGTTATTTAATCACAAAAGCTAAGACAATCCCAGTTATGCCAGCAATTAAACCCATAATTGCAATTGTTCTGGTTGACTTTAATTGTTTTTCCATTTTAATTAGCTTGTCGTTTTGAGCATCTAGTTGTGATTTAATCTCATTAACTGTTTTAACACTAGCACCATTACTAACTTCATCGACTTTAGCTTTCATTTCGCTAACAGATTCGTCTAGCTTTTTGATTTGGCTAGCATTAGCAGCATTTTCATCTTGCAAGCTTTTTATTTTGTCATTGGTATATTGGAAGAGCTCTGCATCTTTTGCTTCTCTATCTTCGATACGCTTTTCAATAGCAGCCAATTTTTCGTTTACTTCTTCTAAACCAGCTAATTCATGAACGATGTGTTTTTCAATAATAGTTTGAACTGGCTTTTCAATATACTCTTTTTCAACTACCTTAGTGACTTCTACTGGCTCTTGAACAACTCTCTCTACAACTGTCTTCTCAGTAACTGCTGCTGGACTACCTGTGCCATCTCTATCTAGTAATCTTGAAACTAAAACAGCTACAGCATACCTATTCATAGGCTCATTGCCATGGAAGTTGCCATCTGGCATGCCATTGAGCAAGCCTTCATCTACAAGTCTAGTTACAGCATCATAAGCCCAATGATCAGCAGGTACATCGGGAAACTGGGCAGAAGCAACAAAGCTCAGACCCATAATAGCAATTACCACTACTGCCACCAATTTGGTTAAATGCTTTTTCATCTACGCTTACCCCCTCTGGTAATGGTTAATAATTTTTCCAGTGTCTGAGTCAGACAAGGACATGCTTTCATGTACATAGTTACAAGTATTATGTTACCTGTACATGGAAATTTGGTTTCTTTGGCCATTATTTTACTTTCCATTTATTTCAAAGAAAGGAACTTTAAGAAAACAGTAGTACTCAATAATGGCTGTCTTAAGTGTCTAATCCTTAATATTCTTCAATATAAAGGCTTTTCCTTCCTTTGAAAGCGATTTTATTAGTCTTCGGTTTGATATTGTTTGTCCACTACTTTCCTTAACAAACATCTTTTCCCAGCTAAATCGCCTTGCCTAGGAGAGATAAATCTCTCCTAGTAGAGTTTTAGAGGTTGTAACCCAGCTTAGATAGTTCCCAAGACATAGATTGAATTATGTCCTTAAGACTATATTTTAGATGGGGGTGATCCTCTATTAACCTTCCTAATACCACAGCAAATTCCATACGACTTAGATCAGAGTACTGCAATACTCTTGCGTATACAGGTAATTTAGGTAAGGATTTTGCTATACGCCATACTTGCAATCTAGAAGTTTCGCTTATAGTAGCGGCTTCTGACAAAACAGCACATAACACCATAATAATAAGGACAACAAACAACTTCTTTGTTCTCACAAGTTTCTCCCCCCTATAAGTTATTTAACTAATAAGGGCTAGAACCTGCTAGAGGTTTATGGAAGTGGTATCACCTCCAATATAACACTAAAGGGTATTTCGGTATTAATAATATCATTAGCAGCTAATACTCTGATTTTGACCGGTTTCTCGTTATTAGTTGCTTCGTCAATAGCTGTTTGCAGAACTTTTACAGGGACATCAACTATTTTTCCATTCTCGTTAACTAGCATGCCTCTTTTTTTCACTGATACACTTAGGTTCATCATCACATTAGCGATCTCTTCGAAGATATCTTGTGAAGATAACTTAGAATTAATTACCGTCTCAGCCAGTAGATCGCCTTTACTAAATAGCTTTTTCTCAGGATAGTATTCATAATAACAAGCTAGTGGTTCACCCAAAACTGTATTACCCCAAGCTACTATTCTAAAAACACCTTTTCCATATTCACTCGCAACTCGAGCTAATTCCTGATAACTATTTAGATCATTACCAATAATATTTAAAGCTTTGTAGGTTGAGTTGTTGCTACGAGCCCCTTTTTGATAGGCTAAATTATCTGCAATTTTTATAGCAGAACTAATCTGATTAACTATTTCTTCTGCGCTTCCTGTGATTACTTTATTATGAATTATTTCTTCAGCTTGAAAGAGTATATAGCCTCCATATAGACGACCCAATGTTTCTTCTGTAGACTCTTTTTCTTTAGTTGTCTCTTCAATACGTGCTGTAAGTCTCTTTTCTACTTCCTGTAACACATCTACTCTAGATTCTGCTACCTCGAGTTCGATGTTCTTTTGTTCTAAATGTTTTTCAGTATCGTCTAATTTTTTACGCACTTTATCGTAATCGAGATTAAGTTTTTTTAATTTGGCATCAGCTTGGCTTAGTTCGTCTACAGCAGCGATCCTTTGCAAATCAATCTCTGCTAATTCTTCTTTGGTTTGCATAATCGATGTTGTTAACTGTTCTAGGATCTTTTCTTTGTCTAATAGTTCGCTTTTTTGGTTAGCTAAGGTTGTCTTGAGTTTTTCTAGACCAAATAAAGCAGTGCGAACTTCTAAAGAGATCGCAGAAAGAAAAGTAACTGTTCCCAAAGTAATAACCATACCTGTTAAAATTGCCACTAAAATTGATGTATATCTCGGCCTTAGGCCAAAAAGAGAGAGTCGCTTTTTACCTACTTTGAAGCCTAATCTGTCACCTATAAATGCGATTGCACCACCTGTAACAGTCAAAACTAGAATTAGCAAAATACCGCTAACAGATAGCCCCATTTTATCGCCCCCTCTTAATGGCTAGCCATATTCCCCATGTCCCAACAATAATATTTTGCGTCCAGGCAGCTAGCAGTGGTGGGAGGCTTCCTCCTTCTCCTAGCACAGAAGATAATGTAAGAAGAACGTAATAGATAAAGACAATAGCTATACTAAGGCCAAATCCTCTAGCTGAACCACTACGCGGAGAAGATACAGCTAAAGCAGCACCTAATAAGGCAAAAATTAAACTAGCAAAAGGAATAGCTATCTTTTGATGCCAATCGATCTCCAGCTTTCTTAATTTCTCACCTTGTCCTTGATATAAATTTATATGGCGTTTCAGCTCCCTGATACCCATCTGTTCAGGCTTTTTATCTATAACAATGACATCGTTAGGCTTATAGCGAGTAGGTACTGGTTGGATGCTTCGGTTAAATGTAATCTCTGTGGTAGTTGTGGAATTATGGTTTATCGTTTGACCTTCTTCTAAATACCAAGCTTCGTCAGTCCAGATCATTCTTTCAGCTTGAGTTGTTATCTTGGGTTTGCCATTTTCATATTCAAAATAACTAACATTATAAAAAGTTTGCGAGTCAGGATCAAATTCTTCTGCATAGATAATGTTTTTTAATTTGCCACCTTCATAATCAGGTAATATGAGATTCCTTTTTATGCGTGGTAAAGGATTATTATTAACCATTTGGTAAAACAACTTTTCATAACGATAGCTAGCTGCTGGAGCCAACACATCGTTAACAAACAAACCAAATAACGTAACTATAAAACCAAAGATAATTGCTGGACGAATTGTCCGCCAAAAACCTTGTCCACAAGCTTGTATAGCAATAATTTCACTACTTTGTGACAGTTTCCCTAACGCTAAAAGCACACCCATTAATGTAGCCATTGGTAGCGTATAAGTTAACATTTGAGGAAACTTCATTAAAGATAGTTCAATTGCAAGTAAAAAAGGAGCCCCTACGCTAACTGCTACTCGAGCTAAATAGACTAAATCAGCAGCGATAAAGATACCAGCAAAAGCAGCTACTCCAAAAAGGAAGGGCGGGTAAAGTTCTTTTAAAACATATCTATCTAATATTGAATAGTGCTTCATAGGGAAAAGCGCTCCCCTAGATAAAGTCTCCTAGCATCTGGGTCATTAGCAATTTTAAGCGAGCTACCCGAAACTAGGATTTGCCCTTCATGCATTATATAGGCTCTGTCTGTAATCGAAAGAGTCTCTCTTACATTGTGATCTGTAATTAAGACACCTAATTGTTTTTCTTTTAACATGGCGATGATCTCTTGAATATCAGCTACTGCGATAGGATCGACACCTGCAAACGGTTCGTCGAGTAAAATAAAAGAAGGATCCGCTGCTAAGGCTCTCGCGATCTCTGTGCGTCTTCTTTCGCCTCCTGATAACCGAAAACCTTTGGTTTTTCGGACTATCCCGAGCTTAAACTCTTCAATTAGCTCATTAGTCCTCTTTATTTGCTGTTTACGACTATATCCTCGTGCTTCTAAAATCGCCATTATATTTTCTTCTACTGTAAGCTTGCGAAAAACCGAAGCCTCTTGAGGTAGATACCCAATTCCTTGCAGTGCTCTTTTATACATAGAGAGGTGAGTAACCTCTTCTCCACCTAAAAAGATCCTACCACTAGTAACACTTTCAAGACCTACAATCATATAAAACGTAGTAGTTTTTCCTGCTCCGTTAGGGCCTAATAAACCCACAACTTCTCCGCTTTCTACTTCAATGGAAACATCATTAACAACATTTCTCTGACCATAGGTTTTGACAAGATTATGCGCTACAATACTCAAGAAATCACCTCCTTGTTAATAATAGTGGTAATGAGATCTGCCATTCTCTTTTTAGCGCCGCTTACTCCCATTCGCTCTTTACCAATAGCTCCTCTTCTCTTACATTCATCTGGATTTAAGCTAAGTTTATCTAAGGTCTTGGCTACAGCTTCTTCGTTTCCCTCAACCAATACTATAGCGTCACCTAATAACTTATTCTGTTTACGAGCAAAATAGGCATTAAATTGCGTCCCAGGTCCTATAAACGTAACTACAGGTTTTCCTAATCCCGCTGCTTGTTCATTGCCTGTCCCACTAAGTCCTAAAACAATATCTGCTTCTTTGATTATATCACCAAACATCCCTTGACAAAGATAGACCTGCTTGGAACCTTTTTTTAAGAGGGCACTAGCAAATTCACAATTACCTTTATCCCAATCTGATTTAGCTATAAATTCTTCCACATTAAAGCTGTTGGCTACAGCTACTAAGTAATGATCTCTAACTGTGGTTTTTTCGATTATTTTCAAGATGCTTTGTAAGTTCTTATCAGCATCTTGCCTAGTTCCCGGCAAAACCCCAATAGGGTTTGGCACGGGAAAACTAAAAGCAGTAGGATAAATTGCATCCATCATGAGGTTACCTAGATATTTAGCATTAACCTTTTTTTCTCTAAGATCAGTAGCAGTTACTTCATCTCTAGGTAAAACAACTAAGGCTTTTCTCCGCATCAAAATGATCTCTAAGAAAAAATGAGGTTTAATATAATTTGATTTAGCTGTAGGTATAAAGACAATATCTTTATCTAAGTTCCTTGAGACTAAATAAAGATTGTAACTATCGCCAACGCAAACTGCTAAACTAATATCTTTTAAACTTCTTAAAACTTTTTTTTGTTCTTTGATCTGCTTGAGTAGTCCACTATTTAAATCAGCTTTCATATTGGTCCATCCCAAGTAAGCAAAACCGCCACTTGGCAAAAGCTCTTGGCGATGGATTACTTTTATACCTAAGTTTTCGTACGCTATGCCTTCGCCTACAAGAGGTAATGCAATAATCTCCTCCGTAGTTTGTTTAGCTAATTCTTGGGCTAATACTGCTGCTAAAGCATCTTCACCATGGCCATTACTAACAAAAAGTATTGCCACATTGCCCCCTCCTTGTTAGTTCTCTATTAGTGCTTTGATGCCCTTTGGCAAATCTTAGTAGGTTACTCTCTAGAAGCCTCTTCAGTTGCTAGGCCATGACAAAGTCGGTAATAAAAGCCTTCATGCGCTAAAAGCTCCTCATGAGTGCCAACTTCGGCAATTTTGCCATCTTTAAGGACAAGGATTCTATTAGCTTTACGGATAGTAGAAAGTCGGTGAGCAATGATTAAAGCTGTTCTACCTACTAATAACCTTTCAAAGGCCTCTTGAACTACACGCTCGCTTTCGGCATCTAGAGCTGATGTTGCTTCGTCAAGAATAAGGATCTCTGGTTGTCTAATGATCGCTCGAGCCAAGGCAATTCTTTGCCGTTGTCCACCAGATAGATTAGAACCTTCTTCACCAATTAGTGTTTGATAGCCTTGAGGCATTTTTTCAATAAATTCATGGGCATTGGCTTGTTTAGCAGCCCATACTACTTCATCAAGACTTACATCCTCTTTACCATAGGCAATACTTTCGTAAATTGTACCCGAGAAAAGAAATGTTTCTTGAGGTACCAAGCCAATTCGGTTTCTTAACGAATTTAAAGTTACATTAGCTATATTTTGATCATCAATAAAAACCGCCCCCGCCTGCGGCTCGTAAAATCTCATTAACAAGTTAACTAAGGTGGTTTTCCCTGACCCACTTGGTCCTACAACTGCTACTACCTCGCCTGGTTCTATGATAAAGGAGAAATTATCTAAAACCTTTTCCTTTTCATAAGAAAATGTAACCTGTTGAAACTCAATTTTACCCTTAGTTACTTGTAGTTTAGTTTGGTCACTAACATTATCAATCTCTTCATTCTCATCTAATAATTCAAAAATACGCTCAGCAGAGGCTAAAGCTTGTTGAAAAACACCAAAAAGACGCGATAAAGACGTAATTGGATTAACAGTCATACCTAGATAGCTAATAAAAGCTACCAGGGTACCAGAGGTTAACCTACCTGCCATTACCTCACGACTACCATACCATACTACGATTAACATGCCAGCTATCGTCAGTATTTCAATAAGTGGCAAAACTACTGCTGTGACTTTGGCAGAAGCCAAATTAACTTCAAAAGATCGTTGGTTATTATCTTTTAACTGCTCATATTCTCTTTTTTCTGCATTATAGGCTTTAACAACTCTAATACCTGCCAAGACCTCTTGCAGTCTAGCAGAAATATCAGCAAGTCTTGCTTGCATCTGTCTAGCTAAATGCCTTAGCTTCTTGCCTAATAAACCAGCAAAGATAATCACAACCGGTAATACTAAAATAGAAATCAAAGCTAGCTTCCAGTGCAAAACAAAAATAATAATTATTATACCTATACCTGTAACTAACTGTTGCACTAGTTCACCTAAGCCCTGGCCAATAGCGTTATGCACTGAATTAATATCATTCGTAGCCCGAGAAATGATCTCACCTCTACGAGCTTTTTGATGATAATCTAAAGGTAGATTTATTAATCTCTCAAAAACATCTTGCCGTAGATCTCTGACTACAGCATAACCTAAATAAGATAAACAAATATTCTGGGTATAACTTAATAAAGCTCTAACGATATAAATGATAATGATTAACATGGCTAAGTGGTTTAATTCTTGAAAACCAGCTTTACCTGCTAATACTTTGTCAATCAACCCTTGCCCTAATAAAAGTGGCATATATAAACCTGTGGCAGTGACTACTAATAAAGCAATTGTACCCATAAAAGCATAACCTAGGTAGGGAACTACATAACTTAATAGCCTGTAGGTTGTATTTTTTTTATTCTTTTCCACTTCCCCACCTCCTTAATAAAATATCAGCAATAAGTTGATGTGCATTATTTTCAGGGTAGAATTTTCTAAGATTATTAGTCATGGTTTGTAATCTAGCTTTGTCATGAAAATAGGCAAGAGCGATTTTTGCCAAAGTTGCTACTGAAAGAAACTGAATAATTTCAGGTACAATCTCCCTATTTGCTGTTCTATTAGGTAAAGCCGTAAAACCTATGGAGCTAGCCCGCTGCCAGATTAGCTTTTCTTTAAATAGAGGACCGAGATAAGGAATGGTACCTATTAGCCCAATCACTCCCTGCAAAGGAACTTCTCTAGCTATATTAAGTGGTAAGATAACTAGCATTGGTAGACCATAAAAGCCCATCTCAGCTGTATTAGTGCCAGGAATAGTCAAAGCTAAAGACGAACTCTCCATAATTTCATACTGATGGTTTTTATAATATTTTACCTCAAGGCCTGAAGCAGTTCGAATTGTTTCATCTCCCAAAAGAGTACCTTTGACACCACCTAATCGGGGATTTGGCTCCGTAAGGGCCATAGTGATTGCTTCTTTGGTTACAAATGGTGATAAGCTAACCACAAATTCTAAGTCACTTTCAACCTTCTTCATTTCCTCAGCCACACCTAGAAAAAAGGGTAAGATACTTTTTACATAGTTTCTGCTACCGGGAAACAGGGCTATCTGATTAGCTTTTTTGGGAAGGCCACGCTTTACTAAGCTAGAGAGCATCAAGTCACCAACAACTTCAATCTTCTCCTTAGCTATACGTTTTTCTACTTTGGCCTTTGTTTGGTTATCAGCGACAAAGACTAGATCTAGATGTTTGTCGGCTCTACCTGTACTGTAGACAGCTACTGGGTAATTTAATAGCCTACCTAATGTTCTAGCATGTAATATATCTCCGCCCAAAAACAACACACAACCCTGTTCTTCTCTAGGCAGCTTTTCGAGACCACTAGCAATCGTCCAATACTTTTCCGGTGGATACACTGTCCTTATACCTTCTAGACCTAACAGAAATGATGTTTCTTGACCTGATGCAAAGGTACAAGGAGTTACTACAACATCCACATTTACCTGTTGTTCGTATAATGCCTTAGCCACTGGTTTGACCCAAGCTGCAGCTTCGCCAGGACTATTTGTAGTTATGACTACCTGCAACAGAGGCCACCTCCCAGACAATTTGAGCTGTTTTTTCAAATGCGCCGCCTAGACCAAGCCTTGCTCTTACCTTCTTTAGTTCCGTAACAACACTACTATCTGGTTCGGCATTTTCTAGTAATGGTTGCAACTGTAACTCTATGTTCTCGGCTGTAAATTCTTTTTGAATTAGTTCTGGGACTGCTCTTTTTTGCAAAATGAGATTTGGTAGCGTAAAAAAGTCTACTTTAACTAGAAGCTTAACTAAAGCAAAAGTTAAGTTAGATAAACGGTAAACAATTACCATAGGTCTTTCCAACAAGGCAGTTTCCAGAGTAACTGTACCACCTGCACAAAGGCAAGCTGTTGAGGCTGCTATAGCTTCATGAGTTTTACCTTCTATTATTTTGATTTCAATATCTCTTGTAGCACACTTCTCCGCAATTTTGACTTTATCTACGGTTGGTGCTAGTCCCATAACAAGTTGTAACTCACTGTTTTTCTCTTTAAGAGATTTAACCGCCTCCAAGATTAGCGGTAAAAACGAATTAATCTCTTGTTTTCTCGAACCAGGTAAAATCGTTAAGACTGGCTTTTTCGCATTAAGTCCTAATTCTTCGCAAGCCTTTTCACGATCTAGAGCTTGGGGGATTACATCCAAAAGTGGATGACCGACAAATGTTATATCAGCGCCTGCTTCCTGATATACAGGCATTTCCATCGGTAATATTGAAATTACTTTATCCACGGATTGGGCTATTTTCTTGGCTCGTCCACGTCCCCAAGCCCATGCGGTAGGTGGAATGAAGTAAACACAAGGAATACCTAACCGATGAGCAATTTTAGCCATTCTCATATTAAAACCAGGGAAATCTATTAAAACTAAACAATCTGGTTTTTCGTCTATGAGAACCTTCTCTAGACGTTCTAACCATTTTTTAAAAAAGTTTATCTTCTTTATAATCTCAACAAAGCCAACTGTGCTAACTTCAGCGGGATCGAAAATAACCCTCAAGCCTTCTCTGGCCATTAGCTTGCTACCCCAACCAAAAAACTCAATCCCAGAATCTAATTCTTTAATAGCTTTGATTAGATTAGCGCCATAATAATCTCCAGAGGCTTCTCCGGCAATAAGCATTATTTTCACTGGCCGACACCTCCAAACAAAACTATTATTCTACATAACCATATATTGCGAGTCCATGTTTTCTAGCTAAAGCAAAAGAAGTTTCTTTTTCTAGAAAAAAGGTTTTACCAGCTTCAACAGCCAGAACCCTTATTCCTACACTAATAGCCTTTTGTACAGTCTCTGCGCCTATTGTTGGTACATCAAGTCTCCAGTCTTGATTACTGCGACTAGCCTTGACAACTACAGCGCCGCTCCCAGCTAACTGGCCACCTCTTAAAATTGCCTCGTCAGTACCTTCAATCGCCTCTACAGCGAAAACAGTCTTCCTCTTAACCACTACTGCTTGGCCAATATCTGCATCTGCAACTAATTTGGCTATTTTAGAACCATATTGAATATCAACTAACTCAGTTTCTGTCAGTTCGCCTACTAAAAGTCCTGGCGTGCTTATATAATTTTCAATATATTTGGCTTGCGAAGCTACTTTAATACCATTCTTTTCAATATGACTAGCTAAACCTTTTAAAATATCCTCATCTTGAAGAGTTGGTAGGTTATTTAGTAACCCTGTCCAAGCTTTATCTAATTTAATTTTAAAAAGTTCTACCTTAAAAAACTTTCCTGCCATAACCAGCTCATCTATTTCGTTTTCCTTGAGGTAGGTAGTTAAATTGTCTAGCTCCCCAATAGGAATAAATACGATTTGACCTGCTACTTTTTTAGCTAATTCTTCTTGGTGGTTTTTAGAGCTGCAGATTAAAAATGGTTCATGGCCTTTTTCCCTAATTTCTTTAGCTATTAAAATCGGCATCTGCCCAAAGCCGGCAATAACTCCTACTCTCATGTTATTCTCCCTCGCTTTCGGAGTCATCCTGCTTTCTTGCCGCACAGATACCTCGACCAACATCACGTAAGAAACGTAAAAAGTGATCAATCTCTGGATAACCTTGCAGATTTTGTTCGATTTCTTCAATTGCTTGAGAAACAGTATTACCATTTCTATATAAAATTTTATAGGCTTTTTTAATTTCAGCACGTACCTCTGGAGTTAAGCCACCTCTTCGTAGGCCAACTATATTAACACTAGCTGCTTTGGCAGGTATGCCATCGACTAAAATATAAGGTGGAACATTCTTGGTAACCTTAGAAACCCCACCTATCATCGCCATTGCACCTACTCGACAGAACTGATGAACACCAGCTAGGCCTCCGATTACTACTCGGTCTTCTACTATTACATGGCCAGCTAAACCTGAGCCATGTGAAATGATAACATTATTCCCCACTTGGCAATCATGAGCAATATGAGCAAGACTCATAATCAAAGTGTTATTGCCCACGGTAGTATAGCCAGTACCTGTTGCTGTGCCTCTTTCAATAGCAGCCATCTGTCTAATTTGGGTGTTTTCGCCAATAATGACTAGAGTCTTTTCGCCTTTATATTTTAGATCCTGTGGTTCCATACCAATAATTGCTCCATCTAATATCCGAGTACCATTACCAATTCTACTACCCGAATGAATTGTTACCCTGGCACCTATAAAGACATTGTCGCCAATTTCTACATCATTTTCTATAATACAAAATGGCCCTATCTCAACATCGTTCCCCAATCGAACTTGGCTATCAATAATTGCTGTGGGGTGGATCTTCGACATCATACTCACTCCTATTTTCCTAGAGCAAAGAGCAATTCTGCTTCTGCTACCAACTCACCTTGAACAGTTGCTTGGCCAATGACCTTGGCAATATTGCCTCTTGATCTAGTAATTTCAACAGTTAATATTAATTGGTCCCCTGGAGTTACTGTCTTACGAAATCTCGCTTTATCAATACCTGCAAATAGCGGTACCCCCGCTGCTTCTTCTTTAGCTGACATAAATGCAACGCCTGTAGTTTGAGCCATAGCTTCGAGAATAAAGACTCCCGGTAAAATCGGATTGTTAGGATAGTGACCTGTAAATTGAGGTTCATTCATTGATACATTTTTAATAGCGACTGCTTTCTTTCCAGGTTCCAATTCTAGAATTCTGTCGATGAGAAGCATTGGGTAACGGTGTGGTAATAGAGACATTATCTCTTTGATTTCCATAATAAAAACCCCTTTCATTTTAACCGATCTGGAAACATCCTTAGGCTGATTTTCTTGGCCAACTCCGCATTATGTCTGTGACCAGTAGCTACCGCCACAATATGTGCTTCCAAACGATATTCTCCAATGAGCGACAGATCGCCAAGAAGATCTAAAAGTTTATGTCTGGCTACTTCATTGGCAAAGCGACGCTCATTGGCAAATCCCGTCTTATCAATTAAAACAACCATACTCTCATCGCCACCTAAAGCTAGTCCTTTCGCACGGATCTCATTTAATTGTTCCCTAAAAGCTATGGTCCTAGCTGGAGCTAGTTCTTTAGCAAAATCGTCTTTTGAAGGTACAAAATCATAAAACATATCTGGGACATTATGGTAGTTGGATGTAAACAAATAAGAAAGTCTCAAGGTATCTGCTGGCATCGCTATAATAAAAGCTTGGCCATCATTTATAACAATGGTTTCCTTTAGCTTTAAGGTCTCTAACTTACCTTGTTCTATTCTATCTCCTTCTAATAATGCTTGATAAAAACCTAATGCTGAGCCATCTAAGGCTGGTAACTCACCACCATCTATTTCAATTGTTAGGTTATCTAACTCTAAAGCTTGGCAGGCAGCTAAAAAATGCTCAACTGTTAAAAGGCGGTCATTGCCAATCTTTAAAGCAGTGCAAAGAGGTATCTCTAACCTATTTTCCCAAGAAACTTTCACCTCTGGTTTGCCGATTAAGTCGGTTCGAATAAATTTTCGACCTTGATCTTTTTCTGCAGGTAATACTCGCATTAATACTGGCTTACCAGTATGTAATCCTATGCCTTTTATCTCAACCGGCTTTCTAAGGGTATGTTGCACTAATCTCACTCCATTCTGAGTAATTTCTGCAGAGAACATATGGTTCCTGCCGTATATCACGTTGGAAGAAGCAGGTCTAAAGACCTGCTTCTTCTCCTGCTAACTTACTCAAAGCTTCTTTTGTGTCTAATAAGCGCTCTCTGTACATTATACCAAGATAAGAAGATGGGTGGGAGAATATTTTCTCTGGTGGACCTTCCTCAACAATGTGGCCTGTTTCCATTAAAACCAGACGATTTGCTACCTTTAGAGCAAAAGGCATTTCGTGAGTTACCACAAACATAGTTTTATTCTGTGCCAATGAAGCCATGATCCTTAAAATCTCATTAACATACATTGGATCGAGAGCAGCTGTTGGCTCGTCCCAAAAGATAATATCTGGATCAAGAGCTAGTGCTCTAGCAATACCTACCCTCTGCTTTTCGCCACCTGACAACTGTCTTGGATATCTTTTACGTTTTTCCCATAGCCCTACCGATTTTAAGGCTTCTTCTGCTTTCTTTAATTTGCGGTCCCCTTCCCAAAGAGCTAATAAAACATTTTCTAATACGGTAAAGTGCTCTAGCAGTTGAAATTCTTGAAATACTATGCCCATCTTTTTTCTTTTTTTACGTATTTGTTCCGCAGAAAGAGCATTAAGGTTAACACCTTCGAACCAAACCTCACCAACTTGCGGGCGGATAAGTCCTAAAGCTATCCTAATGATCGTCGATTTACCACAACCGCTCGGTCCAGTTAAAACTACGGTCTCTCCCTCATTTATTGTGAGGTTAATGTCACTCAATGTTTTTACTTTATTTCGTTCCAGTGATATATTGTGCAGTTCAAGCATTTCTAAACCTCCTCAAAGAGAGAAGTTTACCCCGATTATATAGTTGCCAGAGGCCTGGTCTACCATCAGGGACTATTACCTGCCTAAACAACTCTGCTTTTGATAAACCCAATGCTTCACCAGCTTCGATGCTTTTACTGTTTATAGGTGAGATCCGGTTAGATAGAGTAATAATGAAAGCACTACCTATAGCACCAGAAAGAATATAGATAATCTTTACTAACATATTAGTGTCATAAGGCATCACTAATACCACTGCACTTAGTTCCAATAGGCCTAAAAGCCAACCCCATAGTGGTGCAAAAAAGTTATTCTTCATCACCAGGTAGCTGCCCCACAAAGTGTGATCTAAAGCTGTAAAGATCCAAAAGAGAATTACAGCTACTGCTAAGGCGGCTAAGGGAACTACACCACCTACAACCTCACCAATCTGACTTTTAATATCTTCTCTTACTTCAGCTGCAGGTTTGGAGACTAACCCTTCTATATTAGGTAGTGCAGTTTCTGTAGTAACAACTCGTAAGAATTTTTCTTGGCTCACGCTCTCTAAATCGCGCCAACTGCGAGTAATATCTTCATCACTCCAAGAAGGAAGGCTTTCTTTTAATTTCATCAGTGGATCAGCAGGCATCGCCTTTACCCAATCCAGTATTTTATCCGCCAATTCTGTTCTTATATTAGTAGGTAGTTTACCTATCCGATCCCACAAAATAAGTAATTCTAGTTTACTTTTAATCTCATCAGGTACTTTAAGACTTTGCTTTTTTGCTAACTGTTCAATATCGCGAAGAAGTAAAGAAAAATCTTCACCTTGTCTGATCTTTTCCGCGAGCTCTTGAGCACTAGTTTTTAATTCAGAGATATCAGTTACTGGTTGCCAAATCTCTAAATCTTTCCGAGGACTTTCTAATTCGAACCCCGGTAGTTTTTTAGTTAACCGACCTGTACCATCTAACAAATAGGCATTTTCTTTGCCAGTTAACTGTAGTGAATCTCCTTTAGTTAAGTAGATACCATCAGTGAAAACTCGTGCCTTAAATTGGGTACTTGGCTTAGAACCAATCTTTAATTTTTGGTTAGAAAGAACTAGTTCAGCACCAACTGGTATTTGGTCGTTAAAAACTAGCTTTGAGCTATAACCTTTCAATAAACGTACTGCATCACCTACAACCCCTTCAATAGGCGAGGTGAGATACCAATGTTTCTTTCCTTGTAAAATCTTATCGATATTCTCTCTAATTAAGGCAGCTTCTTGGTTGGTTTTTGCTTTTAGATCCACTTCCCAAAGATAATAAGGAGAGGTTACCTTCACCAGTTTGTTTTCGATAGTCCCTAATTTTTTGCGTTCCTTGGCTACTACATATAGTCCCATCGGTCCTTTAGCTGCGTAACGTGTCTCTGGCCAAGTATTGATCTCTTTAATTAATCCTGGGTATACCTCAGAAGGTATGCCTCTAACTAGTACAGCTGGATCTAGAAGGAGAGCCAAGCCAGCATAACCTGGCAGGGGGCTAATTAATTTGGTAACTTCATCTAAAGCACCATTTTTTAAATCTTGATCGCCAAAACCAATCAGTATGTGGATTTTATCGCCAAGCACTTTACCTACTCTATAACGAAAGCCTTCTCGACCTTTGTAGGTTTCTTGTAGTGCTGCCACAAAATTGTTGGTTTCTTGTTTATCTACCTGAGCTACCACCTGGTAATCTTTTCCGCCTACTAAATCATCTAATCCCCGTTGCACATAGTAGGCAAAGCCGTGCCCTGCCATAAGGAGAACTACTATCAGTAAAGATATTTCTAAAATTATTACACTGGCTAGATCAGTATTAAATCCTTTCCGCACAAGGCTCCCTCCTTTCGTCACAATTATAGCAGAATCAATACTTGCTCTTAGCTGGTAAGTTACTGTACCGAAGTCAAAACCTAGAAAAAAAAGAGGAGCTAAAAGCTCCTCTTCAATCATAGCAACTATTTACGGCCAAAGATGTTTGAGATAATTGATCCGGTACTTTTTACCGCCATCCCTAGAAAACTTTTATTGCTTTCAAATATTTTATCCAAGGAAGTTAGAACATGGTCTACCTGCTCTTTATTGACAGTAAGAGGTGGTTCTAACCTAATAACGTTAGGATTGTTTAAGGTATAAGCAGTAATAACACCATATTTATTCTGCAACTGGCCAGCCACGAGTGCTCCTAAATATTCCTCGGAAGCACGACTTAAAGCTCCACCACTGATCTTATCTAACATACCCTTAGGTTGCTCAAATTCTAGACCAATTAAAAGCCCTCTTCCACGAACTTCTTTAATTAAACCATATTTTTCCTTAAGAACATTGAGTTCTTTAATTAAATAGTCACCCATAGCTAAGGCTTTTTCGGGTAGTTTTTCCTGGGTAATTAGCTCTAAAGAAGCAATACCTGCTGTTACAGCCCAGGTATTCCCCCCGAAAGTAGTCGTGTGAAGTAGGCATTTTTCTTTAGTGCCATAGGCTTTATTCCAAACATCTTCAGTAGTTATGAAAACAGAGATTGGCATAATGCCACCACTTAAAGATTTTGCGAGACACATAATATCTGGTTTTACATCATCCCATTCACAAGCAAACATCTTGCCAGTCCTGCCAAAACCAGTTTGAATCTCATCTGCTATAAACAAAGCTCCATAGCGATGGCATAGTTCCTCAGCACCTTTAAGATAACCTTTATCTGGAACAATAATGCCACCTTCACCTTGAATAGGTTCAACAATAAAACCAGCTACATCGCCCTTTTTCAACCGTTCTTCCAGAGCACCCAGATCGTTAAAAGGTACTTTATCACACTCTGGAACTAAAGGTTTAAATGGTTCTTGATATTTCTCCCTACCAGTTAAAGAAAGAGCACCCATGGTTTTACCATGGAAAGAACCTACTGTAGAAATAATCGCATGTCTGCCGGTAGCAATTCTTGCTGCTTTCAAAGCTCCTTCAACTGCTTCTGCACCTGAATTACCAAAGAACGAATGTTTCAATTCTCCAGGAGTGATTTCAGCGAGATTATGTGCTAAAACTCCTGCTAATGCAGGCAATGATGCTTGCATAAAATTAGGACGACCTTCAACTTTTCTAAGTGCTTCAATAATGTAGGGATGATTGTGACCTGTATTTAAAGAACCATAACCGCCAAGAAAATCTAAATACATATTGCCTTCAGAATCCCATACCTGTACACCCTCAGCTTTAACAAACAATTTATCAAAGTTAAGCATTCCAAGTAAAGATACCAGGCCAGAGTTACCATATTCACGGTGTAAATCAATTATTGATTTTCTATCCAGTTTTAAAGCTTCATCAAGAGATATCAACAATTACGCCTCCTCCAAATTAAGACAACTGTTATTTTCCAAAGTAATGAATCTAATAAGGCCTATTTTTGAACATTGCACCATCTCTTTTGACATTCACCATAGCGAAGAGTGTTACGCTTTTAGGTGCTTATAATCATTCTACTTTGTTAGGTTAGAAAAAACTAGTAAAGCTGTACCTTTTGCCAATGATAGTTTAACACTTGTCTTTTTTTAGAACACTAATTAACTAGATTTACTTTGTCTTAGTTTTAAATTCAACTTGACCTTTTACTTTATAAGTGCCCTTATCCACATTAGCTTCTAATGTCCCTGTAGGACTAGTAAGGGTCTTGTCTTCTTCGATAAGCTTAATATTGTTAGAAAGCTTAGCTACGCCACTCTTATCACTAAACTCTAATTTATCACCATAGATGGTTCTATCTTTATCAACAATGACAATATCACCAACTGCCTTAACATCTTTAGTCTCAGTCCATAACTCTACGTCTTTAGCTGTAATAGTAATATCTTTTTCGTCACGTTTTTGTTTTATTTCTACATTCCCAGTTAAACGAGCATAGTTTTTATCTGTATCAAAATAAACCTCTTTAGCTTTTATCTCCATATTTTCATTGGTAATAAAACACTCACCAGACGCCACAGCTACCTTGGTTTTAGTATTATATACTAGCTTTTGAGTAATTATCTTCGTTTTACCCTGGGTTATCACTATTTCCTTACCAGTAACGGTAACTTCGTCTCCCCCACCGCCTACCATCTCGCCATCTTCACTAACAGTAAACCATAATTCTTCCTCTGCAGCTAGTGCAGTAATAGACAAAATAAGGGCTAATAACACCAATAAAAGCACTATTTTCCTTTTCATAAAGCATAGCCGGCCAATGCCGGGCAAACCCCCTTCTCAAGTTAATTGTTAGTTTTAATCCTAACTATAATTGGTCCTTTGATTAGGTACTCTTCTGTTTCCCAATTAAACTCTAGACTAGAACCTTGAATTTCCATACCATCGTGGTCTTTCAGTTCCATATTCCCTTTAGCGTAAAGCATCTTTGCTTTAACATCACCTTTAAGTTCATCGGCCACGAGGTTATATCGTTCAGTTTGCACAACTGAGCCGCCTTCCGATTCAAACTTCTCACCGTCGATTAGATAAGTAAGTTTGGGAGTATCGAGTCTAAAATCTTTTTCTGTAGCTTTAACCAAAACATCTCCAATGGCTACCAGCTTATCTTGCCTATCATACCACAGAGCTTTTCTAGCAGTCAGTTTCATCTCTGGCTTACCTTCGCTGTAGGTAATTATTTCTCCTAATTTCTGAAACTCTGCGTAATCAGCGAACTCGATTAGTTTTTCAGCATTTAATGAGAAAGTTGGTTGTCCATTGCTACGATCTTTTATCTCAATTTTCTCTACAACCTTCTGATATTCATCAGGTAATGGTTCTCTAGAAGATTGTGAAGGTGCTTGTTTATTGCAACCAACAAATAGAGTAGTTAAAAGTAATAGTATTGTCAATATATAGATCCTTTTTGGCACCTTCACACCTTCTTTCTCTTCTAATTGCCAGAGCTGAGTGCAGATAACATATCTGCAGAAAACTCCATGCCTGAACCACTCATCTTTACCTTCACCGGTTTATCGCCAATAGCATTGATGCGATACTCTACCCAAACAGCTTTATTAACATGATCATAGCTTAAATCTACACGCCGACAGTGAAAATCTCTACCTAGTGCAACTTTAAGGGTAGTATACTTGTTTGTTTGAGGATTATAAGTTGCCTCACCAAAAAGATTATAGAGTCCAAATTTAATTTCACCTTTACTGTTTAGCTCTTTTAATTGCCATTGAGATTTCTCTTTGGTGTAGTTAAATCTACCTTGTAGGTACATATCTTTAGTGGGCTCAACTTTAATGCTACCAGCAATTTTAATAGCTTCAAAGGGTTGAAGCTTGTAATTATGCTCTAATGAAGCAGTGACATTACCATAACTAATCCTATGGCTATTTTCCCAATCCTTTAGTTGTGATTTGATCAGATCATAGCCAGTTTTGGTATCTGTAGATACTGGTCCTAAAGTATTACTGATTTTAAAATCCACGGAATTGGTCTTACTCATCTTATCAAAATTAAAAGGAGAATTACCATAAACATTCCGTTTGGAGTAATCAATTTGAAAACGCCAGTTCTTTACAGGGGTATAACTTAACCCAAGGTCCATACGTCCCGATAGCACATATGGATTAAATACGGTTAGATTGTATATTGTTCCTTGACCTTCGCCTAACAGGTTAAAATCTAAATTCTTAGTGAGCTTATAAGTTTTTCTGCCAAGGGTCGCACGAAAACCAAGCCGATCCGATTCAACTTTTCTTGGTTCTTCTAAATAATGACCCATTGTGGTTTCTAGTGTTAACGGCCAGGTAAAAACTTTCACATTACGAGTGCGTAATATAACTTCTGGTTGTCTAAAGAGCTTACTATAGGTAGTAGTTTCATCTTGGCTTTTATCTTCTCTTTGCCATCTTAATGTACCAGAAAGGTATTTGGCCGTATAACTTAAAGTTCCATCATAACTTAATACATTGATCCAAGGTTGGTTTTGTTTTTGGTAACGACTAAAATTTGCACTAAAATTGGCTCGCCAAGCTTTACTAATATTAATTGTCTGATTAGATTCTAACTTAAATTCTTCCCGGTCTAAAGAAGCTGACTGTTCATCAGAATAACTAAATTTTAGGCTACCAGAATAAACCTGGCCACCAAAATTGTAACCAAAGTCTGTTTTGCGAAGATACTTAGGCGTATATTCGGTATAATCATCGAGATAAGCGGCACTACCGGAGAGTTTGAATTTTTCTTGATTGATATTAAAACTACCTGAAGTATCAATAAGACTAAGTTTGTTCTCTCTTGGTGTATAAATTAGGTAGTAGCGGCCATTGGCACTGATTTTATCTTTAGAATAAGTATGTTGGATTCCTTGACCTAATCCTAGCTTATTCATGTAGTCAAAGTTGATTTCGCCTTTGTTATAATCATTAAGCGTATAGACATAAGCTAGCTTGACAAAGAAACCTTCTTTATACGAGGAACCAAACTTAGGAAACTTCCAGTAGTTTTTCTTTTCTTTCAATGAGATCTGCCAATAAGGGAAATACAACAAAGGCAGGTTACCTTCTTTATAATATAAACTTCTTAAAACAATCTTATCGTCTTCATAAATCTCTATAACTCTGGCTGCAATGTGGTAATGAGGCTTATCTAAGTTACAGGTGGTAATGCGACCACCTTCTAAGCGCATGTATTTATCCTCAAAACTCATGGTTTGGCCATAGAGATAAATATCTTCTTTAAACTTTTCATTATCAATATTACCGGTTACCCCTTTGATTGTACCTGCTTTAGTCTTGTAGTTATAAATAAGTTCTTCACCAGTAAATTGTCGTTCATTATCATTAACAGTGACACCACCAGCAAAATGCACTAGGTTATTTTCCAGATCAATCTCGGCAATAGCTCCAGTAGCAGTAAAATTAGTACCCCTAATGTTAACATCACCTTTAATCTGGACTTTTTTATTGTCACCTGTAACCTCATCTGTAGCAGAGATGATAATCTCATCTTCTTTAACCTCAGGCTGGTTGTTATCTTCGGCTTCTGCGGTTGTGTCGGTGTTTTCCTTCTCTCCTTCTTCTAGAGTAGACTCAGTAGATTCAG
Organism: Firmicutes bacterium UBA4881; assembly: GCA_002399235.1. Classification (GTDB taxonomy): domain Bacteria; phylum Bacillota; class DTU065; order DTU065; family DTU065; genus UBA4881. The sequence continues at coordinate 222,948 of DHDH01000001.1, read as the reverse complement.
AGTTTAATTCACTAGCGTCAGGAGTTGCTACGTTTGTTAGGTTTTCATCGGCCATACCCAATAGGCTTAAACTTAATATTAGGCCCACTACTAGCAGCCATTTAATTTTACTCATCATATCCCTCCTAGACGCGTTCCACATCCCAGAATAGAAGGATTCCTGCTCCTAAGAATATTATTGTTGGTAACCAAGCACTTAAAATTGGATTTATTATTCCTTCGACACCTAAAGTTCGACAAAAAGCACTTAATACATAATAAATTAGGGCAATCCCAATTGATAAACCAGCTCCTAAGAAAATCCCGCCTTTACCAAAACGAACACTCAAAGGTGCTCCTAAAAGCACAAAAACTAAGCTGACCAGAGGGATAGAGACTTTACGATGATAATCAACAATAAGTTCGTTTACATTAACCCCAGAATGCCCAAAAATAGCAATCTGTTCGGCAAGTTCTTTTCTGGTCATTTCCGAACTGCTCTTTTGTACACCAAAAATTGTCTCTAAATCCTGTCCTATATTAATGGCTATCTCAGCAAACTTCTTTTCACTAGAGATAAACCCATTTTTGTCAAAATCTCTACTAATGCCGTCTTTTAAAATAAGAGTCTTAGCTTCATAACTAGCTTCTTTTGCTGAAATTAACTGAGGTAACCCAGTGTAGCTCGTCTGATAAACTAAAATATCTTTCATAACACCATTGGTGCGATCTACAGAACGAACATAAAAATAGTAGTCACCAGTGCCTTTAAAAAAGATATTCTCTTCAACTTGGGGTAGATTATCTTGGAAAATAACCTTTCTAATTATTTCCTCAAAAGTTGTATTAGCTTTAGGTACTATGTAATCACCTAACACAAATGCGAATGCACTGATTAAAATTCCAACTACTATAAGAGGTGCTACCAACGAAATAAAACTAATACCGGCAGTCCTCATAACTGTAAGCTCAGAATCTTTAACTAGCCGACCGATGGAAAAAAAAATAGCAAGTAATGCCGCTACAGGTAGCGTTAGTAATATAATCTCAGGAAGCTTATACCAAATTAACTTTAGAACTACAACGAGTGGGGTTCGCCTGGAAACAAGGTAATCCATAAGTTCAAAAAGAAGATCGCTCATAAGTATAACTGTCATACCCGCAATGCCCATTAAATATGGTACTGAAAATTCTTTGAGTACATAGCGTTTAAAGATCTTATTCTGCATTGAATCACCCCATCCGCTGTTATCTTGGCCTTAAAAAAGGACGCCCGAGTTTAGGCGTCCTCATTTTTTCCGCCCTCAATACTCATTTATTTCTTAAAAAAAAGAATAGCTGAAGCCGGCACTATGACCTATCTTTTTATCTTGGTATCTTAGCGATAAGTCTAAAGAATAACTACCTCTGGTCCCGTGTTTACCTAGATAAGAAAATCCTAAAGATGGAATATACTTTTTAAATGAAGAGTCGACTAAGAGACCACCTCGAAAAGCAAAAGAGTTAGTAGTATAAGCACCACCTAGACTAAAGTTTGCTTTTTTATCAGCAGTAGCAGCCGTATCGAAACTAATAGTT
>DHDH01000001.1:182631-221266 GCA_002399235.1 Firmicutes bacterium UBA4881 | reverse complement strand
TAGTTAAGGGATCATTTATTTTATAGGCTAGTGCTAGTCTTACTAGTGGTGAACTAGCGATTGGAGCATTTTTTACTCCAGTCCAAGTCATGATATCTTTTACTACAACCGCAGTTGTAAGCCGATCGAACCAGTCAGCACCAACTGCCAAATCCATACCATAGGATATTTCTGTGCCTCTTTTATAAATTAGGTTAACTCCACCATAAACGGGGTTACTACAAAATACTACTGTGTAGTAATACTGATTTTCAGCAGCTGTACCAAGATCGCGTAACCAGGTTAAACCCCCTGCTAAACGAAAATTGCTAATCTCTGGTTTGTATAGATCTGATAACCCTGGTTCTAGGTATCCTAGGACCACCTTTGTTTGACCATAAAAGGTATAACTACCTCCCAAAAGACGTTCGTTTTGTTTAGCTAAAGCTGCTGGGTTATTAAGAACAGCGTCAAAGCCATAGGCTACAGCGGCACCTGCTTCACTCATTCCAGCCATCTGAGATGCTGTAACTACTACAGAGAGTACTATGAAGAGCAAAGGTAGCAATTTATACCGCAATATCTCTCCACCTCTTTCTCAATATATAAGCAAATGCTTGAGGATATTAAATTATTCTTCACTCGCTGAATCTATAATCCATTCTTGGGGCTATAATTAACCAAATCACTAGCAATGATTATTGAAAAACCAAACTCTATTTTGGAGATTAATCATTAATCCTACCTATAAATACAAAACACTTTAAGTGTCTTCAAGTAATTCGTTAAAAGGTAGTCGTGAGAGCTGCTCCAAGGGTTATAGTTTTAAAATTTAAAAGTCCTAAATCAATGGAAAAGTCCTTTGTAAACTGGAATCTGGTACCAAAGTTAAATGCTGAGTTAACATCAGGTAGATTACCATGATCAACATATTCACCCATGAAGGAGATTATTGGAATAGGTATCCTTTTTACTGACATAGTAACTGGATAAGGTACATAACTTAGGCCGATAAAAAAGCCACCGTAAACACCATTACCATAGCCAATATGTCCTTTTAAACCCGAATTGCCAAGATTCTGGCTAACTACACCATAAAAAGACGAACCAGTTGCACCTAAAGCAAAGGCAGGATTCGTTGGTGATTCGTTAATTAAACGCCATTTGAAGAAACCAAAAATAGGACTCTTGTTCGCACCAGTGATTCCCAACTCAAGATTCTCTACAAATGTCGCTTTGATGTTGGCATAGAACTTATTTTCGGTAAAACTAACACCAAAACCTGCAACACTCTGTCTAGAGACATCGGCAGTGGGGATGGTTAATAAACCTTTGGGACCAAGATAGCTATCCGCGTAAACCAAGCAAGTTAATAATATCAGAAGCATAATTACACGTAAGGTTTTTCTCACTTTTTTAATTCTCCTCTCGTTTAATTAAAGCCTCCAATTCTTCTAACTGCTTGGAAAGTCTTTTAACTTGCTTACGCAACTCGGGTAATTCTTGCATAGAGGCTTTAATGCGATAATCTTGACGATGATCTCGTGCTGGATTACCACTAACAATCTGATTGGGCTCTAAATCGCCATCAACTAAGGATTTAGCCATAATGCCACAGTCATCACCAATCTTTTGATGACCAGCAAACATCACATGGCCACCCACCTTAACTCTTTGCCCAAGGGTAGTGCTCCCACTGATACCGCTTTGACCAGCCATAATAGAATCTTTACCCAACTTGGCGTTATGTCCTATATGGTTCATATCGCCAAGTTTAACACCATCTTCTATAATCGTAGGTCCCGCAGCTCCTGAAGCAATTGAGGTATTGCTAAATAGTTCGACATCACTGCCGATGACTACTCCTCCAATTTGCGGAACTTTTTGCCAACCTTTTTCAGTATAAGTGAACCCAAAACCATCTACTCCAATTATTACACCAGAATGTAAGATTGCTCTATCACCGATAGAAACATTTTCCCTAATAACAACTTGTGGATAAATAAGGCAATCTTTGCCAATTTTGCTACCAGGCCCCACAAAAACAAAGGGATAGATGATCGTGTTGTCGCCAATTGTAGCATTACTAGCGATGTATGAATAGTCACAGATAGTTACGTTTTTGCCTAATGAGACTCCAGCTTCTACTGTTGCTTTGGAACTTACGCCACAATCCATTGTAATCTTCTGGGCAAATAGCCCTAAAACGATCCCGAAAGCGGCTCTACCATCTGGTACTATAATGCCATTATGCTCGAAACCTTGGGCATACTTTTCTTCTACAATATAACCAGAAGCCACACCTTCATTACTTAACTCTCTGGCTTCTTTGTTGGCAATCAAAGTAATAGCCCCAGAACCTGCTTCTTCAATGGGCTTTACATGGGTGATTAATACAGATGCATCTCCAACTATTTGCCCACCAGTGTATTTTTGGAGTTGGCTTAATGTTAGTGGCTCTCTTAGTGATGTTAGTTGCAAAGTTATCTCCTCCTTTGCGTTTTATTTCCTCAATAAAGCAATTCTACGACATAATTTACTTAACCACGAAGTCTATTAATTCATTGGTAAGATCTAAAGTATTATCACCTGTAGCTTCTTCTCTGCTAATCAAGATACTGCTTGTACAATTATTTTCCCTAGCTAATAGCCTTAGTCCATCAGCCAATTCTTTCTCAATTCTCTTTAAGAGATTTGCTCGCCTATTTTTGGCGTTAATCAATTGTCTAGTCTGTTTTTCTTTAAAAGAAGCCAAAACTGCTTCTGCTTGTCTGTTATAGGTATTAACGCCAATTTCTTGCAGAGTTACTGCTAAATCACTACGTCTCTTTTCTATATTTTCTTTCTCATTGGCAACTGCAATTTTGATATTTTTTTCTTCAACTAAATATCTTTGTTCGATCTCTTGCAGTTTTGTCGTCAATTTAGCTTGTTCTTTCTTCTCTAATTCCCTAAGATCTTGAGCTTGGTTTTCTGTAAGTTGAGTAAGTCTTTGCTCCCACTCTTGTCTTTTTTCAGCTAAATCTTTTTCGTAGTTATCTTTGCTATCTACTTGTAACTCTTTAGTACTAACCGCATCAGCTGAACTCTTTCCTGTCAAGCCAATATCAACCCGTATCGAATACTTACTTTGATTAAGTAGTGTATTTCTTCTTTGATTAATTTCTTCTGTTTGTGAGCGAAATACTTTCTCTTCCGACTCGATTTTTTTAGCATAAGCCTGCCGAATTCGGCTTTTTTCCCGTGATAGTTCTTTTTGCGACTCTCTATTCGCTGTTTCTTTCTCAGCTACCATCTTTTGTCTTAATCGCTCAATAACTTCCTCACTTGATTTATTAAGTGTGTCACTCACTATTAGAGATTGTTTGGCTAGAAAGTCATTTGTATTAGCCAACACACCTTTACTTTCCCAGGTCTGAATTAGTTCTTTGTAAGCAAATTCTTCTGCTTCTCGAGCTATGATCTCCCTATCTAATCCGTCTACCTCAAAATAAAGTGGATGCCTTTTAATAACTTCATCTTTAATAGCCACAGCTACTAATTCTTTCTTAGGACTGTGGTTATCATCCTTAAATAAAGTAATATTAATTCTCTCTTGCGGTTCTAGGTCAATGTTAGCACAAGTTTTAAGTAATTCAGGAGTGTAATTGACAAAGCCAACTATACATCCTAAAACAAACAGCCAACCCACAAAACTCCAATTCCATCTGCGTTGGCTAACCACAAATAGTTCCCCTTTCTTGGATTCATCACTTAGATAAAGGAGGATGGGCAAGGCCCATCCTCCACGTTGCCTTACTTAATCTTGGCACCTGCCTGTAAGACAGCATCAGTTATATCATGTGCAGGATTACCATAATATACAACACTGGAATCCAGTACTAAATTAAGTCCTTGTTCTTCAGCAACTTTTCTAATGGAGTTTAGTAGCTGTTGTTGAGCTGTTTGCAACTTCTCATCGAGTTTAAGTTCGTTAATACGTTTGTTAAGATCATCTTGATATTTAATAAAGAGATTCTGTTTCACAGTGTCATCTTTAATATTCTTAATTTCTGCATCAAATTTATTCTGCATCTTCTGAGTCTCATCATCAATAAGCTTCTGTACATCAACGATTGGTTTAAACTCGGTAGACAATCTCATAATATCAACAAATCCCGTAGGACCATTACTGTTTTTATCATTAGCTCCAACCATAAATACCAGAGAACCTAACATAATGACAGCTATAACTGCAATTACAACTTGACGCCAACCTTTAATAAGTTTCATTATAAAATCACCTTTCTCTTAAAATGCCTGTCCGAGGCTAAAGTAAAATTGTGAATTCCACTTCCCATTATCCTTGGCAAATCCATAGTCAAGCCGAATAGGTCCAATTGGTGTATTGATACGAATGCCAGGACCAAAACCTGTTTTAAAGTTTTCCCACTTAACGCCAGTGTCAGCGATCTGTCCGGCATCGGCAAATAGCACTAACTGGATTTGGTCTGTGACCATATAGCGATATTCAATATTACTTAAAATACGGCTTTTGCCATCAAGATAACCATATTTATAGCCACGAACAGTATCTGAACCACCGAGAGTATATTTCATGTTTTCGGGAAGTCTTGCATCAGGTGTAGTTATAACTCCAGCTTGGAGGTGTCCAGCCAATACATGCTTACCTTCTTTGTCCAGCTTTACATATTTAGCAAAATCAGCATCATACTTTTGGAAGGAATAGTTACCACCTAATATCTTACCACCAAACTCAGAAGTTAGCCTAATTCTCTGACCAGCACTAGGGAACAGGAAGTGGTTTGCATCGTCATAACTAAGTATAAACCCTAAACTGCGAGTTTTCCAGTCAGTTATCGTGTTTGTTGCTGACACTTCTTCCAAATTATTATCAATAGTGGTATTGATAGACAAGCGTAGATACTCTGAAAGTGGGCGGCCAACCGATAAGGTAATACCCTTACGGTCATTTTTCACAAAAGTACCATCTTCGTTGTCAACCTTTGTCAAAGTATAGGTTGCATCAACACCAAAGGAAGTTGCACTAGAACCTAAATACGGCTCGTAAAAGCTCAAGCCCAACATCCTTTTCTGTTTACCAATTTCGACTCTGCTTGACAACTTTTGGCCATTACCCAAGAAATTATCTTCTTGATATTGCAGATAACCTAAAATACCATCAACCGAACTATAACCTAAACCACCTAATAGCTGGCCTGACTTACGTTCTTTTAAGTCAATAACCATAGTTTGTTCCATTGGCTTTTCTGTCGGTTCAAAGAAAATATTCACAGAATCGAAATAGCCTGTATTATACAATTTGCCATAGATCTTTTCTAGTTCAGTTCTTTTCGGAATATCACCTGGTTTAACAGTTACATAGCGTCTTACAACTTGTTCTTTGGTTTTCTCTAAACCAGATATTTTTATATCAGCTACACGCATAGTTACAAAACTCATTTGGAAAACAGAGTTATTATCTATATAGGCATCTGCAGGTTCGATATAAACTCCATAATCGTTAGCAATTCCCTCGATAAGACCTTGTAGAGCTTCGGAAGAGATCTTTTTTACATTCAATACTTTCCCCACAGGGATATCTAGCCGTTTAATTATTTCTTCTGCAGGTACATCATTTGTATCAATTTTTACTTCGATGTCTTTAATAACTGGGTTTTCTTCCACTTTAAAATTAATTCTTATACCACCGAAGTAAAACTTCGGTTCAACTTCTACTAGACTAAAATAACCCAAATCAGTGATAGCCTTCATATCTGCCATCAAATTATCTTCTACAAGCAGCTCGCCTACTTTGGATGCTTTTACAACAGCAAGTATTTCTTCTGTATCAATCTCCTGATTGCCAGAAACACTTATAGCTGTAATCATGGTTCCTTCTGCATAACTAACAACAGATAAAAATACGAGGACGAAGACCGCAAGCAGTACCACAACTGAACGTCTTCTGTTAGCCATTACCTTGCCCCCTAATAAAATCTCAAGTTTCTACTCCTACCCTTTTTGAGGGATTGGTCAAAAACTACTCTATGATACTTAGAAATAATTCTCGACCTATATTATAATTCCTTCCCTTTAGACTCCCTCACTTTAAGGGGTTACCGTCATTTTAATAAATTTATGGCAGGAATTCTTGTAACTGTGAATTCCTGGTATCGTTTTGTTTAATTTAGGTTGGAGAGCCTTCTCTCCAACCTAAAACCCTAAGTTAAACTCTAAGCCTAATCTGAATTCACCTTTATCATCTAAAGATGCTGTTAACTTTGTCTGGGGCCTAAACCGGTATTCTAATTTCATTAATTCCTTTGCTTTTACCTCAATTGTCCTTGAATAGGTAAAATAAAGGTTGTCATAAAGGTACTTTCCTGCCTTGAATTTTAAAGTACGTTCCATGATATTAGGCTCTAATCGGAATTCGTCGAGCTTAAATGTTTGCCTCATCACATTTTCCACATCGCCTAATACATTGGTCTCTAACTGATTCCCAACAATCCTTAACAACTCTTCTGTCAATGCTTCTTGAATATTTCCCCCAGCAAAGTTACTAAAACGATGTAGTGTTAGTTTTCTAATAATATCAGTTTCACTCATCGGTGGATTCGATGATAAGGTTGTTCGTAAATCGCCTATAGTTCCATTTACCTGTACATGGATCTCTGCATCTGGCAATCTGCTCATTGCTTCTGCAGAAATAACAGGGTTAATACCTCTATAGCGTTGGAAAACTAGTTGAGCTTTGGCAATTTCAAATACATTATCTAAATAATTAACAGTACCTTCTGTCGCTTCAACTCGCCCATCTAAACCCAAATTATCAAGAGGTCCACTAACTTGAACTGAGCCAGTACCTTTGGCTGTTAACCCCATACCTTTAACCCGGAATTCGCCTTTGTTTTCTACATTAAGATCAAGAACTAAAGGTGTTTTGGGCGGTTGGGTGGACGCATTTAGATTGTAATAAGCTAAGTTCACTTCTGTATCTTCTAAAATAACATTGCCACTTAAACGGGGAGCAGTTGCTGTTCCCGCTAATCTACCTTTGCCAGTAATGATCGTCTTTACCAAATCTGATTTATAAGGTATTTTCTCTAAATCATAGGTGATGGAAACCTCAGGGTTTATCGAGTCGAGATAAAATAGACCACTTAGCTTCGCCCTACCTTCACCAATGTTCGCACTAAAATTCTTAATTTCTGCTTTGTTGCCAGTAAAGAGAATTTCGCCATCTAAACTAGATATAGGATCTGGGTAGGCAGAATAGTTCAATGCCGAATCTGTTAAACTAATAGATCCTGTAAAATTAGGCTTTTGCCAGCTACCAGCCACATCAACATTGACTTTTAGTTGCCCCTTTTTAAAGGTTAAACCAGGAATTATTCCATTCAAGGACGTCAAATTGCCTCTTGGTGATCTGATCGATAACTTCAAAGGTAGTTCCTTACCATCATTAACAAAAGGCAAATTACTAAATACTTCTAGCTCCTGTGGCCATGGTATAGAACCCAAAACAATTAGTTCGTTTCCTTCAACACTAGCTCTAAACTCGGTTATCTTTATACCCTGACTATCAATAGCAAACGAGCCTAAGAGCCCTTTTAGTTGTAGTTGCTCATAGAACACATTACTTGCTTGTAGTTCTAACTGCCCTTTGAAATTATTTAGTTTACCATTGAGATTAGCCTTAAAATTAACTCTGCCACTTATATCTGGCTTTAGATTTAAAGCGTTTTTAATGTTCTTCAGTTCTAAGTTATCACCTTGCAAGGTAGCGCTAATTACACCATCTTTGCTATAGTTGCCTGCTAAATGAATATAGGAAGAACCTTCAACCAGGCTAGCTTCAGTTATTTGCAAAATATTGTTTTCATATTTGGCTTTGGCGGTAAGAATCGGTTGTATACCAGGTAATCCCCATACTGCTCTTGTTAGGTCAATAGCTATTGCAGGGTTTTGTAACGTACCGTTCACTTTTGCCTCAAAATTAGCCCATATATTCTCAGGCAGACTGTACCCAACTAGGCTGCCCATTTTTTTCAAATCAGCTCTCAGTGCAGTAATTTCTGCACTTACTGCCTGTGATACTAAATTGAAATTACCTTTAGCTGCAAATAGGCCTTGCCCCCATTTGATCTCAGAATTAGTGACTGCTATTTGGTTGTTAGCGTAGGAAAAGATTCCTCCAATCCGATCAAAACGTTGGGACTTTACTATAGCATCTTCTAAAATAATCTCACCACGAACTTCTGGCACGAAAACCGTACCCAAAACTCGGCCCTTAAAAGTAGCCAAACCAGCTGATAAAAACTCTTTGTAACTAGCCGGAATAGGCATAGAGTGTAAAGGGATTTTGTTCATACTTAACTGCAAATCAATATTTCCATTTGTTTTGGCATGGCCAAAAACAGTAAAACTACCTTTATCCAATTCCCCTTTTACATCATTTACTAAAAGCAAATTGTTTTGGTAAGAAACTGTACCGGCTATTTTCTCAGCATTGAGCCCGAATAACTGGTTAGGTCCTTTTAAAAAGGTTAGTTTTAGCAGCGGGTTAAAAAGTGTTCCTTGAATAGATAGATCCGCAGAAACTGGCCCAGAAGCATAACTACTATAGCCTAAAGGCTCTAAAATTTCCCGTAATTCCTGATCCCTAACCTTAACCTCTATATTGCCCTCTAGTATCTCTTTCGCTAGAATCTTACCAGTTATCTCGTGAGAGGCTCCATTTAGGCTAGTAAGTTTGGCTTCCGATAAGGTAGCCAGCATTGTTTGGGGATCACCACGTAATTTGCCAGTAAAACGTTTAAACAGTACCCCCTTAAACCCAGGCTCAAACCAATCGATATCTGCGTTTAAAAGAGGTGTCTTGAACGTTCCCCCTACATTAACAGAAATATCTAACCTTCCGTTTACATCGAGTAACTCGGGATAAAGAGCTGCAAAGTTCTTCGGTTCTAGAGCATTAACACTTACATTCACATTTAACTTTTCTGTCTTTTCAAGAGGTAACGAACCAGAGACAAAAACCATTGCTTTATCAACTTCAGCCTGCAACCTCTCTAGACCAATTCTGCGATCTCGCATATAAAAGCCGCCATTAATTTGGGTTGCCTTGATATCTTCATACCTAAGCCGAGGCATTTCAATATTACCAACAATCTCAGCTTGGGAGAGGTCACCTTCCTTGATCTTCGCTAGAAGCGAGATATTAGCTTCTCCTTCTAAGGGTGAAAGAGCTACTGGGCTCACTTTGCTTAACTGAGGGATCTCTTTAACAATTCTAGCAATGTCTATATCTTTAATATCTAGCTCCATTACACTTTCTTCATGATAATCTTCTTGAGGATAGAGTAGCTTCTGTAGGTTTAGAGGAAGTGACACAGCACCTTTAGCAATTAAATCAGCTCCCAGAGCTTTAGCTAAAATGCTTTCTACTTCGACTACTCCGTTAGCTAGACGACCTGTGGCAGTTAGTCCGTCATAATTATAGCCTGCTATCTTTCCTTGGCTAGCTTCTAGGGAGTAAGTTGCAAAAGGTTGATTGAAAAAGCCACCTACACTTACTTTGCCACTCACTTCGCCTGTTGATTCTAGGCCCGAATAAGCTAAGCTAAATGGACGTAGAACAACTTTATTGAAATCAGCTTTTAAATTAAGATAAGGTATCGCAAAAATATCCTCAATGTTGCCTGCTATCTTAAATGAGCCACCACTTAGATTACCATCGAGTGATGCGATAGAAATATTACCATCTTTGTAATCAACTAAGCCATTAACCATAGTTAACGGTACTGGAATATCTGGATGGGAAATTGTTGAGTTAACAATCTCAGCTTCTCCGCCAAAAGAAAGTTGTGAGAGATAACCAGAAACTGTTGCTTTACCTTTAAATCCACCTTGTAAAGCAAACTTTTCTAACCAGCTAAAATCCATGTTGAGAACCTTTGTTGTCTCTTTAGCTTGCGGAGAATCCAAGCCACTTACTATAGCCATGTAGCGATTATATACCATTGGCGTCAAGTAGCCTTCGAGTAGTTTTAAGTCACCTTGAGAAGTTGTTACTTCTGCATAGATGCGTGGATCTATCCAGCCGCCAGCGGTGTAACCTTGAGATTTGAAAGGTGTATTATCTAATTTCATACTCAAATCCCAGTTATCGATACCTTGATCATTATAGGTAACTGTCCCCGAAATATCAGTAACCGGTACAGGTGTAATATAAGTTGTTAGCTGCACACCTTTAAGATTAGCTTCTCCTGCAAACTCTAGATAGCCACTTTTCATGCCCACTGTGGTTTTAGCATCTACTTTACCAGCTAATACATTTACACCAATACTTGGCAAAACCCAATAATTAAATTCGGCAGGATCTACACCTCGAGTGTAAAACTGGCCTTGCCAATCAAAACTGTTTAAGTCTAGTTTTAACTTACCCTCTACAGGATAGTAAGCAGTGTGGAGCTTGTTTTCTGGCAACCATTCTTGGGGCCAAACAACATAATCCCAACCTGTAACTGGTAGAGCATATTCGCCATTAATACTAACATCCACCTGATTATCTTCAACAATCACAGCTCTAGCGTTAAGCTTGCGACTTAGAAACACCTGCTTGTCATCCATATAAGGCATACCTTTAAATTTAACTATACCTTGTTTAACCACCAAAGGTATATTGGTAGGTAATTGTAGAGATGTTGCCTGTGGGTTGACTACAAACATATCTGAGAAATTCCAACTGTTTTGTTCTTCGTCAAACTCCAAGTTAATCTCCGGTTTTATTAAGGTTATTTTACTTAAGCCTTTAGCATAATCGCCACGTGATGTAAGTAGTTTGATAAGACTGTATTCGATAGTAATTCTGTCGACCTTAATAAACTGTTCTTGGTTATTTTTTAATTCACTATCAACACCTTCCTCATCGGAAGGTCCAATTAAGAGATCTTCAACAACCAATCTTCTAAGAAAATCTGGTGCTACCGAACCGATTTCTATGTGCCGCCCTGTGTTCTCTTCTAAAAATTGGACAATATACCATTTGATATTATCAGCTATAGGTTTTTGACTAAGAACCAGCAACAAACCTAGATTTAGAAAGATAGTTATGGTCAAAATAATCCCTAAAAAGATGAAAACGGCCTTCGCTACAGGATTCCTTGACTGAGTTTTAGTGTTTCTTTTTAACGCCATACCTCCCGGCTAGGCCGGTTTCACCTCCTTATTAAGGCATTATCTCTAAATCTACGTTAGCTTCTCCCTCTATAACATAATCCGTCTCTACTTTGACTTGTACGGGCGGTGGCAATTCAACATCAGATTCAAGATAGCCCTCTTCATCGACAGGTGGATAAAATTCTATTACAATTTGGTTATTCTTTTCCCTTGAAACAAAATCTTTCAGTAGTTTTTCCCAATCTTTCGCTTCTTGGGAAAGTGGTGTTCCTTTACGTTCTTCTGTTCGTAGTTCTAATTTATCGCTGACATTGACACTACTATCATCGATAGACGATATTGATGTGCCCGGTCGTACTGTAACCTTAACTTTGCCCGGGGTAATATCTTTAGGAATCGGCAAATTAACAGAAATTGTCTCTGGTTCACCTCTAAATGGTCTAATCTGTACTAAAACAAAAATATCATCGCCAGGTTTAGCAATCACACTAGTTGCAGTAGTATTAGTGATAACCGCAGTCTTTCTATTTTCAGTGATGTCAGCATGGACAGTAACTTCAGAAAGTTCCACATCATAATAATCGTTATAGAGTAATAAATCTAGTGCTTCAGCTAGCTCACTAACACTAAGTGCTGAGATATCAACATAACTATAAAAGAAGTTGCTTCTTTCTAAAGTATAAGGCAAGCCTTTGCCTTTAATTGAAAATTTAACTTTAGCTGTACCTGCACCTAGTCTATCTAAACCTCTATCGAAACCTTCTAAAACTGCACTAGTAGCCAACTTGGCAAAGAGCATGTTATCAGGGATAATCTCAGCTTTAGTTGTGATAACTCTGTTTAGATCTTTTTCGTTAATGGTAATCTCAACAGGTATCATCACAGGTGTCTCTTCAGTTGTTCCTAATACACCTGCTCCTCTATCTTGGGAAATCAAACCTACTTTAGAACTATAGCTAGCCAATTTATATGTGTTTGGTTGACCTTTAATAATTGTATGGACTATACTTGACCCAGCTAAGTAGGTTGTCTTACCTCGATTAAAAAGAGGATGACCGAAAGCAAGGAACTTGCCATCTTCATAGATATTGGTTAGTGTGCCAAACGAACCCACTGTAATATCACCAGTGACCAGAGCTGCTGTTAACGCAGATCCTGGCTCTAACTTTATTTCCTCTGTTTTAACTTGACCTAAGTTATTCTGAGCCAGAGAATAACCTAATTGCTTTTCTAGGTAAGTACGACTCCTTTCGCCTAGACCAGTTACATAGATGGGTGTTGCTAAGTTTCTTAGACGTTCATCCTCGAATATTAGTTCATCCTTCTTTGGCTGTAAAGCTAACAACTTCTCCATTTCGCCAATAGGAGTTACTAGCCCCAAAGCGTGATCATAATCGTTAAAACCGTAGCTAATAGCACCTAGAAGTTTGCCATCTATATAGACCGGACTCCCACTCATACCTTCGGCTATACCGCCTAACTCTAGGGCTTTCCCCCCTACTTTAATCAAAACTAAGTCACCAACGACTCCACTTCCAGGGAGAATCCCTAACACTTCAATGGGAAATTCTTCGACCTTAGTACCAGAAAAAACTGTTTTCCCAACACCCTTTAACCCTGGTACTACGTTCTCTAGAGGATAATTAGCAGCTAAAGCTGCTAAAGAAATTAAAGTTACTATCAATAGTAAGATAATATTTTTTACTTTCATAAATATGTGGCCAAGGTTTATACCTCTGCCAACATCTCTCCTCCTTTAACAATGATTCTTAGTACAATCAACCGTTTGTTTCTATATATGTCTAACGGTTATTTTTATCTAGATAATTTAAAAATACTTTAGTACTCTTACCTAGTCTATTTCTTTTAACCGCGTTATCATTCCTTCCTTTTATATTAGCAACATCTTGCCAGCAAAAAAAGACCCCCAGTTATTTTCTGGGGGTTTTTGTAGTTTCTTGATATGCTAACTGTGCAGAAAGTTGCCTGTATAACGAATCCGCTAAACCAAGACCTCGACCTTTCGATACATCCTTAGCTAATTCCTCAATATACATCTCTTCCCACATTTTTCTAGCTGTACTTTTGGGCAGGGAGACACTTTCAGGAATAGTTTTCCACATAACCTTTAATAATTGTTGAGTAAATATAGCCTCAAATTCTTTGCAAACTTTCTGAAGTTCCTCTTTGGTATATTCTTGTCCATTTTGTAGGGCCTTAGCAGACTCTAATTCAGGTAAAGGTTTTACAGTGTTATATCTAGACTCAATCATAATAACGTTCCTCCTAAATAATCTCTAAAACCCCATATAAAGCTCCTGCTTCTTTCATAGCTTGAATGATAGAAATAATATCACGGGGCGTAGCACCTATAGCGTTTAGAGCATCTACTAAATCACCTACGGAGGTGTTCGGTTGTAACACAACTGTATTGGCTTGTTTTTCTGTAGCTTGAACAGTCGTATTCTCCACAACAACCGTTTTACCATCGCTTAATGGTAATGGTTGTGAGACCTCTCTTTGGCTAGTAATCTCGACTTTAAGACCACCTTGGGCTATAGCTACTGCACTAATCTTCACACCTGCGCCAAAAACCACAGTACCTGTTCGTTCGTTAATAACCACCTTAGCTACAGTATCAGGAATAACCATCAGGTTTTCAACACTGGAGATTAACCCTACCGGGTCTTGTATATAACTCTCTTTTAAGAGAACTTCTACAGTTCCAGCATCCTTAGCCACTGCAATCTCGCCAAGTTCTTGGTTAATTACGTAGGCAATGCGATTCGCAGTGGTAAAGTCTTTGTTATTTAAACTTAATGTGATTCTGTCACCGAAATCAAAATCGCGATCAATAGATTTCTCAACTGTTGCTCCATTAGGAATACGAGCTATTCCTGAGGGATTCTTATTAGCAGAGCTACCACCCTTTTCCACTGAAAATCCTCCAGTAGAAAGTGGTCCTTGAGCTAAAGCATAGACGCTTTCGCCAGCTTGCAAAGGAGTAAGCATAAGAAAGCCACCTTGCAAACTTCTAGCATCGCCAATTGAAGCCACTTCTACATCCATAAGATCGCCTTCTCTAGCAAAAGGTGGTAGTTTTGCTGACACTGTAACAACAGCAATGTTGCGACTTTTTAACTCATTAGAGTTAACATTCAAGCCAAACCTACGTAAAGTATTGGCCATAATAGTTGAGCCGGCAGCAAATCTTGATGAATCGCCTGTACCGTTTAAACCAACTACTACACCAACACCAGTAACAATATTGGTACGTACACCAACAACAGTTACTAGTTCTTTAATACGAGTCTCTGGTTGGTTAACAATGGGCGTGATCTCTACCTCATCTGCTAAAACTACCCCAGTCGTTAATAGTAAAAAAAGCAAAAGTAAGGCTACTTTTTTCAAAGGTAGAACCCCCTAAAATACCCACTCAAGAAGCCTTGTTAAAAGGCCAGGAGTGGTCTTGTTATTAATTGCACCGCTACCTAGTAAATGAATCTCTGCATCAGCAATATAAGTTGATAGTATTGTGTTATTTACCGTAATATCTTCTTCGCGAACATAGCCTGTAATTAATACTTCTTGATGTTCTCCGTCGATTTTAATGCTACGTTTGCCTTCAATTTTTAGTACACCATTTTCCAGAACTTCTACGACTTTAACTGTAATGCTTGTCTGGAAACGATTATCTTTAGATGTGGAACCAGAAGCATTATGTTCTAATTCGCCAGATGCACTTATCAAAGGAATAAAATTTAGCAACCCACCACCGGGAGCCACGGAGACAGAGCCATCTTTAGAGCCACTACTTTGTGCGTTTTGGCTAGCTTCAGTCTTCTCTAACACGATGACTGTAACTAGATCTCCTATTTTATGCTTGCGTGTATCATGAAAAAAATTATAATTATCAGCTTTCCATAAAGATGCTGCTCCTGCCACTAAATTAATAAGCAACAGTATACCAATTAGAATACTTGTCCAAATTAACTTTCCAGTATATTTTCTGGGAGACACTGCGTCTCCACCTCCTTACAGTTTGCCAATACTCAGTTACTCAAATTAATCGAGCCATCATCATTGACAAAACCGAGCAATTCCTTTTGACTATTAAGATTACGGACACGCACTTTTTTGCCAGGAATGGCATCTTCTAGTAATTCTACCGCTACCTCTAACCATAAAGAACCCTTGCTATAGGTTAGTATCGTTCTGTTACCTTTATAAAGCACTGGTTGAAGCTCTACCTGGTTTTGGAGGATAACATCACCATTGCGTATATAGTTCTTGGCTTGATATCTGACTAATTCATTGAAGGCAACAAAATAATTATTAGGATTGGAGGTAATCCTACACATTTGACTACTAATACTATTATTGTCTAATTTCTCTTTGGGTTTAATGTCTTTTTGGGCAATCAATAACTGGCCTTCATATTCTATAGTCACGTAAATGATAAGTCTTCTTTTTTGGCCATTAGTTAGTAGGACATCAAGGGGTAAAGCAATTCGGCCAGCTGGAGCATGCCGCCAACCACTAAAATCAGCTAAGACACTAACGGTGCCTTCGGGCCAAGAAACTTCCTCTGGTTTCTTTTCAGGTATTATATCGAAGATAAATCCTTCTGGAGTAAATTCCATAACGCGCAAACTTAATTGTTCTTCAATACTTATCCAAAGCTTTTCGTAGTCTATCTGACTTTCTTTTGATGTATTGATATTATTGTCTTGGCTCTTTTTCGCCAATACCCTCGTAATCTCAATGCTATTTGGCCCTTTTAAGCTTGCTGCTTCCTCGCTATACCCTTTTGTTCTTAGCAAAGATACTACGAATGATTTGTAGATCAACCGCTTACTGCCTAGCTGGGGGGAATTCCAAACTACAATCTCTCCCCAAGGACTCTTGGCATCGGCCTCGACAATAATGTCAGCCAAACAGATAGTTTCTGAACTTATCTCTGCTTTTTCTTTTAGAGTTAAAGCTAGAACAGGCATAGGTAACAAAGCTAAAAGCAGCAGTCCATAAAGGAAAAGTAGACGGGGTCTCTGCCCCGTCTTAAATAACAATTTTAACATGCGAGGCATAACCTAACGACGCAAGTTGTTAGCGGTTTGCAGCATTTCATCTGCTGCCTGTATAGCCTTGGAGTTAACCTCGTATGCTCTTTGCGCAACAATCATACTTACCATTTCTTCTACTACTTGTACATTAGACATTTCTAGGTAACCATGGGCTAAAGTGCCAAAACCATCAAGTCCAGGTGTACCAAAAATGGCTTCGCCAGATGCAGCAGTATTTTTATAGAGGTTACGGCCTACGCTTTTTAGTCCAGCTGGGTTAACAAACCTTACTAATTCAATTTGACCGATGCTTTGTGGATTATCTTGTCCCTTAACTCGGATCGAGATATTACCATCGGTACTAATGGAAATATCAGTTGCATCTTCTGGAAGTGTTAGCTCAGGTGCTATAGGGAATCCATCAGAAGTAACTACTCGTCCCTCACCATCGCGCTTAAAAGAACCATCGCGGGTATAGGCAATTGAACTATCTGGCATTAGGACTTGGAAAAATCCTTCACCTTCAATATTAATATCAAGTGGACCATCGGTAGGTTTAAATTCGCCTTGGGTAAAGATCTTCTGGGTAGAAACTGGTCTTACACCATGACCTATTTGAATACCTGTAGGCACTTGTGCACCTTGAATGACAGGTGTACCAGCTGCTCTAATTGTTTGATAAAGTAAATCCTGAAAATCTACACGACTCTTTTTATAACCTGTAGTATTGACGTTAGCCAAGTTATTGGCGATATTGTCAATATTTAGTTGTTGCGCCAACATTCCTGAACCTGCAGTCCAAAGAGAGCGCATCATATGACATCATTCCTTTTCTTTAAAAGTACGTTCAGATATTAGAAGCCATATCATTAATTAATTTACCTAATGTATCATTTTGGGTCTGAATTAACCTTTGACCAGATTCGTAAGCTCTCATTAGATTAATCATTTCTACCATCTCTTCAATTACATTCACATTTGATCTCTCTAATGTACCTTGCAATACTTCAAAATTAGCTTCACGAGCTATAGCTCCATCGGCTACTTTGAATCTATTGCCGCCTTCTTTGCTTAACAAAGAAGGATCATAATCTACTAATTGTAGCTTGTCCAACAACACAGATCCTTGGAAGACACTACCATCGGCTTTGACCTCTATGGCTTCTCCCAAGGGATTAACTGTAATTGGTCCTTTTTCCCCTAACAACAAGTCCCCTGCAAAATTTGTCAGTTGGCCATTCCCATTTAACTGAAAGTTACCTTGGCGGGTAACTCTTATACCTGCAGGTGTTTCGATAACAAAAAAGCCATCTCCCTGCAGAGCTAAATCGAGGGTGCTATTTGTAGTTTCGATCATTCCTGGTGTCATTTTTATTGGAATATCGACAACACTAGCACCGAGTCCAGTTTGACCAATAATTTTGCTCTTACCCTTATAAACACTAGCCATTAAAACTTCAGGAAATGTTTGACCGATCACTTGGTCTTTTTTATAACCAATGGTATTGGCATTAGCTAAATTATTGCTCACTACCTGATGTCTAATTTCGTCTGCTAACATGCCTGATGCAGATACATATAGACCTCGTAGCATATCTGCACCCCCTTCTTAGTATCATTTTGTTTATCGCTATCAATAATTCAAATATTTTTTCATTTTTTACTCGCTTAGAATCTTTTTCCACAGAAGGGTTCCTTTTCCTTCCCCAAGGCAAATATTAGTCACAAAGAACCAGAAAGATCAGGAGTAGTTTCTTTGTTTCCTCTTGGTAATATATTTTTTCTTTGTAGCTTCGCCACCTCTTAAATGTCTCTCTGCTTTGTTGTGGGCTAGAATAGTTGATACTTCTAGGTAAAGTTCTTTGTTAATTTTTTCCAACCTCTCGGTGACATCTTTGTGAACTGTACTTTTACTAACATGAAAAACGTCTGCCGCCTGTCTAACCGTTTGACCTGTCTCTAACAAGTAGGTTGCTATATCTAGGACTCTTGTTCTTATGTAGTCCTTCATAAAATTACCCCCCGCCCTTCAGTTAATAAACTATATGAAAGGCGAGGGGCCAATATGCTAAGGCTCTGTCCTAACTCTTGATAAAGGGTCTATTGGTTCGTTATAATAGGTCAGTTTCCAATAAACTTCCTTGTTATAAGCCTGGCCAATGCTCTCTCCCTTAGCTATTTCTCCTTCGTAGAAGTAGGCTCTAACAGGCCAAATCTCACTCCTATACCCTGTGCCATGTTCAATAAATATTTTTTCGCCTTCAGCAATAATTCTGCCATCACTAGGTGCCTTAATCTCTTGTCCTTCATCCACATTGAAAGCTAAAGAGGGAGAATATCTCCAGGTCTTAGTTTTTAAGGACTCCTGCCAACCAAAATTTGTTGTTGGCTGATAACCTAAAGGCAGTTCATAACCTGTCTGGGCAGTTTGTGATATAGATGGTGCTTTGGTTGGTTCTTCTGGGGTTACTGGCTTTCTATTCAGGGTTAAGGCCAAGGCTAAGATTAATAGAAGCATTAATGCTAAACCACTGCGTTCCCACATCAACATTAACTTTTCTTTTACTTTTGTTAACAAAATGACCACCTCCGCAAATAGTTTTCCCCGGAGGTGGTCACTTTAATGTCTAATTAACTATATAATCACGAGGTCTTTCTAAATCAAAATAATAATTTAATAAAGCATCACGGATCCGTTCACATGCTTTACCATCACCATACGGATTAGGTGCCTTGGCCATTTTTAAATAAGCCTCTTTATCAGTTAACAGTCTATGAGCTAAAGAAACTATTTTTTCTTTATCGGTACCGACTAGTTTTAAGGTACCTGTCCTTAATCCTTCAGGCCTTTCTGTTACATCTCTAAGTACTAACACTGGTACCCCAACAGCAGGGGCTTCTTCTTGTAAGCCGCCTGAATCAGTTAGCAAAAGGGTAGCCCTAGCCATCAGATTGACCCATTCTTTATAAGCTGGTGGATCGATTAAGTAGATACGTTCTTTACCATCTAACATTTTCTTAGCTGTCGCTTTTACCTGAGGGTTTGGATGAACCGAATAGACTAATTGGACTTCTGGATGAGTATCTACGATCTCTAAAAGTGCATTAAAGATATCTTCCAGGGGTTTACCTAAGTTTTCTCTTCGATGAGCTTCACCTAAAAGTAGTGGCTTAGTGAAGTCTAGCCTGTTCAGAAGAGGATCTGTAAAAACATAATCCTTTTTTACCATAGGTAAAAGAGCATCAATAACTGTATTACCTGTAACATAAACGTTTTCAGGTTTGATTCCCTCTGCTAAAAGGTTACCTTTAGCTCTGGGGGTTGGTGAGAAATGTAAATCAGCCATAGTGCCTGTTAGTCGACGATTGATCTCTTCGGGGAAAGGTTGTGTTTTATCGAAAGTTCTTAAACCCGCTTCTACATGGCCAATAGCTATTTTGTTGTAGAAGGCAGCTAAAGAAGAGACAAATGTAGTTGAGGTATCGCCATGGACTAATACCATATCGGGCTGTTCCTCTACTAAAATTTCACTTAATCCTTCCAAAACACGTGTAGTAATACCAATCAAGGTTTGGCCACTTTTCATAATATTCAAGTCATAGTCAGGAGTTATTTCGAAAAGTTCCAACACTTGATCTAGCATCTCTCTATGTTGAGCTGTAACAGCTACTTTAGTTATAAAATGCTGATCTTTTTGTAAGACCTTAATTAGAGGAGCCATCTTGATGGCTTCTGGTCTTGTCCCAAACACTAGCATCACTTTGATTTTTCTGTTTTTTTGTAACACTAAGCACTCCCCGCCTTCCTGCCTTTACTACTATAAATATCAAAACTAATATGGTGTACCAAACCCCAACTTGAGGACCTACACTAAAAAGCAGTACAGCACCTAGTGCAAATAGTAAACTTACTCCATAAAGAATAAGAACAGTTTTCTTTTGCCCTAAACCTAAGTGAAGTACTCGATGATGGAGATGATCGCCATCAGCAAGATAGATAGGTACACCTTGTTTTAATCTTCTAAATATAGCAAAAGCCGTATCAAGTAGTGGTAAACCTAACGCTAAGAGTGGTACTGCTAACGTTACTGTAGCTGCGCCTTTTAATGAGCCTTCTATAGCTAAGGCTCCAACTAAAAAGCCTAAAAACAAAGCGCCCGAGTCACCCATAAAAATGCGAGCTGGGTGAAAATTATATGGTAAAAATCCCAGACAGGCACCTAAAAGACCACATGTAAGTACTAAAACAAACCAATCCAAGCGTCGGTAGGTGAGCAAAATACAAGCTATAGCTGCGATAGCTACAGACCCGGCTGCTAGACCATCTAAACCATCTATTAAGTTAACCATGTTACTCATCGATACCAACCATAAAACTGATAGAGGTATTGCTAGGAAGCTTAGGCTCAATGTTCCACCCGAAGGATTGGTTAGAGACTCAATCCGGGGACCGGTAAGTACATAAAGAGTAGCTATTGCTACTTGACCCCAAAATTTTGCCTTAGCGGAAAGATCGAAAATATCATCAATAGCACCTAGGGCCATCATCAAAAATGTTGCCAGATACAAAGCTGGTAAATGACGAAACTTAGCCACTGGCCAACTTAATACACTACTAGCAATAAATCCAGCATAAATCGCTACTCCTCCTAAAGTAGGTATAGGATAAGTGTTAACTCGACGTGGCAAGGGCTTGTCTACCCAGCCAGCTTTGAGACTTATCAGCTTAACCACCGGAGTCATGATCAAAGTTGTTATAAAAGCCAGTATTATAGCCTTTAGTCCCTGCCACATCTTTTCTCACCTCAATTAAAAGAGATTGAGTTTGACACCTGCTTCATTTAACATCTCTAAAGCTAGTTTATCTGGGTAAGAGCCCTTGAAATAGATTGCTTCGACACCGGCATTTATAAGCATTTTCGCACAAAGTACACAAGGCTGTGTTGTACAATATAGTGTGGAACCTTTAGTAGAAACGCCATGTAAAGCAGCTTGGATTATCGCATTTTGCTCAGCATGAACTGCACGGCATAGTTCATGTCTTTCTCCCGAAGGAATACCCAGTTCTTCACGGAGGCAACCCACAGTAAGACAATGACTCACACCACTAGGTGCACCATTATAGCCAGTACTTAAAATTCTTTTATCTCTAACAAGAACCGCCCCTACCTGTCGACGCAGGCAGGTGGAGCGGCTAGCAACTAAAGTAGCTATATCTAGGAAATATTCATCCCATGATGGTCTTGCCACAAAGAAACCTCCTATTTGGTACCAAATAGCCTGTCGCCAGCATCGCCAAGCCCAGGCACAATATAACCATGTTCATTGAGGTAGGCATCTTGAGCTGCAACATAGATGTCAACATCGGGATGAGCATCTTGAACAGCTTTGATACCCTCTGGAGCAGCAATCAGATTCATTAACCGGATGTTTCTGCCACCACGAGCTTTAATAAAGTTGATAGCAGCAACTGCAGAACCACCAGTAGCTAGCATCGGATCTAGGACAATAATATCTCTTTCACCGATATCAAAAGGTAGCTTGCAGTAGTATTCAACAGGCTTCAGTGTTTCTGGATCGCGATAAACACCAATATGACCCACTTTGGCATTAGGGATCAGTCTTAAAATTCCATCAACCATGCCTAAACCTGCACGTAAAATTGGAATAATTGCCAACTTACGTCCAGATAGACGGCGACATTGAGCTTTCGCAACTGGTGTCTCTACCTCGACAGTCTCTGTAGCCATATCTTTGGTAACTTCATAAGCCATCAACATAGATATTTCATCTACTAATTCTCTAAATTCTTTACATCCAGTATCTTTATCTCTAATAATTGATATCTTGTGCTGAATTAAAGGGTGATCAAAAACAAAAACCTCGCTCATAACCGACTTCCTTTCTCTCAGATTAGCAGTTTTCACGCTCAGCAATTTTTCCAAGTCTTGTGACGTGCCGGCCTCCAGCAAACTCGGTTGCTAGATAGGTCTCCACTATTAACAGTGCTAAACCTTTACCAGTAACTCTGCCTCCGAGAACCAGAATATTACTATTATTATGTTCTCTAGACATCTTAGCGGAATAAACATCGCCTACCAAAGCAGCTCTTATTCCGGGCACTTTGTTAGCAGCAATGCTCATACCAATGCCTGTACCACAAACTAGAATTCCCTGGGCATATTCGCCCTTTGTAACCTTTTCAGCCACTGCAAAAGCTATGTCAGGGTAGTCAACAGATTCGGTGTTATAACAACCAAAATCCTTATACTTGATTCCCTTCTCCTCAAGAAACTTTTTGATTTCTTCCTTGAGCTCATATCCTCCGTGGTCAGAACCTAACGCAACTACTAATTCCATCTTCATCTTCCTCTTAATTAGGTTAGCAACCTTTTTAATCAGACGCTCGATTTCCCCCGCAGTTTCTTCGTAAACTGTTAATGAACCACCATATGGATCAGAGACATCACCTTCTTCGCTAACATACTCCTTTAAGGTGAAGATCTTCTCTACATCCTCAGGATACTGGCGCTTAAGATAATCAGCCTGACTCTGGGTCATTGTTAGAATAAGATCGCTTGCAAGAAGATCTTGCATAACAATTTTCTTTGCGATATGCCCAGTTAAATTAAGGCCTCTTTTTTCCATAGCTTTTTGCGAACCTAGTGAGGCCTTATCTCCTGGATAGGCGTTAATCCCTGCAGAGGAGATCTCGATGTTGGTGCCTGCAACCTCGCGCTTTAACAAGGCTGCGGCCATGGGAGAGCGGCAGGTATTGCCAGTACACACAAAGAGAACCTGCAAAACAATCCCTCCTTGCTTTTCTATCTTTACTACCTAATGTCCTGCTAAAATTCTCTGTCCACCACAAGCTCTAGTAAGACGATCATTGATAGCAGTTGCTAATCCCTCGCCAGAAATAGTTTCAGCGAAAATAATCTTAACATTGGTACTATCGAAATAGCGCAATGCTCCATATAGATTAGTAGCAATCATAGCCAAATCATGGCGACTTCCTAGTGATATTTTATAGGGTGTAGGATACAGATGGTAAGACTCGTCTGTAGCTAAAACACCAACGTTAGGACCGTTCTTTTCTAGCTGTAATAAAATTTCTTTTATCTGTTCTTCAGGAGTACCTATAACCATGTACATTGGCGCTTTAGGAGCATAGTGTCTATACTTTAAGCCCGGTGACTTAACTTTTTGGCCAGCTTTAACTACAGCCTGCCTCGCTTGCGGTAGATACACCTTTAGCATCTCTAGGGTAACCCCTCCTGGTCTAAGTATCTCAGGTGTCTCCCCTGTTAGATCAAGTACAGTAGATTCCAGTCCTATACCTGTATGCCCCCCATCGACAATGCCAGCAATTATGCCTTTGAGGTCTTCATATACATGCTTTGCTTCAGTAGGACTAGGACGACCAGAGCGGTTAGCTGAAGGAGCAGCAATAGGAGTTTTGGCTAACTCTATTAACCGCAAAGCAATTTTGTGGTTTGGACAACGTACTGCAACTGTCTCCAAGCCACCTGTTGTTTCATAAGGAACAATAGGTTTTTTGGGTAGAATCATGGTTAAAGGTCCTGGCCAAAAACGCTCTGCTAATAGATGAAATTCTGCATTAGTATAAGCTATCTTTTCTACCTCGCTCGCTTCTTTTACATGGACAATGAGAGGATTGTCAGCGGGACGACCTTTGGCTTTAAAGATGCTAAGAGCAGCTTGGGAGTTTAAGGCATCAGCTCCTAACCCATAAACAGTCTCGGTCGGAAAAGCTACTAATTCACCTGTAGTGATTAATTTAGCTGCCTCTTCAAGTTGATCTACGTTAAATATCTTTGTCTCCATGAAAAAGGAGCTCCTTTCGGTGCGTTAATTACCCCGTTGTCTCTTTAAAAACACAACTCGATTTTTACCAGCCAAATCCTTAGCTACCATAGCTTTAGCAAAGACACCTACATTTTCGGCTATTTTAGCAACCTCAGCTGCTTGAGTTTCACCGATCTCTAAGAACATTGCACCAGCGTCTTTAAGATACTTAGGACTTTCTTCAATGATGCGTCTATAAAAAGCTAGTCCATCTTCACCACCTACTAAAGCTAGTTGTGGTTCATAAAGTTTTACGTTGGGTTCGAGAGTTTCCCATTCTTTCGATGCAATGTAGGGTGGGTTAGCTACAATAACATCAAACTTTTTAGTTAGATTAGCATAAAGATCACCCTCGATAAAATCTACCTTAACAGCTAATCCCTCTGCGTTTTCTCTGGCCACACTTAAGGCCCCAGGTGAAATATCGGTGGCTGTGACCGAAGCTCCTTCAACCTCTAAAGCTAAGGTAATCCCAATAGCACCAGAGCCTGTACAAAGGTCTAAAATATCCGGATTAGGGATGGTAAAAGACTCTAAATAGCCTAAAACTTTCTCTACCAAAAGTTCAGTATCTGGCCTTGGAATCAATACCTGGGAGTTTACAGAAAACTCCCTTGAGTAAAATTCCTTTTTTCCAGTTATATAAGCTACCGGTTCTAACTTGCCTCTTCTAGCAATTACTTGTCTGTAGGCATCGAGTTCTTTCTTAACTAAAGGTCTATCATAGTTAGCGTATAGTTCGATTCGCTGCATGCCCAATACATCAGCTAAGAGTACTTCAGCATCTAGTCGTGGTGAAAGGCTACCTTTTTCGTGCAAAAATTCTCCCGCTTTTTGTAATATGGTCAGCAGTTGTGGCATGTCAATCCATCTCCTTTAATCGTTCCTGCTGATCTGCAACGACTAAGGCTTCAATTATCTCATCGAGGTCACCGTTCATAATTTCTTCTATCCGATAAAGTGTAAGACCGATACGATGATCGGTTACTCTACCTTGAGGATAGTTGTAGGTACGAATACGCTCACTGCGATCACCACTACCAATTAGACTCTTTCTTGCTTGAGCTTCTTTGCTTCTAGCTTCTTCCTCGATAACTTCTTTTAAGCGAGCTCTTAAGATACGCATAGCTTTATCTCTGTTTTTATGCTGCGATTTCTCATCTTGGCAAGAGACCACAATACCAGTCGGGATATGGGTAACTCGTACAGCAGAGTCAGTGGTATTTACAGATTGACCTCCAGGTCCTGAAGAGCGGAAAACGTCGATTTTAACCTCGTTAGGCTCAATATAAATATCAACCTCTTCTGCTTCTGGTAATACTGCTACTGTAGCTGTTGAGGTGTGTATTCTGCCACCAGCTTCGGTCTCGGGAACTCTTTGTACTCGATGCACACCACTTTCGTATTTTAAACGACTATAGGCACCTTTACCTTCGATCATAAAAATAATCTCTTTAAAGCCGCCTAATTCTGTAGGGTTTGCACTTAAGATCTCTTGCTTCCAACGTCTCACTTCTGCATAGTGGGAATACATGCGATAGAGGTTACCGGCAAAGAGTGCTGCTTCGTCGCCGCCTGTACCTGCACGAATCTCCACAATAACGTTTTTCTCGTCATTAGGATCCTTAGGTATTAGTAGTTTTTTTAGTTCAACCTCAGTCTCTTCCAGAGAACTATTTAAGGAATCCAGTTCTAAAGTAGCTAGTTCCCGCATTTCTTCATCGGTTTCATCTCGAAGGATCTCTTTGGTTGATTTAATCTGTTCTAATATGTGTAGATAACTATGGTATGCCTCAACAATTTCCTCAAGATCAGAACGACGTTTAGCTACTTTTTGGTATTCTTGTCTATCCACTGCTAAACCAGGATCAGCCATTTTCTCAGTTAGTTCCTTAAAAATCTGTTCAATAGCTGCTAATTTTTCTAGCATGGACTTCACTCCTTCCGTGCGGAAATAACCGCAGCCCATTGGGCCGCGGTTAAAGAGTCAGTTCATTGTTGTTTTGTGGCAACTTGCCATCGGTGTCTAGTACTTCAACTAAGGCAGCGATAGCTGTCTCAATCTGACTATCATCAGGTTCTCTTGTTGTCAAGAACTGAGTCATTAAGCCTGGACGAGCTAAAGCTTTCGCCCATTTAGGAGCATTATCTTTGCCTAGAAATTTAATTACTTCGTAAGAAATTCCTGCAATTACTGGCAAAAGAAGTAGATGTAGACCAATACGATTAAAAAACGAAGGTCGATTGCTGCCAGTAATTAAAGTAAAGATAAATACACTCATTAGCAAGACAATAACAATAAAATTGGTGCCACAGCGCACGTGAAAACGTGTGTAGGGACGAACATTAGCCACAGTAAGTTCTTCGCCAGCTTCGTAGGCGTTGATTACCTTATGCTCCGCACCATGATATTGGAAGAAACGCTTAATATCAGGTGTTACAGAGATACCCACAATATAAAGAACAAATATACTTATTTTAATGAGTCCCTCGGTAAGATTCAACAACATAGCATTATTAATACTGCTTTCAACTAGCCTGGTGAGAAATGCTGGTAGAATAATAAAGAGCAATATCGCAAGGCCAAAAGAAAGACCTATTGTTAAAACCATCTCTTTTGGTGTTAATACTTCTTGCTCATCTTCAGAAGCAAATTGATTCGCCGAAAAGACTAGTGACTTAGTACCAATAATCATTGATTCAAACAGAGCCACAACACCTCTAATCAACGGTTTCTTTAAGATAGGGAATCTATCACCTATACTAGAAACTGTTTCTTTATGCTTGACTAGGGTGTTATCTTCCTTGCGAACCGCAATAGCAATAGTCTTTGGCCCACGCATCATGACACCTTCCATGACTGCCTGACCGCCATAATAGAATTTGCCCATCCGGTTCACTCCTTTCTAAGTGCCAGGTCCCACAGCCGCAACGCTATTTAAGCATAAGCCCTACTTGTTCTTTATGAGCTTCACTGGTTAAATGGCGTAACATAGCTACAGCCTTTGCAACTTCAGTTGTTTCTTCTCCTTCGCCTTCGAACTCTACGGAGAGAAAACCGTTGTAACCTGCTTTGTTCAGCAACTTAATAATTCTGGGAAAATCAAGTGTTTTCTCAAGAAGGTCATCTGTAAAGCTGAAACATTTAGCGTGTACAAATATAGTATATGGCGCAACGTTCTCCATTGCCTTGTATATGATGTTGGCATCTGTACCAAAGTTACCCAAATCCATGGTTACTTTAAAATTATCCATTTCAACATCACCGATAAGTCTGATGATCTGATCATCCATAAAGCCACCATGGTTTTCTAGAGCTAATTGAATGCCATCTTCTGCTGCATATTCTGCGCACTCTTTAATAGCTGCAACCACATTATTCCAGACTGTTTCGCTTTTTAGCTGTTGACTAGCTCCAGCAAAGATTCTAACTAAAGGTGCTCCTAGCATAGCAGCAACATCAATCCAAGCCTTTACATGCTCAATCTCTCTATCTACTGCTTCAACACTCTCTTGGGTAAAGTTATTCTCAGCAGATACACAGGAGATAGTAAGACCTAAATCAGTACAAAGGTTTTTAATATCCATTAGATACTCTGGTTCGTGGGACTCAAAGTGGCTAGCAAGTAATTCAACACCATCTAAACGGTAATTTTTAGCACAATACTCGATCCACTCTTTAAAAGTCATTTTCTTAGCAGCAAGAGTTCTGTGAAAAGACCATGAACTGCAACCAATTTTCATTTCTATTCCTCCTTAGATGTGTATGGGAAAAGGCGTTCTGCAAGATTCATATTTACCAAAGCAGTAACCCTTAAACCGTCTTCATCGTAATCTACTTTTCTAACTTCGCTCTCAGCGTAAAGGCGTTCTAACCAAAAAGCTTCTGAATAAGGAAACTTTAATTCTAATACAACCTTACTTAACTTAGCTTTCTTAATTACCTGTTTAGCTAAGACATCAAGCCCCAAACCTGTTTTAGCTGATACTAGTACGGAATCTGGATACATAGTTTCGATAAAATTTATTTCTCCTTCTGTTAGTAGATCCGCTTTCGAAAATACCATCAAAGAAGGAACTTCGCAACCAATAGTTTTCAACGTACTTTCTACTGCTTTGATTTGGGCATCAAAGTCAATGCCTTTGGAATCCACTACGTGTAGTAAAAGATTAACATCTTTAAGCTCTTCTAAGGTAGCCCTAAAAGCTGCTACCAGATCATGAGGCAATTTACGGATAAAACCAACAGTGTCCGCTAATAAAATCTCTTGATTATCAGGTAGTTGCCAACGTCTTACTAAAGGATCTAGAGTTGCAAAGTGCTGATCTGCTACATAGGTTTCACTACCAGTTAACTTAGTAAGTAAAGTAGACTTTCCAGCATTAGTATACCCTACTAATGACACCTGGGGAACCTGATTTTCTTTTCTCTTTTTACGTTGATTTTCACGTTGCTCAACTACATTATTTAATTCTCTTTTTAATAGAGCTATACGGGCCCTAATTACACGGCGATCTGCCTCCAATTTAGTTTCGCCAGGTCCTCTAGTTCCAATGCCACCACCAAGTCTTGATAAACCTTCGCGGCTACCTTTAAGTCTGGGTAAGTTATATTGGAGCTGAGCCAATTCAACCTGTAAAAGGCCTTCTTTGGTCCTAGCCCTTTGAGCAAAAATATCTAAAATCAATCCGGTTCTATCTAAGACTTTGACCCCTGTAAATTCATTTATCTTTTCGA
This sequence comes from Firmicutes bacterium UBA4881, assembly GCA_002399235.1. Lineage (GTDB taxonomy): Bacteria > Bacillota > DTU065 > DTU065 > DTU065 > UBA4881. The sequence goes on along the minus strand of DHDH01000001.1, from coordinate 192,430 downwards.
TCTGCAGTGGAGACAATTCGTCATCGGCAATAATTAAATCGACCTCATTAACCTCGACAAACCCCTTTAATTCTTCCACGCGACCGCTACCTAGATAAGTTAGCTTATCGGGTATTTCTCTAGCTTGTATTAGTCGCATTACAGTTTCTGCACCAGCTGTTTTAGCTAGTTCTTCTAATTCATCCAAAGAAGTATCAACATCAATATCTTCTCTGCCAGTTTTTATGGCAATAAGAACAGCTTTTTCCATTCTAACACCTCATTGGTTTAGTTCATAGATAAGTCTTAAACCATCTAGTGTAAGCGTGGGATTAATTATATTTACTGTTTCGGAGCCTTCTCCTAATAACTTAGCTAATCCGCCGGTAGCGACGACTTTAGCTTCCCAGCCCAGTTCTTGCTGCATGCGACGAACAATTCCATCGACCTGTCCTACATAACCATAATATAGGCCAGCTTGCATACTAGAAACTGTATTTTTACCAATAATCTTTTCAGTGCGTATTATTTCCACTCTAGGCAGTTTCGAAGCTCTTTCAAATAATGCTTCAGCAGAAATGCCAACACCAGGACAGACTACTCCACCTAGATATTCCCATTTTTCGCTAATAGCGCAAAAAGTAGTTGCAGTTCCAAAATCTACAACAATAAGTGGCCCTCCATAAAGATTCAATGCTGCTACAGCATTAACTATCCTATCAGCACCTACTTCTTTAGGATTTTCATATTTGATATTGAGTCCCGTTTTCACCCCTGGGCCAACAATAATCGGTTCGAGGCCAAAATAATCGTTAATCATCTCTTCAACATTAGGTGTCATAGGTGGGACAACCGAAGAGATAATACAGGCTTTGATATCACTACGCTCAATGTTTTTATACTCGAGCAATTGACCAAATAAAATACCTAATTCATCACTGGTTTTAGTTTTATCTGAAGCAACTCGAAAAGAACTTTTTATCTTTTCACCTTCATAAACTCCAAATACTGCATTAGTGTTTCCAATATCAACAACAAGAAGCACAGATCCCACCTCTTTCAAATCTAGAAGGCAGGGAAACCCCTGCCTTCTACTTAGCTACGTAAACGTGCTAATGGTTTCATAAGCACCTGCACAATAATAACTGCCAAAGCAATTTCCAATAAACCATTGGTTAAAGCCACGGTAAAAACTACCTTAGCAGGTAGATAGCCTTTGATTAAAATCATTCCTAATACACCTATAGTATTAGTTGCTGTACCAGCTATTGCGGCTGACCAATATTTTTTCGTAGTATTATATGCTAAATAAGCGAAGGGACCTATAAATAGTCTAGGTAATACTGATACTAAAGGATCTGCCATAGATGGTGACCGGGGCCATAAAAAACTAGAAAGGCCAAAGATTAAACCTGTGGCCAAGCCCACATACGGACCTTCCATAATAGCACCGATAATTACGGGAATATGCATAATGGTAAGGGTGATCCCTAAAGGGGTAGGAATAAAGCCTAGTGAGGTTACACCTAATAAAATGGCGATACCTCCTAGTAATCCTGCAATAGTGATCTTGCGAGCCTTCGGAAAGCTACCGCTTTCTTTTCTTTGCTTTCTCTCCGTCATAAACGTTCCTCCCATCTCTGCCATTTAAGGTCAGAGTGATTTTATCATCAAAACATTTACTGCTCGTACTCCGGCCAGAGTTCGCGCAATAAACGCCTCAGGTGATACTGGTCTTCTGGTGAAAAATCCAGTTTAAGTGTGTTAATGATCATATTGCGGTACTCAGCTGCTCTTAGATCATTATTAATAGTAATACCTTCCTTTTTCAGATGAGCATCTACAGGATACATCCATTTACCTGCATCTCTTTTAGCTAATGCTCTGGCATTATTTCCCCATCGTTTTAATAACGATTCTGGAGGTAACTTGAGCAAAAAAGCAATCTGCATAAAGGTATATAAGACACGAATATATATTAGCCAAATTAACCTTGTATAAGTGCCATATCCGAAACCTTGCAACTCTTCTGGGCGTCTAAAGGATTCAGCAAATTCATAAGTAACTACAAACATTGCTGCTGCCAAAAACACTAGCCAGGAAGTATTGATATTATCGGGAATAATACCAAACTTAATACCACCTAACCATATAACTAGCGGAATAATACTTAAAGCCATATATATAAGGTCGTCTCGCAACACATCTTTCAGATTCCTACGTGCCAAATGTAGATAGGGATATTCTAAATGCATAATTCTCCCCTCCCGGAATCAAACAGCCAATAAACTTTATAGATATTTTAGCACAACACCGCTTTTCAGTCATTTATAAAATATTAACTAATAAAGTTTTTTACCTTGGGGTGTACGACGTAATGTACCCATTTCTAATAGCCTACGAGTCATCATTATTTCTTTTTCCATTCGTCTCGCAAAAAGCGTGTCTTGGACTTGAGCTTTGGCTTCTAACTGGTTTAATAATGATTTAACATTAGCTAAAGCATCAATATAGATTATGCCTTGAGGTGCCATTAGCAATTTTGATAGACTGTCATTTAGCAGTTTGATATCATTAACCCAGGTCTTTGGTGACTGTGCTTCTAACAAACTACAGTTAGCTAGAAGTGCTTGCCAAGGATCACGATGTAGGGGTAAGCTCTTGCTTCTTAAAGGCCCCCGCCTTAACATATCTAGCTGATCATAACCAAGTTCTTCTAATGAACCTAAGACTACTGCACCAGCAGACTGCATCTCATTTACAGTACACAATAAATCACAAAGACTAATTTCTTCGTTTACAATTAATGTTGGGTAGATAAAAACCTTGTTAGGTATCGAGGTTAGTTCTTCAGTAAGCAAATTAAATTGACTACGTGTACTAAATGTTGGTAAAAGATACTCAATATAATTACGCTCAATCCAGCTCTTCCAATCTAAAAACTTTCTATCCCTTTGATCCTCAAGGCTAAGATCTTCGTCAAGCATAACCATTGCACCTAATTTAGTACTTGTCTTTGCTGATCCTATGCGTCTATTAATTAAACCTAATAGGCTATTTATTTGTTCAACTCGCCATTCATTCCAATCAACCCTAGGTTTATTTTTTTCTTTTATGGGATCATAACCATATTGCTCCTCAAAAAGTTTGCGGGAATAGGCATCATAAGAAAAATCATTGGCACTTACTTCTGTAAATGGTAACATTATTTTTAACAACATTCCTGATAGGTTATATTCTGATAATTCATCTGCTATATCCATATAAAACTTACGTACTTCAGGGTGAGATATGTTAAAATAAGAATTCATACTAGTGTCAAACAAATTACCTGCTTGACTAATTGCTGCCCAATCTGGATTCTTGGCTAGGGTAGGTGCCATTTCGCCATTACTTGTGGCCAAGCCTACATTCATAACCAAAAATAGATCTAAACCTAACTCTTTGCCATAACGGCTAATTTCTTTTAACGGATCACTACCTTGTAGCAATTTATATTGTTCTACTCTGCTACTCGGGAAAATGACATATCCGTCTGCACGAAATGTCTCGACAATTACACCATTGAAACCTAATTCGGCAATTTCTCTTAGCATAGACTTAAGATCCTTAGCGAGAGCTTTACGAGTTATTTCGTCCGCATCGAGATAAGCAAGTCTTGTTGCTGCAGGTGGCTTTAAGCTAGCCTTTTGCCAAAATTCTTCTAATTTTATTCGCGCTAGTCTTAAATTATTTTCTCCTTCTTGTTTAATTCGACCAGCTAAAGTGACAGCCATATCCAGATCTTTCTTAGCTTCTTGGTAGTTACTAATTAGATTTGCTGATTCTATATAGTTAAGATAATCTTTGGCATAAGCCAAATCTTTTTCTAGCATAGTACCGATAGCGATTACATTAGCACTAAGAACAAGGGTAATCATTAATATTACAAGATATATAGATAAGTGCCCTTTACAAGTCATAGTTTTCGCCTCACTTCTGCCTGTACTTTTGTTATAAAAGAATTCTTTTTATGCTTCCTCTTTTCCTACCTGAAACATCGGGAAGATTATATGGTAGAATATTGCTGATACCTTTTTCTAAACAAAATGGTATATTAGTTGAAAATTAATGCTTCCAGCGGAGGTGCAGGAATGTCTCTTCAAAACGAACAAATAATTAATGATGTAGAGATATTAATCCGCGCTGAACCTCATTGGCTACCAGTGTTAGCCAATATTGCCTCCCTCTTATTTGCTAGAATGCCAGATATTAATTGGGCTGGTTTTTATTTGCTAAAAAGCAATGAGTTAATTTTAGGACCCTTCCAAGGACAAATTGCCTGTGTGCGTATTGGTATTGGTAAGGGTGTGTGTGGAACTGCTTTCCTTGAAAGACGTTCTCTAGTAGTGCCTGATGTTCACCAATTTCCTGGGCATATAGCCTGCGATCCACGTTCCCGATCTGAGATTGTTGTCCCACTTATAAAAGGTGAACGTACATTAGGTGTTCTAGATATCGACAGCGCTTCCTACTCTAGATTTACAGAAGATGATCAAAAGCTGCTCGAAACTATTGCCTCGCTTATCACCGCTAACTACCGATTAGAAGATTTTGTTGATTGTTAGGAAGGAGAAATATTATGACAGTTTCTATGGATCGTTTAGTGAATTTATGTAAAACTCGTGGTTTTGTATTTCCTGGTTCAGAAATTTATGGTGGCTTAGCCAACACGTGGGATTATGGCCCTTTAGGGATTGAACTAAAAAATAACGTTAAAAAAGCTTGGTGGAAGAAGTTTGTTCAAGAATCACCATATAACGTGGGATTGGATGCTGCCATCTTAATGAATCCCCAAACTTGGGTAGCTTCTGGACATGTAACTAGCTTTTCTGACCCTCTTATCGATTGCCGTAAATGCAAAGAGAGATTCCGCGCAGATAAGTTAATTGAAGCTTTTGCCAAACAAAAGGGCGAAGAAATTCAAGTTGATGGCTGGGCCAATGATAAACTAGAAGCTTATATCGTAGAAAATAAAGTTCCCTGCCCAAGTTGCAAGAGTATTGATTATACACCTATCCGTAAGTTTAATTTAATGTTTAAAACCTTCCAAGGAGTTACTGAGGATTCCAAAAACGAAATCTTCCTCCGTCCGGAAACTGCTCAGGGCATCTTTGTAAACTTTAAGAATGTCCAACGCGCTGCACGTAAAAAGGTCCCCTTCGGTGTTTGCCAAATCGGTAAGAGTTTCCGGAATGAAATCACCCCCGGTAACTTTATCTTCCGTACTCGTGAATTCGAGCAAATGGAACTAGAATTCTATTGTCAGCCAGGAAAGGATCTCGAGTGGTTTGATTACTGGAGAAACTTCTGCTACAACTGGCTTTTAAGTTTAGGACTCCCAACAGATGAAATTAGAGTTAGAGATCATAAACCAGAAGAACTTTCTCACTACTCTAAAGCTACTACTGACTTTGAATTTAAGTTCCCCTTCGGTTGGGGTGAACTTTGGGGTGTCGCTGATAGAACCGATTACGACCTCAAACAACATGCCCAACACTCAGGCGAAGATATGTCCTACTTTGATCAAGAAACTAACGAAAAATATATTCCTTACGTGGTCGAGCCTTCTGTTGGTGTAGAAAGACTATTATTAGCTTTCCTCACCTCTGCATATAAAGAAGAACCTTTAGAGGATGGTAGCGAACGTATAGTATTGCAACTCCACCCATTCTTAGCTCCATTCAAAGCTGCCATTTTACCCCTGAGTAAAAAACTAGCCGAACCGGCAACAGAAATTTATCATAACCTGCTTAAAGAATTCATGGTAGATTATGACGAATCTGGTTCTATTGGTAAACGTTACCGCCGCCATGATGAGATTGGTACCCCGTATTGCATTACAGTTGACTTTGATACTTTGGAAAACAATACAGTCACAGTACGTGACCGCGATACCATGACTCAAGAGCGTGTTTCCATAGATCAATTAAAGATCTTCTTAGCAGAAAAAGTTAACTTTTAACCTCGAAGGCAGTGTCTTATAGGCACTGCCTATCTTCTTGTCTTCTTAATTCTAGTAACCATTAACTTAAAATTTCTACAGTCGAACAATACTACCTAGTGAAAAGGGAACAGTTCAACACTGTTCCCTTAATTTTTAGTCCTATGATAGAAAAAGCCTTCCCCTAATATTAACAGGGCAGGCATCATACACTTCTAAGTGCTTCAACAATAGCACTAGAAGTCTCGTCTTTATTTTCTTTAAGATGAATTACACTAAAGGCAAACTTCTCTAGTTCGCTCGGAATTTCGTCATTTAATGAAGATGCAGCTACCACAACTACTCTATCTTCTGATGCAGCAGCGATCTTTTTCACAATCTCAGGGGTTAAACGGGGCATATCCAAAAAGAATATAGATTCATTTCGTTCGGCAATGATCTCGGGAACTTCCGCAGGATTTGGGCAGTAAAAGTAACTAGCTGATTGAAAACCAGATTCATGGACAATTTGCATCATCTGATCAAAATCATGATCTCCATCCAAAAAAGCAGCCTTATCACGGACCTTGGCAAACGAACGACGAAGGACACTTGACTTACCACTACCTGGTTTGCCAAGAACCACAATAAATGGTTTGCTCATAGTCACCACCCTTTCTTACTTTCTACCAAAGTGTTCTCTTTATATTACCTGTTTTCCTCCTATAAGTTCATAAAAGTGTACTTGCTACATATCACTTATTTATATCTATACCCAGGATGAAAATATTTTACACCACTTTTGGCAAAGCTTGGACTAATTAATTTCTTCCTCCCAGATTACATAAACTAAAATTGCAAAATTAATAGTTGACAATTTAAGCATATAGGCATATACTTAAATTAGCAAATGCTAATGAATGGAGGCTCTTACAATGGCTGTTGAAATTAATGATAAAAACTTTGACCAAGAGGTTGCACAAGGCGTTACTTTGGTAGACTTTTGGGCCCCTTGGTGCGGACCTTGCCGCATGATGGCTCCTGTTATCGATAAGTTAGCTGAAGAATTTGCTGGTCGTGCGAAAATCGTTAAAATAAATGTGGATGAAAATCCAGCTGCAGCTACTCGTTATCGTGTACAAGGCATTCCAACTCTCCTAATATTTAAAGATGGCAAACCAGTTGACATGGTAGTTGGCTTTACACAACAAAGTGTACTTAGTCAAAAAATTAATAATCAGCTAAACTAAAAGGCCCGATGGGCCTTTTTTTTATTCCTCAAGTGCCTTTATGGCACTTTTTTTATAGCAAGAGCCTATTATAGATAGAGGCAATCTATAAGGAGGCATTAATATGAGCCCCTTTGGTGACAAAAATCAAGAAGAACTTATTACTCAGTTGCGGGCACAATTAGGGAAATTGCCAGAAGAAAAAAGAAAAAATCTTGCTCAAGCTGCTCTCCAACTTGTAGGTACTACAGATCCTCAAAAGCTACAACAACTTTTACAATCGCAGATGGGTAATGCTAATTTAGATCAGGACTCAATTAAAAAAGCTTTTGAGCAGTTATTAGGGGAGAATAATTCATGAACGACAATATCTTCTTAGTTGCTATCTTAATATTGTTTGTCCTTTCCTCGCGTCCTAAAAAAGAAAAACGAGCTAAACGTCATATCTTATTAACTGACGATTTACACTCGATGGATAACTGCTGTGAAAAAGCAAATTCTTATGGTATCAAGGTTATAAAACCTTTACCTTATATCAGTGGTATGGTTTGCGAAATAGAAGATGGGCAAGATCAAATGCTTTTAGCACTTAATCAAAACCTTACCATTGAGGAAGATGTCAGAGTATATGCAGTAGATAATACAGTGGGAACAGCTGCCACAGCAACGGATTCCATCTCACTCACTGGTGCACCTTTACTTTGGAAAAGAACCAAAGGTAAAGGAATTTCTGTAGCAGTAATCGATACTGGTATAGCCAATCACCCAGACATTACAATTGCTGGTGGTATCTCCACTTTAGGTGAGGTTAATACCGATAAGTATCTCGATGACAATGGGCATGGTACTCACGTTGCTGGCATAATTGGTGCGAATGGTGGTAGAAGGGGCCTTTTAGGAATGGCTCCTGAAGCTGATCTTTATGCTGTTAAAGCACTGGATAAAGATGGCAGTGGTTTTGTCTCAGACATTATTGAAGCTATAGTGTGGGCTGTAGAAAACAAAATGCATATTGCTAATATGAGTTTAGGGACTAGTGAATCTAGTGAAGCCTTAAGAAAAACTATTCGCAAAGCTGCCTTTTCGCCTACAATCATTGTTGCTGCAGCAGGAAATTCTGGTCGTACTGATAACCCAGATGTACTCTATCCTGCAAAATATCCTGAAGTTATAAGTGTTGGTTCTGCTAACAATAATGGTGATCTCTCTGATTTCTCTTCGTATGGCCGTGAACTAGACCTCTTAGCTTATGGTAATAATATTCTCTCTACCTACCTAGGCAGAACTTATCGTCGGGAAAGTGGTACCTCCATGGCCGCCCCTCAGGTAACGGGAGCGTTAGCTTTAATGTTAAGTCTAGGCTATCGAAATAAAGATGCTTATAGAGTCCTCATAAATACCGCCAAAAAAGCTCCTTTACCACCTGAAAAACAAGGTTATGGTTTACTCGACCTATCTACTATTGCTGCTCAGTTTTAAAAGATGGTTCCTGAACTAAAGATTAGTTCAGGAACCTTTTCTCGAACCAAAAGTCAGCTTAATATTTTTATAATCAGCTGTAGAACCAAACCCTTTAATTCAAAAAATTGAAGCAGGTGGTATGGTTCTATATGAAAAACCGAAAGATAACATTGACACCCTATCGAGATAAATAAACAAAAAGTGATTACATCGCAAATATCTCGGTCAATTGAGAAAGTAATTGCTACTTTGTAAGGGTTATTAATACCTACAGGGTTGAAATAACTTTTACAAATCAGGTTGCAATGCCTCATTAGGGTTTTCTATTGACATTTTTATTGCTAACTCATATACTTAAGAATGTCATCAGCTGTGCCGAAGTGGCGGAACTGGCAGACGCGCTACGTTCAGGGCGTAGTGAGGATTCCCTCATGCGGGTTCAAATCCCACCTTCGGCACCATTTTAGTGCTTTACTCCTCAAGCTGAGGAGTTTTTATTTATGTTTTGCAAATATTGCAATAAACTGTTTTCCATAGTTATTGTCCGGTAAAAAGCAAAATTTTAGTTTTAATGAAAGGACTGAGCTTCGTGGGGCATTTTCTAGGCGAACCACTCAAAGGTTTTCTGCAGGAACTTGCTGATGTTATAGTAGCTGCTTTCTTTATTATCTTTTTTATAGCCCAATCATTTATTGTTGATGGACATTCCATGGAGCCTACTCTTCACAATCGAGAAAGATTAATCGCTGAAAAGATATTTTATTATTTCGCTGGACCTAGACGTGGTGATATTGTTGTAATTAGAGATCCTATCGATCATACTCGTTATTGGGTAAAACGCATTATTGGTTTAGAAGGTGACACCATCGAAATACGTAATGGTGTTGTGTATTTAAATGGCTCGAAATTAGCAGAAAATTATGTAGCTGAGCCAATTGCTATGCCCAAAGAAGCTACATACAATGTTCCTAAAGGTCATGTCTTTGTCATGGGAGATAATCGTAATAACTCCAACGATAGTCGCTTTGCTGGTCCCATTCCTGTTAACGACATTATGGGGCATGCCATTTTAATGTATTGGCCTCTTCATAGAACTCATTTTATTAGCAGACCTAGCATTTTCCTCAATAAGAAATAACAACTAATTATTAACTCAAAAAAACTGCAA
>DHDH01000001.1:182114-182475 GCA_002399235.1 Firmicutes bacterium UBA4881 | reverse complement strand
ACTGCAAACACAGCTGTGTAGATGTCGTGGATGAAATTTACAACCTGCACGAACAGAAACAGAAGGCTTGGGTGGAAAATGTAGACCGTGATGAGCTACGCAAACATATAGCTGACATAAGCGCATTTCTGCAGCTGATTGAGAATGTAACCCTCTACGAGAATTAATTTACTGTTGAATTCAAGTCCTGGTGTGACAGTGAATATGGAAGTATAACAAAGAGAATGAACAAGGCACTCTACGAGATTTGATGTAGGGTGCCTTGTTCATTCTCTTTTGGGGGTGAAGTCTGGGTAATGCTTGTTTTTACATTTGTAATGCATTGCATACTTTTTACAGTTCCGCGCTAAACATATAAGCG
>DHDH01000001.1:22516-181792 GCA_002399235.1 Firmicutes bacterium UBA4881 | reverse complement strand
TACGCAAACTGGGAAATGTACGGCGGACCCGCCTTGCCATCGTTATGCGGTACGAAGTCGAAATAGAGAAATCCTTCTGGCACAGGGGTTTCCGCTCTCATAAACCGCCCCCAAATACCATGCCACAGGCCAACATCCACACCTAACCCATAGTGGTGCATAAACAATACATCATATGCAAAGTCCGATTTATACTCGTTCATGTCGTCGAGAATGCGGAAAAGCTTCTTGCGAACTTCCATATTGTCTAAATCATCGCCTTCTCGCCCGATAAAGCGCATGGCGGACACTTTTTTGTATTCAAAGCTGTCCACTTTGAAGCCCTTTTGCTGCCTCTCAACCATATCAGGCATAAACAGCGCCCACTGTACCCCTGCATCGCAGTCCTTCAAGCAATTGATATATCCAAATAAGTCTACACTATCAGTACCTGTAGGACCTGTTTTATTTCCTGCAATTTGCTCCCGTATGCCCCGCTCTCGCATGACAGAAAAGTCTGCAAACACCTGGGCTACCACTTCTTGCAACCGCTTATCATGAGCCAACCCCGACAACTCGTCATCAAATCGATCCAATGCCTTAAACACCGCTGCGTTAACCACACCAGAAGGCTCTAATTCCGACAAATATGACCGAAGTTGTACGTTCTGTTCTTTGAACCGTGCAAACACGCCTTGCATTAATATTTGCTCGTTTTCTGCGAGTTTTTCGTCACTCCATTGTGAATCATCCAGCACCCATTCGGTCAACGCATCAAAAACGCCGGGATTTAACCCCCTTGCTTTAGCCGCCCAGCTAACAATCCTTTTGTATTTCTCGGTATCCGTTAATTTCTCGCCATTTTGCCCTTCGATGTCGCTCCAATAAAACTTGTCAATCCATTTACGTGACATATCAAATCCTCCTTGAATGGTAACGTTAATGGACAGCGGATGAAATAGTTTAACTTTTCCCCGCTGCGTTTTTGATGGCGGCACGCCGTGAAACCGTGTAAACGCTTTGGAAAAGCTCTCCTGAGTATCGTACCGATATCGCATAGCCACATCAATGATTCTGCTGTCTGGTTGCAGCAAATCAAGCACCCCAAACTCAGATGTCTGTATCGAATGTACTCGCCGACGGTCATGCCAATTGCTACATGAAATATAATTTGAAGCCAAATCATTTATTGGAAAACTCTAATGTGACAACCTGCACCAAATCCATGCCTTCAAACTTTGACGGCTCAAAGTAATCTTGCAGAGAGTAACTTCTCATACTCGTGCCGCTATCATACACCATAAGAGCAACAGGTATTTCTGTGTTGATTGTAATGTCTTGAAATTCCTGCAAGAATCCTTTTATAGATGCCTTTGCTTCACTATCAAGTAAAATCTCATCTGTTTTGTAGGAAGCCTTTCCACTGGCATTAATAACAAAATCAATTGTATAATTTTCTTTTAGCTGCATTGTAAATGTTCCGGTTAATTGGTCAATTGGCTTTCTATCTGTGCCAATAGAAATGCCACCGCCACCAATACTGCTCCATTTTCCATCTTCTTCAAGACGATAAACATTTACATTCAAGGCAATTGCTTCTTTCGGTGCATTGAAAGAAATGATTTGTGAAGTGCCGTCCATATTGAATGACTGCAATATATATTTTTCACTTTCTGATAATTCATAAGGAGAGATGCCTTCTTTGCATAAAACTTTAGGTAAATCAGCCTTGTTTGAACATGCAGTCAACGTCACCATCAAAATAAACAGAAGCATTGCCGAAATCAACCTTTTCATCGCATATGCCCTCCTCCAACTAATATAAATAATCTTTGCTCAAAGACGCTCGATACATTCAAATTTATCATACTTCCTAATCTCTACTATAACATGAATTCATATTTCCATTTAGCATCATGACTAATAAACATATAATCTCATTTGGGTCATGTTGGTTAGTCTATTAAGCAACCATTTTATAAAATAAACCTAAAAAATCATTACTGACTATACAACCTCGGATTTTTCAATAAACATCTAACCTGACCACTCGCCAGACACCGACATCTAAATCGTTCTGTCGCAAGGGTTAAGGCTTATCTTGAAATATTCCCACGAAGCAAAATATCACGTTTTTTACGCTCTGATTTCAAAAACAACATCACACAAAAGGCTTATATCAAGCCTTTTCAGACATCACGCTCTAAGCCCTTGACATCAATACTACTGTCTCAACGGTATTACCAAAGTCCCACAAAGCTCCAGACAGCTACATTAATATAACCGTAGCCTTTGGCCATGGGGATGGAATGATACCTATCGACACTATTCATAATAGACTTACCCTTAATAATATAGCTCAAAGAGCACAGGCATACATGCTGAAACAAAGAATAACCTATAAAATGCGTCAAGAATATATTCTCGAAAAATATAGTTTCAAAGTCCATACCAAATACATTGCTGAAGTAAAACGTGGCTTAAGTTTGCCAATGTACGATGTTCCTAATGCAGTTGAAACACTAAAACAGCCAAGAAAGCACCCCTCTCCTATTCAAGTAGATGCTATCAAAGATGCACTAACTTATTTTGAAGTAATACAAAACTAAATATGGATATGAAAATTGCTTCTTATTTTATAAGGGGCAATTTTTATATATACAAGTCAACTTTAAGTTGGCTTATTTTTGTACTCAAAATCGAAAGGAGGAACAGAAAGTTGAACGCAAAGACAATCGCCATCGCCAACCAAAAAGTGGCGTAGGCAAAACAACCACCTGTGCCAATTAGGCATTGGATTGGTGCTTGAGGGCAAGAAAGTCCTGCTGATAGATACTGATCCACAGGGTAGCTTATCCATCTGCTTGGGATACGCACAGCCGGACAAGTTGGATACCACCCTTGCTACCGTCATGGGCAAGGTCATTACTGATAACCCCATTCAGCCAAACGAGGGCGTGGATTTGATGCCTGCCAATATAGAGCTGTCGGGTATGGAGGTATCCCTCGTAAACGCCATGAGTCGTGAAACAACCTAAAGCAGTACCTTGATACGGTGAGAAAACAGTATGACTTTATCCTGTTGGATTGTATGCCATCGCTTGGTATGCTGACGGTCAATGCTCTTGCCGCCGCAGACAGCGTGATTATCCCTGTACATACCCGCCAAAGGCTTGGAACAGCTCTTGCAGACCACCCAAAAGGTACACAGGCAGATTAACTCCAAACTGAAAACAGACGGCATTCTGCTGACTATTGTGGACAGCCGCACGAATTTTGCAAAGGACATCAGTACCCTGATCCGAGAAACCTATGGAGGCAGCATGAAGATATTTGCCACTGACATTCCCCATTCAGTACGAGCTGCTAATATTAGTGCCGAGGGCAAATGCACAGCAGCTGACCGTGCTTTTCATACATAGCGAACATGAAAAAGGGCAGCATGGAAAATATCATCACAAGAGTGGTGGCGGTTATGCCGATACTGTCCTTTAGAAGAAAGAACATAGACAGTCCCACTGCAAGGGCAATGGAAAAACAGATAAGCTGCCGCTTGGTTAAGTTGAATATTACCTTGGTTTTAACGGTGTTTAAATCCTTTGGTACGGGTACATACAACATAGGAGCTTCCTTTCTGCCCCGCGAGGGTAAAAATACTTTTTGCAAGTGTTCCTGTCTTAAAGAGTGTAAAGCAGAGTAGGACAGTGTAGCCTACGCAAGTCCATATAGCGGTAAAGATGTCCGCATCGGTGGCGATAGACTGCACAAGCACCGCATAGATGCCCACACAAACCATAATGAGAAAGGCTTGAAAGCCAAGAGCGAGCATTGATTTTGGGTAGTTTTGCCCCATGCTGCCCCATTCACGGTCTGCCATTGTCGCAGAGGGGATTGCTCCAAGGGAGGTCATAAGGTAAATTTCCGTCATTCGTCCATATATGACCACAAAAATGCAGATGGTAAGGGTATGCATAGTAATCCCCACAAACATTCTTTGCAACCATAAGCCAAACAGTGAGCCTAACTCCAATTCTCCCAGGCGGGTTTCCAAATCCCCTATCGCGGAGGTTATATCAGTGTTTGTATCGCTGATGATTACCCCGGCGGCATTAGAAACAACGTGCTGTGACATATCAAAAATCCCCATCAATGGGAATGATTACCGTGTCGGAAAGGGATTGTATCATAGAGAAGACACCGCCGTTCCAGGACAACGGTGTCTTCTCTACTTCACCTGCGATTTCGCCGACCTTTTGGTTGACGCCATCAAACATCCCCGACAAGTTTCCCGTAATGCCTGTGATTAACAGCTCTTTGAGCCATTCGGTAATGCTGTCGATGATGCTCTACATAAAGCGTTACCGCTTAACCAAATAACCCTTTAAGCAAAGGGACTAAAACTGTGCCAATCAGTGCTACGCCACCGCCAGCCAAAACAAAGCAGACGCTGTGGTCGAGTCAATTCAAGGATATCAGATGACAAAGGAGCAAAAAGAACGTATCCTAATCATTCGCTCGCACCTTGAATTCATCGAAAAATCGATTGCAGACCTAGATAGAAAACTTGATGAGATAGTAGCCCCATATGAAGGTGCTATTAAACTACTTTGTACCATCCCCGGAGTTGATAGGACTTCAGCAATCACTATCATCTCCGAGATTGGTACCGATATGTCTCATTTCGCCAATTCGAAGCGTTTATGCTGCTGGGCTGGATTAACGCCTAGCAACAACGAGTCTGCTGGTAAGAAGAAATCTGTTCGAATAACACGTGCTGGTGTCTACCTCAAACCTGCATTGGTACAAGTTGCCCATGCAGCCGTGAAATCGAATCAGTCTCCTTACTATAGAATCAAGTATGAACGTCTTTCCAAACGAAGAGGCAAGAAACGAGCCATTATCGCTATCGCAAGGATGATACTCACCGCTATCTACCACATGTTTACCACTGGCGAGGAGTTCAATCCAAGTGATCTTTATAAAATCGATCTGCCCCAAGAAATATCGGCTAAACAGAAAGATAAAGCAGTCGCACAAGCGAAAAAACTTCTTCTCTCGCTTGGTATAAGAAAATCTGAAGATATTGCTGTAGTTTAACAACCAAAAAATTTTTTCAAGGCCTTGAGGGCCTTAGTTTTGTGCACCCTTTTTTGGCTATTACAAGGCTGTTTTCCCGCTAACGCCTCAATTTTCAGATCTAGCTTTTACTGCTGCCGATCATTTCTTTTCTCTTCGATCACTTTTCCTAAGTGAAACTGAAACCTCTTAAGAAGCTCTGCTTCAGGTGCTTTTTCTACCACTTCGCCACCCACAAAAATCAACCCTTCACCCTTACCACCCGCAATGCCTAAGTCAGCTTCTCTGGCTTCTCCTGGCCCATTTACTGCACACCCCATCACTGCTACAGTTATATCTTCTGTAATTGACTCTACCATCTTTTCTACCGATTTGGCAAGCTCTGCTAAATTGATATTAGTCCGTCCACAGGTAGGGCAGGCAATGACATTGACTCCTAATCGCCTTATTCCACAAGCTTTTAATATTTCCTTGGCGACTTTAATCTCTTCAGTGGGATCCGCGGTTAAAGATACACGTATAGTTTCACCGATACCTTCCATTAACAAAGTTCCCAAACCTACAGCTGATTTAACTGTTCCTGAAAAGAGAGTTCCAGCTTCAGTTACCCCTAAATGAAGTGGTATATCAGTGAGAGTTCGGAACTTTCGATTTGCTGCAATTGTAGTAGAGACATCTGAAGCTTTGAGAGACACCACAATATCATGAAAATCGTTGTCATCTAAAAAATCGCTATATTCTTTGGCTGTCTCGGCCATGGCTTCTGCACGTGTCAACCTACCAGCATTTATCAAATCAATTTTATTTTGAGGTAAGCTACCCGAGTTAACACCAACTCGTATAGCTGCTCTTCCCTTGGCTGCTTTAGCTACTGATAACAAATTATCGGTACCACCTAAGTTACCAGGATTAATCCTCACTTTATGGACACCAGCTTCGATAGCAGCAATGGCTAAAAGGTAATTGAAATGAATATCAGCTACTACTGGAAGAGGAGAATTAGCAACTATTGTTTTTAAGGCTAACACATCATCTTTAGTTGGCACTGCAACCCTAACAATTTCGCAACCAGCTAAATATAAGGAATTAATTTGATTGAGTGTTGCTTTTAGATCACTAGTTTTTGTATTAGTCATGGACTGTATTAAGACCGGCTCATTACCACCTAAGAAAAGTGAACCGATCTTAACCCGTCTAATTTGTTTTACCAAAAGACATCACTATCTTTCCAAGATACTGTTAAGCCAACCTAATCTATTAAAATCACTGTAAGTCGCAAAAATGAATAGACCAGCTATTAGTGCTAAACCTGTCATCTGAGCTATCGCTTTTTGCTTTTCAGTAAGTGGTTTTCCCCTAAATAGTTCTATGATGATAAACAAAATCCAACCGCCATCTAAAACCGGTACAGGCAGGAGGTTTAAAACAGCAAAGTTTACCGAAAGAAATACTGCCAAATAGAGTACATTTAATAAACCAATTAGGAAGTTTTCTTCCATTACTGCCGCTGTTTCACCAATAATTTGTACCATTCCTATAGGGCCAGCTACATCAGCTTTGATTTTCCCTCGGATCATAGCCTTGATGCCCCGAAATAAGGTTACAATCATTATTTTAGTGTTGTCCCAACCTGATTTTAAGAGGCCAAAAAACCCTAGTGGGACATTCTTAAAAGTCAGTTCGTCTACACCAATGATAGAACGATTCAACTCTTGGTTAAACTGAGGAGTTACGCTAAAGTGCAAAAATTGGTTGTCTCTCTTCACCTTAAGATTAAGAGTTTCGCCTTCGCTTGAAGCTATTATTTGGATAAATTGTCCTTGGTTGTATAGATTTAAATTGTCCACTGCCCAGATTTCGTCTCCACTTTTAATACCAGCAAGTTCAGCTGCTGAACCAGGCATTGTTTTACCAACTAAGGGTATTTGTCTACCGGTAAGACCAATTATCAAAATGGAGACTACAACCGAAAATACTAAATTCATTAGAGGCCCGGCAGCAATGGTAGCGATTTTAGCCCAAGCTGGTTTATTGGTATAAAGTTTGTCTGGAGAAATAGTCCCTTTCTTTTCTTCATCAGCGGCTTCATCCATTCCCGCTACACTTACAAAACCACCTAAAGGAAATGCTCTTAGTGAGTATTGGGTTTCGCCTTTTTTTCTTTTCCAAAGAACAGGTCCAAAACCTAGACTAAACTCATATACACCAATACCTAGAGCTTTGGCCACTGAAAAATGGCCTAACTCGTGGACAATAACCAATACCGCAAAAACCAAGATAATTGTAACGATTTGCAGAATTATTATCCCCACCTCCTAGTATTAAGATCTTTTCTTACTAACTCTCGTACTTCCTTATCAACCAAAAGTTTTTCTTCTAACGAGTTGGCATTGTGCTCTGGATATTGCTCTAATGTATCACGGACTATTCTATATATACTACCAAAAGATATCTTTTTCAACAGAAAATGTTCTACAGCCACTTCATTGGCTGCGTTTAGTACTATAGTTCTATCTTTCCCAGCTTTACCAGATTCAAAAGCTACTTGTAAACAACCAAATTTAGCCAGATCAGGTTCATAGAAATCTAACTTTTTTCCAATTAAAGAAATACTCTCTTGCCTTTCCTTTCTTAAAGGGTAGGTAAATGCTAATTGAATAGGCACTCGCATATCTGGAATACCAATCTGGGCAAGCAGAGCACCATCATTATATTCAACTAAGGAATGTACTATTGATTGTGGGTGAATTAATATCTCGATTTTTTCGTAGGGAATGTCAAAGAGAAAGTGCGCTTCAATCACTTCGAGACCTTTATTCATCATTGTTGCTGAATCGATGGTGATCTTACCACCCATCTTCCAATTAGGGTGATTTAAAGCTTCTTCGACAGTAGCTTTTTCCATTACCTCTTTATCTGTATTTAAAAAAGGTCCGCCTGATGCTGTTAGAATTATTTTTTTTATTGCCTTTATATCTTGGCCAAGTAAACACTGAAAAATTGCTGAGTGTTCACTATCTACTGGAATCAATTCAGTGCCGTACTTCTTACAAGTTTCCAGTACTAAATCGCCACCAATAACTAGAGCTTCTTTATTCGCTAGAGCCACTCTTTTTCCTAGCTTAGCAGCATTTATTGTCGGTAATAAACCAGCTGCACCCACAAGCGATATTAGTGTTATATCAGCATTGGCTTCCATGATTATCTTGGAAAGAGGCTCATTGTCTTCAACTACTTTTGTCTCACTAAAAGAAAGATTAGCCTTTAATCTTTCTCTAGCTTTTTTATCTTGCAAAGTTACGAACTTAGGTCTATGTTTAGCTATTTGCTCTAACATTAACTGATCGCTTTTGTTGGCTGCTAAGGCGACAATTTTAAATTCAGGCAAATTAGCTAGAACATCTAAGGCCTGAGTTCCTATAGAACCAGTGCTACCAATAATTGCTACAGTTTTCATTAGATCACCTCAGGCTTGGTAGTAGATGCTGGATAATTAGATAAAGTGTTGGAGCTAAAAGTAACAAACTATCAAATCGATCGAGAATACCTCCATGTCCAGGTAAGATGTAGCCAGCATCTTTAACTTTGCTCTCTCGCTTCATAACCGACTCCATCAAATCTCCTGTCTGAGCTAGTATGCTACCTAAAAGTCCTGCCAGAAGGCCATCTGGTAAAGAACACAAACCAAAAAGTGATGTTACTAAGCCACCAGCAAGGCCACCTAAAACTCCACCTAAAGCACCTTCCCAGGTCTTTTTGGGGGAAACTTCTGGCCATAATTTATGTTTGCCAAACTTAATGCCCACAAAAAAAGCAAAACTGTCTGTTCCCCAAGTGATTAAGAATAATAATATAATTGGTCCTCTGCCTATATCTCTTAATAAGGGTAAAAAAGCAAAAATAACCCCACTATAAATTATTCCTAAGATTGTTAGTGCTCCATTGGTTAAGGCAGCTCTACTCCGGAACATTTCTAAAATTAATATAAATATTATAAGTACTATTAACGAGGCTCCATTCAACTTATCTAAGCCAATTAAATAAGTAAATACAAAAGCTATTAACCCACCAATCTCCAATAAAGGTAAGCTAATATCCTTCCCTAGTCCTTTTGTTAATCCATGAAACTCATAAAGGGCTAAGGCTGAGGCCAAAAAACAAATTAGCAAAAATGACCATTCACCAAAATAAACTGCAAATAATAGTAAAGGGATACCAATAAATGCAGTTGCAAAACGTTGCCACAAATTTAACCCCTCCTCAAGCTTTGCCAAAACGCCTTTGTCGGTTTGAATAATCCATTAAAGCCTTCAAATATTCTTCCTTCGTAAAATCAGGCCAGAGCGTATTGGTAAACCAGAGTTCGGAGTAAGCCCCTTGCCAGAGGAGAAAATTTGAGAGACGCATTTCACCACTAGTTCTTATAATTAGATCTGGATCTGGTTGGTTAGCAGTATCTAACAATGACGATAACATATTGGTAGAAATATCTTCCGGATCAAGTGTTCCTGCTTTTACCTGCTTAGTTAAGTCTTTTACTGCTCTAATAATCTCATCTCTACCGCCATAACTCAATGCTAAATTAAACTGTAAAGTTTGATTGTTTCTGGTTGTTTTCTCGGCATTTTCTAATACCTTTAAAACATTTTGCGGTAGTTTTGTTCTATCACCAATGGCTTTTATTCTTACTCCTTTTTTATTAAGCTCTTCAAGTTCGTTAACCAAATACTCTGCTAAAAGCTTCATAAGAAAACTTACCTCATCTTGGGGTCGTTGCCAATTTTCAGTGGAAAAAGCATAAACAGTCAGTACTTCTATACCTAGTTCCGCACTGGTTTTTACCGCCATACGAACTGTCTTAGCACCTTCTCTATGACCTGCTATACGCGGTAGCCCTCTCTTTTTAGCCCAACGACCGTTACCATCCATGATTATGCCAACATGTTTCGGTAAATTAGCTAGATCAAGTTGTTTTTCCAATGATATCAGTTCCTCTCCCTGTTTCCTATGTTGACAAGCATCTCATGTGCGACAGTAACTTCCCAAATGTCATGACCTTTTTTAAGTCGGATGATCATTTCACGACCAAAACTTTTATCTACACATTTAATAACTAGGGGAGCAAGAGGCTCCCCTATTAATAATTCTTCTAGAGGCCTACCTAGATATTGGTACAAGGATTAAACCTCCATGATCTCTTTTTCTTTAGCAGCTAGTATTTCTTCTACCTTAGTAATATATTGGTCGGTTAATTTTTGAATATCGTTTTGACTTTTTTTACTATCGTCTTCGGTAATCTCGCTAGCTTTTTCCATCTTTTTAATTACTTCATTGGCATCTCTGCGAACATTACGCACAGCTACCTTCATCTCTTCGGATATCTTTTTGGCCGTTTTAACCATTTCCTTACGGCGCTCTTCAGTTAAGGCTGGAATAGCTATTCTAATTAAAGACCCATCATTGGTTGGGTTAAGACCTAAATCAGCAATACGGATTGCTTTTTCGATGGCGGAAATAGTGCTTTTATCATATGGTTGTAAGACTAACATCCTCGGTTCAGGTGCCGAAACCATAGCTACTTGATCCAAAGGCATTCTTGTCCCATATGCCTCCACTTCGACCCGGTCAAGTAGGCTAGGATTGGCTCTACCAGTTCTTAAAGAAGCAAACTCTTTTTTGGTGGATTCAATAACTTTCTCCATTTTTGTCTTAGCATCTTCGAGGACCATTATTCTCCTGCTACATATAAGACAAACAAAGTCCCCCTTTAGCGCTTTTACCTTAGCATGTAATTAAATAAAGGAAGCTGTACTTACTTCTTTTTTACATTTGCTATGGTCGCTAAAACAATCTTAACTTATCCCCTGGTACTGATAGGTAACTAGTTTTTCTCTTAATCATTAAGTTTAGTCATTTAGACAAGCCACCAGCTTGTTTCCTAAGCTTAATAACACCCTCGATTGTACCAAAGGATAATAGAAGGACTATTTGTCTCGTAGCAGATTCACCTCCTTCTCTTCTTAGAAAAATCAACTTTTCTGATAATGAGAATCTTATCTTTAATATCACCTGTCTAGATATTCACCTAGTAGCTTTGTTTATTAGAAAATGAAACTATATCTAGCTTCTCTAAGTTTTCATACTCATACGAGTTTCTTTTGCTAGTTTCAAAGATGAATTGCGCTTTTAAGCTATAGACGGTGACAGAAAACCAGCATTAGCGAATTCATTTTCTTTAGGAGCTTATTAATGTTCTTAATTGTCTTTTCTTAGTTATCGTTAACTAATTTTCTAACCTTTTATAACCATAAATAATAAATAAAATGCTTAACTCGGTTAGGTTAACTAGTCTCCAATCACTGTTCCCACAGGCTCACCCATTACAGCTTTGAGAGTACTTCCTGTTTCGTTAAAATCGAAAACAATCATTGGTATGTGGTTGGTCATACAAAGGGAAGCGGCTGTTGCATCCATTATACCTAAGCCTTTATTTAAAACCTCTAAATAATCCAATCTATCAAATTTAGTGGCATTAGGATCTTCTTTGGGGTCGGCTGAATAGACACCATCTACACCACGTTTGGCCATTAATATTACTTCAGCTTCAATCTCTGCAGCTCTTAATGCAGCTGTAGTATCTGTTGAAAAATAAGGATTACCTGTCCCTGAAGCAAATATTACCACTCTACCTTTTTCTAAATGACGTATAGCTCTGCGTCTGATATATGGCTCAGCGATTTGTCTCATTTCAATAGCGGTCATGCAGCGAGTGTCGACATCAATTTGTTCTAACGCATCTTGGAGTCCTAAGGCATTAATAACGGTAGCTAACATACCCATATAATCTGCTTGAGCTCTATCCATACCTTTGGCACTTCCGCGTGCACCACGCCAAATATTTCCGCCACCAACTACTAAAGCAACTTGAATTCCTGCATCAGTTAATTCTTTAATTTCTAGTGATATTCTTCTTAAAACCACTGGGTCTAGTCCGTGTCCTTGATCACCTGCAAGGGCTTCTCCACTCAATTTAAGTAATACTCTATGATATTTGGGTTGCATCTGCCATCCCCCTGTCTTTATAATAATTCTATTTTTAGAAGAAATTTCCTTGTTTAGCTGCTATTTACAACTATAAAAAAAGAGAACACCAGAGGTGCTCTCTTTAAAATCAGGACTTAGTCATGGCGGCGACCTCAGCTGCTAGATCGTCTGTCTTTTTCTCAATACCTTCGCCACGCTCAAAACGAGCAAACTGCTGAATTGTTATATTGCTGTTTAACTCTTTAGCAACTGACTTGATATAAGCATTGACCTTCATATCGTCGTTTTTGATAAATTCTTGTTCAAGAAGGCAAACTTCACCATAGAATTTGCTTAAGCGACCTTCCACGATCTTATCCACAATTTTCTCTGGCTTACCTTCTTGCAAGGCTTGAACTCTGTAGATCTTTCTTTCTTCTTCTAACTTCTCACTGTCTACTTGAGTTTTATCCAAATATAAAGGATTAGCTGCAGCTATCTGCAAAGCAATATCTTTTAACAAATCATTAAACGCATCGCTTTTGGCTGCTTCAGCATTGTCAACTTTAGCTTTTACTAGTACACCAATTTTTCCATTGAGATGGATATAAGAGGTGAGACCTTCGTTGGCATCATTGAGTTCAAAAACAACGAAGCGACGTACTGCCATGTTTTCACCAGTTTTAGCAATACGAGCTTTGAAAAAATCTTCAAAAGTAGCGCCTTCATAAGAGGCCTTAAGAAGACTCTCAACATCAGCAGGCTTTTCTTTCGCAATAAAAGCCAAGGTTTTCTCTACGAGTTCACTAAAATCCTCAGTCTTAGCCACAAAGTCTGTTTCACAGTTAACTTCAACCATTACACCGACATTGCCCTCAACTAAAGTAGAGACAATACCTTCTGCCGCAATGCGGCCAGCTTTTTTAGCAGCAGCAGCAAGGCCCTTTTCTCTCAAGAACTCTATAGCTTTCTCCATGTCGCCGTTATTCTCTGCTAGTGCTTTTTTACAATCCATCATACCTGCGCCTGTTCTTTCGCGCAATTCTTTTACCATATTAGCAGTAATAGTCATTAGAAAGCCTCCTTTCTTTACAAAAAAGGGGGGTGAAAGTCCGACCTCCACGCCCCTTAAAAAACATTACTCCTCTGAATCCATGGCGTCACTACTATCTAGTATATCCAAGCTTTCCCCGCTGTCATTACTTTCATTGGCTGAAGCTGCATCTTGACCCTCTTTAGCTTCGATAACAGCATCAGCAATTACTGAAGCAATGAGTTTGACAGCACGAATAGCATCGTCGTTACCAGGAATAACATAATCTACTTCATCAGGATCACAGTTAGTATCTACAATGGCAACTGTTGGAATACCAAGTTTTCTAGCTTCTGCTACTGCGATACGCTCTTTACGTGGATCGATAATAAACAGAACACCAGGTAGCTTGGTCATGTTTTCAATGCCACCGAGATATTTCTTGAGTTTTGCTTGTTCTTGTTTTAACTCAAGTACTTCCTTTTTAGGTAGCAGTTCAAAACTACCATTAGTCTCCATCTCGGCTAACTTTTGCATGTACTTGACACGGGAACGAATAGTCTTAAAGTTAGTTAACATACCACCAAGCCAACGCTCGTTAACAAAGAATTGACCGCAACGTTCGGCTTCTTCTCTGATGGTGTCTTGAGCTTGCTTCTTTGTACCGACAAAAAGAATGCTATCTCCAGAAGCAATAATCCCGCGAATAAATTCGTATGCGTCCTCAATCTTTTTAACAGTCTTCTGTAAGTCGATAATGTAAATGCCATTACGCTCGGTGAAGATGTATGGTTTCATCTTAGGATTCCATCTTCTAGTCTGATGTCCGAAATGAACACCAGCTTCGAGCAACTGTTTCATAGAAACTACGCCCACAGTATTACCTCCTTTAGTTTTACCTCCCCGAATTTCACCTCAACAAAACACCACAAATAGCTTGAGGCACTATCTTGTTGATCAATTCGGGTGTGTTTTTCACACCGTTAAGTAGTATACCATATGGCAAAATGTTTAACAAGAGGTACACTTAGAATGTACTAAGAAGAACTACCACCCCAAATTGCTACTTTTTAAGCACATGGAGCTAGCAATAGCTTCTTCAATTTAGCCTTTCAATAAAAAAACTTAAACTTTAGATTAAACTCTAATTAACCCACCCAGAAGTCGTCAAAAGAGAAGCTATCATTAAAATTTACTCGGGTAATTTTCTTAGTACCCTTAAGCTCCATAATAATGGTCTTATCTGCACCTTTTCTCCTCTTAGAGCTTTTTCAAACAATTCTATTGCATCATCTAGTCTAGCTTTTAGCATTGCTTCCCCAGCTTCTTTAGTTGCTTTAACTGGATCTCCCATGTACGGCTTCATTTCTGGATCACTTACCCAAGCTAATGTTTCTGCTAAATGTAGTAGATCTTCACCGGTCTCTTTTAAACCACATTTTCTTAAGAAAGTTGCTAAATTAGTTACTAACTTAGCGTGTCCCTTTTTTCTTACTGGTTTAGAAGCAAGAGAATCAGGATAATCTTCTTTAATATAATTTGGATCCACAGCTAACATTAGCGAAGTCTCGTTAGTACCTGCATGACTGTCGGTATCGTCGCCACAATTACCCGGTTGCAAACCGGTTTTTGATAAAAGATCCCGGTCATGCTGTACCATTTTCCTAAAATCTGCGTTAAAAGGATCGAGTAAATAGAACTTATATTTACGCCACAGTTTTCTTGCTGCTGCTTCAATTGCCATTTGGTGCCTGGGTCCACCATGGTTATCAGCGACAAAAAGATAGTGAAAACCTTGTTTGGCCAGACCTTTCCCATACGAAAATAATATCCCTTGTAGATATTTAGCATCTACTGATAAAGAACCAGGTAGTGGTAGGGCATCAGAACCAACGTAAAGTGGTGGTAGTTTAACTAAAGTAAGATCAGGATGCCGCATTTTCAATTCATTAGCATAGCGCTCTAAAAGATGCTCAGCAATAATGACATCTGTTCCTACTGGTAAATGCCAACCATGTACCTCGATAGGGCTGACACTTAGCAACATAACAGTCCTGTCTTTTTTTAAGCTTTGCAATTCACCATAAGTTAATTCAACGTAATTTTTTATTCCACTAACTTGAGGCATAAGTATCATCCTCCCAGTGGTTAATTATATCTATATTTTCCCTTTAATAGAAAAGATCCCTACTTATTAACTAAAAAAAGCGGAACATAACTGTTCCGCATCATTTTATCCCATTATTTAGTCAGTTCTCTAATTACAGTATATAGTTCTACAGGTCCATTAGCTATATCAAATTTAAGCTTGCGAGCTTTTACTTTAGCTGTTAGTTGCATTTTCTTTAGTTCTTCTACAAGTTGATTAGCGTCGCTAATTACTCCTAAAGCGTACAGTTCGTCAGCAACTTGTTTAGCACTAGAACCACGGCTAACAGTGTAGCTAACAATTTTTTCTTCTGGGCTTTTGACAACAACTGTTTCTTCTTCTTTAGAAACAAGAGTGTTTTCTTTAGCTATTTCATCCTCAGCTTCTTTTGTTGATTCTGTTGTAGCTAGAACAGTTTGAGGAGCACCTAAATCTTTAGGGAAAACCATTCCTAATTCCTGCGCTCTCTGAATCACATCGGTATCATTCACCGGCGAGTGCAAGGAAACAATCCAAAACAAAGCTGTAAATATAAGTCCCAGTCCTAAACCCAAGAGAAAATCTTTGTATGATTTCAATGCACTTCACCTGCCTCATATAACGCCAAAATTAATTCGACTTCGCCTTTACCTATATTCATCCGTTTAGCTATTTCGGAAATATTTAATCCATTACGTTTAAGAGTTAATACCTCTTTATGCTTTTGTGGAAGGCGTTGCTCTTTATCAACAATTTGGGCTTTTTTTATGGCTTCTTGCCAATATTGGAGCGAATTATCGATTGTCTCTTGTAACTTTCCTAATTCTGCAATACGTGCATCAATGTGTTCTTCGGCTGCTTGAACACTCTCGTTTAGCTCATCCATAAAAGAACCATATCTTTCACTCTGGTTATTGTTTACTACATCACTTGCCTGGTTTTCAGCTTTTTTATCTGTAATCATTATCGCTAAACCAATAAATAATATTCCAATTCCGAGTAGGATGTACGGCAACTACACCCACCTGCTTTCTCAAATCTTAATATCTATGTTTTTACCTAAATTTTCAGGTGCACAATCAAGTTCGTCTTCTTTTTTATTCTTCCTTGTAGAAAACTGTCTAGCTTGGTTATCACCTTTTTTCTGGCCTTCATCACGTATTTTTCCTTCTTCGCCTTTTTGTGCTTCAAGAACATGCTTTTGCCTCTTAATTGTTTCCTTTTGGTTCGCAATAAGAACAGCTTGGGCGTCAGCACCTGTTTTATGGTCTTTGACTATTTCTCCTCTTTGTATCTCCTGAGATCGAGGCAGAAGAATCTGCATGTCTACAGGTTTTATAGACATAGAAAAGCCCCCTTAATACAAAGATTCTAAAACAACTCCGCTTTTTTTCTTCCTAAACGACCCCTAAGTCTTAGTATCGCTTTAGTATGGAGTTGTGAGATACGTGAGGTAGATAGTTCAAGTACATCGGCTATTTCAGTAAGATTAAGTCCTTCATAATAGTGCAAAGCAATAACTAAACGTTCCTTTTTAGGTAACTTGTCAATAGCATCAACTAAGAGGTCTTTAGCATGATTTTTCTCTAGCGTATAGCCAATATCCTCTTTCGAGGGAATTATCTCTATTAAGGATTGGGAATGTCCTTCTTGATCTACAGCTATAGGTGCCTCCAAAGATACTAACTCTCTGCCTATCTCGACAAGAACTTTACGAAACTCTTGTACATCAAGGCTCAATTCTTGTGCCACCTCTTCGTCGGTAGCGGCACGCATCAATTGGAGTTCTAAGCGATCGTAGGTTGCAGCAATTTCTTTCGCACGACGTCTTGCCGTGGTTGATAACCAATCGGCTTTACGTAATCCATCTATAATTGCCCCTTTGATTCTTTGTCTACCATAAACTTCAAAAGGTACTCCTCTTTCTGGCTCAAACTTGTCCACAGCATCTAAAAGGCCCATCACACCAAAGCTCTCTAACTCTTCAACATCGATATGTTTTGGTAAGCTTTTCGAGAGTGCTCTAGCCATCTCTTGTACTAAATATAAATGGTTCTCAATAATTTGATCGCGTGCATCTTTCGCCTCAGCAGGCCCAGCTTTTAACTGAGCCCATATATCATTAACTGGGAGCATAGGCTCACACTCCTCATCTTAACAAACGAGCCATCCTCTCCAATAAGCCCTTGAACCCTTTACTATTCTGCGACTGGTTTGTGTTTATCTCTACTTTTTCTAAAGCATTTAAATAATCAGCTGCTATTCTATTAATTGCTAAAGCTGCTTTGCTGGTTGGCTGACCAATAACTATTGGTTCTTGAGAGCGAATAGCTTTACTAACATTATAATCAAAAGGAATAATACCAGCTAAACCAACGTTCTTATTAACAAAACGTTGGCAAACAATCTCTAACCGCTCAAAGACTCGTTTGCCATCTTCTATCCCGTCTGCTTGATTGACTACAATATTAATTGGCATTTGTGGATTGCCATTATTTACCACTTTAATAATACCGTAGGCATCTGCAAGTGATGTAGGTTCTGGAGTGGTAACCACAAGGATCTCGTCCGCGGCTAAAGCAAAGGCTAAGACCTGCTTAGAGATACCAGCACCTGTATCAATGATGAGGAAATCTACATATTGATCTAATACTCCTAAGGCTTCAATAATTCCTTTGACACGAATTTCACTCATATTGGTTATTTCTGGTATACCAGAACCGCCGGGAATAAGTTTTACTCCTTTAGGACCATGGACAATTATTTCACTTACCCTTTTTTGGCCATCAACAAGATGTTTTATGTTATAAGTAGCTCTTACTCCCATTAGTAGATCAGCATTTGCTAAACCTAAATCGCCATCTAAAATAGCTACTTGCTTACCTCTTTCGCTTAAAGCAATTGCCAAATTAACAGCAAGAGAAGTTTTGCCTACTCCTCCCTTGCCACTAGTTATAACAATCGTTCGTGCTTTCGAATTAAACTGTGCTGCTAGCTGACGCAAACCTCTGGCTTGATCTTCCATCGCTAGCCCTCCAATATCATTTCTACAATATTATCCACTTCAGCCAAAACCAAGTCTTCAGGTACGCGTTGTCCATTAGCTATATAACTTATAGGCAAATTAGACATTTGCATAATATCTAAGAGAGTACCATGTGATAAGGTCTCATCTGCTTTAGAATATATTATATGTGTGACCCCCAAAGGTAAAAAGGCTGCTAAAATGCTACTACAATCTTCTAGCTTAGTTGTAGCATTAATAACTAAATGCATTTCATCTGGCTTTTCATCTGCCAGAAAATCGTGGATTTCTCCTACCTGAATCAAGTTATTTTGGCTTCTTCCTGCTGTATCAACAAGAATAATATCCATGTCTACATAACGTTTTAGCGATTTGGCATAATCCTCAGGACTAAAGGCCACCTCAATAGGAATATTAATAATTTCAGCATAGGTTTTTAGTTGCTCTACAGCAGCAATACGGTAAGTATCTATTGTGATAAGTCCAACTTTTAAGTTATTCACTAAATGATATTTAGCAGCCAATTTACCTAAGGTAGTGGTCTTACCAACCCCTGTGGTTCCTACTAAAAAGATAATATAGGGTTTTTTATTTTGTTTTGGTACACCAACCTTAATCACTTTCTTTAATGCTTGTCTAATACCGACATCGATAGATTGGGCACTTCTTAAATCTACACCTTGGTAGATTAGCTCCATTAAAATACTATCTGCTGCTTCAACACTCATCCCTGTATTGGTTAACTTCGACCTGATCGTACTAAGTGGTTCAATGCTCCCTGTTTCTTTGCCATCGTTTTTCAAACTTTGCAGAGCAGTTTCCTTCCTTAGGTCGTCGATCATTTCTTTTAGTAAAGCAATTTCGCTGACTGGGTTACTAGTAGAACTGGGGTATGGATCCTTGCTCGCTGCTACATTTTGTGGTTTAATTATCTCTTTCGTTTCTTCTTCTAAAGCTGCTGTGACTTCGACTATCGGAGCAGAGAACCAACGGGCGATACCTTTTTTCTTAACTTCTCTTGTTTCAATAATTAAAGCCTCTGTACCTAATTCTTTTTTTACCATTTCCATAGCTGCGGCCATGGTTGCTGCCCGATATTTCTTAACTTGCATTGCCTAATTTCACCATCCCTATAGCTTGCACCTGAACAGTTGGATCTATCTCGTTATAACTTATAACTGTTAGGCGGGGTATAGCATGTTTTACTAATTTTCTAAAAGCTAAACGAATCTGTGGAGACGTTAAAACTATAGGTAACAACCCTTTACCTGCTGCATTCTCCACTTCTTGCCCTAAGCCAGTGATTAAATTTTGCCACTCATCAGGTGGTAAAGCCAAACTCCCGGTAGCTTGTTCTTCATTAACAGCCTCTCTAATGATTTGCTCTACCTCTGGGCTTAAAGTTAGTACTTGCAATCGTCCTTTTTCGTCTGTAAGTGATTTCGTAATTTGTCTGCCTAAACCCTGTCTAACCATTTCAGTTAAATAATCAGTGTCTTTACTAAGAGGAGCAAAATCAGCTAAACGTTCACAGATCTCTACAAGATTGCGAATCGAGACGCCTTCTCTTACTAGGTTTTGCAAAACCTTTTGAATGTCACCTAAAGACAGTGGATCAGGTGTTAGTTCCTCAACAACAGCTGGAGCAGTCTCTTTGACAGAGGCAATCAGGTTTTTAACTTCTTGTCTACCAATAAATTCAGAGGCATGGCTCCGTAATATCTCGGTTAGGTGAGTTGCTAAAACAGAAGGAGGATCTACGGTTGTGTACCCTGCCATTTCCGCATCTTCTCGATCGACATCTTTAATCCACTGTGCAGGTAGACCAAAGGCAGGTTCTATAGTAGCAATTCCTTCTACCGGCCTAGTTGCTGCTCCTGAATCCATGGCTAAATAATGATGTGGCATCAATTCACCTGAACCAATTTCAACACCCTTTATCTTAATCGAATACTGGTTTGGTTGTAGCTGTAAGTTATCTCTAATGCGTACCATTGGTAAAACTACACCCAGTTCCAGTGCGATCTGTTTGCGGATCAGAGTAATGCGATCTAATAGGTCGCCACCTTGCTCTTGATCTACATAGGGAATCAAACTATAACCAATCTCTAATTCAATTGGATCGACCTGTACCATACCTAAGACTCTCTCTGGTGTTTCTGCTTGTTGTAGTTCAGCTGCAGTTTCTTTTTCTGCTAACTGGGCAGTCTCTTCTTTAGCTGTTCGACTAGTTAAATAACCAATTCCTCCTAAAGAAGCAGCGATTAGAAGAAAAGGTATCGTTGGTAGACCAGGAATTAAGCCTAAAACAACTAAAAGACCAGCTGCGATATAAAGTACTTTAGGTTGCGAAAAGAGCTGCTTGGTTAAGTCGTGGCCCAAATTACTTTCTGATGCAGCACGAGTTACTAAGATACCCATTGCCGTAGAGATTAAAAGGGCTGGGATTTGAGAAACCAACCCATCACCAACTGTAAAAAGGGTATAAACATTTAATGCCTTCGAGAAGTCCATATTCTTTTGAACTATACCGATTAGTAACCCACCTAAGATGTTGATAATTGTAATAACAATACCAGCTATAGCGTCGCCTTTAACAAATTTTGAAGCACCATCCATAGCACCGTAAAAATCAGCTTCTCTTTCTATGTTTCGGCGCCTTTCCCTTGCTTGTTGATCTGTAATTAGACCAGCATTAAGATCAGCATCGATACTCATCTGTTTCCCTGGCATAGCATCAAGAGTAAAACGAGCAGCCACTTCAGCTACACGTTCGGCACCTTTGGTAATAACCACAAACTGGATAACAACCAAGATAATAAAAATGATAAAACCGACAATAGGGTTGCCACCTACCACAAAACTACCAAAAGCTTTAATTATCTCACCTGGATTGCCATCTAGAAGAATCAATCTAGTAGAAGATACGTTCAAGGCCAATCTAAACAGAGTCATGACTAAAAGGAGGCTAGGAAATATAGCGAAGTCCAGGGAACGAGATACATTCATAGTTAAAAGCAGAATTAGAACTGCTAAGCTTATGTTTACTGCTAAAAGCAGGTCTAATACTAGAGGTGAGAGAGGAATAATCAGCATAATAACGATAAAAAGAATACCTAAAACCGCAATAAGATCACTTGCTTGGGCTAGACGACTAACAAAAGTACTTTGTTTATCCATATCTCGGCCTCCCTTCTAGATTTTACGTTTCTTTAAACTATAGACAAAGGCTAATACTTCAGCTACTGCTTTATATAGTTCTGGAGGAATTAAACTACCTACATCAGCTAACTTGTAGATTGTTCTAGCTAGTTCTGGTTTTTCGACAATTGGCACTTCATTTTCCCTAGCTATTTCTTTAATTTTTTGAGCTAAGAGCCCTCGACCTTTAGCTAAAACCTCAGGTGCTCCTTTTTCTGGTTCATATCTTAAAGCAACAGCTACGTGGGTAGGGTTAGTAATAATCACATCAGCTTTAGGTACAGATTGCATCATCCTCGATTGCGCTATTTGCCTTTGCCGTGAGCGAATACGTGACTTGATTAAAGGGTCACCTTCCATTTGTTTGAACTCTTCTTTAATCTCTTGTTTACTCATTCGTATAGAAACTTCAAACTCCCACCATTGATAAAAGTAATCCAAGAGACCAATTACGAGTAATAAAAGTCCTATACGTATGCCAACAGCAGAAATCATATCGACAATAAGTATAAAAGCATCGGGCAGACTAGTTTGTCCTAAACTTGAAACCTGAGTCAGCTTATCTTTTAAAGCTCCGTAAACTGCGTAACCGATCAGAGTGATCTTCAATAACGATTTAATTAAATTGACTAACGCTTTTTTAGAGAAGATTCTTTTAAACCCTTCTAACGGATTAATCCTTTCAAACTTTGGTTTGAGTAAATCTGGTACATGTAGTAGTCCTGTCTGTACTACACTTGCTAATGCTCCACCCATACCAATTATTAGCATAAATGGTATAGCATAGATAGCTATCTCTAAAATACCAGCCCTCATTAGTTGACTAACAAAAGTGATTGTTAAATCGTTATTGGCAACTATCGAAAGTGAGCTTTCCATGTAGGCTAGTGCTCTTTCCCTGATTAGCACTAATAACTTTGGTATGAGCCCAAAACCTAGGAGAATTGAAGCAGAGACAATTAGATCTTGGCTTTTAAAAACTTGACCTTTTTTACGTACATCCTGGCGTTTTTTCTGGGTAGCTGGTTCAGTCTTTTCACCTGCAAAGAATTGAAGGTTAATTTGAATAATACCTCTAGATAAACTCTCCAACCTCCTACCACCTACCTCAGAGTCTTTAAAAGACCAAATATTGCCTCCATGAGCTTACCATTAGCTGTAAATAATCTATTCACTAGTTCCAAATAAAAAGGCAATCCTAAAGCTACTAAGGCCATACCTAAAGCAATTTTCACTGAGAAGCCTATGATAAAGACATTTATTTGCGGAACAGCTCGGTTTAAAAGGCCAAGGCTTACGTCAACAAGTAACATAGCTGCAATAACAGGCATTGCTAATTGGACAGAGATATAAAATGTTTGACTAAGCCAATAAACAAAATGTTCCACACTATAAGGATTCAAAACTAGTTCGCCTACTGGAACAAGTTTATAGGTTTCAGCTAAGGCTTTAATAATTAAGTGATGACCATTTAAAGTTAAAAATGTAAGTACAGTGAGGGTAAAATGGAACCTACCCATAAGTGGCACTTGTCCACCCATATTAGGATCGAGAAAGTTTACCACGCCAAAACCCATAGGGACATCGATCAGCTGCCCAGCTGTTTGAAAGATGCTGAAAAACATAAAAGTTATAGCGCCAAAGAACAAACCAGCTATAACTTCCTTAAAAAGAAGCCCAGCCAAGCTGAGCAAGGAGAGGGACAAAACTGAACTACTTACTCCTACTAAGGGATAGAGAAGAAAAGACAGACCAAGAATAAGGCCTATTTTAAATACCCCAGGTAGGTTTGGGCTGGAAAACAATGGTGTAGCAGCAATTACGCCTCCAACTCTAGCCATTGTGATCAAGATAGAAGCACCAACCTGTACTAATTGTTCATACATAATGCTTCACCTAACCAATGAAAGTGTGCAGGTCAAATAATAATCTCTCAGCAAAAGCTTTTACAACCTGCAACATCCAGGGGCCAAAGATAACTATAGATAACAATATCGCGACAACTTTAGGTACAAATGTTAAAGTCTGCTCTTGAATTTGGGTCGTAGCTTGAAAGATGCTAATAACTAAACCAACTACCATACCAATTATAAGAGCAGGAGCAGATATTAAAAGCGCTGTTAGCACAGCATCTCGGCCAATATCAATTATTAAAGCTTCACTCATGGTACATTCTCCTATCTGAAGCTAAGAACCAAAGAACGAGTAACCAAACTCCAGCCGTCTACCATCACAAACAGTAATATTTTAAATGGTAACGAGATCATTACAGGTGGTAGCATCAACATACCCATGGACATCAAAATACTGGCAACCACCATATCGATAACAATAAACGGGATAAAAAGTATAAAACCCATTTGGAAGGCAGTTTTTAATTCACTAATAAGATAAGCTGGCATTAATACATAATCAGGAATAGCTTCGGCATCACTAACCTGCGATTCTCCATGCATCTCTAAAAAGAGTTTTAAATCGCTCTCTCTAGTTTGGTTTCTCATATATTCCCTTAGTGGTAACATGGCTTTTTGTAAAGCTTCGTTAAAAGAGATTTCTTCTTTTAGATAAGGCTGTAATGCATTAGTATTAATGTTATTTAAAACAGGTGCCATAACAAAGAAGGTCAAAAAGAGAGCCAAACCGATTATTACTTGGTTAGGAGGCACCTGTTGTGTACCTATAGCGTTACGTAGTAAAGATAAGACGATAATTATTCTTGTAAAAGCAGTAGTTAAAATTAATAGTGACGGTGCCAAGGATAGTAGAGTTAAAAGCGCAATTAATTGTAAAGTAACTGCAACATCTTCAGGACCTTTAGCTTGACCTACATCAAGTTTTAGAGAAGGTATCGGAATCGTCTCTGGCGCGGCTTGCACTGATATTGTACAAACGAATAAAAGTAAAAGCAGGCTAAACATTATAGACCAATTTTTATTCACTAGAATTTCCTTCCTTTGTCACGGCTATGGCCTCGTCTTTTTTTAGCGAATCATTGGCAAACTCAGTTAACACTTGCATGCCACTTGCCGTTATGCCAATAACCAAGATGCGGTCGCGTGCTCTTACCAAATAAATACCTTGCTTGCTTCCCAGAGGTAAGCCTTCGAGAATTTCTAAATCGCGTCCCTTACGTTTGATATTTTTGTTACTCAAGTAAAATGCCAGATAAACTAAACCTAAAACACCAATAGTTGAAAAAATCCATTTGAGGGTAAAAGTCCAGTCCACGTTCATCCCCTCTTATTTAATTTTATTCATGCGTTGGTCTTTACTAGCGATCTCTGTTATTTTCACACCAAAGGTTTCATCAATAACAACAACTTCTCCTTTAGCTATAAAGACACCATTCGCTAAAACATCAACTGGTTCGCCAGCAAGTCTTTCTAATTCAACTACAGAACCTGGCTTTAAGTTGAGAATATCTTTGAGGGTTTTATGAGTTCTACCTAGCTCAACAGTTAAGGTAACTGGTAGGTCGATTATAATATCTAGATTGGGATCATCACCTGCTAGTTTAACATCGCTACCTCCAAGTGGTGCAAAATGAACAGGTTTAACCACTACATCACTTTGTTCTTCTTCTGCATCAATAAAGTGGGATAAAACATCATCTTGTTCATCCATACTCTCGATTAGTTCATCAATACTCGGGGTTACTTCGTCTACTTTCTCTTCCATCATTGTAAAGATGTGATTGGCTTCACTATTATCTACTATAAATCCCAAAGTGCCCACCTCGCTTCCTTCCCATACTAATGAGTACTCAAAAATAAGATACTCTTTGGTCATATTCAAAAAGTCTTGTAATCCACTTAGCCCATTAGGTAAGGCTACCGCTAAACCGTAATGTTTGCCAACTAATGTCGAAATGCCTTTAGCTATATCAGTTGCTAAAGCTTCAAACACTCGACCCAAAATCGCGATGTTATTATCATTCCAGATATTATCAACACCAGGTACTTCGGAGACCTTACCAAGAAGTTGTTTCCCTACAGTTTCTTCCATAAAAAAGATAATATCTTGACCATCATTAATATTACCTAAGCTAATTAAAAGTCGAGAATTTTCGATCTGTACAGCTGGTTGTACCTGGGCTTGGTATTTTCTGGTAGTAGCTTCTACTCCAGTAAGCAAAGCAATTGTTTCGCCTAGTTTGGGCTCTAGGTAATCAAACAGAGCTAATGCTTTGGGGGGAACAACATTTGTATTTATTTCTACATTTGGAGAAGATGAAGGTTTTTCTTTGACTAGAGAATCTATTTCATCTTGTGACAACATCCGTTCACTCATCTGTCTCACCCCTATTAGAACAGGCCTTGGTTATTTCTACGCCCAACCTTTTACCAACCAAACCAGGCCTTCCCATAAACCGAACCTGATTATTCATTTTTATTTTCAAATCATTATTTGCTTTTGTCGATAACCTAATTACATCTCCCTCTTCAAGCTCCAACACATCTCCTACTGTAAGTAGGGTTTCACCTAACTCCACATGAAGGGGAAGATAAGTTGGTTCCAAAAGGTTTTTTATTTTTTCTTTGGACTTTTCGTCATTACCTTGTTCGCCACTTGCAAACCAATATTGAGCACTTAACCTTGGCAGAGCCACTTCCAGTAAATTATAAGGAAGACAAATATTCATATGCCCGGTTTTCCGGTTCAATTTCATCTCTATCCCTACCAAGATAACCATCTCAGTAGGTGGTGCTACATGACAAAATTGAGGATTAACTTCGATTGAAGTTAATTCTGGACTAATACTTAATACATTGCTCCAGGCTGAACGAATATCATTGGTCATTTTACTAAGTGTATTGCGAATAACTGTAAGCTCAATTTCAGTTAATTCGCGACGAAATTGTTCGGTATCGCCACTGCCACCTAGTAAACGCTCTACGATACTTAACCCAATATCTGGATTAATTTCCCATACCATCATACCTGGCAAAGGTTGTAGAGCTATTGTGGCCATAATTGTTGGATTCGGTAGTTGCTTAATAAATTCTTCGTAACTTACCTGCTCAATGGAGATCACTTCAACCTGAACAGACCCTCTTAGGTGAGCTGACATTGAGGAAGACCAGAGCCTGGCGAGATTCTCATGAAGCATTTGCAAGGTCCTGATATGATCTTTAGAAAACTTGTCAGGGTGTTTGAAATCATATCGTTTGATTTTCTTTCCCTCACCCTTAACTGTTCTACTAACTCCGGAGAGTAATGCATCTAATTCTTTTTGCGAAAGTATTTCCGCCAAATTAGCTCACCTCCTGTCAAAATTATTGTTATGAAATGATAAACTCAACAAAATAAATGCTAATAACAGGTGCTCCAGGCAAAATATTGTTGAAGGCACTACGAATCTCTTGGCTTAGCTTAACCTGAGAATCTCCTCCATTTAATTCCTCAGCACTTTTATCTCTTAAAATCGAGATTATTTTGTCTTGTAGTATTGGTTTAAACTTATCTAATTCCTTTATCGCTTTATCATCTTTTAATTCCATAACGATTTTAACACGAAGGTAGCGGCTAGCACGTGAATTCTCAGAAAAAAGATTAACAACAACAGTATCTAATTCAACTCGAGGGCCAAATTCGGGAATTGTTTTTACTTGCACCAGTCCTCCAGCGGAATTAGCAAATAATCGGTTAGTTAACAATGCACTACCAGATGTTGCTATGATCACTAGTGCAATTAAGAAAATGACAAATTTTGCATCAACTACAATTTTGCCTTTTTCTGCCATATTACTCATCCTCTCCTGCAGGTATAGCCTTGTAGATTTTACTTAATTCATTAAGCCAAGGCGTTCCTGGTTCGCTCTCTGCTAATGAAGGCCTTAGTACCACAATATCTACACGTCGGTTTTTTGCTCTTTCGTCAACTGAGTTATTAGGTGCGATAGGACGATATTCGCCAAAACCTAATGCTGACAACCTATCAGGTGGTAAAGAACCTTCTTCAATTAGGTAACGAACTACTTTTGTCGCTCTAGCAACTGAGAGTTCCCAGTTAGAGGGAAACCTAAGATTTTTAATTGGTAAGTTATCAGTATGACCTTCAATTCTAATCGGCAGAGGGACCTGTTCTAAGATCTTACTTAGCTTTTTCAGCAGAACTTTAGGTTCTTCCTTTAGTTCATCAGAACCTAAATCAAATAATACTACATCCTTAAATCGCATAATTAAACCACGGTTTTCAATTCCTAACTCCACTTGATCTGTAAATCCTTCTTCTTCTAAAAGTTCAGAAACCTTAAGTGCTAACATTTCTAATTCTTGGGCTTCGGAACTTCCATCTCTACCGACTAAGCTTGACAAAGTTGCGGCAGGATCAGTCATAGTACCATCTGGGGTTATACTACGTCCACTATCTAATACTCCAGACATCCCTTGGAAGGCAGTTAAAATTGCTTTGAACTTTTGGGCATCAACTGAGGAAAAGCTATAAAGTAAAACGAAAAAACATAGGAGCAAACTCATCATGTCGCCCCATGTAGTCATATAGGCTGGAGCTGAACTAAAGTCATCGCTATTAGTATTTTTCTTCTTACGAAGCACTGCGCATCACCTGCTCTTGGCCTCTTCTCTCGCTTTGTTGCTCGCTTCTTCTTTTGGATGACAGGAACGATCTTAGTTTTTCTTCTACAATGCGAGGATTCTCCCCAGCTTGTAACGATAGTATTCCTTCGACCATCAATTCCTTTAGCAAAACTTCCTGTCGAGAACGGATCTCTAGTTTACCAGCAATAGGATTAGCCATAACGTTAGCTAGCATGGCACCATAGAAAGAAGTTACTAGCGCTACACCCATAGCTGAAGCTATAGCATCTGGATTTTCGAGGGTTGTTAACATTTGAATTAGACCAATCAAGGTTCCTATCATACCAAAAGCTGGTGCAACACTACCCATGTACTTAAATATATTTTGTCCTAGTTGATGTCTCTCTTCTAAGTAGGAGATTTCTATTTCCAGAATACTTCTTACCAAATCCGGATCGGTTCCATCAACTACAAGCTGGATACCTTTGCGCAAAAATTCATCAGGTTCATTTTGCAGATCATCTTCTAAAGCTAACAGTCCTTCACGACGAGCTTTTTCTGCTAAACGTACCAGCGACGAAATTACCTCAGCGGGATCATTTGTAGTTTCTTTCATCGCAATAGAAAACAATTTTGGAATCTGAACAATATCTCGCAGAGGAAAGTAAGTGATTGTAGCACCAATTGTACCACCAAAAGTAATTAGCATCGATGGTATATGAATAAAGACACTTGCGCTTTTAGGCTCCATCATAATTGATATAATAATAACTACCCAGCCAAAAATTAAACCACTTATTGTTCCTAGATCCATGTGCCTTCACCCCCTAACCTTCAAGAACTCTAAAATTGATATTTCGCCTGTAAGTATAGATCTGCTCTACTATTGTTTCGGCATCCTCTTGAACAAGATGCTTCTTACCACTAGTAAACGTTATAACTGTATCGGGTGTTGACTCTATAGACTCAATTAGTTGAGGATTAATGTACATAACCTTACCATCTAACCTTGTTACTTTAATCACGAGTTATCCCTCCCGCTTCGAGGAGGCGGCCTAACTAAGGCCGCCTTTCCTTACCTAACGACGCAAGTTAACTATTTCTTGTAGCATCTCATCGCTAGTCGTAATAATTCGGGAATTAGCCTGGAAGCCTCTTTGAGTAACAATCATCTCGGTAAACTCTTGTGATAGATCCACATTAGACATTTCTAAAGTAGATGGTTTAATTGAACCTCTACCACCAGTGTTAGCTGTACCTATCTGAGCAGCACCTGAGTTACTTGATTCTTCGAACAAAGTACCAGGAGCTCGTAAAAGGCCAGCTGGGTTTGCAAAATTAGCTACAGCAATCTGACCTAATGCTCTATTTAAACCGTTAGAATAGATACCTGTAATAACACCATTAGAGTCGATGAGATAGTTCTCTAGCACACCCATTTTGTAACCATTTTGGTCTCTCTTAAGATCAGTGGTTTGAGCAAATTGATTGATATTATAAAAATCAGGTGTGATATCTAAAATATCTGCTTTGCCAGGTACACTAAAACGCATAGCCGAAGAAGCTGCTGGTGAACCACCAGCATCCATATAGGTGATAGTTTGGACTGCACCGCTAGAAGTAAAAGCAATCTCACCATTGGTTGCTGCTAAGGCAGTTAAAGTAGGTGATTCAACTTCCCATTTCCACAGATTGTTGTCTTTTTTGGTGAACTTCATAACTATTTCGTGTTCAGTACCTAGTGAATCAACTACTTGTACAGCTGTTACCGCAGAGGATGAAGGTGTAAAACTAAAATCAGTTTGAGCTAGACTGCCACTAGTACCGACCGCAAATAAGTTTGCAGGATCAGCTTCATTAAAACTAAAATCGCCAATATTTGCGGTGTCGTTGGCCCAGATAGAGAAACTATTAGGAGAGTCTTGAGTAATAGTTTCTACTGTTCCGTCTTCTTGTACTTTAATAGTTCCTGTAATTTTTTCCACCGTTGTATTAGTTGAGTTATCAACAATCTTGCCCGCTGTAGCTGAAGCAATATACCGATACTCATTAAAATTACCAGTAGGCTCAAGACTGAAGCTGAGTCTAGCTATATCACTACCATTTTGGATGGTCCAGGGACTAACTTTAAGTGTAAAAGCACCTGTTGTTCTAGCATCAAGGTTGCCATTATAAATTAACTGGGTAGTAGCTATTGGTTCGAGAACTTCACCTTTATTGATTTCAAGTGCAGATAACGGTTTGTTAGTGTCTATTTTGCCTCTATCGGCACGCCAGCCCATAACAGTCATACCGTTATTGCCAGCTACTAACTTCGATAAACCTTCGGAAGTGAAGGCACCGGCTCTGGTGTAGTAATTTTTTGTGCCATTGCTAACAATAAAAAATCCATCACCTTCTAAAGCCAGATCAGAGGTGTTACTTGTTCCTTGCAAGTTTCCTGGAGAGTGAACAGCTTCAATGGTACCCAGACCTACACCTAGACCAACTTGCATAGGGTTTATACCGCCCCTATTTCCTTGAGGTGCACTTGGTCCACGCAAAGTTTGGGTGAGTATTTCTTGGAAAGTAACTCTTGATCCTTTAAAACCTACGGTATTGACATTAGCAATGTTATTGCCAATTACGTCCATTTTGGTTTGGTGTGTTCTCAGGCCTGTTACACCTGAGTAAAGAGAACGCATCATATTGACATTTACCTCCAATTCATGCCGCTTCCATCGATCAGCGACATAAAGCGCCCCTTTCGGGTCCCGCTTCTTTTTAATTAATTACTGTGCTGTCAATCTGCGTGAATACTTTGCCGTCTTTCTCATCACAACTTAAAGCGGTAACAACAGTGTTATTCTTTATACTAACCACAAAAGCCAGTCGATCGATGAGAACTAAAGAGTTTTTGCTACCCTTATTTCTAGCAATCGCAATGCCCTCTTTTAACCTGGTTATTTGTTCTGGTTG
Source organism: Firmicutes bacterium UBA4881 (assembly GCA_002399235.1). Taxonomy (GTDB): domain Bacteria; phylum Bacillota; class DTU065; order DTU065; family DTU065; genus UBA4881. The sequence goes on along the minus strand of DHDH01000001.1, from coordinate 150,829 downwards.
GGGTGTCAAATTACGACTTCCTAAGCGAGAGAGTGCATGCTTAGAAAACTTCAGCTCCTCTATAGCTTGACTTAAATATTGTTCGAACCCCATTTGAGAAGATTGCAGTTTAGGAGCCGTTGTCTGCTCTTGTCTAATAGGTGGTGTTAATCTAGTTTTAATGATTTGGGTCACAAAATCACCTACCTGCTTACCTCTAATAGATCGTCAAGCATATAGTCATGGCCATCTACAATGATCACTGGACCTGCCTGGCTAAAGCGTACTGCATCAACAGTGCCCTCTTTGGCTGTGCCGGAACCATCGTCAACTTTAACCTTACATCCAATAAGGTTAGTCGCTTGGGCAAACATGCTCAGCGCATGTTGAGTTCCTGTGAAGGTCTCCAAGAGCTTGTTCATGTTTTGCATCTGTTCTAGACTACTAAATTGAGCCATTTGAGCAATAAATTCCCGATCATTTACTGGATTTAAGGGATCTTGGTACTGTAACTGAGTTAACAGTAGTTTGAGAAAGTCGTCTTTACCTAGGACATCACGTTGTCCTTCTGGTTTAATTTTCTTTTGGTCTAAAGTACTATACTGTTGTCCTTCTACTCTCACTTCGGCGCCTCCTTAAGCTTTATAGTCTACTAAGCTATCTTTAGGTGTAGTTGAAGCTATCACCGTTTCTGTGTTTTCTTTTTGTGGGTAATCCTCATTATCTACATTGCCATTCATTAGATAGGAGAACTCACTGGCAATCTCTAATTGCGTGTAGTGGTTGCCTTGTTGATTAAAAGTCCCTGTCCCTAAACTAAACTCTCCTAGTTGTAACCCTTGGCTTTCTAAAGCTTTTTTCAACAAAGGCAGCTGCTGTTCAATTAATTTCTGACTAAGAGGATTTTCTGTTTTAAACTCTGCATTTAACTGGCCTTGCTTGAAATTAATGGCAATGCGTACTTCGCCAAGTTCCTTAGGATACAATTTTAGTTTTAATTCTTCATTGCCTAGTTTATTTAAGTTGATTCTTTGCACAACAATATCTGGAATCTCTTTGGGCTCGAAAAGCTTTTCTGGTTGATAAACATCCAATTTAGTATCTGATTGCTTATTAATTTTCTCCTGCCAGGAGTTCTCACTTACAAGGTTGTGGAAATTAATGTCATTTTCTTGCTCTGAGAAAAGCCTATCTTCGTCACTTGACTCCCTAATGTTTGCTTGGTTGTTTTTACTCTGTAGCTCCAACTTAGCTTTGTCAGCTTCCAAACTAAGTCTAGTAGCAGAAAGAATAATTTCACTGTTGCTAACAGGAAGGAACTCTTTATTTTCTAGCTCTGCTAAACTAATTCCAGCTAAAGCAATCTTTTCCTTACCAATTCCTGCTATTCCATCTTTAGTTAAAGTACTAAGTTCTGAATTTAGCAGTTTAGGTTTACCAAGCCTATAAGCCGATATAGCTGCGTTTATTTGACCTAAAGATAACAATTTTTCTCTAGCGTTAACTGGAGTTTCTGGTGCTACTAAACCAAACAAAGGTTTTGCTTCACTAGGCCTAGCTTTCTTAGCGATAGGTCCGAGGTTTAATTCTTCTAAAATTGAAATATTATTCTCTACCTTTAGCTCCTCCACTAACTTGTCTTTATTATTGGTGGCTAAATTAAGATGTCTGACTTCTAAATGTCCTGTTTCATCTTTTATTAGAAATGATTCGTTCTCGCTACTTTCGTAGGTCTCTAAGAGTTGCATGTCAACAAGATTAGTTACATCTTCAGTAGCTATATTGGTAAGCACAGTGTTGGCAGACTCTGTTAAGCCTAGTTCCTTTATTTGCCTAAGTAACATGTCTAATGTTTCTTGAGATAAAGGATTCGTTTTAGAAAGTTCTATTTTGCTAGAATCAAGCCCACCTTGGCTCTTGATGAGTGTTTGCCAATCATCAGACCCATTAATCTCTTTTATAGCTTCGGCATTTTCGTTTTGAAGAGTGATTTGCCACAGTAGTTGCCAAAGTAAGCTTGGAGGAACTGAGTTATCTTGTTCTTCTGTTAAGAAATCCTCTTTATTATCTGGTTTCTTACTGATAACTTTAGCATCACCTTTAGTAGTAGAAATTTGGGATATATATTGCTTAAATGAGCTATTAGAATCAGAGTTTACTCTAGAGGCACTACTATCTTCGGGGCTAACATCTTTTTTTACTGGTAAAGGCAAAGAGTTTATAACTATCTCCATCTATTCACCTCCCATCTTAATATTAGTAACTTGTGATAGCATGCTAGCAGCCTTTTGGGGGTCCATATTACCTAGCATGCTTCTTATGGTATCCGGGTCCATTTCGGCAAGAATTTTAGCCTGCTTTTCTGTTGGCATGGTCTCTAAAATTGCTTGCAGTTTCCCGGGTTCCATCTCGGCAAGTAAAATAGCTTCTTCTTTAATAGCTTTTTTTTCATTAACAACTTTTACTTCCTTGTCTTCAGCTGATTGCAGTTTGTTTATACTCGCTGAAATTCTGGTTTCTTGATCTTTTAATTCAGTTTCCTTTTTTAAAAGAGCAGCTTCTTTTTGAGCTAATTCTAAACGTTTTTCTTCTAAAGCATTTAGCGCTGCTGCAACCTCATTTTGCTTTTTTTGAAATAACTCTTGGTCTTGCAAACCAAGTTTGTAAGTTTCCATAAACTCCTTGGTTAAGCGCCCTTTTTCTAACCTTGCAAGGATAAATGCTCCAGGATCTATTAGATTAGCAACGCTTAAAACATAAACACCAACGCCTAAGGCGATTATGACTATCAAAATAATGGTAAACCACTTCATAGGCTCTCCCCCTCTTTTCTGGAGAAGCGAGTAACACCAAGTTCATCCAGAAAGAGCTGTTCTTCTCTTTGGGCTTCCAGTTTATATTTCAGCCAAGCCTTGCCTTTAAGATTGTCCAGCAATTGTCGCTTTTGTACTTTACTGAGAAGCTCAAGGCGCTTGTCTTCCAACTCTTTCTCTAGTTCCAAAAGTCTCTGGCGCGAAAATTTCAGTCGCTTTTGGAGTACTTGATCATAACTCTCACGCATTTTTACATCATTGATGCTAGTTGTATAGCCTACAGATCGGAGATTAATTAGTTTTTGCTTTAATTGTTCTCCAATTGCTTTTTCCTTCAATACTGCTCCTTGAGCAAGAGCAAACTTCTCTAAAGCTAATTTTTCTTCTGTCTTGGCAACATCTAATACAGTTTGTAAACGGAAGCGAAATTTTTTCATCTTTCAATCACTCTTCCGCAAATATTGCCTCTAAATTCGCTAGTGTTGCTTGCCAATCTAGCTTGTCATGTACTGATTGCTGCAAAAATTTCCGCACTGGCTCAATTTTCTTTAATGCATAATCAATATCGGGATTACTTCCAGATGCATAAGCGCCAATATTGATTAGATCTTCTGCATCTTTATAGTTGGCCAATATTTTGTGCAGCTCATTAGCCCGAGTTCTTTGGTCGTTAGTTGTTATATCTGGCATTGAACGGCTAACACTAGCTAAAATATCTATCGCTGGATAATGACCTCTAGATGCTAGGTCACGCGAAAGGACAATATGCCCATCAAGAATTCCCCGTACTGTATCAGACACAGGTTCATTAAGGTCATCACCTTCAACCAAAACTGTGTATAATCCAGTAATTGAACCATTTTCGCCAGCGCCAGCTCGCTCTAATAACCGTGGCAAAAGAGCAAAAACCGATGGTGTATAACCTCTTGTGGTTGGTGGTTCGCCTGTCGCGAGGCCAACTTCTCTTTGAGCCATGGCAAATCTGGTAACCGAGTCCATCATAAGTAAAACATCTTTACCTTGATCACGAAAGTACTCGGCTATGGTAGTGGCGACAAAAGCTGCCTTTAATCGGCACAAGGCTGGTTGATCAGAAGTTGAAACAACAACTACTGAACGGGCTAAGCCTTCTTCTTGCAAGTCTTTTTCTAAGAACTCTCTTACCTCACGGCCTCGCTCACCAATTAAGCCAATTACATTGACATCAGCAGCTGTGTTACGAGCAATCATGCCCATTAAAGTAGATTTACCAACGCCACTACCGGCAAAAATACCCAACCGTTGCCCTTTACCACAGGTTAAAAGTCCATCTATCGCACTAATGCCAAGGGGTAAGGGCTCCCTAATTCTCTGCCTTTTCAAAGGATGAGGAGGTTTATTAAAAATAGGATAACGTACACTCAGTTCAATATCTCCTAATCCATCTAGTGGTTGACCTAATCCATCTAGTACTCTTCCCAGTAATTTAGAAGATACATTAACTGTTAAAGGTTCCCCAGAAGCTGTTACTTTAGCTCCGGGTCCTACGCCATTCATTTCTCCTAGTGGCATCAATAACAATTTTTTATCTCTAAACCCTACTACTTCAGCTTGAATAGGTTTTTCCTCGTTTAAGGTTTCTACACAACAGATCTCACCAATACTCGCTTTGGGACCTGTCGATTCCATTACTAAACCTGTAATCTGGTCAATTTGACCTTGAACATTAACCAGTTTCACTCTGGCGATTTCATCAAGCAGATGCTGCCATTTATTCATGGTTATCACCTGCTCCTACAGCATAAATCTTCTCTAAGATACGCTGAATTTGAACATCAAGCTTAGCATCAATATTGCCTACACTAGTACCAAGAGTACAACCGCCTTTTTCAATTTCTTCTGAAGCAACTATCTTGATCTCGCTCACTTTAGGGCAAAGAGCTTCGATGGTATCTTTATATTCTGCTACTCTTTCTAAATCATCTTGATTGACCTGAATTACTAACTCTTCTGTTTCTGCTACCTGAGGCAATAGTTCATCTAAAAGCCTCACTATTACCTCGTTGTCTTTGGCGGTTTTAATTCTAATAATTTTCTCTACCGCTAAGGCTAATATTTTTGTTAGAGTTGATTCTGCTTCTTTAACTGTTCTAGTTTTTAAATCTGGTACTTCGTTTAGTACTTGACCTAGTAATTGGAGTTCAGACTGTAGTTTTAATTCGCATTCATTTTTAGCTTTTTCTAAGCCTTGGTTGTAACCCTCATTATAGGCTTTTTCTTTAATTTTTATGGCATCTTGTTCTGCGGCTTGTAATAGCTGAGTTGATTTAATTTGAGCCTCTCGGTATAGCTCTTCACTTTGAGTCTCTAAATCAACTGGCTGTGGCTCCTCTTCGGGGATATCTTCTGGCCAATAATCGTAAGTTGCTGCTAATTCTTCGACAACTATTTTTTTTTCGTTTTCTATAACTACCGGTTCGCCTAGCGCTTGATATTTATTTTTAATAATTTTAGAGGACGATCTCATCTTCACCGCCCCTGCCTACCACAATTTCGCCAGCATCTTCAAGTTTTCTTATGATGCCAACGATACGTTGCTGGGCTTCTTCAACATCGCGCAAACGAACAGGTCCAAGATAACTAATCTCTTCTTTAAGCATAGTCGCAGCTCTTTGCGACATGTTTTTAAACACTCGCTCCTTAACAGCTTCGTTGCTAGCTTTAAGAGATAGTGCCCAATCTTTCGAGTCGACTTCACGAATAACCCTTTGAATGGAACGATCATCAAGAATAACAATATCTTCAAAGACAAACATTCTCTTCTTAATTGTTTCGGCTAGTTCAGGATCAGTATCCTCTAGCGATTCCATAATAGTTTTTTCGGTTGTTCTATCAACTCGATTTAAGACCTCAACTGTAGCTTGGATACCTCCAGCACTAGTAGAATCTTGATTGATAAAATTAGCCAGTCTTTTCTCTAAAACCGATTCTACCTCACCTAACACTTCTGGATTAGTTCTATCCATAGTAGCTAATCGTCTAGCTACCTCTGCCTGTCGTTCTGGTGATAAGGCGGAGAGTATTGTTGCTGCTTGCTCTGGTTGTAAATAAGCCATAATTAACGATATTGTTTGTGGGTGTTCGGATTGTATAAAGTTAAATAGTTGAGAAGGATCGGCCCTGCGGGCGAAATCGAAGGGCCTTACTTGTAAGGAGGCTGTCAGTCTCCGGATAATTTCTTCAGCTTTTGCTGTACCAAAAGCTTTGTCTAATAGTTCTCTAGCATACTCAATACCACCACTAGTTATATACTCTTGAGCTAAAGCAATTTCTTTGAATTCAGAGAGTACCGCTTCTTTAGCCTCAGGTTCCACGCGCCTAATATTAGCAATTTCTAACGTGAGATCTTCAATTTCTTCTTCGCGTAGATGCTTGTAGATATTAGCAGAAAGTTCAGGTCCTAAAGTCACCATGAGGATGGCGGCTTTTTGCCTACCTGTTATCGCACCACGGCTAGTCTTGTATTGCTGCATTAAGCCATTCCCTCCTCACTTATTCTTCATTAAGCCAAGTTTGTAGAACTTTAGCTACTTCTTCAGGTTTTTGTCGGGCCAATATCTTAACATCTTTTTCCAGGATCATTTTGCCAGTATCTTCTGGTTTAATTGTGTTTTCGATAGCTTGGTCTACTTCAGAGACAGCAGCCATTTCCAGAACCGCTTTCTGTTCTTTTTTCTTCCTTGCTTGTCGTCTTACATAAACAACTGCAACAATGATTAAAGCCAGTATTCCAGCTGCTAAATAGGCCAATTGTTTCAAGTCCTCTGTTCCTGTAGTAGTCGGAGCTACATCTGCCGCATCATCCAAAGATGCAAACGGTAGACTATCGACCGTAAGTTGATCGCCCCTATCGAAGTTCAAGCCTGCAGCAGCGATAACAACTTCTCTTACTTTATTTTTAGTTGTCTCATCTAAGTCTCCGTTTAGCCAAACAGCAACAGAGAGTCTAGAGATCGTACCTGGAGCTACCACATGGTGTTCTAATCTCTTTGAAACTTCATAATTTGTCACTGATTCAGTTCGATCATAGGTACTATTATCTTCTGTGTTATTGGCAATCTGGTAACCCGGAATATTACTGGTTACACCTGGAACGCCCACAGGTAATTGAGATGATGAACCCGTCTGTGATTCTTTATTCTGCTGCTCACTCCGAATGATTCCTTTGGAACCATTAACAGGTTCGTATATCTCAGCTTTGGTTTCTTTATAATCGAAAGCTAAATCTCCCGAGACCCTTACTACAGCTTTTCCAAAGCCAAAAACTCGTTCTAACATACTCTGTAATCTTAGTTCAAGTTCTCTTTCTGTAGCTTTCTTCAATTCAATTTGATCTGTAGGTTGAGTAGTTTGGTTATAACCAAGACTTTTAAACATTGCTGGATCTGATAAAATATTCCAAGATGAGTCCATAATAGTTACATTTTCCGGTAAAAGACCTGGAATAGCTCCAGCCATAAAATTGGCGATACCTTTAATTCTGTCCGCACTAATCTTGGCATATGGTTCTAAGGTTAAAACAACGGAAGCTGTAGCTACACTTTCCTCCCTAATAAAAGGAGAAGGCTCTGGTAAAACTACGTGAACTCTTACATCTCTTACTTCTTCGAGAGTACGGATACTACGAATCAATTCACCTTCTAAAGCTCTTTTATACCGTTGTTTCTGTTCAAAATCGGTAATTCCCCATTTGGTTTGATCAAATATCTCGTAACCAACTACACCGCCTGTTACCTTTCCTGTGGCTGCTAGCGTAATTCTGAGGCTGTCGACTTTATCAGCAGGAACTAATATAGTCCGGCCATCATTTTGCAGCTTGTAGGTAATTTTGTCTTCGTCAAGCATTGCTATGATATGACCAGCATCTGCTGGTTCTAAATCATAAAAGAGAGGAGCTAGCTTTTCTCCTTTATTAAGAAAAGTAATTCCAATCAAAATTATGAAGACCAGGGCGGTGAGTATAATGGCGAGCCACTTGATCTTTTTGTCTAATTTTCCCCAGAATTCTTTTGTTTGTGAACCTAGCTGCGCCAATGAGTTCATTATAACCCTGCTCCTTTATTAGACCTGCATCCTCATAATTTCTTTATAACCTTCAATCAATCTATCCTTTATAGCTAAAGTAACATTAAGTGCAATTGACGCTTTCTCAGCTGCAATAGTCACATCATGAAGTTCAATTGTTGGATCCTTTAGGGCTAAGCGAACCTTCTTTTCATCTGCATCAAACTGTGTTTCATTAACACTACCAAGAGCATCTCGCAAATAAGTACCGAAGGCTGAGCTAATCGCCTTTTGTGGCGATTTTATCTTTTCAATATCTTGAGGTACGACACCAGTAATTTTATTTATAGCCATTTTAGTCATCCTCCCCTACTAACGTCCTATCTCGAGAGCTTTGGCGGCAGCATTTTTAGCTGCATTAACTACAGCTACATTTGCCTCATAGGCACGGCTAGCAGTGATTAGGTCAACCATTTCTTTTACAACATCAACATTAGGCATGGCAACATAACCTTCTTCGTTCGCATCGGGATGACCTGGATCAAAGATCATTTTCAAAGGGGATGGATCTTTACCAATGCCAATTACTTGCACACCTTTACCTTCTACTTGTCCACCAATCGCCTTTTCTAAAATAGCAGCAAATACGGGCACCTCTCTGCGGTAAGGGCCACCTTCTTGCGTCCTTGTTGAATTGGCATTCGTAATGTTGTTGGAAATTATATCCATCCGTAACCTTTCAGCTGTTAAACCAGATGAGCTAATATGGAAAACCGAAAACATACCCATTACTGTCTACCTCCTTGCACAACCGATTGAATAAGTTTCATTTTGCTACTTAAACTCTGGGCTACACCCGAGTAGTACAAATTGTTTTCAATCAGTGAAGCTACTTCTCGTTCGATATCTACACCACTAAAGTCAGTCCGCATCATACTTTTAGATTTGGTGGCAATATTTCTCATTACCACTGTTGGCTTTTTAGGCAAGTGCAATGGATGGGTTGCCGTCATATCGATCTGGTTAGTTTTACTATTTAGAAGATTTTTTTGCAGTTCCGCTTGAAAATCCATATCCTCAGGAATATACCCTGGTGTATTAACATTAGTTATGTTATTGGCTAACTGCTTGAATTGGGTGCTGCTAACATCTAGGGCACTTTCCAAAAGCTGTTCTTTAGCACCATATATGCGCATATTTTTTCTACTGCCACAAGTAACCTTTAGGAGAATATAAAGACTAATAGGCTTAGGATAACTTATTTATTAACTTAGTGTTTGGAAAACTGGTTATTAGAATAAATTACACTTCGAGCCAATCATATCTTTTTCGCCTAATCTTGTAGCAGTTTTCACCACCCTTCTTATTCTTTTCTTACAAAAATTATCAATATCAATTTTTACTCTACCTGTAGGCAAGATTATTTACCTCACTTAGTCATAGATGCGGCTAGAAAATTTTAACATTCTTCAATAACAAAATAAAACCTCTCAATATAGACTAGGTAAACCAAAAAAGTACTTGTCCAATTATTCATTAAAAAACGCATAAAATATAGATCATGTCTTGCATGACTTGCTATTTCTACAACTATTAGATGCTATCCTGCATAATAGTTATAGGTCTTCAGTGGGATTCTCTACTAGAAAACTCATATTTCTTCGACCAAAACATCCCGTGACTGACAATTTAACCTAGCTTTTCTAGTTAAGAATGCCTCAAAGCTATTGCATACTCTTTTTTTGTTTGCTAAATATTAGTTCACTCCTTATTAGTAAAATACTTCTTTTTCTTTGGGGCTTTAGTCCTGGTAATTCATCATTTAGGTCTTTAGTCCTGGCTACTTGTTGCTCGTAGCTATATTTTCTCTAAATATTTCTAGTAATTAACGACCTTCTATTTTATTTGGGAAAATTAATTAACCTTAGACTAGCCTTGTCCTTTTCCTTTAGATCGAACATTGCTTATGCAAACAATGTTTACTTGCATTGATACATAATTACAAGCAACGCTACTCTACTTGCTAATGGTAACAACAACCAAGTTATCAGTAAGTTATTTGATCATCGTAGTCTGGAATAAAAAAGACGCTGTGAAGTCACAGCGTCTTTTTTTAGTTCTAGATTTTTCTCTTTTATATTTTAATGATTTAAAAATCGATTCCATTCTTCCGGAGTAACTTCATCAAGAAATTGCTTAAATGCTTCGACCTCTTCTGTGTCAATAGGTTCTGTTAATTTCTCTTCCTTGGTCTCAATCTCCATTAAAACTAACTCTTCAGCGAGTTTATCGCTAATAAAGATAGGTGCTTTGCTTCTTAAGGCTAAAGCCACAGCATCACTAGGGCGAGCATCGATCTCTATGTCGTCTACAGCTCCAACCTTTGCCAGCTTTATAATTGCATAATAGGTATCATCTTTAACATCAGTAATATTTACTTCTTTAATATAACTATTCATCTTCTCTAACACTATTAAAAACAGATCATGCGTTTGTGGTCTAACACTTTTATGTCCTTCTAATTCCGAAGCAATAGCAGTAGCTTCTGCTACACCAATTAAAATCGGTAAAATTTTGTCTCCACTAGAAAGTAATAAAACAGTATTCATTGTTTTGGGATCAACCCCTACCCCACGTACCTTTACCTCTTGCACAAATGCTCACCCCTTTCGGCCTAAATGTCATTATAGCAGGCCGTATTCTTATAAACCATGGGAGATAGTATAAACTATGCCAGAAGGTGCCATAAGAAAGTAGTGCAAATTAACCCAATTAATTGAATGACGATGGTAACAGGTAGTATATGACGGCTACGTTTAATCTGTACAGAAGTTAAATAAGTCATCACAACATAAAAAACAGTTTCTGTACTGGCCATAAATGTGGAAGCTATTAATCCAGACTGCGAGTCAGGACCTTCAGCTATAAAAATCTGGGTAAGTACAGCTAAAGAAGCAGAACCGGAAAATGGCCTTACTAATAAAAGTGCTGCTGTATCCTGTGGTATACCCAATGGATTCATTAGGTAAGCTAACTTATTTATTATATACCCCCATACAAGACTATTTCTAACCAAAGAAATTGCTATAAAAATGCCTAAAATAGCCGGTAATATCTGCCAAAGTGCGATAACACCTGCTTTAGCACCCTGTAAAAAATATTCATAGACATTTACTTTTGACCTTAACCCCCAAAAAATACAGAGTAAGACTATTACAGCAGCTAAGTATCGGCTCACTATTTTTCACCCCAGATTCTATCTAAGATTAAAGCTACCACAGTACAAATACCGGAGACTATAAGAGCAGGAAGCCAGATGACTGCTGCATTTTCTGAGCCATATGCTGCTCTTAGGTTGATAATCGATGTTGGGAAAATCGTTAAGCCACTACATAATAAAATTAAAAAAGTAGCTATATTGGGTGGCAGATAACCCTCTTTTCCACTTTCTCTTTTTAATTCTTGCATAGCTTTTAACCCCCAGACTGTTGCAGCATTACCAAGGCCCAATAGGTTAGCTACAATACTAGCAAAAACAGCCTCTTCTTCGTTCTTTCTTAAACGTTTACGAAAGAGCCTACCAAAGACTGGTCGAGCTATCTTTTGGGATAATGAACTAATCACCCCGGTTTTTTCCACAACATTGTAAATACCTGACCAAAAAGCCATAATTCCTAAGAGAGTAAAGAGATACTCGATAGTATCTTTGCCTCCCTCGCTTATAGCTTGTAAAAGTCGCTCTGGTTTCCTTTCAATTATTGCTGATAATAAACCAAGTATCATTAAAAAGCACCAGACAATGCTCATCTAGACACCTCCTAACCCATCTATATGGTAAGGCTATAACCAATATTAATAGATAAAAAAACGAAACCCCTTAGCTATTTGGGGTTTCGTTTACCATTTGTTTTCCCAAGGTTTTCCTCATTTGGTTTAAGTACCAGAAATAGTGCAATGACGCCATTTCTGAGAAGCTCTATAATAAACATAGCCTGATAACTTTGGCTTTGTTTAACTCAGGCAAATAACTATCAATCTCTGGAAGGAGGCCCATCTTTGCGTTTAGAACACAAAAAAACCCTAGGTAATTACTTTTTGATTGTCGTACTTTGTTTAATATTTTCCGGAAGTGCTTTTGCAGCTTCCTACACAGTAAAATCAGGTGATACTCTTTGGTTAATTGCTAACCGTTTGGGAACTGATATTGCTTCATTGCAAAAGCTTAATCCTGGTATTAGCAGCATGCTCTATCCTGGTCAAGTCATCACTGTTCCTTCAGGAAGTACCAGCTACACCACCTACACTGTTACTTGGGGGGACACTCTCTGGAAGATAGCCAATCGATTTAACACTACTGTAAGTTCGATCCGTTCTTTAAATCAACTTTCTTCAGATACCTTATATCCAGGTCAGAAACTTAAGTTATCATCTTCCTCAATTTCGTACCAACCATCTGTTAATAAAGATCTTTTAGCTAGATTAGTACATTCTGAAGCAGAAGCAGAGCCATACGAAGGACAGGTAGCGGTAGCAGCTGTTGCACTTAACCGCGTAAAAAACTCTAGTTTTCCTAATACTCTCGAGGGTGTTGTCTACGAAAAAAGTGCTTTTGAAGTTGTAAGTAATGGACGTATCTATCAACCAGCCGGAGCTTCTGCCCAAAAGGCTGCTCAAGATGCCCTAAATGGCTGGGACCCTAGCTATGGTAGTTTGTTCTTCTATAATCCCAGCAAAATATACGGCTGGAATTGGATCTTAAACCGTCCTATCGTTCGCCAAATAGGCAACCATGTTTTTGCTCGTTAACCTTTTAAGAAATAACCCAAGAGTAAGATTATTATAGCAAGTAGAAAACTGAGTATTGCATATGTTTTATTGCGACGTCTAATATACAATAAACCTGTACTAATATTAAGGGCTGCTACCAAGTAAAAAATCCAGTGCATAGTTTCACCTCCGAAATTTTTTCCTTATTAATTATCAACTGAGAAAGCCTGCCAGGGGTCTGGCAGGCTTCTTTTTAGTATCTTCTTAAAAACTCTACAGCTTTTTTAATATCTGCTACAGGATCATCGCCAACTTCTCTTTCAATGGTAAAGAAGCCTTTAAAACCAATAGCTTTCATCTCAGCGATATAAGCATCCCACTTAACATCACCATCGCCTAAAGCTACTTCGCGACCGCGGCCATCACGTCTAACACCATCTTTGGCATGAGTATGGACAATATATGGTGCTAAAACTTTGACACCACCTAAATAGTCAAAACCACGCATGACAAGGTTAGCAGGATCATAGTTAACTGCAATACCCTTACTTTGTACAGCATCTAAAAACTCTTTCATTAATTCAGGACTTTCAGGACCAGTCTCACTCGCTAGAAAAGCTCCACGCTCTTCAGCGTATTTTGCCACTTCTTTAACTGCCTCTAACATCATTTGACCGTCTTTAGTTTCGCGCCAATCTTCAGGAATTGTACCAATGTGGGTAGTAATAATGGGAGTCTCTAGCTCTATTGCCAAATCAACAATGCGTTTGGTTTTTGCAATGCGTTCTTCTAAACCTTCTGCGTGGGCAAAGCCGCCTATATCACCACAGACAGCAGAAATTTCCAATTTGTTGGCTTCTAGATAATGCAAGAGATCTTTCTTACCAGAATCACTTAAGTTGTCTGGATCTAGTTCTCCACTAGCAACCCATAACTGAACACCATCTGCACCGACTTCGCGAGCTTTTTCCAACGCCTCTTTCAGAGGCAACCTGAATGAAGGTTGAATTACACCAATCTTTAATGCCATTTTTTTCGCCCCTTAATTAATAAGATATATATTTTATTTGTTGCAATAATGCCAAGTTCCTTTTAACCACACCTAGAAAATCCACAAGCTATACAAGTCATACAACCGTCTTCATGTTTCATATGTCCACCACATTCAGGACATGCGCCCATTAAGCTTTCGCCAGTAGATTCTTTAGTAGGGTGATTCAGAGCTTCAGGTAGACTAGCACTTACTTGTTCACTAGCGTTGCTATTATTACGCCACTTAATATAGTTTTCAAGTGCTAAACCAATAGCATCTGGACACGATAAGACAATACCACCTTCACTCCAAGATGGCGAAGGACAACGGATGCCTCTTAAGTGTTTTAAAATAGCCTCTGTTGATACACCTGCTCGCATAGCTAATGATATAAGGCGACTAATTGCATCCATCTGCGAAGAAGCACAACCGCCTGATTTGCCTAAGCGTGCAAAGAGTTCACACAAACCATTCTCATCTTCGTTAATAGTAACATATAAGCTACCACAACCTGTTTTAACCTTTTCCGTGCGGCCATAAGTTACACTAGGTCTTTCACGGGGACTTATATTAATTTTATCTACTTCTTGAGGCATGTCAGTTTTTCCTGTGCTTAAAACTTGCATCTGCCGTGAACCATCTCTATATACTGTAACACCTTTGCAACCAAGTTGATAGGCCAAACGAAAGACTTGAGCTATATCATCACGGGTTGCCTCATTAGGGAAGTTGACAGTTTTACTCACAGCATTATCGACACCGTTTCGTTGAAAAGTAGCTTGCATACGGATATGCCACTCTGGTGTAATGTCATGAGCTGTAACAAAAATTCTCCGCCACTTTTCTGGAATGTCCTCCATATGATTTATTGAACCCTCATTAGCAATCCTTTCCATTAATTCGTCACTGTAGAAGCCTTCCCTCTCAGCAATTTCTTTAAATATAGGATGAACTTCAATAAGTTTCTGATTATCAAGGATTGTACGCACAAAAGATAAAGCAAAGAGTGGTTCAATGCCACTTGAAGAGTTAGCTATAATGCTAATCGAGCCAGTAGGTGCAATTGTTGTTGTTGTAGCATTGCGTAACGCTTTATACTTACCTTTATATTTACTAATCTCAAAATTAGGAAAGCTGCCTCTAACTAAAGCTATAGCTTCAGAACGCTCCTTAGAACGCTTATTGATAAAAGACATTAGCTTTTTAGCTAAAGTGAGAGCTTCTTCAGAATCATAGGGTATACCCAATAAGAAGAGTAGATCAGCAAAACCCATTACCCCTAAACCTATTTTACGATTGGCTTTAGCCAAAGCATCAATTTGTGGTAAGGGATAATTATTCATATCGATAACATTATCTAAAAAATCAACTGCAGTATCAACAACGTTACCTAAATCCTGCCAATCGATCTTACCCTCTTTGGCAAATAGAGGTAGATTTATCGAACCTAGGTTACAAGCTTCATAAGGAAGCAATGGGTTGGGTAGAAGACAGGCGAGTTAACACCTTAGTGTCACTTCTCCCGACCTCCCCCTCCGAACCGTACGTGCAAGTTTCCCCGCATACGGCTCTCTGTTAATAACAGCGAGAAACAACTATAATGTAGGAACTATCTTGGGCTAGTCCTCTTTGCTGATTATAGTTAATCCTAACCAGGCATCTTGATACTATATTTTTCTTCATATTCCTAATAAGTAAACGCAACTCTCTCTGGGGAGGTTTCCCCTATGTCCTGGAATAAAAAGAACTTTATTGTCTAAGATACCAAGTTACATTCTCGCTAATACCAGGCCCTCGAAGTTTTCTGCTTTGCGCATACCTCTAAGTTTCTGGTAACTATTAACCTGCTGTCCTTCACCAGCACCTTATTCTCTGGGCTATTAAGCCAAGGTGTCACCTATACGTCTATAGGTGTGTAGGCGGCTTTCCCGCTTCCGAATTTACGGCAATACCTGTTTATCCAGGTTCCTCAGATTACTATGACAGCTCCGTACTCCGCAGTGGGTTTAACCCTTTTTTGCGAAGCATCCAAGATTCACTTAGTTTCACTGGCACTACTTAGGTCTCCCTTTCGAATCTTAAGGTGCTAATTGCACATTGGTTGCTAAAGGGGTTTCATCGATACAAACAGCCTCTATCGATGATTCAGCAACAACTCCATTTTAGCCGTAAAGTATGGAGTCCCCCGTGGCTGGGCTAAGATTCTAGGATTCAAGCAGTATAGCTTTGACCATATAGTGCTTAGGCTTGCAGAACGTTGATCTTTTACGACTAAAACCAACTCCCGCTTTTACACCATGCTATTGTCCCTAAAGGTCGTTAACCTTTAAGTAAGGTGTCTGCCTATACAGACAATAACCCCAGTCTGTAACCTCATAAGGCGATGAATACTAAGCTAGCTTGCGCACCTGCTCACCACATGGATTGGTAGATTCGATTTCGCCAAGCGAAGGTGTAGGATTTTCATTATTGATCCTATCTAAAAAGACAATACCTGGTTCTCCATTAAGCCAGGCCATTTCTACCATAAGCGCAAAAACATCTCTGGCTTTTAATTTAGCTACAGCTTTTTTATTTTTAGGATTAATAAGATCATAATCGGTATCTTCTTCAACAGCTTTCATAAAAGCTTCCGTAACTCCTACGGAAATGTTGAAGTTAGTTAATTCCGTATTATCTTTTTTGCATGTAATAAATTCAAGGATATCTGGGTGATCGACCCTTAAGATACCCATATTAGCGCCTCTTCTCACTCCTCCTTGTTTGATTACCTCGGTGCTAGCATTGAATACTTTCATAAAGGAAATCGGTCCTGAGGCAACACCACCAGTGCTTTTTACACTGTCACTGGCGGGTCTGATACGTGAAAAGGCAAAGCCTGTTCCACCACCACTTTTATGAATTAAGGCAGCGTTTTTTACACTTTCAAAGATACTTTCCATTGAATCATCAATGGGTAACACAAAACATGCTGATAACTGTTGTAATTCTCTACCTGCATTGTAGGGTAGGTTTCCCCCCCTCCGAACCGCACGTGCATCTTTCGAAGCATACGGCTCTCCAGCCAGTGTCAAAAAAGTTCAAAACGTTCTTCAATATCACGTGTCGATGTTCTATATTTACAAGCTAAGGTTTTTAAGAGACTCTGCCGTAAAAGATAGAGCATCTCAGCTTCTTTCTTAGGTTCGGTTAGAACAGATAAAATCTGCCGAAACCGAGACTCTTCCGCCTTGTAAGTGGCAATAATTACCTTTTCTGGTAGGTTAAGGAGACCGCTTCGATGTAAAGGTTTCCCATACCGCAGGTATGGTTTAAGTAGTGTGGTTTTAAAAGAGCTTTGCAGTGTTATCTTACCTAGTTGCCAAGTAAACCCTGCTAGATCTATCTTATAAATAGTTCCATCATCTGGTAGCCATCTATAAAAGTTTTCGTCCCAAATAAGTAACTTTTCTTGGGGCAGATACATACGCCAGGGACGTAAAAAATTATACAGCTGCCACCAGCGTCCATCAGCGATACGTTTTACCAGTATCTCTTCAGGTTTTTCTACTAAGCTAGCTGGTAAACACTGTCCTTTTAACTCTTTATAAATACCTGTTTCAGCAAATTTAGCAGCAAAGACAACTGATAAAATCTTTTGTACTACTGCTTTTAGTTCGTTTAATTGCGCAGTAGGTAGTTGACGATAACTTTCTTTTTTTAATGCTGCTACAATCTCCTGACCTTTTGTTCCATAGAAATTTAAGTTAAATAGTTGTCTATAGACTCTCTGAAGAACTTTGTTTGCAGAACTCTTTTCTAGGCAATTCAAGACAACGAGGCTATCTTGCATTACGCATACCTCCGCTTCTTTATTACCAACTGGCCTGCTCCCCTTCGCCTTTAGGACGGTGTTACCGCCTTGACTACTATGAGAGCTCCGTAGGTTTTTTGACAAAAACCTATCCCAAGTTCGCTAGTCAGATAAATTGTACCATTTAGGCTCTCCG
This sequence comes from Firmicutes bacterium UBA4881, assembly GCA_002399235.1. Taxonomy (GTDB): domain Bacteria; phylum Bacillota; class DTU065; order DTU065; family DTU065; genus UBA4881. The sequence goes on along the minus strand of DHDH01000001.1, from coordinate 133,205 downwards.
TTCGTTCTTTTAGTATCGAAAACTTATTAAGTTTAGGATACCCTGTCTGGCTTCGGGACTAAAGAAGAATCGATGAATACTCTTCTTTACAGCCAGATGCCTTAGCAGATCCCCACTTGATCCAGTAGAACTAGAGTTCAAGCAATCCAGCTTTGGCCTTGTGGTACCTAGAGATCGTGCATGCTGTTGTCCCCTAATGGGTAAGCAGATCTCTAACGAAACCTGTCCCGAGTTTCGTACCGGCTTGCCCGGCGCTACCTGCTAACTATCTTGGCGCACCATCAGAGTGGGACTATTAGGTAAGAATTTCAATTCAGTCATCACTTCGTAAAACCTAGCAGCTTTAGCTTCCACATCTGCATTCTCATCGTAGAGTTTGTCTGCTTCTGCAATATTAGCTGCTACACGTTTAAATAAGTCCTCCGGGGTCTCCACTACTTGTCCATCTTTTTTCATCAGATAACGTTTTTCTAAAACAGTTTGTGCATTTTTACTTAGTTTTAGAGCCAAATAAAACCTCCCCCTTCCAATTGGTATGGAGTAGATGCTCTTCGTACAAAATTCAACATTAGTGCATCTACTCCTTTAGATCTTTATTATTCCCTTCTTAAGCCAAGTGAAACTAAATTTGTACCGGGATAATAAAAAGCTAATATTTCTTTGTAGTTATAACCTTTATTAGCCATCCCGTCTGCTCCGTATTGAGACATCCCAACACCGTGACCATACCCTGTAGTATAAAAGGTTATTTTCTTCCCGTCACTACTAATTTGATAGGTAAAGTTTGTTGATCTTAGGCCTAGTTTGGAACGTATCTCGGTTCCTGAAAATATACGCCCTCCTACTGCAACTTGACTTACCCTTCCTGAACGGTTACGAGCTATTATTTTTAAAGAATTTGCTCCTTTATCAGGGTTAAGCCAAGGGTCTAGTAAGCTAGCTACTGGTATTACTTCCGGTCCCTGAGGAGACCTTAATGCCATAAGAAGTTCTTTCTCTTTGAGTTTTACACCTAAAGACTTCCCTAGTTCGGCAATACTAAACGTTTTGGCATCTTTATAACGAGGCGAATGACTATCAAAGGGATTAGGTTGAGCTTTTAAATAAGGCAATTGAATGCGAAATACCTCTTGGGCATCTTCTGTATGTGGGCCTGCTGTAGAACAATATAATGCTTCGATTAATTGTCCGTTATAGGTCAAAACTTGACTTTTAGTAGCTAGGACCGCTTCTTGAATCTTTTTCTGGTTATAAGAATACGAAGACTGCCAACGTTCTAAGCGCTCAGCCTCGGAAATCCAAGCTTGGCCTTCTTGGGGAAGATTTGTTATATCTGCTCCCTCGGGATAAGGAGAACCGTTTTTTCTAATCTTTTCTAACCTTTTTACGACGTAAGTACGTGCGGCTACTGCCTGAGCTTTATGGGCTTCGATGCCAAAAGAAGCTGGAAGTTCTGCAGCCACGACACCTACTAAATATTCCTCTAGATCTAACTCTAAAAGACCTGTCCCGTACACATATAACTTAATCATAACTTGAGCTGGCTCTTTAGATGCCACCTTTCCTTCTTTCGGTCCCACCGAAAAAACCAGGCCACTAACAAATAGAATGGTAACCAGAAACCAAATAGATGCTATTAGACCGGTCCTTCTATGCAAAACAGTTGCTCCTTCCTATTGCAAATGAGGTTTACTACAATGCCATTGTATTCATTTTCTTAGCATTTTAAGCCTCATTTAACGCTCAAAGCAGTCCATAAATTCCAGTTTTAGATCAGCCTGGAAGTCCGCAGGAACCAGTAAAGAAGCTATATTCTTATTATGGAAAAATTTTTCTACCCCAAAAATCTGATAATCAACACTACCTTGGTTAAGCTGCAGGTAACACAATCCATAACCAGTAACAAATCTACCTTTAGCCCTAACAATCTTATCTTTATGCCGTAAGAAGAAATTTGTAATCTTTTTCGGATCTGTTGATCCCTCGGTAAATAAAAAGCCACAGCGAATCTTGTTTTCAGTTCCTTTTGTCCAAAGAGATTTTTTAGTTTCCAGTTGATTATTTTCTGTACTATAAATAATAGACCCCTTTGGAGATTGAAGGTCGATAGCGATTTTGGCTAACAAATCCCGTGTTAATATCCCATACCTAGTCTCTAAAACAGTTGCAACAGGATTAATGGTCTTGATTATTTTTCTAATTGATTCTTTCTGGTGCAAATTTAACCGTTCTTCTTTATTGATAATTACATAATCAGACCAGGTTATTTGCAGTTGGATGAACTCTCTTTTTTTCCTATATTCACTTAAAAAATTGGTAGCATCGAGAACATAGATAACAGTTTGTATCTGTATGTTGGAATCTCTCTTTTTAGCTTCTTTAATAACTACAGGTGTAGCTACATTGCCAGTTATTTCCACACAAACAATATCTGGATTGAATTTTTGTCTAGCATTCTCGAGGTTGTACATAAATGTCTGCCCTGGATCTTCTGCAACCTTACAATAAGAATAGTTAAGTGCAGGAATATTGTTTTGTGCTAAAAAAGCTGCATCCATACCGATACATCCAGCTTCATGTACCATTAAGACTGTTTTGTACTTATTTAAAAGTTTAAGAAAAAGTTCTTTTAGTACTAAAGTTTTTCCTGATCCCATGCTACCTGTGATTAAAACAAGATGCATCCTACTTTATTTGCACCATGACAGCCTGGGCAAAATCTCTTGCTGCCGCCGGGCCGTTGCCTGTAATAATACGTCCATCTGTCTCAACAATATTACCTGTATAAACCGCACCACCACGAACCAATTCTTCTTGGCCATCTGGATAGACAGTAGCTTTTTTACCTTGTAAAAGACCTGATCTACTCAAAATCAGAGGTGCAATACATATAGCAGCAACTACTTTGCCTTCACGATACGCCTTACGTGCTAAACCTTGGGCTATCGGAGAATCAAAATATTCACTTGCTCCGCCACCACCGACAAACACTAAAGCATCAAAGTCCTCAGGCAATAACTCGGCTAGATTAATATCTGGTTTAACTATTGCACCAAAGCGTCCCGTGCACTCCTTGGTCCACGATGATGCAGTAATTACTTCATGCCCATTTTGCATAAACTCTTCCTTGGGGTGAAGATACTCCTCGTCACGAAAATCTTTTCTCGCAATTACCATGGCTATCTTTGCCATCTAAATCCCCTCCTAGTGTATGCTCGTTTTTCTAATTCTTGGCACAAGCTCTGCTTTCCTTCCCCTAAAAACAACCCTTAAAGCAATATTTACCACTTAGAAAGAGTTGAACTTTATTAGGTGACAGCATATAATCTATATAGAACATGTGTTCGGTGGGTGAGTATTTTTTGTCCACATACTTAGAACTATAACCTAAGCATTAAGTTTAATGATATTGAGCCAAAAAACTCGTGACTTCGGTCGCGAAGATTCAATTATATTTTTGTAAACGAAGGGAGGCCTAGGTTATCCTGCATTCAGCTAAAGCCCATGGCCTGGATGTAGTTTAACTTGTAAGTTTATGTTTGCTTACCTTCTTTCAACCCCTAGTCTCGAAAAACGTTACCTAGTCTATTGTAAGACACCACGATTTAGGGAAGAATCTAAGGGCTATGCTCTTGAGCTTGGACCCACTAGCAAAGAAGAACTTCTAGAATGGGGCAAACAGTTCAATAGTTGCCTAGCTGTCGCAGACAATCTATTAATCGCTAAAGCGATCGCTATCTATCAGGCACGTTCCGGTCTTTTTTGGTTAAAAAATAACGAAGCTTTTTTCAAATTGCCAGTCGATTGTCTTTGGCCAGTTCCCCCGCCACTTTTGACAGAATTTTTTCAAGCGGGCTTTAAAACCATAGGTTCTTTACAACAAATTCCCCTTGAGGCCTTAAGACTTAGACTAGGGGAGTTAGGGGAAAAGATCTTCTCTTATTGTCGTGGCGAGTATAGTGAAACAATTAATGCCACTCCCCCTTTTTGGGAAGGCCGTTTTTCTAGTGAATCTTTGGAAAAGACTTTTGCTAAATTACAACAACAATTACCAGCCAAGATAGCTCAGTTGTGGTTTTTAACCGAAGAAAAAAGCCTTGACTTTAGGCCAGAGAAATTTGGCAAGCACTCTTTGCTAAGAGCGCTTAAAAGTCTTTGGCCTTGGCAAACACTCGTCGTTATTAGCTGGGATTCACCCCCTGTCAAACAAGGTAATCTTTTTGACTTTAATCTACCTCAGGCTCTTTATAGTCTTTTAGCCCAAGAAAGTGGTTTAAAACTAGGCCTGACTCCTAACCGCCGAGAGCTAGTTCGGCAAGCTAACTTTGTTTGGGGGTTTGAATTTGACCCATATTTGGCAATTACCCATAACAATTGAGCAGGATAGTTTTGTCTTTCATGGGGTCGAGTATACTATCTGTAAGAAACTTGACCGCTGGTTGGAAAGTGGTGCTTGGTGGTTAGGCGAGCCCATGTTGGAGTTTGTGCTTGTAGCCACCAAACCACAAGGACTCTTTGAAATTGCTATTACTCCCCAGGGTGAAACCCTTCTCTATCAAAGTTTTGACTAAGGAGGGAAAAACACAGAAAATGCTATGACAGTTTCTTTACACACCCATTCCGCGTACTCGCTTTTAGATGGTGCTAGTCTCCCTCGCGAGTTAATTACTCGAGGTAGTGAACTTGGTTATAAGGCTATGGCTCTAACTGATCATAACAATGTCTCAGGGGTTTGGGAGTTCCAACGTTTAGCTCTAGAGGCTGGTATTAAACCTATTATAGGCTGTGAGTTTACTTTATTTGATGGTAGCCACCTAACTGTTTTAGCCGAAAATTATCTGGGGTACGAAAAAATCTGTCGTTACCTCAATTCAACCCACAAAGGGGATAATAATCTGCCCACCGGTGATGGCATTTTTATCCTCTCTGGTTGTCGTAATGGGCGTTTACAAAGATTAATACTGCAAAAACGCTATAGAGAAGCTTTAGAGCAGGCCCAAGTTTGGGCTCGCTTTTGGCCCGGGCGCTTTTTTCTTGAACTAAGTCATGACCAACTACCTCGTACTATAGAGATTTTCTCAGCCCTTACAGAGATAGCGACTAGACTCTCTCTACCTACTGTTGCTACTGTGGATGTGCATTATGCCTACCCGGAAAAATTCCCCGTTCACGACGCTTTAAGCTGTGTTCGATTAGGTATTAAACTAAATGATGTTAATCCAGAAAGATCCTTTAACAATGCTAGTTATCTCTGCACAGAATCAGAACTCAAAGAACGCTTTGGTTCTTTCCCTAAAGCCTTAGAAGGAGCTTATGCTCTGGCAGAAATGTGTGAAGTAGAACCTCTACGACCACCTAACCTACTACCTGTTTGGCCTGATGCCGATGAAAAATTAGCCAGTATTGCCTGGCAAGGTTTAGCCAGAAAGTATTCCCCCACTAATAAACAAGCTCCTGCTCGTCTACAACATGAATTGCAGGTTATCGCAACTCTAGGCTATTCTGGTTATTTTCTTATTGTCTATGATCTAGTGTCGGTGGCTAAAAAACGGCAGATCTGCTATCAAGGCCGTGGTTCTGCTGCTGGTTCTTTAGTTAGCTATTGCTTAGATCTGACTCAAGTCGATCCTGTAGCTCATAATTTAGTCTTTGAACGTTTTCTTAGTATCGAACGTAGTCAGCAACCTGATATTGATATCGATTTTGATTGGCAAAAACGCAACGAACTCTGGGATTATCTAGAACACAAATATGGCCATGAATTTGTAGCTGGTATATGTAGTTTTCACTGTTACAGAGAAGATATGGCTAAAAACGATCTTCTTCGCATTGGCCTTCCTGATAAACTTATACCTAGTTTTATTGAGAGTTTTTATGGTCTACCTCGACATATCGCTACCCACTCGAGTGGGCTAGTTATCTCTTCTAAATCCCTCTCTTCTCACGTACCCCTTATTAAGGCAGTTACCGGTAGAACTATCATATCCTTAGATAAAGATGATGTGGAAGAGGTTGGTTTAGTAAAACTAGACCTTTTATCTTTGCGAACCTTAGGCGCCTTAGCTGAGATGGACTTACCTGTTAAAGCTGACGACAAGGCTACTTACGAGATGATCTCCTCTGGAAAAACACTCGGTGTATTCCAAATAGAGAGCCCTGCACAAAGAAGTTTACAACAACGAATCAAACCCCAAAACTTTAGCGATATTGTCTCTAGTGTAGCCTTAATCCGTCCCGGCCCTATTAAAGGCAATATGGTTGAACCTTTTATTAAACGTCAACGTAAGGAAGAAAAAATAACTTATCTAGACGAAGAATTAAAACCGTATCTAGAGAAAACCCATGGGCTAATTGTCTTTCAAGAACAGGTCATCCAGATTGCTACTGCTCTTGGTGGCTTTACGCCCGGAGAGTCTGATCGGTTGCGCAAAGCCTTGACACAAAAGAAACGTGAAGTTGAGTTAAAAGAATTCCGAGATCTCTTTTTAGCAAGAGCTCTCGACAGAGGTACCTCTTCTGAAACTGCTGAAGCTGTTTTTGATCTCTTACAAAGTTTTGCCGGTTATGGTCTATGTGAAGCCCATTCAGCCTCCTTTGCTCAAACAGCCTACAAAACAGCCTACCTACGCTGTCACTATCCTGCTGAATTCTTTGGCGCCCTGCTTAATAATCAGCCACTTGGCTATTATCCTCCGCAATCGGTGCTATGGGAAGCTAAGCGTTGTGGCGTAAAGGTTATCCCTCTAAATATTAATTTATCACCACTTGCTACTATGGGGAAAAATGGCGAACTATGCCTAGGACTGAATCTTATTAAGGGCCTTCATGATCCTGTCCTGAAAGCAATTAGCCAAAAAAGACCATTTCATTCTCTTGCTGAATTAGATTTTATATCACCTGCTCAACTACGTCCTTTAGTTTTAGCAGGTGCCCTAGATAGCTTTTCTTCTAGTCGTCGGAGCTTGTTGTGGGAACTTTGGGGAACAAAATCTATCCCTGGTGATTTCACTCCCTGGGAGCGTTTTCTCCGTGAAATGATGGTCCTAAGTCTCTCACCTACCGCTCATGCTATGCAGTTTTATCGTTCTCAACTACCTGCCGCTACTCTTACCGCAGAAAAAGCTTTAAAAAGCCCAGGCTCGATCCTCTTTGCCGGACAAATCCTAAGACCTCACCGACCACCCACAAAAAGTGGTAACCCCGTAGTCTTTTTCGTTATGGAAGATGAGACCGGCCAAGTGGATGTCACCTACTTCCCTCGTGGTAAACAATTACCTATCAGAGAAGGTGGTATAGCTTTAGTGTCTGGAACAATAGACAAGGAGCGTGCTTCTAACTTGCTTCTTAACGACTTAACTTATCTGGGTGCTCCCCGGCAAGTTTAGGCTAACAAAGAAGGGCTTTGAACCCTTCTTTGCTTTTTTCTCCTTTTATCTCTTCTAATCATTAGAGTACTAAAGATTACAGGAGGAACCAGCATCTAACAAGCGAATCATTTCAAATATACCAAGATATAAAGTGAGGCAAAAAAATGACTTATAAAGTAATTGCCAATCCTGTTGCTGGGAGAGGGCGGACCAAAGCTGCTCTACCCATGTTAAAACAGGAGTTAGATGAATTAAAAATCCCTTACGAAATATATTTAACTAAAGAACCTGGGCACGCTTCTTCCCTAGCAGCAGATGCAGTCGACTATGATGGCATTATTGCCGTTGGAGGCGATGGTACCATTAACGAAGTTGTCTGTGGTATGCCTAAAAACAAACCTCTCTGCATTGTACCATTAGGAACTGGTAATGACCTAGCTCGTTCTTTACAGATACCTTTTGGTCTTGAGAGCTTACAATCGATCGTCTCAGGAAAGACTATATCTCTTGATCTAGGCCTTGAAGCTGATGGTCTCTTTGTCTGTTCTGTAGCTTTAGGACTCGCTTCGGAAGTAATGATTAAAGTTAACAGCCGGCGTCAAAATCGCCTAATTAAAGGACCTTTGGCCATCTTATTGGCTATAATCCAAACTGCTATGACTCTAAAACCGATGAAGTTATGTATTGAAGCTGATGATAAAGTTCGCGAACTCGAATCAGTACTTACCTATGTAATGAATACCGCTTACACAGGTGGTGGTCTATTTTTAGCTCCCATGGCAGATCCTACTGATGGTATGTTAGATCTAGTTATTGTTAACGATATCAAAGGTTTAGAACTATTAAAGGTACTTCCTAAAGCTTATTCTGGTACCCATGTTAATCACCCTAAAGTTGAGTTTATTAAAGCTAAAAATATTAAAATAGAAAGTTTAGAACCCCATCCTAAGATGTGTGATGGCGAAATCAGAGGAGTTACACCTCTTGTTGCCTCAATACATACCGAAAAACTAAATCTTTATGTACCTAATAAAGGTGATATATATGAAAAAAACTAAATGGTTATTAGCCCTAGTTTGGTTATTATTACTTAGTACATTGTTAACAGGATGTCTTATCCAAAATATAAAAAAGGGAAGTATCGCTGGTAAAATTGTCATTAGAGAAGAGATTCTCTATCCTAGTTTAGAGGAAATAACAACCCTTAAACCAAGCTCAGCTATACCTCTTGGTTATGCCCCTCTCTCTGGAGCCAAAGTTTCTGTTAACGGAACTAAGAAGGCAACCTTAGTTAAAGAAGATGGCTGTTTCCTCCTAGAAGGCTTATTAGAAGGAATGCAAACAATCACAGTGGAAGCTCCACAGTTAAGTGCGCCTTACCAATATGATGTTGAAGTCCTACCTAATGTAATAAACACAGTTTTTTTCCCTGTTGGCAAAGCCCATTATCTAATTATTGGTGTTAGTAATTATGCTAATTACAGTCCGCTTAACTCTGCTGATGCAACTGCTGTAGAGGAGTTTCTAACTAAAGGTCCTAGCAATGTTATCACCGTACGCGACGAGGATGCTAATAAAGAAAATATCCTTTCGCTATTCCAAAAGATTAAAAACCAACTAAAACCAGAAGATTATCTGGTAGTTTATTTTTCTGGTCATGGTACACAAGATCTTTTAGCTCTCTACAATTTCTCTAACTCTGACCCCAATCCTGATTGTTTAACTGACACCGAGCTAAAAGAGATCTTTAACTCTATGCCTACCAAAGATATTACTCTCATTGTCGATTCTTGTAACGCTGGTTCACTTTTTGATGGCAAGGTTGCCACTAGAGCTTTGCAAAATTCTGGTTATGTAGTTTTAGCTTCTTCTACTGCCGAACAAAACTCCTATCAATACATCAATGATGGCGGCTTAGGCTTTTTTACTAAGCATTTTCTTCTAGGTTTAATTAACCGTAGTGCTGATTTCAATCAAGATCGCAAAATTACAGTTCAAGAAATCTTCACTTACACTAAATATGCCATGGCTAGAGAGATTAATCTCCTAAAAGATAATCGTTTCGTTCAAAGCCCTGTTTTAGAGGATTCGCAAAATAGGGATCCTGTGATTTACCGTTATTAACCAAAACCCAAATAACTGTTGATTTAAGGCCTAGCTAGGTTTCTATCACCTGGCTAGGCCTTCTAGGTATTATACTATTTTAGTAGGAGTAGAGAATCTAAAATAGTCTTGCTTCTAACCTAGGTCTCAATCAGTAAGCTGATGTTATTAACAACCCTCCCGATAATCTCTTTTCACAACTTCTAGAATTCGACAATTAGCTTTTTCGTTAATACGGTTAGCTTTAACAACTTTCTTTTTAAAAAAGTCTACAGGTGACGTTGGCAACTCACCACAGATATCTAAACCATAAACTTTTTTATAGCGGCCTAGAAACTTAAGTAAAACAAGTAAATCAGCTAATTTCATACTACCTTGATCCCAGTTAGTTATAGCCTCCGACTTATTAAGAACATCTTTATCTATACTAATATAGATATCTTGAGTGGGAATAGCGTTAAGAATCTCATTAGCTAAAGTTGCTTGCCAATTTAGCGTAGAAAAAACAGCTACCTTACTGTTGAATTTTCTGGGTATTACTGCTGCTAGATCAGCTCTAGCCCCAATAATTACTACCTTTTTCAATAAAGGTAGGTGCTTAAGCGAGTTTAATACCCAAGATCCGCAAGAAACTAATGACTTACATGGAGGTGGCATCATCTCTGTATGGTTATCAAATAAAACCAAAGAAAATGGTGATTTCCTTTCCGCCAAAAGCAGATAAGTAACATAATGATAGTTGCCACTACCAATTAAAGTAATATCTTTATTATGACGCTTTCGTAACTTTTTATCTATTACTCGCAAAGATCCTGATGAACAATAACCATTAACACTTTTTAGATCAAGTAGGTTAATCCACTCACACTTATTACTCTGCCAAGACTTTTGATTTTGGTATACCTGATCAAAGTTAAGTATATTAATTGCTCCCTCCATCTTGTCACCTCCAATTTTAACAATCTATTATACTACTTTAATAACTCAGGCTAGATTACCCTTCTATTTTTTTAAGCAATGCTTTTCACTTAATCACAAAAAAAGATGCTCCCTTCCTTGTAGAAAAAGAACATCTTTCTTATAAAAACTGATTTAATAACAGACCTAAGTTATTTCGAAGTTGTTTGCTTCATTGGTTTCACCTGTAAGGAAGGTAAAACTGATATCCTACCCTGTTACTGCACTTCCAATGGCCCAAATAGTATTTCAGAAGTTAGAACACTTTCAGCCCTCTTTTTTTCTCTTAATTGCTACTTCTAAGCTACTGGTGATCTGGTTGAGAAAATAATCAGGGTTAGCTTTAACAAACATCTTAGCGAATTTTTTAACAGAAATAGGTACTATATTTATCCACCTTTTTCGTCAAAACCAATTATATCTTATGGCTACTTTTATTTTTTAGAGCTAAAACTATAAACCTTATCTGAAAATGATCATCTTAATTAAAGAATATATTGGCTCAGATCCCTATCGGCAACTAGATCGCCTAGTTTATCGACGACATATTTTTTATCGATAACTACGGTTTTGCCAACAAATTCAGGTGCATTAAAAGAGACATCTTCAAGAACATTCTCGAGGATTGTATGGAGTCTCCTTGCACCAATATCTTCAGTATTCTCATTCACTTTGCACGCTGAAGCAGCAATTTCTGCTATACCGTCTTTAGTGAACTCTAATTTAACTCCTTCGGTTGCTAATAGTTCTCTATATTGTACTAAAAGGGAAAACTCTGGTTCTGTAAGTATACGCACAAAATCAGTTTCCGAAAGACTTGCTAATTCAACCCTCACAGGTAAACGGCCTTGTAATTCTGGAATTAATTCCGAAGGTTTTGAGATATGGAAGGCACCAGCAGCAATAAAAAGAATGTGATCGGTTTTTACTGGACCATAGCGGGTGGGTACAACTGAACCTTCAATTATCGGTAAGATATCTCTTTGTACACCTTCTCTTGAAACATCAGGCCCTCTAGAAGAATTACCGCCAGCGATTTTATCTATTTCATCAATGAAAACAATACCTTCATTCTCAGCTAAGATCATAGCTTTTTGGTTAATTTCATCGGGATCTAAGAGCTTTTCAGCCTCAAGATCAGTTAATATTTCTCTAGCTTTTTTCACAGTTACCTTTTTCTTAACAGATTTACCTGGTAAGACCCCACTAAAAAGATCTTGGAGATTAAAACTCATATCATCTAGTCCTAAGGTAAATAGATCTACTTTAGCTTCTTTCTCAGGGACATCTAGTTCTACTAACTGTTCTTCCAATTCACCATTATTTAATTTTGCTATAATCTCTTCTCGTTCTTCAGGTGGAGAAATTAGCGGTTCACTTTTTTCCTCCCCACCAAACAAAACAGAAAAAGGGCTCTTTTGTTCTCCCTTTTTCGATGGTGCTAATATCTCAATCAAAGCTAGTTCCGCTTGCTTTTTAGCTTTTTCCCTAACTTCTTCCATACTCTCTTTTTTAATCATACGTCTAGCTTCTTCAACCAAATCTCTGATAATCGAATCGACATCGCGACCAACATAACCTACTTCGGTAAATTTAGTTGCTTCGACCTTAACAAAAGGTGCTCCAACTAAACGAGCTAGTCGTCTAGCAATCTCAGTCTTTCCTACACCTGTCGGGCCAATCATAAGAATATTTTTAGGCGCAATTTCTTCTCTTAGTTCAGTAGCAAGTTCACGACGCCTTTGTCTATTTCTTAAGGCTACGGCAACTGCTCTTTTCGCTTTATCCTGGCCTATGATATATTTATTCAAATAAGCAACAATTTCTTTAGGAGTCATACCTTCCATATTCAAACCTCCAATTCCAAAACAGAGATTTGATCATTAGTATATACACATATTTCCGAAGCAATCTTCAGACTTTCTTCCACAATTTCTTTGGCGTTTAAAGAAGAATGGCGATAAAGTGCTCTAGCAGCACTTAAAGCATAACTACCACCAGAACCAACCGCAGCAATGTTATCATCAGGTTCAATAACTTCTCCTGATCCTGAGACCACCAAAAGCTGTTCTTTATCTGCAACTAATAGCATTGCTTCTAGTTTTTGCAAAACCCGATCGCTACGCCAATCTTTAGCCAATTCAACACTAGCTCGAACTAGATTCCCTTTATGAGCTTCTAATTTCTTCTCAAATCTTTCATACAAGGTAAAAGCATCAGCTACAGAACCTGCAAATCCAGCTAAGATCTGACCGTTATAGAGATAACGAACTTTTTTAGCTTTGGCTTTAAAGATAGTTTTTTCAGCAAAAGTAACTTGACCATCGCCACCAATAGCAACTTGGTTATCTCTTTTTACAGCAATAATTGTGGTTCCCTCAAACATCATTTGGGCCTCCTTTGGCACGAGGATGGGCAGAAAAATAAACTTCACGTAATTTCTTGCGACTAAGGTGAGTGTAGATTTGGGTAGTGGAAACATTCTCATGCCCGAGTAATTCTTGGACTGAACGAATATCGGCACCATTCTCTAGTAGATGAGTCGCAAAGGTATGCCTAATCGAGTGGGGCGAAATATTGCTGTTTAATCCTACTTGATTTACATATTTATCAACCATGTATTCTACTGTACGGCGATTTATCCTCTGACCACGGTTACTGAGAAAGACAGCTTCTTCTTTCTCTGCTTTAATTAGTTGGGGACGGCTATTTTGCAGATAATCGTGTAAAGCATCTACAGCATAAAAACCAATTGGTACTAATCGTTCTTTATTACCTTTACCGCGGATAAGTAGCGAATCTAACTCCCAGTCGATATCTTTGAGATTTAAGCCAACCAGTTCACCTAAACGTAGTCCAGAACTATAAAAAACTTCTAGTATAGCTCGATCTCTTTTGCCAAGTGTAGTTGTTTTAGTTGGTGCATCTAGTAGTAACTCGATCTCTTTAGGATAGAGAAATGTTGGTAAGTAGTGGCCTCTTTTAGGGGTTTTAATATCGGCTAAGGGGTTATCTTCATAAAGATCGCGTTTTCCTAAATAGCGAAAGAAGCTACGCAAAGCTGCGAGCTTCCTAGCTACTGTACTTTTTTCTCGCTCTAATTCGTGGAGAAAAGCCAGATAACGCCTGAAAATTTGTGGTGACAGAGTGAAGTTTCCCTCTGTTTCTAAAAAGGTAAAAAACTCTTTTAGATCAGTAGCATAAGCACTGGCAGTGTGCTCAGAATAACCTCTTTCCACTTCTATATAGAAGATGAAGCGTTGTAGCCATTTCTCAACTACTTCCTTACTCAGAGTTTGCTCCATTTTATTCATCTCCAGCTGCTTCACTATAACCACAATCTTTATTGAGGCAGATTAGCTCTTTTTTTGCACCTCTACCTTTTATAGCCATGGTTGTGCCACATTTAGGACAATTCTTCTTTGTTGGTGGATACCAACTACTAAATTCACAGTTGGGGTAATTAGCGCAACCATAAAAAACACGGCCTTTTTTCGATCTTCTTTCTACTAAATTGCCGCCATCTAAAGGGCAGGTCCCAGGCATTTGTTTTAAAAGTGGCTTAGTAAATTTACAATCAGGAAAACCTGGACAAGCTAAAAACTTACCAAAGCGCCCCATCTTGACGACTAAAAACCTGCCACAATTAGGACATGGTTCATCTGTGGTTTCATCAGCAATAGATACCTTATCAGCTAACTTTTCAGCCTTTTTCAACTCTAATTCGAAGGCATCGTAAAATTGAGCCAATATTTCTTTTGATGAGCTTTGACCATCTTCAATATTATCTAACTTTTCTTCTAATTCTCTAGTAAAATCCACATCAACGATATCACTAAAATGATCTTTTAAAAGATCAACTGTTACCTGCCCTAATTCAGTAGGTACAAAGCGTTTTTCTTCTTCTACTACATACCCACGCTTCTTAATTGTTTCAATAATAGTAGCGTAAGTACTTGGTCTCCCAATACCTAATTCTTCTAATTCTTTAACTAAACTAGCTTGACTATAACGTGGAGGTGGTTGAGTAAAATGCTGCTCACTTTTTACATCTTTAAGTTTGGCAGCAGTGCCCTTTTTTAAGCTAGGCAACTTAGAGTCTGTTTCCTTTTCTTGATCTGGATAAAGTTTCAAAAAACCGGGGAATTTTAGCGTTGAACCAGAAGCAGTAAATTGGGCGGAAGAACTATTAATTTTAATAGATATAGTATCAAAGACCGCACTTTCTGCCTGGCTAGAAAGAAAACGCATCCAGATTAATTCGTATAATCTATATTGATCTCTAGATAGATACGCTTTTAGGTTAGCAGGTGTTTTATCTACATAGCTAGGACGGATAGCTTCATGAGCATCTTGGGCTTTTTTCCCAGTTTGGTAAACTCGTTTATCTTTAGGAACATATGTTTCGCCTAGCTCATTTTGTAAAAAACGTCTTGCTTGCTCCACAGCTTGATCAGATACCCGCACAGAGTCTGTACGCATATAAGTAATTAAACCTAAGGAACCCTCTTTGCCAATCTCTACACCTTCATAAAGCTCTTGGGCCACCCGCATTGTTCTTGAAGCAGCAAAGTTAAGCCTCTTCCAAGCTTCTTGTTGTAAGGTAGAGGTAGTAAAAGGAGGAGCAGGGTTTCTTTTCCGTTCTTTCTTCTCTACATCGCTAATAATAAAGTTCTCCGTCTTAATAATGTTAAGTATTTTATTAGTCTCTTCTTCATTAGGTAATAAAGGTTTCTCACCTTGCCATTTGTTAAGTTTAGCAGTTATATCACCATTGGTGGTATTGAATATTCCTTCGATTGTCCAATACTCTTCTGGACTAAAACTATTAATTTCCTCTTCTCGTTCGGCGATTAATCTTACAGCTACCGATTGAACTCTACCTGCACTTAATCCTTTTTTTATTTTCGCCCAAAGTAATGGACTTAGCTTATAGCCAACTATTCGATCGAGAATACGCCTAGCTTGCTGTGCTTCAATAAGTTGCAAATCGAGATTACGTGGTTTTTTGCTAGCTTCTTTAACTGCGTCTTTAGTTATTTCATTGAAAGCTATGCGAATAGAGTCTCTAGGATTTAGCTCTAAGATCTCAGCTAAATGCCAGGCAATAGCTTCACCTTCTCGATCAGGGTCAGTAGCAAGGTAGACTCGGTCAGCTTTTTTAGCTTGTGTTTTTAGTTTTTTAATTAGGTCACCTTTACCACGAATGGTGATATACTTTGGTTCAAAGCCCTTTTCTATATTCACGCCAAACTGGCTTTTGGGAAGATCTCTTACATGTCCCATAGACGCCTCAACCATGTAATTTGATCCCAAGAATTTTTTTATGGTTTTGGCTTTCGCAGGGGATTCTACAATCACTAAATATTTAGCCATCTTGGCTCAGTCCTTTCTCAGTTAACAAGTTCCTTAGCACCTTCAATTACCCCAGTTAGGAAGTCAGCCCTAACTTTGTCAGTTAGAACAATATTAAGTGCTTTCATAAGATAGTCTTCCTCCCTAGGATCTGTAGCTAATCCTTCGGCAAATACTAAAATAGCATCAAGCTCTGCGCCGGAGATTATACCATGATTATTTAAATAGAGCAAAGTATTGATCTTATCCTTACCAAGAAGTATTTGTTCTTTTTTAGAAAAAACACGCTTACCATTTATTTCTTCACACCTATACGGTTGACCTTCGTCTGTTTGTTCAGGAAATACTAACGAACCTATAATATCCAATTCGTTTCGGTCTATGCCTAGTTGAACTGCTCGGGCTATCATATTTGCTTCTTCGGGATATTCATTGTCACCATTAAGCAAGCTTTTAATCATTTCAGCTAAAACTGCTGCTAATTTATCATCCATCGTCTTTAGCCTCTTTTCCAATTAATTTCGTTTCTATTTATCTCTTTTTACCGTCAAAAGAAGAATCTGAAACTAATTGTATACAATGCCACTTTACTATTGTCGTTATAAATAGCTCCCTTGTAAAGAACTTTTTCTTGGTAAATAGCAATTACTATAGTATTGTCTGTTTCTTTTAATTAACCTGCTTAAATTCAGTGGCAAAACTGGCCATTTAACCTAGTGAAAAGCATATCTTAAATAAGCTTTTCTGTCTAGCCAAAGCAAAACCCTAGGCAGTTTGACTGCCTAGGGTTTATTTGTCCTCAGGATTTTCTAAACTCATGAGAATTGCTTTAACTTCATCTTCCCAGAGATCTTGATAGAACAACAGATCATCTTTGCGTACCAAAGAAGCTGTCTTGCAACGATTGCAGACAACGCCGTATAAACTACCCCGCCGATTGCGTACTGAGTGGCTGGTGTCAGTGCGGCAAACTGGACAGCGATAGACCTGTGTCTTGCCTATGTCCATCTTCCTAGCCCCTTTCAGCAGAATTAGGATAGACATAGTTAGCATTATTTATACAGCTATTATTTACCGTAATGAGCGATATGAGTAATATTAAAACCATGAGCTTTAATATCAGCACATATCTTGTCCACTTGAGTTGTTTCTAATCTAACTACTAAGATCGACTTCTTTTCTTCTGGATAATAAGCAGCAAAACTACTTACATTTACATTATGCTTAGCTGTAATTTCACCTATATCCCGCAAAATCCCCGGCCTATCATCTACTTCAATAGTTAGTCTAGTACCAGCTCTTTTTAAGCCCAGAAGATCAATAAAGGCATCAAAAATATTACTTTCGGTAATTACACCAACTAATTTATTACCAGAGACTACTGGTAAACCACCGACTTCATTTTCTCTCATAATAAGTGCAGCTTCTTCTAGTGTTGCTTCTGCTTGCACAGTTAGTAGTTTTTTCGCCATCACATCGCTAACTTTCATCTTAGCTAAAATATAATTTACTTCAAAAACACTTAATGTTGTAGCTTGAGATGGCTGAACTTTAAGAATGTCCATCTCTGTTACAATACCAACTACTTTGTCACCTTTTACTACTGGTAGCCTACGTATCTTTTTTTCCCTCATTAGGTTAGCAGCTTCTAAAATGCCTGCATCTGGGGATATGGTAATAGGGTTAGCACTCATAATCTGCTTAACAAACATAACCGATCTCCTCCCTATCCTCCAAGATAAGCCTTACGCACTGCCTCATTGGTAGCTAGGCTTTGCGCATCACCTTCTAAAACAACACGGCCAGTCTCAATCACATAACCACGGTGAGCAATTGAAAGCGCCATATTAGCATTCTGCTCTACCAGCAAAATGGTGACACCTGTTTTGTTAATTTCGGTAACAATGGTAAATATCTCTCTAACTAATAAAGGTGCCAGTCCCATAGAAGGTTCATCTAACAGTAATAGTTCTGGGCCACTCATTAAAGCGCGACCCATCGCTAACATTTGTTGTTCGCCACCTGATAAGGTGCCAGCATATTGTTGTTTTCTCTCTTTGAGACGGGGAAAAAGTGAGAAAACCTTCTCTAATTCACCAGCGAGAGCTTTTTTATCCTTACGCAGGTAGGCACCTAAATCCAAGTTTTCCTGTACAGTCATGTTAGGAAAAACATGCCTACCTTCTGGTACTTGAATAAGCCCTTTTCCAACTAGGTTGTGTGCTTTGGCTCCAGACAAGTTTTCTCCTTTATAGTGAATCTCCCCTTCTTTATAAGGAAGTAAACCGGAAATTGTTTTTAAAGTAGTGGTTTTACCTGCGCCATTAGCACCAATTAATGTAACAACTTCTCCTTTTTTCACCGTAAAGGAGACCCCTTTTATAGCATGAATCTGGCCATAATAGACGTGGAGGTTTTTGACTTCCAGCATGACTTATACCTCCTCTCCCAAGTATGCTTCAATGACTCTTTTGCTATGGCAAATTTCTTCGGGTGTTCCACTAGCAATCATCATTCCGTAGTCTAGAACCATAATTTTTTCGCATAGTTTCATCACTAGACTCATATCGTGTTCTATTAACAAAATAGTTAGACTAAATTTTTCTCTAATTAAATTAATTAACTCGCTTAATTCTTCTGTCTCCTGGGGATTCATACCCGCAGCAGGTTCATCTAGAAGCAAAATTTGAGGGTGAGTTGCTAAGGCACGAGCAATTTCTAAACGACGCATCTCACCATAAGAAAGGTTTTTCGCTAAGTCATTTTTTCTTTCTTCTAATCTAAGAAGTGCTAAAAGTTCAGTTGCATCAGCGGTAATTTTTTTCTCTTCACGCCAGAATAAAGGTGTGAGAAAAAAGGAATGAAACATGGAATAACTACGACTAAAGTGAAAAGCAATACGTACATTATCTAAAACACTCAATTTGTTAAAGAGACGTATATTTTGAAAGGTCCTAGCAATCCCCTTTTGGGTAATCTTA
Organism: Firmicutes bacterium UBA4881; assembly: GCA_002399235.1. GTDB lineage: Bacteria > Bacillota > DTU065 > DTU065 > DTU065 > UBA4881. The sequence goes on along the minus strand of DHDH01000001.1, from coordinate 114,442 downwards.
TAGGGAGGTAGTCCTGAAATAGCTTGTTTTTTGTCTCCTTGGTTTAATAAGATGCTTCCTTCCGTAGGAGCATAGACTCCCGTTAGCATATTGAATACCGTAGTTTTCCCTGCACCATTTGGACCGATTAAACCAACTAATTCTCCTTTTCGAAGGCAAAAACTGAGATTTGCTACAGCTGTTAGACCACCAAAACTCATAGTCAAGCTGTTAGCTTCTAGGATATTTTGATTCTCAGTCATCTCTTTCACCTCCGCCACTAAAGAACTTAAATACATCGGAAACTTTAAGTTCTCTAGTACCCAATAACCCCTGTGGCCTGAAAAGCATCATCATTATTAGCATGGCCGAATATAACACCATTCTATATTGAGCAAATCCTCTTAAAGCTTCTGGTAAAACTGTTAAAACAATTGTCGCCACAATTGAGCCTGTTATAGAGCCAAGACCGCCAAGAACAACAATAACTAGAATCTCAATGGAGCGCATAAAATCAAAGTTCTTAGGAGCGATGTAACCCATTATGTGAGCAAAAAGCCCACCAGCAATACCAGCAAAAAAAGCTCCTGTGGCAAAAGCAAAGACTTTATAATAAGTTGTGTTAATCCCCATGGCTTCTGCCGCAATCTCATCTTCTCTGATTGATAAAAGGGCTCTACCATGGGTTGAACGCATAAGATTTATTGTAACTATAACCGTTATAATAGCAATAGCTTCGACCCAAAAGATTGTGGTTGTTCGAGGTATGCCAGTCAAACCCCTAGCACCCTTAGTAATGTCTAGATTCAAGATAACAACACGAATAATCTCCCCAAGTCCTAAGGTAGCTATGGCTAAATAATCTCCTTTTAGTCGCAAGGTTGGTAAACCAATTAAGATACCAATAAAAGCTGCTGCTAAACCGCCACAGAGTAGAGCAACAATAAAGGGCCACTGCAAATAGATAGAGATTAAAGCTGATACATACGCGCCTATAGCCATGAAGCCGGCATGCCCCAAGGAGAATTGTCCAGCAATACCATTAATGAGATTCAAAGAAACTGCTAAAATGATATTGATTCCCATAAATCCCAAAATACCACTATAATAAGCAGGCATTTTCCCACTTACTAGAATTAAATTGAGTATTAAGAGAAGCAGGGCACTTGCTAAAGCGATATAACCATCATAAGTTGAATTCTTTTTTGTTTGCTGTGCCATGCTTACACCTTCTCTCGAGTTGATTTGCCTAAAATACCAGAGGGTTTAACTAACAATATGACGATTAATAAACCAAAAGCAATAGCATCACGCCAAGTAGAAGAGATTAAAGCTGTAACTAAACTCTCTGTAAGGCCCATAATTAAGCCGCCGAGCATAGCCCCAGGAATACTACCAATCCCACCCAAAACAGCTGACACGAAAGCTTTCAACCCTGGCATTACCCCCATTAATGGTTGAATGCGGGGGTAAATAACGCCAACCATAACACCAGCAGCTCCTGCTAAAGCAGAACCAATAGCAAAGGTTAATGATATGATACGATCAGTGTCAATGCCCATAAGGCTAGCTGCTTCTTTATCCTGACTAACCGCACGCATCGCTTTGCCAATTTTAGTTTTTTGCACTAAGAAATTTAAAGCAATCATCAGAGCGACTGAGGTCAGAAAGACAATAATTTGTGGTATGGAAATCTTTATACCAAAAAAATCCAGTGGCATATTAGGAAATATTTGGGGAAATGGTCTTGGATCAGGCGAAAACCAAAGTATTGCTAAATTTTCAATCAGCAATGATACCCCAATAGCGGTAATAAGTACTGCAATACTAGGTGATTTTCTAAGTGGTCTATATGCTACTCTTTCAATTAGCATACCTAAAATAGCTGGTATTAACATGGCTAAAACCAAACTAACTCCAAAAGGCAAATTGAAAGTAGTTAAAGCAAAATAACCTACAAAGGCACCTATCATATAGATATCGCCATGAGCGAAGTTAATAAGACGAATAATACCATAGACCATTGTATATCCCAACGCAATTAGGGCGTAGATGCTGCCAAGGGCTAGGCCATTGACGATCTGCTGCACAAAGAGCCCCACTCTCTACACCTTCCTTCCTGATAAAGACAAAGGGAGGCCGAGGCCTCCCTCTTTAATAATTAATTAAGGACGAACTTTGTCAACTAAAGCGAATTTGCCATCTTTGACTGTTGCAATAGTAACTTCTTTGATTGGATTGCGATTTTCGTCGAAGCTGAACTCACCAGTAACACCAGAAAGGCCTGATGTCTCAGTAATAGCGTTATTAATTTTTACAGAATCGAGTTCTCCAGCACGCTCGATAGCGTCAGCTAACAATAAAGCGGCGTCATAAGCAAGTGGAGCGGCGAAGTTGGGTTCAGATTGATGCTTTTCTTTATATTTAATAAGGAAATTCTGTACTTTTTCGGAAGTATCTTCTGGGGAATAGTGAGTAGTGAAATAGCATCCTTCGGCAGCAACACCTGCACCATTGATTAATTCTTGTGAATCCCAGCCATCGCCACCAAGGAAGATAGCATCAATTCCTAAGGCTCTAGCTTGTAAAAGGATTTGTGCGTCATCGCTATAGTAAGCAGGTACAAAGACTACCTCGGGATTTTTAGCGGCAATGTTAGTTAATTGAGCGTTAAAGTCTTGGTCACCTTCACTAAAAGCTTCATTAGACACAACAGTACCGCCAAGCTCTTGGAAAGTACGAGCAAAAGCATCTGCTAACCCCATAGAATAGTCATTGGTATTGTCAAATAAAATAGCAGCTGTCTTCTTGCCAAGATTATCGGCAGCAAACTTACCCATAATCAAACCTTGGTAAGAGTCATAGAAGCAAACACGAGTAACATAATCGCTTAAGGAAGTAATTTTATCACCAGTAGCTGTTGGAGAAACTATAGGCACTTTCTTCTGTCCGGCAATGTCTGCAGCTACAGTAGTAGGACCAGTGGTTACTGGCCCAATAATAGCCACCACTTTGTCTTGATCTATGAGTTTATTCATAATAGTAAGGGTTTCTGAGGTATCTCCCCGGTTATCTTGAATTAGCAATTCTATTTTGTAACCATCTAAAATGCCACCAGCAGCATTGATTTCATCTATGGCAATTACGGCACCATTTTTAGCGTTAATTCCATAGGCTGCAGCGCCTCCAGTTAAAGGACCAATAAAGCCAATCTTAACTACCTTACCATTTGTATTTGCTTGCTTGCTCTTGCCAGCAAAAAAAGCAAAATAGACAACAACAGTAAGAACCAAAACAGCAACAATCGCAACTACAAGTCCCTTTTTCTTCATTTAATGCTGTCCTCCTATCAATTGTTTCTCTCTAATTCTACAAGCCTAGCAGTTTCCCTGCTATTTAGACATATTCTAGCAGATTTTTTTGAAAAAAGGTAAGAAAAAACACCATGTACCGTGTATACATTGCGTTATTCGTCACCATCGCATGAGTATGCTTTTTGCTTTTGCAGAAAGTACTATTAGCTTTAATCTATTTAAGTAAGTATTGGCATGAATTAGAAGTACTTTTTAGCTAACACCAAGTGTATGATAATTGATTGAGAAAGTTTATCTATACTATGATAGTCAGAACTACTTTAACACTAAAATCACTCTTATTAACCAATTATCTACCTCTTCTCTTATCTTCCTCAAAATAGCCAAAAAAGGCTACAGACTAATAAGATTCACTGTCTGAAACCTTTTTACCCAATTATTGCGGTAAGATTTATTAGTTTACTTAATACTTAACCTCTACTAAAAAGCCTGCCAACCAAACAGCAACCTTATAACTTAGGTTTTATTTTATAGAATACATGATCTTACTACTAGGAGTCAAGAGAAATAATGCAAAACGTAATATTTTTTTGCCTATTAGGTCTATTCCATTTTTTTACTAGCCAAAAATGAAGGAATAGCAAAAAACAGGTCCTAAAAAACTCCCAATAAATGAATTTTCCCTAGATTTAAACCGTTTTAATCAGCTACTATTGCGAAATGACTTGGTATTTAAATTAAACTAAATTACCAGATAAAAAGCAAGGTTAGCTAGCTTTAATAACTAGCCAACCCTACTATTTGCACCGCTTTTTCTTTAGTAAGATGGATAACTTCTTTGATGTGTGTCATGTTACCTAACTTATCGAAAACAACCTGTACAACAGGCTCTGGTTGTTTTTCTGCTCCACTTGCAATCACAATCCCTATTTGGCCATCGCTTAATCTTACTGCAGCACCAACTGGGTATGGTACAAAGTTAGACAGGAAAGCTTCCACTACTTTAGCATCAAAATAAAGGCCGCTCATAGTTTCAATTGCTTTAATCGCTTTATATGGAGTTACCCCTTTTCTATACACTCGATTGGAAGACATCGCATCAAAAGAGTCTGCAACCATAGCGATTTTAGCATTTAAAGTAATCTGGTTATACTTTAACCCCAAAGGATAGCCAGTACCATTTATTCTTTCATGATGCTCTTTGATTACCGATAAGGTGTTTATAGATAATTTATGTTTTTCTAGTAGCTTATAACCATTTTCTGGGTGCTTTTTGATTTGTTCCCATTCAGAGGTATTTAGTTTTTCTGGTTTGTTAATTAATGAACGTGGTAAAAGCATTTTACCGACATCATGAAGGAGGGCACCTACGCCTAAGTCAACCATCTCGCTGCGTTTTAATCCTAAAGTTAGACCAATTAGAATACTCAACACCGCTACATTGAAACTGTGTTCACTAGTGTAATTATCGAAGTTTTTAATTTCGGATAAAAAAATTGCTATCGGTTCTCTAGTTATAATATCTTCGATTAATTCTGCGATCTTCTCTCTTAAAATACCTGTACAAACACTTTTCTGATTAGTAATATCATCAAGGGCTTTTGATGTTTCTTTAATTATCTCTTCTTTCCCGAAAGGGAAAAGAAAACGATCATCGCTTTCATTATCGACTATATAAACAGCAAAAAGTCCAATTTCTTTTAACCGGTCGATGTACCTTTTTTTTAGAGGCATTCCCTGGTATAGAAGCACGCGCCCATTATAATCAAAGACATCTCTAGCTAAAATCATGCCTTCAGCTAATTGCTGGACTCGTACTAGTTGCATTGACCCTGCCTCCTTCCCAAAAACATTGCTAACAATGAATTAAAATAAAGCACCTTGTTTATAAGTTAATCTAGTTAGGAAGCTTTTTCTGTGTACTGGAGACATTCCCAGAGTTTCTAAAGCTTTTATATGTTCTTTTGTTCCATAACCCTTGTGTTCCGCGAAACCATAACCAGGATATTCCTGGTCTAATTTTTCCATAATACAATCTCTTGTCTCTTTAGCTATAATCGATGCAGCAGCAATTGAGAGTGATTTAGCGTCTCCTTGCACAACCGCAACATGGCGTGGCCCTAAGAGAGGTACAGGTAACCCATCTACTAATAAAAGAAAATTTGGTTGGGCTAAATTTTCAGTAGCTTGTTGCATTGCCTGATGAGTCGCTACTAATATATTAATCTCGTCGATAGTAGGAGCATCAATTATTCCGACACCAATATCTAAAGCATTTTCTTTAATTAATTTAAAAAGTTTTTGTCTCTCGGAGCGACTTAACTTTTTAGAATCATTAATCCCTTTCGCCCAACTAATATTACTTAGATCGAGCCTTACAGCCGCAGCTACTACAGGTCCAGCTAAAGGTCCACGACCTGCTTCATCTATGCCGACTAATTCTAAAGAAAAACTTCTATCAAAGTTTGCTAGTTCCTTTAGATACTTACGTTTTAGTTCAAAAGACTCTCGTTTGTGTAAATAAGTCAGGAGCATTTTTTGGGTTCCTACACGCTCATCTTCTTTTAATAGTTTGATAAGCTTTGGTGGAAACTCTTCTTGGTTGACTAAATCTTCCAATAAGGTTTTTATCTGAGTTAAACTTAGTTCGTGAGGATCAAGCAAACTTATTAGCTCCTCTCTACTAATGTTTCTGGTATTTCTAAAGACAGACGACCAAGATGACCTTCTCTAAAATCTCTTAAAAGAATTAGTGCTGCCTTAGATGTTTCGACATAGCCACCACTTCTTAAACAACCTCTTTTACGGCCAATCTCCTCTAATAAGGCTAAAGGGTCATCTATATTACTAATTTTATATCGTTCACTTAAGGTTTGAGGTTTATTTTCTAGAAGCCATTTGAGAAAATGAAGGGCAGCAAGTTCTTCATCGTAAAGCTTCTCTTCTATGGCATTTATTAAAGCAAGAAAAAGACCTGTATTACCTATAACAGCTTCTGGTACCATCACCCCAGGAGTATCTAATAATTGCCATCCATTAGGTAATGATATCCATTGCTTACCCCGGGTTACACCTGGTTTCTCACCGGTTTTTGCCTTCGACGATCTTGATAAAGCATTAATAATTGTGGACTTACCCACATTAGGCATACCTAAAATAAGGGCTCTGTATGGTCTTAAGCCTTTCTCTCTTTGTAACCAATCTGCTTTTAACTTCTGACCAATCTGGTCTAATTTTTTTTGCAAGATCTTAATAGATTGCGTTTCCTTACCTGAAAAAACTATTGCTTCTGGAAAAAGAGCTTGCCATTTTTGGGTGACAGCATCATCAGCTAAATCAGCTTTATTAAGTACAATAATTCTTTTTTTATGTTCACCTAACGAACTTAAAGTAGGATTAGCACTTGCTAGAGGAGCTCTTGCATCTCGAACTTCAATGATTAAATCTACTAAGCTTAGATTTTCTTTAATATTTCGTTTGGCTTTAGCCATATGACCAGGGTACCATTGTATTTTAAAATCAGGTAGCATAATCTCACCTCACTATTTGGAAAAGTGTATAAAAAAGGGACTGTTTTTGGCAGTCCCCTATTTTTAGATGCGCTCTTTAATTCTGGCGGCTTTACCTTGACGTTCACGCAAGTAGTAAAGTTTGGCACGACGTACTTTACCTTTACGAGTAACTTCAATATTAGCAATCTTTGGGCTGTGAACTGGGAAAGTTCTTTCGACGCCAACACCATTAGAGAGCTTACGAACTGTAAATGTCTCTTTAATGCCACTGCCTTGACGTTTAATGACAACCCCTTGGAAAGCTTGGATACGCTCTTTGCCACCTTCGACGACTTTGTAACCAACATTTACTGTGTCGCCAGGACGAAACTCGGGAATATCGTTCTTCACATATTGTTGTTCAACTAGTTTAATCAGGTCCATTGCGGTACCCCCTCTCTTAGGATGTTCATGTCGTCCTCGACAGCGGACCATCCGCATTAACAACCTTAATTATAACATTTTCTTTTTTTAGTGGCAAGCTATTTCAATAGGTCGGGACGGCGGTTTTTAGTCCTTTCTAAGGACTGATTTCTTCGCCATAAAGCAATCTCTTTATGGTTACCACTAAGTAATACCTCTGGTACTTCTAAACCCTGAAAAACTCGGGGTCTGGTATATTGGGGATATTCTAAAAGATCTTCAGTGAAAGATTCTTCTTCGGCCGAATACTCATCACCTAATACTCCAGGAAGTAGTCTTGCCACTGCGTCTGTAACTGCCATAGCAGCAATCTCTCCACCTGTTAGCACAAAGTCACCCAAAGATATCTCTAGTTCAGCTAATAATATCCGTGAGCGTTCATCAAATCCCTCATAATGGCCACACACCAAGATTAACTGGTCCAATTTGGTTAATCCTTGGACTAAATTTTGCTTGAGAGGTTGCCCCTGAGGTGTAAGAAAAGCTGTTTTCCTGATAGCCTCTCTTTGAAAAGTGACTGGTATTGATTTTACAGAGTTAACTGCTTCATATAATGGTTCCGGTTTTAACACCATACCAGAACCACCACCATAAGGAGTATCGTCAACAGTGCGGTGCCTATCATAGGTGTAATCCCTTAAGTTGTGCAAAACAATCTGGACTAAGCCTTGTCTTTGAGCTCTACCCAAAATACTCTGGGAGAAGACAGGACCAAACATCTCTGGAAATAAAGTAATAATATCAATTCTCATTCTTCCCACAAACCTTCTGGTAGGTCTACCTGCATGACACCTGTTTCTAAATTGATAGCTAGAACAAAGGCTTTCACTGCAGGAATGTAAAACTCCACTTTTGCTGGAGCACTTTCCTCAGGGGTAACTAAGTACAAATCTTGGGCTCCTTCGATAACATCCTTTATCTTACCCAATAGGCCCCACTTTTTGTCTTCAACCTTAAGGCCAATCAGATCAAAGATATAAAAACAGTCCTCAGGAAGTTCATAGAGTTCTTCTCTGGTAACAAAGAGCTCCTGACCAACTAAGGCCTCAGCTTGATTACGGTCATCTATACCATCTAAATTGAGAATTATAACATTTTTGTGATCACGAACATTAAGAATTTTGTATTCTCTCTTTGTCAGGTCATTACCAACAATAACTTTTTCCATTTGTAAAAATCTCTCAGGAAAACTAGTTTGAGGATAAACCTTTAGCTCACCTTTGATCCCTTGCGCACCGACTATTTTACCAATGGTGTAGAGTTCCATACATGACCTCCAAAAAAACAGGAGCTTCTAAAGGCTCCTGCTTCTTAGACAATATCTAGTGATACTCTCTTCTGTTCTTTATTAGCTGCGGCCTTTAAGACAATTCGCAGGGCTTTAGCTATTCTTCCCTGTTTACCGATAACTTTACCCATATCAGTTTCGGCTACATTTAGTTCGTAACGAAGTTCATTAGCTTCGACGATCTCTTTAACCACAACTTGATCTGGATTGTCAACAAGGCTCTTAGCTAGAATTTCCACAAGCTCTTTCATTGCTTCAGACCTCCTTAGTTATTGGCGTCTGAGCCTTCTGTAGAGTCATTCTTGGAGGCAGCAAGCTTGGTTAATACTCCAGCTTGAGAAAGAAGGTTTTTAGCTGTAGTTGAAGGTTGAGCACCTTTCTTTAACCAATCTAGAGCCTTCTCTTCATCAATCTTGACTTCAGCTGGCTGAGTTACTGGATTATAATAACCAAGAATATCAATAAAGCGGCCGTCTCTAGGAGTACGGGAATCCGCTACAACCAGACGATAGAATGGCTGTTTTTTCTTACCCATACGACGTAATCTGATCTTAACACTCATCTCTAGTTCACCTCCTCACACTTAATTAAAGAATGGCATTTTAAATTTTTTCTTACCTTTTTGGCTCAGACCACCAAATTGTTTCATTACCTTTTTGGTCTCACCAAATTGTTTTAACAATCTATTGACATCCTGTACCCTTGCACCAGAACCGTTAGCAATCCGCTTTTTACGGGAGGCGTCGATAAGATCAGGTTGCCTTCTCTCTTTAGGAGTCATTGAATTTATAATAGCTTCGAGCTGTTTCATCTCTTTTTCAGCAGCGCTGAAATCAGCTTGGCCTTTCATCTTGTTCATTCCAGGTACCATGTCCATAAGTTGATTTAAAGGCCCCATTTTCTTCATCTGCTGCATCTGTTCATAAAAGTCTTCCAGATTAAAATCATCTGTAGTAAGTTTTTGAACTAGTTGGGCAGCTTCTTTCTCATCAATAGCTTGTTGGGCTTTTTCTAAAATAGTACCTAAATCGCCCATACCAAGGATTCTCGAAGCCATTCTATCCGGATGAAATATTTCTAACGCATCTAACTTCTCACCAAAGGCGGCAAATTTAATTGGTTTACCTACTACCTCGCGGATAGAAAGTGCTGCACCACCACGGGCATCGCCATCCATTTTGGTCAGAATAATGCCTGAAATGTCTAGTCTTTCATTAAAACTAGCTGCTACATTGACTGCATCTTGGCCAGTCATAGCATCAGCTACAAAAAGAATTTCTTGCGGTTTGAAACTAGTTTTTAGATCTACTAGTTCTTGCATTAATTCTTCATCAACATGGAGTCTACCAGCTGTATCAATAATGATGACATCAAAGCCATTCTGGTTAGCATATTTAATACCAGCTTGGGCAATCGAAACAGGTTTCTGTCCTTCTTGGCTAAACACATTAACGCCTATTTGATTTCCTACAACCTGTAGTTGTTTAACAGCAGCAGGACGATATACATCGCAAGCAACTAATAATGGTCTACGTCCCTTTTCTTTAATGGTACGGGCTAATTTACCTGCTGTTGTGGTTTTACCTGCACCCTGTAGACCGACCATCATGATAATAGAAGGACTATAAGATAGATTTAATTGGGCTGCCGAGCCACCCATAAGACTGGTTAATTCGTCATAGACAATTTTAACAACCTGCTGAGCCGGTGTTAGGCTTTTTAGAACCTCTTCACCTATCGCCCGGTTTTTAACTCGTTCTGTGAACGATTTGACAACCTTGTGGTTAACGTCAGCTTCTAACAGCGCTAAGCGTACTTCCTTTAAAGCTAACTCCACTTCTTTTTCGGTCAGTTTACCACGACGTTTAAGGTTATTAAAAGTGTTTTGCAGCTTATCAGCAAGATTCTCAAATATCACCGGTCTCAATCCTTTCCAGTTCAGCTACTAGAGCACGGACCTCTTTTTCGAGAGGATTTCCTTTTACTAAAGATAAAAGGTCAGCATAACGCTTTTCTCTCTCTTCGTATTTTTGGAGAAGCCCCAGCTTGCTTTCATACTCCTCAAGAAGTTTCTCTGTCCTTTTGAGAAGATCGTAGACTGCCTGCCTACTACTACCAAACTTCTCGGCAGTTTCAGCAAGTGAGAGATCGGCTTCATAATAAAGCTGTATACACCGTCTTTGTTTGGGCGTTAGTAATGGACCATAAAAATCGTGAAGAAGGCCCATGCGCACAGTTTTAATAATCTCCATGAGCATCTCTTCCTTTGCTAGTATAGAGTATGAAACAAACTCTGTCAAGCTTTTTCACTTGACAGCTAATTAGCTAAATAAAGCCTCAACAAAGTCATCGGGATTAAAGTTTTGCATGTCATCAATTCCTTCACCAACACCAACTAGTTTAACTGGAATCCCTAGTTCTCTCTTGATTGCTATTACAATACCACCTTTAGCAGTACCATCTAATTTGGTAAGGACAATACCACTAACTTCGGTAGCTTCTTTGAAAACTTTAGCTTGGCTTAAGCCGTTTTGGCCTGTTGTTGCATCCATCACCAGCAAAACATCGTGTGGCGCGTCAGGCATTTCTCTACTAATAACTCTTTTTATCTTTTTCAATTCTTCCATTAAGTTACTTTTAGTGTGGAGTCTACCAGCAGTATCGATTATCAAGACATCGGCTTTACGATTTCTCGCTGCTTGCACAGCATCATAAGCTACAGCGGCTGGATCAGAACCTTCTTCATGACGAATTAGCTGTGCTTTAGAACGTTCTGCCCAAATAGCTAATTGTTCAGCAGCTGCAGCTCTAAAGGTATCTCCAGCAGCTAGAACTACTTTTTTGCCTTCAGCTGTAAAACGAGCAGCTAATTTACCTATAGTGGTAGTTTTTCCTACACCATTAACACCCACAACCATAATAACCCAAGGTGTAGTTGCTGGTGGCTCTAATTCAGTTTTTTCACCAATAACTTTGCGAATCTCTTCTTGCAAAATCTTCTCAACCTGAGAACCTTCTTGAACTTTTTCTTGACGGCAACGCTCTCTAACATTCTCCATTATTTCCATTGTACTAGTAACACCAATATCTGCACCTATTAATATCTCTTCTAGTTCCTCAAAAAGCTCTTCTGAGATCTTTTTGCCACTAAGAACGCTTTTAATCTGTTTAACCAGATTATCTCTGGTTTTTGTTAAACCACTAACTAGTTTATCAAAGAATCCCATTTATTTTCACCTCAAAAATATTCCTTATTATTCTGTAGCAATCGCTGCTTGCTCATCCTCGAGACGTAGGGTAAGAATCTTGCTTACACCCTTTTCTTCCATGGCTACACCATAGAGAAGGTGAGCTGACTCCATACTGCGACGTCTATGGGTTATAAGAATGATCTGCGAAGTCTTGGCCTTCTCTTTAATGAGGTAGCCGTAACGCTCTAAATTGGCCTCATCTAAAGGTGCATCTATCTCGTCTAATAGGTAAAATGGCACTTGGCGAACACAAAGCACAGCAAAGATGAGAGCAATTGCCGTTAAGGCTTTCTCTCCTCCACTTAAAAGTACAATATTCTGTAATTTTTTCCCTGGAGGTTGTGCTTTAATATCAACACCTGCTTCAAGAAGATCGCCTTCTTCTAAGACGAGGGTAGCCTCTCCTCCCCCAAAAAGTACTTTATATAGCTTTTCAAATTCTGCTTTAATCTCTTGAAATGCTTCTTGAAAGCGTTCTCTGCTTGCTTTATCTAATTTTGCTAACACCTCTAAAAGATCCGTTTTGGCCTCAACAAGATCGTTAATTTGGGTAGAGAGGAAACTATAACGCTCCGAAACTTCCTTAAATTCATCAATAGCGCCTACATTTACAGCACCTAGTTCTACAATATCTCTATCTAATTTCTTACAAAAACTATTTAATTTATGTCTTTCTTCACTTGGCAAAGCTATATTAGGGGAAAGACTTTCTAAGTTTATACCTAGCTCCTCAGCCTTATTCACAATTGCTTCTTTTTGCCCTTCTAACCTGGCTAGTTCTGTGCTAGCGTCTCTTAAATCACTCTCGGACCTAGATACAATTGGTCGCATCTTTTTAATTTCTACTTCACAGTCTTCTAACCGTTGTAAAAGTGATGCCTTTTCTTCTTTATTTTGAGTTAAGCTTTGCCTTAAAAATTCGCTTTTTAGTAACGTCACTTGCCAAGCTTGATTCTTTTGTAACGTTTGCAAGCGTTCTTTGGTCTCTTCAAGAAATAGTCCTCTTAAATCGGCAAAAGTCTCGTCATTTTCTATCTTGATCTTAGCCAGTTCAGCTTCGAGAACCTGCCTTTCCTTTACAGCATAATTTACTCTTTCTAAAGCTCTGGTTTCCCTGTCCTTGAGAGCTTGGTATTCTTCGCGGAGTTTAGTTTCATCTGTCCATTCAATCTCTGTTAAATTTTTTAACTGCTCTCTTGTAGTAGCTTCTTCTGTTATTAAGATAGCATTTTCGTTATCTAGAGTAGTTAGTTGAATTTGGTATGACTTTAGTTGTTCTTCGCTTTCATTAATATCTTTTCTAAAAGTCTCAATCTCTAAGGAGAGGCCCTCTACCAGAGATTGAATAGGCTTTATTTGTGCACTAAGAGTCTCTGTATGCAGAATTTCTGCTTGCAACTCTTCTTTAATTGTAGCTAGTTGATATTGCTTTTCTTTAAATTCATTTAGCTTGCCTTCTAATGCTTTTTTGCCTTGTGTCAGTTGAATACCTTCAGCTTCGCATTCTTTTTGTAATTGCTCAATTAGGGCTTGTCTTTTTAAAAGTCCAACTCTTTCTTCTTTCTCTTCACCGCCAGTCATTGTCCCACCGCTATTAATGACTTCTCCGTCTAAGGTAACAATACGATAACGACTTTTACAGTTATGGGCAAGAGCCCTAGCACTAGCTAGATTATCTGTAACAAAGGTTCTGCCTCCTAAAAAGTCTGCCAAAACCTGGAGATTCTGATCACAATCTAAATAATCAGTTAAGAGCCCTAGCACTCCAGGAAGTGAAAGAAGATGCCTGTCATCTTTAGGTAATACTCTTGCCTCTAAAAGGTTTAAGGGGTAAAAAGTAGCTTTCCCTAAACGCTTTTCTTTAAGGTAAGTAATCGCTTTTTCAGCAGCTACATCGGTTGTGGTTACCAAACCCTGTAATTGACCACCTAAGACTGCCTCCACTGCTTTAGTGAACTGATCAGAAACTTTAATTAGTCTAGCTACAGGGCCCAATATGCCAGGCAGGGAGGCTTTTAATACTGCTCGCACTCCACCTTGATATCCTGAGTATTCAGCTTCGGTAGCTTGTAAAGCTTTTAGTCTAGCACTCTTTTCCCTGTAAACATCTTCTAAAACATTAAATTCATGTTGCTCTGTTTTTAGTTCTATTTCTCTTAACTTGATCAATTCTGTAAGATTATCGATCTGAGTTAAGATTTCTGCACCTTTTTGCTTAGATTGTTCTTTAGCTACTTCGAGCTTGTTAATTAGACCTTTTTTTGCTGAACTTTCATCCAGTTTCAGACCAAGTGTTTCCTTACTTCTTTCGATATTTAGTAATAATAATTCAATTTCTCGATTTAACCTAGCTTTTTCATTGCGTTTTTCTGCTAACTGGTGGCTTTTTTCAAACAATAAATCTTTTAAGTCTTCAATACCTTGTTGGGTCTTTTTCTGTTCGGCTAAATAGTTATTTAACTCCTGTTGTTTTTGCTGTAATGAGGCTTTTATTTCAGCTAGTTCTTTTTTTAAATTAATCTCCTGATCGAGAGCGCTTTGGTTTATGTTTTCTTTTTCTGTGATCTGCACATTTCTCTCTTTGATTAGGTTTCTAGCCATCTCTATTTTGTCTTTTAAACTTTCTCGTTTCTCTTTAATAACACGTAGATCAGCGTTTATATTTTGTAACTCTTGTTCTCTTTGGTAAAGCTTGTTTTGCTTTACCATCATCTTTTCATCAAGTTCTCTTAATTCTTCTTTAAGAGTAATCTCAGAACTCTCTAAACGATTCAGCTTAGCCCCATGTGCAATCAATTCGTTTTCATAGTCTTCTTTACGGCTATTAGCTAAATCAATACTCTGAAAGAGTTCCCATGCTTCAGCCATAACTAGGTTCTCTCGCGCCTTATTTAGCTTGGCTGTTAAGTCTAAATAGATCTTCGCTTTATCTTTAGCCTCTTTCAAAGGCTCGATCCTTTTTTCTAACTCGCTTGCTATATCAGTTGCTCTTGCCAGATCAATCTCTGTTCTCTCTAACTTGCGCAAAGTTTCGTCTTTTTTGGCTTTATATTTATTAATACCAGCTGCTTCATCAAAAAGTAATCTTCTATCTTTGGGTTTAGCTTCTATAATCGACTCAACTTGCCCTTGCCCAACCATAGCAAAGGAGTTTTTCCCTAGGCCAGTATCAAGAAAAAGATCTTGTATATCTTTTAAACGGCAACGTGCTTTGTTAATATAGTATTCGCTTTCTCCTGAACGATAAGCCTTTCTCGTGATCAATATTTCGTTAAACTCTGTAGGTAATAGTCCATCAGAGTTATCGAAAGTGAGAGAAACCTGAGCAAATCCTAACTTGCGTCTTAAGGCACTACCGTTAAAGATCAAGTCTTCTACTCTCTCACCTCTTAGTTCACGAGCAGATTGTTCGCCTAAAACCCAGCGTATGGCATCGACTATATTGCTTTTGCCACTACCATTTGGTCCAACAATAGCAGTTATACCTTGAGGGAATTCGATTACTGTTTTGTCAGCAAATGATTTAAATCCATATATCTCAAGTTTTTTTAAACGCATGTTATCCCCCCAAGACAATATCCTGACGTATTTCGTCGAAGAGACGCCAGTATTCTTCATAGGCTTTACGCCCTTTATTCGTTAATGTATATGTTGTATGTGGTATACGATCACGAAAAGTTTTTATAACTTCTAAATAACGAGATTGTTCTAATTTTTTAATGTGACTAGCTAAGTTGCCTCTAGTCAATGTAAATTCTTGTAGTAATCCATTAAAATCTGCATACTCCTTCTCATAGAGGCAAGCCATAATCGCTAATCGCACAGGTTCATGAATAACACGATTAATCTTGATAATTTTACCAGCTTCGTGCATGCTCTAACCTCCTAGAAGGAACCGGGTATTATTGCTTAAGTTTGCCCTACAAACTCTTCGCCATAGGAACTATTTTTCCTGCTGCCTAAGGTTTTGCAATTCATTAACTTTATTAGCATTAACCTAAAAAAAGCTGTTAGCTATAGCTAACAGCTTTTTTACTTATTTTTGAAAAAGAGTGTAGGGGAGCCTATAATAAAGGTCTTCTCTTTTCCTGCGTTTCTTACCACAGGCTTGAGCTACTGACCCATTTTCTACTAAAATCTTATTCAATTTACGTTTGAGCCTGGTACGAGCATTATCGATAACTTTAGCCTCCACTCCTAATTCTTTTTCAATTTCTGCTGTGGAATAACCCTCAGTTAATAAAACACTAACTGCAAATTCCAACATCGAACATTGTTCTGACAAAACTTTATAAAAAGCATAATTCCCATGGTTTCTTTCTAGTCTTTCCCAGGGATCTCCGTCTTCAGCTTCAATGACATCTAAAAGCGACCTAGTTTCATCCATATTAATTTGATTATTTAAAGATATAGCTTCATTTAGAGTTTTATTACCAGCCTTGGTACTTTGTTTTACCGAGTTAAGGACTTTTCTTAGAATGCAGATGTAAGCAAAAGAACTGAACTTAATCCCATATTTTTCATCGTATTGAAGTAATGCTGCGTATAATCCCATTAATCCTTCCTGCAACAAATCTTCTCTTTCGACAACACTAAAGCGATAACGGGAAACTATGTGTCTAACCATGGGTAAATATCGTTTAAGCATTATCTCCAGCGCTTCCTCATTACGATTTCGGCAAAGAATAATTAACTCATGCTCACTAAGATGCAAATTATCTGGCATAGTTTTCCCCCCGTTTTTCTTGCTTGTCTACTAATACTTATGGGAGGAAGTCTGAATTTATGCCAAAAAAGAGGGACTGCCTTAATGGCAGTCCAGTAAATTCATTCCCAGGTGATTTTTTTATCTGGGCTCAACAATGAATTTGATTGCTGTGCGCTCTTCGCCGTCGATTTCGATCTCTGCAAATGCAGGGATGCAAACCAGATCAATACCATTAGGAGCTACGAAACCTCTAGCAATTGCAATAGCCTTTACAGCTTGATTAACTGCCCCCGCACCCACTGCTTGCAATTCAGCAGTACCTTTATCTCTTAAAACAGCAGCTAAAGCACCAGCAACAGATTTAGGGGTGGAATTTGTAGAAACTTTAAGTACTTCCATAGCCTAACCTCCTTCTGTGATTTGACAGCAAAAGAGCAACTACGGTACGGCAAACTCGTTTTTACTTTGGCTGTTCACCTAATCTATATTATTCCCTTACCCACAAAAAATTCCTTCTAATCATTTAAATAAGATCATGTTTTACATGTTTTGTGTATCCGAAACATCAATTTGTATACATTTCGTGTAAAGGATTTGTCTCGTAATCTCTCATATACAGTTAAGGATACTAATTTATAGTTTTTGGAGGGAGGGGCAATTGATTGAGTAATTATGGTAACCAAGTCATTACCGAGATGGCTCGTTACTTAAGAGAAAACCCCTCAGCTACTGTTAATCATCTTGCCGAACATATGGGATGGGCCGAAAATCGTTCTGTGTATTATTGGCTACATCAAGCCGGCTTTAAGGGAATAAGGGATTTTAGAAAAGCTGCTTTAGGCCGTACTATTGCTCTTACCGATGAAGATATTTTACGCGATAGTCCTGTTAAAGCTTATTTACCTGTTGTTAACCGCATCACCTCTCCTAAGCATTATGAATATGCAAATGAAGATTTTTTATGCTTGATAAAAACATCTCCCCTTGCCTTTGCTTATATTATAAACGAAAAGTGTTGGGAACCATTATTACAATATGGTGATATTCTCGTTGTTGATCCAGAAATTAAACCAGAAGAACAAGATTTCTTTTTAGTCTGGGTACGTGGTAAAGGAGCCATTATCTTAAAAAAATTAGGCGAAGACTATTATGCTCTTGACCCTTACGCTCAAGAGATATTACGAAGTTCTTCTTACTTTTTTATAGGCTCTGTGCTTTTACTATATAGACTACGTAGCAAATCTTAAAACTCAATATTCTTATATAAGTAGGAAAGCCCTGGTTACTCAGAAACAACTGATTAACCAGGGCTTTTTTAGATTATTGTGTCTAAATGTAGCTTTTGCCAAGCTTCTTTAGCAGCATGTTGCTCTGCTTCTTTTTTGCTATTACCATCGGCTACACCCCATACAGTACCATTAAATGATACTTCTACCACAAATTCCTTGGCATGAGCTGGCCCACGTTCTTCTATAACGGAATAATTAGGAACAATGTGGTATTCACTTTGTGTATATTCTTGTAACGCTGTTTTATAATCTGGTTTAAGTTTACCTTTAATAGCTTGATTAATGTAATACCGAATGTGCTGCTCTAATAGTTTTTGTACAGCATTATAGCCCTGATCTAAATATAAAGCCCCTATTAAAGCTTCCATACAATCCGCTAGGAGAGCATCACTGTGTTTTAGTGCAGTTTTTTGCATACCTTTACCGAGAAGTAAAAAACTCTGTAACCCGAGCTTTCTAGCTACTTCGGCTAAGGTCAGTTCACAGACTACTGCAGCTCGCCATTTTGTCATATCTCCCTCTTTAGCTTCCTGAAAGCTATTAATAAGATACTCGCTGACAATTAAATCGAGGACTGCATCACCTAAGAACTCTAGTCGCTCATTACTTTCGCCTTCTTCAGGTTTTTCATAGGAATATGAACTATGCACAAAAGCTCGATGTATTAGCTCAAGGTTACCTACGGGAATACCGCGGGCTTTAAACCACTCATAAATATTAGCGTAACTATGCTCCACTATTCAAACCTCCGCAATGCTAAAACTGCATTATGTCCACCAAAACCAAAGCTATTAGTTAATGCTGCTTCTATTTTACTCTTTCTGGCTTGATTAGGAACATAATCTAAGTCACATTCTGGATCTGGCACTTCATAGTTAATTGTTGGTGGAATTATCTGATGAACCAAGGTAAGTGCCGTGATTATAGCTTCAATTGCACCTGCTGCACCTAATAGATGACCTGTCATCGATTTAGTCGAGCTGACCAATACATCAGAACCAAGAACACTTTTAATCGCTTTAGTCTCGTTTAAATCGTTATAGTAGGTAGATGTACCATGAGCGTTAATATATTGGATATCACTTGGTTGTAATTTTGCATCCGCTAAAGCCTTTTTCATGGCCCTAGCAGCACCTTCTCCTTCGGGAGCTGGTGAAGTTACATGATAAGCATCGGCTGTTGAACCAAAACCAACTAGTTCAGCGTAAATTTTTGCTCCACGATTAAGAGCATGTTCCAGTTCTTCTAGGATTAGAACTCCCGCGCCTTCTCCCATCACAAAACCATCTCGATTTAATTCAAAAGGACGGGAAGCTTTCTCTGGCTCATCATTACGTGTGCTAAGTGCTCTAGCTGACGAAAAACCAGCTATAGATAGCGGAGTAATAGCTGCTTCTGTACCACCTGCAATCATAATATTAGCATCGCCCCAACTAATAGTTTTAAATGCATCGCCAATAGAGTGAGTCGATGAGGCGCAAGCTGTTACTGTTGCTTGGTTAGGACCTTTAGCCCCCAACGTAATTGAGACTTGTCCAGCAGCCATATCTGCAATCATCATCGGTACCATAAATGGACTGACACGAGAGGGGCCTCTTTCTGACAAAACTTTAGCTTGTTCCTCCACAGTGCCAATACCACCTACACCAGAGCCAATATAAACACCAATCTCTTCAGCATTATCTTTATCTATAATGAGAGAAGCATCGTCTACTGCCATTCTCGCTGCAGCTACCGCTAGCTGCACAAAACGATCAGTGCACCGTACTTCCTTTTTTCCCAAGTAATTTTCTGGATCAAAACCTTTAACTTCTGCAGCAATTTTTACAGCAAAATCGCTAGTATCAAAGTGGGTTATTGGAGCTACACCACTAACGCCCTTCAACAAATTGTCCCATAGTTCAGGCACTGTAAGTCCAAGAGGAGTTACCGCACCTAAACCTGTTATTACAACTCTTCTATGCAAATCTTTTCCTCCTCGAAATAGGGGAGGCCTGAGCCTCCCCTTACAGTGAGGTTACTATTAGTTCTTATTCTTTTCAATATAAGCAACTGCATCGCCAATGCTTTTAATTTTATCAGCATCATCATCTGAGATAGTTAAATCGAACTCTTCTTCTAGTTCCATAACTAATTCAACAACATCTAAGGAGTCAGCACCAAGATCTTCGAAGGTGGTCTCTGGTGTGAGCTCGTCTCCTTCAACACTGAGCTTTTTAGCAACTAGAGCTGCGACTTTTTCAAAAATGTCCATTATTATCTCACCTCCTTAACCAGATAAATTACATTGTTAGGCCACCATCAACACTTATTACCTGACCAGTAATATATTTATTAGTATCGGCAGCCAAAAAGGCAACCATTTTGGCAACATCGGCTGGTTGACCAA
The DNA here is from genome assembly GCA_002399235.1 of Firmicutes bacterium UBA4881. GTDB lineage: Bacteria > Bacillota > DTU065 > DTU065 > DTU065 > UBA4881. The sequence continues at coordinate 94,250 of DHDH01000001.1, read as the reverse complement.
GTTTGCCTAATGGTATCATTTTCAATATTTCTGCTTTAATTTTTTCAGGAATAGTCTCTATCATTTGAGTATCAATGAACCCAGGAGCAACAGCATTACATAGTATGCCTACGGCAGCTCCTTCTTTAGCAATAGTTTTGGTAAAACCTATTATTCCTGCTTTAGCAGCTGCATAATTAGCCTGTCCACTATTGCCCGTTAACCCAACTACAGAGGCAATATTTACTATGCGACCAAAACGGTTTTTAAACATAGAACGATATACAGATTTAGTACAATTAAAGACGCCCTTTAAATTGACATTTATTACAGCATCCCAATTTTCTTCACTCATTCTCATCAAAAGGCCATCTCTAGTGATACCAGCATTATTAATTAAAATCTCAATTGTTCCCAAGTTCGACTCAATAGCTTTTACTCCTGCCTCAACCGCGGATAAATCTGCTACATTAGCAGAAACCCCATAAAATTGAGTATCAAATTGGGCTGATAATTTCTCCACTGTAGCGCTGACAGCCTCAGCATTAGAAGCCATAATAGCGACCTTGGCTCCGTTTTTAGCTAACTCTTCAGCAATCGCTAAACCAATACCTCTCGTCCCACCAGTAACCAGTGCTACTCTTCCTAGCATTCTCTCACCTCAACTTTTCTAGATCCTGTGGCTCTTCAATGTTCACTATCTCCAGGTTCTTATCAATCTTTTTAATTAAGCCACTTAATACTTTACCTGGACCAACTTCGATAAATCTCTGTACTCCCTGGTCTTTTAAATATTCTATCGTCTCTTGCCACCTAACTGGACTAACTAGCTGTTTGAGAAGGCTGCTTTTAATATCGCTAATTTCTCTAGCAGATTCATTACCTATAACTGGTATTTCCATCTTTCCCAGGTTTTCTTTCTCTATTTCTCCCGCTAACTTATCAACTGCATCTTGCATAAGCGCTGAATGAAAAGCACCAGAAACGTTAAGTAATACAGCCCTTCTAGCTCCTTTTTCTTTTGCTAACTCAATGGCTTTAGCTACTCCCTTTTCTGTACCCGAAATCACAATCTGTCCGGGACAATTAAGGTTGGCTGCTACTACATAATCCTCTATAGAGGTTAAAACCGAGTTCACTGTCTCCTCATCTAAGCCTAAGATCGCTGCCATTTTGCCCTCGCTAGCAGCTTCTTGCATGAATCTTCCCCTTAGCCTTAAGAGTTTAGCTGCTTGTGCCAAAGAAAAAACCCCACTAGCTGCTAAGGCAGAGTATTGCCCTAAACTAAAGCCAGCTAGATATTGAGGAGTAATATCTAATGTCTGATATATAGCCATTGAAACTGCCAAAATAGCTGGTTGGGTGAATTCTGTCCTAGATAATACCTCTTCTGGACCTTCACTAATTAGCTTTGCTAGATCCAGATTGGCTCCCTCAGAACATGCTTGCAATACCTTTTGTGCATTTTCATTTTCTCTAAAGAAAGCTTGCCCCATACCAACATATTGAGCTCCTTGGCCTGGAAAAACTATTGCTGTAATCAAGAAGCATACCTCCTAGTACTGCAAGATAAGCGACCCCCAGGTGAGTCCAGCTCCAAAACCTACTAAGAGAAGTTTGTCTCCTCTTTTTATTTTACCTTCGTCTCTGGCCTCCGCCCATGCTAAAGGGATAGATGCCGCTGAAGTATTTCCATATCGGTGAAGATTGACGATTACTTTCTGATGATCCATATTCAAAGAGCTGACAGCTGCGTCAATGATTCTAGTATTAGCTTGGTGAGGCAACAACCAATCGATATCTTCTACACCTAACCCTGCCATCTCTAAAGCTTTTTTACTGGTCTTCGGAATAATTCTAACAGCAAAACGAAATACCTCAGGACCATTCATCGCAACAAACTGTTTGTTATTGGCTAGACTAGAAGCAGTTAGCGGTTCTCTTGAACCACCACCGGGAACTTTTAAAGCCTCATGCCCTAGGCCATCTGCACCAAGATCCCAGCCTAAAAAACCACCTGTTTCTACATTACCTACTACTGCAGCTCCTGCTGCATCGCCGAACAAGACGCAAGTGCTTCGATCTTGCCAATTAACAAAACGGCTAATGGTTTCTGCACCGACAACTAATACTTTTTTAAAGCCACTTGCTACTAATGATTGGGCTACAGTTAAAGCATAAACAAACCCTGAACAACCAGCACCAAGATCAAAAGCAGCTGCATTTATTGCACCAATCTTACCCTGAATCAGACAAGCTGTGGAAGGGAAAAGGTAATCGGGCGAAAGAGTGGCTGTAATTATAGCATCAATGTCTTCTGGCAGAACTCCAGCGTCTTGCAAAGCTCTTTCTGCGGCTATAGCGCCTAAATCGGAAGAAGCTTCCTCTGGAGCCGCTAAATGTCTTTCATTAATACCTGTTCTGGTTACAATCCACTCGTTACTAGTCTCTACCATCTTCTCTAAATCATAATTGGTTAAAACACGCTTAGGTACATAAGCTCCTAACCCAAGTATACCTATGTGGGGAGCTTGCTTCATGAATCAGCCCTCTTTTCCAATGCTTGTGCTGTAGCCTCAACAATTTTTTGGCTATAAGCTTCGTTTGCTACTCGAATAGCATTAGCTATAGCTTTGGCATCTGAACTACCATGACTTATAATCGTAATTTTCTTTAAACCTAACAAAGGAGCGCCACCATACTCAGAGTAATCCAGTCTAGTTTTAACCTTCCGGAGATTATTCTTTACCAATAAAGCGCCTAACTTGCCTTGGAAATTTGCAAGCATAGCTTCTTTAATGATGGAAAATAACCCCTTAGCTAAACCTTCCGTATATTTAAGAACAATATTGCCAACAAAGCCATTGCAAACAATAACATCAGCAACCCCAGAGGTAATATCTCTACCTTCCACATTACCGATAAAATTCAAGTTACTTTGTTTAAGTATTTGATAGGCCTCAACAACCTCTGGTGTCCCTTTGATCTCCTCTTCACCAATGTTAAGTAAACTAACTTTGGGACTTGTAACACCAATTACTTTTTCCATATAGAGACTACCCATCAAAGCAAAATCAACTAAATTATTAGCTCCTGCTTCTGGGTTCGCACCACCATCTAGTACAAGGCTCATTCCCTTAATAGTAGGCATCGGGAAAGCAATAGCTGGTCTATTAATACCCTTAATACGTCCATAGATGAGTAAACTAGCTGCCATCGCCGCACCAGTACTACCAGCTGCTACTAAAGCTCCTGCTTTATCATCTGCAACTAGCTTAGCTGCTACTACTATAGAAGCATCCTTTTTCTGCCTAACTGCTTTAGCTGGATGTTCGTCGAAACCAATAGTCTCTGTAGCTGTGACAATCTCCATCTCTTCTCCAGCTTTAGCCAAAATCGGTCTGATCTTTTCGGGGTCTCCTACAAGGACAGTATCAATATTCCATAACTTTCGGGCAAGTAAAGCTCCTTCTACAGTAGCTTGTGGTGCTAGTTCTCCTCCCATTGCGTCTAAAGCGATCTTCATCACTAGACCTCCATTCCCTCAGCATTCAAAGCAAAAACAATAAACTCCCCACTAAAGATCTTCTCATCTTCAAAACGAGTTTCTACATCAATTATATAGCGATTAGTTTTTTTCTCTCGTACACGTGCTTTAGCTATCAGTCTCTCTCCAACTTTAACAGAACGATGGAAGCGAATATTTGCTGCTCCAGTTAAAGCTACCTCACTATCTACTAATGAAACTGCTAAAGAGTTGGCTTGAGCAAAGATAAAATGACCTCTAACAATACCTGTATTGCTTAATGCCATCTCTGAATTTGCTTCAAGAAGACTAATTGCATCATGGCCTAAATTAAGATCTAACAGTTCTCCAATTATTTCGCCACTTTTTAAAGAGCGAACTTGGGAATATGCTTTTTCAGCAAGGTTCTTGGTTCGTTGTCTTACTTCTGGTATACCTAACTCTAAACGATCAAGTCTAATGGTCTGAATTGATACCTTGAACTTTTCTGCTAAAATCTCATCTGTTAGAAAAGGGTCTTCTTTAATCTTTTCTAACAGACGAGATTGTCTCTCTTTTTTAGGTAATCGTGACATTCATTATCCCCCATTTCTTCCAGTATCATTACCACGTACTAATACCTAGTATTTATTATAGACCATATATTTAGCAGTGGCAAGTTTTTCTCATCTCTAAAATACTTATGTTTATATTATTTCTTCTTTTGAGGTACTTAGAATGAAGTAAGCGTACTAACTTTGGTTGCTAATGCTGAACTCAACGTAAATAACCCGTTATAACCAACAAAATCAATGGTCATAACGGGTTTTTCTTGATGTTATTCTTGTTTTAAATCATATTACATTGATTTTTTCTTACTTGCATATTAAGCCAAATCTACTTCTGACCTAAAAAGAAAAATTATGGTCTAGTAAATAAATCGTTTATGACTCTTTCTTTTCATTACTAGGCAGAATAGGGTTCATTTCTTTTAGAAGCCTAAGTATCTCAAATATTTTATCAAAAGCTATACCCAAAGCTAACAGGACAAATGCAGTTACCATGCCTGTTGCTATTCGAGAAATAAATAGAGTAAGACTGAAAACAAAATTATATTGAGTTCCCAGTGCAAAGGCAGAAATAATATAGCCGAGTAAAACAACCAAACTAGCAATCTTGAAAGCTCTCGCGAGAAACGGTTCTATCGCTTCCGCAAACTTTTCTATAAACTCAAACAAGGTTAGCCACCCCCTAAATATTACAAGCTAAATAATAGCTCCAAGCATACTTTCCCAACAAATCTTCTCTAGACTATATTCAACTCCTAAGGGATTAATATCTAGGTAACTTACATTAACTAACTTTGGGGAGAAATTTTTTCGTCAAAACCATAAAAATATTTTCTTGGTCGCTATGTCATAGGAGAATTTACCAATTTATAAACTAGAAAGAAGATGATACAAAGGGGGCAATTTTATGTCAGATACGCTTACCCACATCGCCATCGCTGATTTGTGTGGGAAAGCAGTAAGCTCTCTTAAAAAGCCACTTTTAGCGTTTTTAATTGGCTTATTATCACACGGAGTCTTAGATGTCACAGATAATGATTATACTCTTAACATTTCCAGTTATGAAGCATTTAAAAAAGATACCGACTATGTCTGTTTACAAGTAAGTGGTATCTGCTATAAAGTTTATGATATTTTCAGTGATCAAGACAGAAATCGTTTTAACTGTAGGTTAGCTGCCGTACTCGGCAGTTTAACACCGGACTTAATTGATGGTTTTTACATTTACCTTTATCCCGAAAAGTGGCATAGTGGGCAATTATTATTTCCTTTTCATAAACCAGTTAGTATTTTTAAACAACAAACGAAGAGTATATCAATGCTTAAAACCACAATGATAACTATAGCTAGTGTCCAGATTAATTTTTAATTTTGGTTATCACTGACATAAATATACTCAATATTTGTTTAAATAATTTTAAAAACTATTTAGTCTCTGGGGTGAGAGATTAAAACTTATAACCTATAGTCTACTAATATTTCAATTGCAGATAGCCTATACAACTACTGTTACTATTAGTATTAAACAGGACCAATAGCCTTATTTATATCATAAAAAAAACCGAGCTAATAGCTCGGTTATCTGCTTACTTACTTTGCAGCAGTAGTAGGCTTGGTTTTATATGCGCCACATTTTGCACAAGCACGGTGTGGTAGTCTAGGCTCCCCACAACTTGGACAAACATTAATTGATGGTCCTTCTAACTTCCAATTTGTACGTCTTTTAGCTTTACGTGTAGTAGAAACTCGTCTCTTTGGTACTGCCATTGTCTACACCTCCTAGAACTGGTTTTCCTTATTAAGTATTTTTTTCAAAGCCTGCAACCTAGGATCGATATTCTCATCCTTACATTCGCATTTATTTTTGTTGCGATCCTGCCCACAAATTGGACAAAGTCCAAGACATTCTGGGTGGCACAGTCTTTTAATTGGCAGGCTTAGGACCAAATGCTCCAAGGCAATCTGGCCTACATCAATCTCGTGGCCAAGAAATGTGGAGTAAAGGTCGTCATCTCCTGAAAGTTCGACAAAATCTTCAGAACCCTCAGCTTTTCGAAGTTCCTCTTCAATAGCAAGATGAACATCTTTTTCGAATTCAACAAGACAGCGTGTGCACTGCATTCTAAGCCTAGTAGTAACATTCGCCAGTAGCACAAAAAAATCGCCAGCATGGGTAATTGTACCCTCGATAACTATAGGCTGAATTGCTTCTACATGTTCTTCTGGCAATTGGCAAGACTTCGCCGGTATAACCATATTAAATGATCTTTCCTCGCCAGATTGAAGCTTAGCAATACTAATTTTTAGATCTTGCATCATCTGGTCACCTCGCACTAAGCCATCTGCTACTCTACGTTTTAGCGAATGCTTCCAAGCTAAAACTGAGGTTAGAGTCCAGACAATTACTTTCTAATTATATCCTTCTGCTTGTTTTCCGTCAAGTAAAAGTCCTTGGCATCAAGCAATTAATCAATGTCTATAACATTATACATAGCCTTAGTCGAGACTGCAAGTTAGTCAGATTAAAAACCGCCTCTAAATGTCGGGACGATTGGAAGAAGTTTGCAAATAAACATTGGCCATAAAAGTAGGTTCTACTCTTCCACTAGTAGTATCTTGTAAAAAAGAAACCAATGCCTCTTTGTCATATTCTGGAATAGTTACTGTAACCGATACATTTTCCATATATTCGACTTCTGAAAGTGCCCAACGCCTTTTTTGGCAAAAGTTTTCCACAATACCCCATTCACTATAACTTACTGTTACTCTATATTTCGCTCTTTGTACATAGGCGGTTATACCAGCGGCTTGAATGGCTTCGGAAGCTGATTTGCTATAAGCTCGCACTAACCCTCCAGCGCCAAGCAAAATACCACCAAAATAACGAGTAGTAACAATAATTAACTGGGTTATATCTTGCTTAAGAATTACATCTAAAGTAGGCATACCTGCGGTCTGAGATGGTTCGCCATCATCAGAAAACCTTTGTTGTTCGCCTGATAAACCTAATCTATAAGCCCAAACGTTATGGGTAGCTGTCGGGTGCTTGGCACGAATCTCCTGCAGAAAAGCTTCTGCTTCTTCGCTCGACTGGACTGGCTTCACATGACCTAGAAAGCGAGACTTTTTTTCTATTATTTCTATCTTAGCCTCTTTGGCCACAGAGCGATAGATAACTTTTTCCATCTGCTTCACTCCACATTAGCATACCTTATACATGGTAATAATAGAACTCTCATAGAGAAATTCAACTAAAAATTAGCTTTCCCCTTCATTTCTTCCTTATTTATCTAGCTAACTCTGTTTAACCTTTGGCTTTGAAGGAAACCTCTCGGTGAAGTAGAATTAATGAAATATTGTAGAATCTTGCGTCAGACTACGAATCGAAAGATGGTGATAACATGGAAATTAGAACTGCAAACCTACAGTTAATGAAGGAATGGAACCTATCACTTTTATCTAAATTAATTAGAAAAAACCCCGGCGTATCTCGAGCCGATCTAACCGCTGCAACCAATCTTTCTCCTACAACTGTCTCTAGCTTAGTAGCTGAGCTAATCGAAAACGGGATGGTACGGGAGATTGGTGTTGGCAAATCTGCAGCGGGAAGAAAACCCATCTTATTAGAATTGATACCTGATGGACGAATCGCCCTCGGTGTTTGTATCGATCATGATGGTGTCTTTGTAGCACCAGTGAACCTAATCGGTCAGCCCTTAACAAAATTTGAAGCTAGTGTTAATCTAGCTGACAGTCAAGCTATTTTAGACAAAATCAGCGAAGGAATCGAATTTTCTCTTAACTTTCTAAAAGAAAAAGGATTATCTGATCGTTTAGTTGGTGCTGGCATTGGAATTCTTGGCCTGGTTGAAGGAACAACAACTCGCTATCTTTTAGGCGATGATTGGCACAGTCTCGATCTAACACCCTTAATAGAAAAATACCGACATCATCTCACGTTTGTTGTTGAAAACGATGTCAACGCTATGGCTTTAGGCGAAACTTGGTTTGGTGTTGGTGAAGAAGATCGCCATGTCTTGTACGTTTACTTAGGTTATGGCTTAGGGGCCGGACTCATTATTGATGGTGTTCTCTATCGAGGTGCCTATGGCAATGCTGGTGAATTAGGGCATATGAGTATTGATGCTCATGGACCAAACTGTAGCTGTGGACTAAAAGGTTGTCTTGGTCCCATTGCTGATGGGACTCATGTCATGTTAAAAATAGCTGAAGCTATTAAAAATGGCACACCAACATCCATGACTTTAGATAGCCTTTACTTGGAAAACTTTATTGAAGCTGCTTTAAATGGTGATAAACTATGTAGTGATCTCCTTGATGAAATGATCTCCAATGTCTCAAGAGGTATTATCTCAGCTATAAACCTGTTAAATCCCAGTCGTGTTATATTAGGTGGTCTGCTCTGCCCACCCCAACATATTGTCTCAGAAAAACTTATCTCTTTAATCAAAGAGAATTCAATAAGTTGCAATAGAGAGGATTTCAAAGTTAGTGCTTCTAATTTAGGTGTCTCTGCAGGAGTTGTTGGTTCGGCAACATTAGTTTTAAAAAGTCTCTTCGAACTACCTACTTACAAAAAAAGAACATCATTATAAAAAAGGGGATTCCCCCTTTTTTTCTTAATGGTTATATACTTCTAACCCAGATAAAACTTCTGGCTGCTTGATAAGTTCGAAATTTTTAAATGGCCAATAAACAAAAGCAACTCTACCTAACACATGATCTAAAGGTATAGGTCCAATACGTCTACTGTCATCACTATGATTACGATTATCACCTAAGACATAAACATGCCCAGGAGGAACCTCACAACTTTTTTGATACCAAAAAGCTATCGGTTCAGCGATATAATCTTCATCGAGTAAAACATCATTAATATACAAAGAACCTTCTCTAATATCAATTTTATCGCCAGGTAAGCCGATAATCCTTTTTATATATTTTTCCTCTTTTTGTAAAGGGTTTTTAACTATAACGATTTCACCTCTTTTAGGCTGACGAAAACGATAACTAATCTTTTCGACCATTACTCGCTCTCCGTTGTGTAAGGTAGGTTCCATGGAATACCCTTTAACTAGAAAGGATTGGGCAACAAAAAAAATAAGAAATGTTGTTAAAAGAACAGCTTCACCAATTGTTATTAGCCAATCACGTATCTCTGTGAACAAGACTTTATTCCTCCTAAGTCTTCAGTAAATCAATTTATCTGGAGGGTTATTATGCAATTGCCTAAATATGTGCTAGACATCTTGCAGACTTTAGAAAATGCTGGATACGAAAGTTATGTTGTTGGGGGCTCTGTACGCGATAATTTATTAGGTCGCACTCCTCATGACTATGATATCGCTACCCAAGCTTTGCCCACTAGTATTATAGCCCTTTTCCCCCACACTGCCTCTACTGGAATTAAGTTTGGTACTGTTACTGTATTAAGCGAAGCACCAGTGGAAGTAACAACCTTTCGAAAAGATGGACCTTATTGTGATAGAAGGCGGCCTACTAATGTTACCTTTTCCCCAAGAATACTTGATGATTTAGCTAGACGAGATTTTACCATTAATGCCATTGCTTATTCGCCTATAAGGGGTCTCTACGATCCCTTTTTAGGTCAAATCGATCTGCAAAATAGAGTAATTAAAACCGTTGGCAAACCACAGAAAAGGTTCCAAGAAGACGCCTTAAGAATCCTTAGAGGTATCCGTTTTTGCTCCTCCTTAGGTTCTGATTGGTCCCTTGAGTCTGCAACTGCAAAAGCAATGAAGAGCCAAGCTAACCTACTCCATTTTATCAGTAAAGAACGAATCACTGAAGAATTCAGCAAACTACTAATGGGTATTGCGCCAACTAGAGGGCTCAAAGAATTATCACTAATTGCCAAAGAAGCTTTTGGTTATAAGTTAATAATACCTGATAAACTAGAAGAATTTCCTCTCCGAAAGGAATTAAGACTTAGTCTGGTTCTTCAAGATAACCCCTGGCTTTTTGATAAGTTAACTTTATCTCGGCAAAAATTAAATCACATAAATAAAGTCCTAACCAATTACCCTCTTCCAAAAACTACTACAGAACTAAGACATCTCTGCTTCCATGTAGGTAGAGAGTATCTAGACGATTGGCTTATTTTGAGAGGCTTAACACCTCAAGCTAAAGCACTCGCTAAAACGCCAATTTTTCCACACGATCTTGCTATAAGTGGAAGTGATATTATCAAAGTCAAGGGTAAGGGACCTATAGTTGGCAAAACCCTAAATAAATTAGCCTTTTATGTTCGTGAAAACCCTAATCTTAATACAAGAGAAGAACTATTAAAACTATTATTAAGGGAGCCCTGAGGGCTCCCTACTTTTTAACGGGAGAGTCTTTCTAGAGCTATGTCTAGACGAGCTAGTGCTTCTTTTTTACCTAATACTAAAGTAACTTCAAAAGCACCTGGTGATGCTGGTTTGCCAGTTAAAGCCGCTCTTAGAGGCCAGAGGATCTGACCAGATTTAATACCAAGTTCTTCAGCAGCCTTCCTTAAAGCCTCTTCCATAGCATCATGCTCCCAAGCATCTAATCCTGCTAAAACTTCCTTACATTTAGCTAGGGCTTTTTTAGAGGTCTCGACGTCGCTCTTTTTGGGAATGAGCAAGCTAGGCTCATATTCAGGCTGCTTAAAGAAAAAGTCTAATAGCTCTGGAGCTTCAGCTAAGTTTTTCATTCTTTCTTGTACTAAAGCAACGCATTTAACTAGATAATCATGATCGTTTGGTACAATACCCGCTTTTTCTAAAAATGGCAAAGTGCGATTTGCTAAATCTTCTGTGGCAATATGTCTGATATAATAGCCGTTATACCAATCTAATTTGTTCATATCAAAGATAGCGCCAGCTTTATTAACCCGTTCTAATTCAAATGCTTCGCAAAGTTCATCTAAAGAAAAGATCTCTCTTTCATCTTGTGGAGCCCAACCTAAAAAGGCAAGGAAATTAACCAATGCTTCTGGTAGGTAACCTAGATCTCTAAACTGTTTAACACCAGTTGCACCATGTCTCTTACTTAGCTTACTCCTATCTGGTGCCAAAACCATTGGACAATGGGCAAAACGAGGTGGGGTCCAGCCAAATGCTTCGTAGAGCATAATATGTTTAGGAGTGCTAGAGATCCACTCTTCTGCTCTAATTACATTAGTAATACCCATATAATGGTCATCAACTACGCAAGCTAAATGATAGGTTGGGAAACCATCACTTTTTAAAAGGACTTGATCGTCTACTACACTATTCTCAAAAGACACTTTACCTCTAATGATATCTTCAAATTCAGTTGTTCCTTCTCTTGGAACTTTAAGTCTAATCACATAGGGTTCACCAGCGTCTATTTTGGCCTTAATCTCCTCTTTAGTTAGATTAAGACATTTGCGATCATACATCGGTGCTTTTTTAGCAGCCTCTTGAATTTGACGCATCTGATCTAATCTTTCTGCAGAACAGAAACAATAATAAGCCATACCCTTTTCTACAAGCTCTAAGGCATGCTTTTTATATAACTCTAATCTTTCCGACTGTCTGTAAGGAGCATGAGGACCACCACAATCTGGTCCTTCATCCCAATTCATGCCTAACCAACGTAGACTATCAAAGATTGCCTGGTCACTGCCCTCTTTAAGGCGCACTTGATCTGTATCCTCAATGCGGACAATAAATTTACCGCCTGTATGCCGTGCATATAGATAATTAAACAAAGCCGTACGTATATTGCCTACATGTGGGTCCCCTGTAGGTGAGGGAGCAAAACGAACTCTAACTTCGCTCACTAAAATCCGTCTCCTTCCACTACTATCAACTACTTATTTTATTAAGCTAAAATACATCAACAGTGAGAGGCAAAGGTTGTAACAACCTTTGCCTTTTTCTAGATCAATTGTACATGAAAGAATAGAGAATGTCCAAGACCTGAACTAATTATTGCTCACCGCCATGTATATCGCATTCTTCAGTAGGTTCAGTACCTTTTAAATAATTAATTTTGTAGATTTTAGAAGCTGGACAAGCAGGTGTTGCTACCTTCCCAGAATCTCCACAAAGCTCCACTGTAACCAGATAATCTGGTACATTATCACCGGCTTTTATATCTGGATTATTCTCATTGGAAGGTTGCTGAGTAGTAATATCTTCTGTCTCTTCTATAGGCTTAGGTTCAGGCTTGGTTTCTTGTTTACCAAAAAGGTCCAAGAGACTGTTCATAAAGTTAGTACCGGTATCTGTCTCATCCTCTTCAAAATCGAGGTCTAATGGTATCATGTTACGATCTCGATTACTACTTTGAGGTTCATGAAGTGTACAGAGTGCTTTCGGTTCAGAGCCACTAATAAATATTTCTTTTCTAACATTCGGGCAGTTAGCTTGAGCAATTAGGCCAGATTCTGTGCAGATATCTAAATCAGTAAGACCGGATGGTCTTAGAAAATCAGTAGGTTCTGTATCAGCAACAACTTTTTTCATATATTTACCCCAAATTGAAGCACAATCCCAGCTACCATATTTCCTATCATTATAGATCATCTCTTTAGGAAAGTCTTCTCCTACCCAAATAGCTGTTACTAACTCAGGTGTAAAGCCTACGTACCAAGCATCTTGATAGTTATCAGTAGTTCCAGTTTTACCAGCTTGTGGCCTACCAATATTAGCTTGTTTGGCTGTACCACTAGTAACGACACCTTTTAACATATCAGTGAGAACGTAAGCTACCTTTTCGTCCAAAGCTACATTAGGTTTAGAGTGGTTAATAAAAATAACTTTACCATTTGGTTCTTCAATTCGAGAAATATAAAACGGTTCATAATAGATACCTTGATTAGCAAAAGCACCATAGGCTGCTGCCATTTGTACTAACGATACACCTTTAGTCAAAGCACCTAAAGCAAGTGGTGATAGTCCCTTATCATTAATTTGCCCAGATTCAATTAAACTAGTAATTCCTAGCTTTTTAATTGTCTTAATTACCGCGTCAACGCTAACTTTATCTAACAATTGAACCGCAATAACGTTCGTAGACATTTCTAGAGCATATCTAAGTGTCATAGGCCCTCTGTAATCGCGATGGTAATTCCGTACAGGCCAAAGCTCACCAGAAGGTAGTTTATATTCTATTGGTTCATCAACAAAGATCGAAGCTGGAGTATAACCTTGCCCAAGAGCAGTTGCATAAATAAATGGTTTAATTGACGAACCTGGTTGGCGATAAGTCTGTAAGGCTCTGTTAAGCTTATCTTCTCCCCTACCTCCAACCATTGCTAAAATCTCACCAGTTTTGTTATTAATGGTAATTAAAGCTCCTTGAGGTTGGGTAAGGCCGTTTTTGTCGGTTCCTCCATTGGGAAGAGTTGTAAGTAAGGTTTCCTCAGCAAGTTTTTGCATATTAAGATCAAGTGTAGTGTAAACTTCTAAGCCTCCACTATACACCTTATCGTAGCCATACTTTTCTAAAAGCCAATGTTGTATTGTTTCGATAAAATAGGAAGCTGTTTTCTTGCTGCCAGCAACTTTTTCATACAGAACAATAGGCTTCTCGATTGTTTCTTGATAAATATCTTTAGAGATGTAACCTTCTTCCCACATACGCTTGAGAACTAGGTCACGTCTAGATTTAGCTTTTTCCATATTCACCCTTGGAGAGAAAAGACTGGGGTTATTAGTAACACCAGCAATAAGTGCCATCTCTTCTAAATTAAGTTCATCTACATGCTTACCGAAATATAGCTGGGCAGCTGCTTCAACTCCATAAGCACCATGTCCAAACCATATCTCATTAAGATAAGTCTCTAGGATCTCATCTTTAGTATAAGCTCGTTCGATCTGGATAGCCCAGATAGCTTCTTTAACCTTACGGGCTAATTTCTTTTCTTGCGTCAAGAAAGCATTTTTAGCTAACTGTTGAGTAATTGTACTGCCACCATAACTTAAACTTTTGGTCTTTATATTGAGAAACAATGACCTCAAAATAGCCTTAGGGTTGACCCCATGATGAGAATAAAATTCATGATCTTCAACTGCTATAATGGCTTCTTGCAAATTTTTAGGTATCTCGGCGATTGGAGCCCAAATTCTATTTTCAATAAACAACCTCTGGATTAGCTGGCCATTGCGGTCATAAATAGACGTTGCCAATTTAGGACTAAATTTTATATCCTCAAGGCTAGGTACAGTTTTTAAAGCGTTGGCTACAAGGGTTGCAGCAGTTCCACCTAGAATACCTATAATAACAACTATTGTTATTAGTATAACGCGTAAAACAATTCGATTATTTTTGCTTTTAGCCATATCATACACCTTCCTCAGGATTCTCCTGTTCTTAAAGATTCGCAACTTAACCTAATAAATCCTTGTAATTTATTTTTACCAAAAAGGGAGTGGATAGAGGTGTCAAAAAACGCTTACCAAGTACTTGGTCTTTTGAAAACAGCCTGCTTAGAAGAGATAGAAATGGCCTATGCCTTAAAAACATATCAATTAGAAGATATCAATCAATATATTGAGGCTGTTAACATTCTCAGAGATGAAATTAAAAGAGCTTATTTAAATATGGAGCTACCTTACTACCTACCTGTAGGTTGGAATATGGCCCATATTAATCATTTACCCGAATATCGTGATTTTGTGCTAGGAAACATCAACAGCGACTTACAGAGTATCGAAAGTGAAGAGCCCTACTTAAATATGCTCTCAGGTACAGCTTTTTACCTCCAAGGTGAATTTAATAAAGCTTTAGACTACTACTTGAAAACAGAAATTCAACTTTTAGATGATAAGCACCTCTATTTTAATATTGCTTTAACCTATGCTAAATTAAATAATTTAGAGAAAGCTTCTGCTTATATCAAGAGTATTCTACCTTCATTAAGTTACATCGAATTAGCTTTAGCTCTTAAGAAATTCCCCCTAAATCGTGAAGAAATACTCCTACTTTTAAATGAATCTTCCAAACAAAGTGCTAGTGCTTATTGGGAGGTATTAGAGATTTTACTCTCCCTTCACGAATTAAGTATAGCAGAAAATATCTGGAAAAAGGCAGTTTTCGAACAGCCCAACAATCTTGATCTGCAGTTTTATATTTTGCAGATCTGTTTAGAAAAAACTGACTTTACCGCCGCCACTAGTTATTATCATCAGCTTAACCGCCAGTTTCCGAACTCCAAACCAGCTAGAGAAGCTGCCCGTCTTCTTAGCAGAATTGGTGAACTTTGGTTTAGTAATCTTTGGGACATGCAGGAATATGTTACTGCCATTAAGCTTTTAGGTCAAGTATCTAGTATTAACCTTAAGTATGAAGAACTACTTGCAGAAAGTGTCAATTCTTTTCTAACTACTAATCCTAAGGAAGAGGACAAACTAAAAATCGAACCAGAAATTTTCAAAACAAACAGCTACTATGCTTTTAAGCAGAGAAAACTTTAATTAAGGAATTTACTTTAATACTAATTTAAATAAATGTTTTACCAGAAAAAGATTTTCTCATTTTAATTGCTCTTGACGCTCTTACTTACTTTGTTTAGAATGAGAATAAAGCAATGACAGGGAGAGTAGTCTGTCTTCGACTTTTAGAGAGCCAGTGGTCGGTGTAAACTGGTAGCTAGAATTCAGATGAAGTACACCCTAGAGCTAAGATGGTGAACTTTCAGTAGCCTTCTTCGGTTCCCTACCGTTATAAGGATCAAGTGGCCCCTTAGGGGGCAACTAGGGTGGTACCGCGGTATTAACCGTCCCTTTCTGGGGGACGGTTTCTTTTTTTTATTTTTAGGAGGTGCGCGCTGATGATTTCAGCTCAAGAACAACTTAAGGTACTCTTACGAGGAGTAGCCCAAGTAGTATCAGCAGATGAATTACTTAAAAAACTTGAAAAATCTATCGCAGAGAATCGTCCCCTTAATGTTAAACTAGGTGTAGACCCTACTAGCTCTGATATCCATTTAGGTCACACTGTTCCCCTACAAAAATTGAGACAGTTTCAAGATCTAGGCCATAATGTAACATTAATTATTGGTGATTACACCGCTATGATTGGCGATCCTTCTGGCAAATCAGCTACTAGACCTCGTCTTACTCACGAGCAGGTCTTAGCCAATGCTAAAACCTATCAAGAGCAGGTCTTTAAAATTCTTAAACCAGAACAAACCACAGTAGCTTTTAATGGCGCCTGGTTTAGCAAAATGTCCTTTTCTGATTTAGCAGACATGGCTTCCAAGATTACTGTGGCTCGTATGCTTGAAAGAGATGACTTTGCAAAAAGATACTCTACTAATCAACCTATCAGTATTTTAGAGTTTATCTACCCTCTCATGCAAGCTACTGACTCTGTGGAGATTAAAGCTGACGTTGAACTTGGTGGCACAGATCAAGTCTTCAATATCTTATTAGGCCGTGACTTGCAAAGAGATGCTGGTCAAGAGCCTCAAATTGTTATGTGTTTACCTCTTTTAGTTGGCCTCGATGGAGTTAATAAGATGAGTAAAAGCTTAGGTAACTACATTGGTATCACAGAAGATCCTAATACTATGTATGGTAAGGTCATGTCTTTAGCTGATGAAATGATGATAACCTACTTTGAACTTGTAACTAACATGGACAAAACTGAAATAGATAAGATCAAAGCCTGCCTTAATGATGGTTCTCTACATCCTAAAGCTGTCAAAAGCAGACTTGGTATGCAGATTGTTAGCCAATACCACGGAGAAGAAGCAGCGATCAAAGCTCGAGATGAATTTGAGAAAGTATTCAGTTCAGGTGGTTTACCAGAAGATATTCCTGAGTTTACCATTAACGAAGAAAAAGTCTGGATCGTCAAACTTATGGTAGATTGTGAACTAGTTAAATCAAACTCTGAGGCTCGCCGAATGATCGAACAAGGCGGTGTCAAACTAAATAATAACAAAGTAGAAGATGGTAATCTAGAAGTTACCATCGATGATGGTATGGTCCTTCAGGTCGGTAAACGTAAATTTGCGAGGTTAAAAAAATGAGAAATGACAATCCTTTTTGGCAAAGAATGCTAGCCAAGACTTCTCCTTCAGAGGCCTTAGATTTCGTTGAAGAGCTTGCTAATCCTGTAGAAAGAGCTGTTTGGGCTTTAGAGATGCCTTATCTCCTTCCCCAAAATTATTCGGAAACCGTACCAGAGGGTCTCTTTGATTCTCTAGCTAAGGGTGACCCCCTAGTAGACATTCCTCACTGCCAAGCTCTGAGTGCCTTTTTTCAAGGTGACTTTAAAAAAGCCAAAGAAATAGCTGAATCCGCTCCCAAAGATCCTTATACCACCTATAACCTCATGCTCACCTTCGAAGCTCTAGGAGAGAGAGAAATTCCTTTTACTTTCTGGCAAGAAAAACTAAATGAGGCTCTTGCTTGGTATGATCGCTTAGCTATCTATGAACATTTAAGAACTAATTGGGCTGCTCATGAGATTGTTTGTCAGGATATAGAAGCTCGCTTCGAAAGTGCAGAACCTAAAGTAATGCTTCAACTACTTTCCCACCTGGTAATGCATAAAGATTTCGACATAGCAGAACAACTTTGGGTTAAAGGGGCTATTCTTTACGAAGAGTTAGAAGATTTCGGAGTAAATCTTGCTCTCTCAGCTGGTAAACTACCATTAGCTATCTCTAGATTACGCAATTTAGGTGATAACCCCGAAAAAGAAACCTTTGTAGCAGACTTTCTGAAAATTGTAGCTCTCAAAGCTTTAGAAGATAATGACTGTGCCTCTGCTTTGGAACTAGTCGAAACACTACTTGCAGAATTCAAATTAGATGATGCTGAAAAGCTTCTCTATCTAAGAATAAAGTGTGCTTGCTCATTGCAGGTCTTACATCACGATATTGTTGTTGACAAACTCACCCCCGATGAGAAAGAGCAACTAAATAAAGGCTTGGAAGAGGTTCTTGTCGAACTAGAAAAAGAAACTAAACAGATTAAAACTCTCGCAACTTCCCTCAAGGAAGCTGATAAAGGACCCGAAGATGATTATCTGTTGTTTCTCAAAAACCTCATAAACAAACTAAAATAATTACTTCCTAATAATAAAGTGGGTGTGAATAATCACACCCACTTTCCATGTACATAAAACTGAACTGATCTGGTAAACCAGAAATAGATGGATCTAAAAAAGCTGTTGACATAGTCAACAGCTATAATTACAAACTTTATGCAACTTTAGTAGTTCTAGATGCTGTAGCGGTTCTAGGTTTTATCATCTGGTTTAGTTTAACTACAACAGGGTAAAGAACCGCAATGGCTACGGTATTAAGAGCTGTTGCCGGTAAAACAACTGAGAAAAATAAAACCTTGTATGGTGCTGGTAAACCAGAAATTAGTAAAGCTGATGTTAAGAAGGTAACACCACTTACAATTGTACCTATAATCCCGGTAATGATAGCATTATAATAACCTTCAGCAAACATTGTGAGCCCTAATACAACAGCTGTAGTTAGTAATTTATCAATTATATTTGGTAGCTGTCCGCCTGGGAAGGTTGTTGTCAGTGCTGTAATAATAGCTGTAGCTACCCCTGCAGCAATGGTTATCTTACGATCTCTTCTTAATAAAGCAAATAAAATTAACATTATCAAGGAAAAGTCTGGTTTCATTCCTGCTACAATAGCTGGGAAAAAACCATGTAATACAAACCCAACTGCCACCATTAAACCTGCTAAAGTTAGATCTCTTGTTAAATTTTTTTCTCTACTCAACTAAACTCAGCTCCTCTAATCTAAGCTTATCTAAGCTAAACTAAAACTTTCTCTAAGATTATCATATTTAAAACCCTAAGTCAATTACCTGTAAGATTCATGTTAATTGAACTCCAAAGCGCAATTTATTCTGCTAAAGCTACCTCTTTATTGTCCTTTGGTCTTAGAGAGCTTTTTTCTAGATCTAGAAGTGCCTCTTTGAGTTCTGTCCCTAAGCTAAATCCACCTAGCCCACTTTCGGCTACCACACGATGACAAGGGATAATTATTGGTAATGGATTAGCTTTTAAAGCTTGACCTACTGCTCTTTGGCCATTTGGCACACCTAAACTACAAGCAACTTGTTTATAAGTACGTACCTCTCCATAAGGAATAGCTAGAAGTGCGTTATATACTTTACGGCGATAATCTGTTGTTCTTAAATCAAGTTGGAGATCAAATATTTTCCTTTTACCACGAAAATATTCTTCCAATTGCTGACGTAATATTAGGTGACTAAGATTGATCAACTTAGGTGTGGAAGTAATAAATTTTGGAGGCTTAAACTCGTTAACACCAACATAAACTATACCTTTTTCGGTGTAGATAGCAGTGACTTCGAATGGAAAACCTAAAAGCCTATCTAAGCAAAAATAATCTCGAAAGAACATTTTCTTACCTCCTCTAAGAAACTTTCTTGTAATATAATCGTAGTACTAAGTACGAGGTGAATGGAGATGCGTAAATGTTTTTTATTAATTTTAGTTATTTTAATTTCTTTACCAACCTTAGCTACAAAATATGTAATCTACATGGGTGATGCCTTATTAGGTTTTGAAGAAGTAGTTTTTGTTAATAACCAAGTCATTACTAACACTGAGATAAATGCTTCTGGACAAAAACTGCTTTTTTCTCAAACTTTAGCTTTTAAAGGTAACCAACCGGAACTATATCAAGCTAACTTAAATAATCAAGTTTCTATAACAGGAACCCTAAAAGGTAACTCAGCGACATTTACTGTAGCAAAGCAAAGTAGAACATTTAGAGGTAAAGGTTTATATCCTGTAGAGAACAACACTTTTTTTCTCTGGTCATATATTTTTCAAGATGCTCCTTCCCAAATTGTGGTTCCTTCTCAGCTACTCATGCTTAAAGCGAACTATTCTGCTTGGGCTCCCGGCCCTTATAATACTAAAGTTCGTCAGGTTAATGTAGGACAGTTAGCTGTTTTTGGTTATTTTTTCGAAGATAAATTAGTACGTCTTTCTATTCCAACACAAGGATTAGAGTGCTATCTACAGGATTGGGAAACGGTATTTAAAAAACAGCAAGACATAAATTATCGTTCGATTCCTGTTGTTATTAGCCGTGAAAATGATTTACTACACGGAGAATTAGATTTGCCTAAAAACACAGGTCAGTTTCCAGTCCTTTTACTGCTATCTGGTTCTGGACCCCAAGACCGGGATAACAATTCACCCCCAGAGATGAATAACAGCCTTTTTAAACATTTAACTCGCTACCTAATAGCTAATGGCTATGGTGTCTTGCGCTTTGATGATCGAGGTACAGGCAAAAGCACTGGTAACCATATGAATAAGGATCTTCAGACCTTAATAGAAGATAGCGTAAAAGCTATCGATTACCTTAAAACACGAACGGATGTTAAAAAGATTGGTATCTTAGGCCATAGTGAAGGCGGAGTAATCGCAACTAAGTTAGCTGCAAATAGAGATGATATAGCCTTTCTTATTTTACTTGCTACTCCAAGCCAATCTTTAGATCAAATATTATTAGAACAGCTTAATTCTCAGTTAGGTATACCAAATCTTTCTGCACAAAATCGCAAATACCTTGAGGGACTTTTGGACCTAACTAAAACCAGTCTAGGGTTAGCGAAAAAAGGGCAAGCTATTACTCCACTTGGCTTTACTGGCCCCTACCTTAAACAACATATGGAAACTGATACAGGTAAATTGGCTAGTTTGGTTACTCAACCTGTGTTAATTCTGCAAGGTGAAGCTGACCTCAAAGTTCTTCCCCATCATGCAGAAGACTTAAGAAGAGCATTTCAAAAATCTACTGGGATTAAAGTCATTACCTACCCTCATCTTACTCACTACTTCACTCCATCTCCTCTGAATAATCCTAAATTCGGTATCGAAGAAGTTTTCCAATCACCAGAAAAAATCTATCTTGATATCGTAGATTGGTTATTATCTAGTAAGTTATAAAAACTATTAGCAAAACACCTGCAGCTCAAAGCAAAAGTTGCAGGTGTTTTTATTTTTAGTCTTTGGAAAACTTATTAAGTCTAATTTTAGTGCTAAGTAGGATAATATAACTAACTTAAAGCCATTAAAATTCATTACTAATACCAAAGTTAATTCTGCTAAC
Organism: Firmicutes bacterium UBA4881; assembly: GCA_002399235.1. Classification (GTDB taxonomy): domain Bacteria; phylum Bacillota; class DTU065; order DTU065; family DTU065; genus UBA4881. Next base: position 73,078 of record DHDH01000001.1, on the reverse strand, counting down.
ACCGCTTAAAGGATCATAGCCATAAACTACACCTAGCGGTAAACCAAACGGCAACCTATACCGTAGAGCTCCGTATAAAGAAAGATAAGCATTATTAATACTAGCGTCTAACCCTTCTTTACCATATAATCCTGATAAACCAATAACGAGAGAGATATCTTTTATTGGATAAATAGTATTCTCTAGCCCTGCTAAGACAAATTTTTGCATAGTAATGCCAGTGTAGGCTGGTAAGGAGTTGCTACTGATCTGGTACAGTCTTTGATAAGGAACTGTTTCAGCTAAACCAGTATTTAGTTTAATTGTAAACCTAAGTTTATCCCCGACTTGGAAATATGAACGCAGGCCAGTGCTTAGCCGATACCCTAGTTCCTTCCCTGCTCCAACCAGTGTTAAAGAAGAATTTAATTGATGTATAGTTTGGAGTGTATAAAAGTTTCTTATTGTTTGGTTGATCCCTAAAGCAACTTCATAGTAATCACCATTTTTCAGGCCATGAGGCGAGAGGGTGTCTGTCTCAAGGTAAGTATCCTGAAAATAAGCTGTCTGCAAATAAATTCTCGTAGCAGGTGCTACTCCTAAAGAAATATCAGCACGCAAATAATTGTCTCTTAAAAGATAACCTCTTCCTTTTTCTGATCCTGTAGTTACTAGATTACCATATTTCAAGCTACCTACAGCTACACTAGTTTGATAGGTATTAGTGAAAATAAGAGGTGTTTCCCAACTAAGTTCTAGTCGCTCATTAGGAATAGAGGCTGTAATAGAAAAGTTATGCAAACCACCATTTATATTATAAATCTTGCCCGTAAGACTCTTACTAGTAATATCAGACATAACAGTCGTGAAGGCATCATAAGGCGTAAGAAAGAAAAGAAAACCTTCCTTTACCTGAATCTTAACAATTACTTCCCCTTTACTTTCTTCGCTTAAATTAATGGCTGCTTGGGCATAAGCACCTGTGGCATTTAATCTATCTTCTAACATACGTAATTTTTTTACTTTTACCGTTTCCCCTGGTTTTAGATCAATTAGTTTCTCTAGCTTAGCATAATTAGTCGCATAAGCTCCGTAAATGCGTACCTCCGAGATGGTTTTACCCTGGAATTGACTAAGTTCCTGATCTGTACTACTATTAACCCCACTGAAAAGATGCTCCATTATAGAAGGCACCTGTTCTTTATTGGCTGCTATCTTATTTGCTATTAAATTATCTGTAGCAATTAGCTCTAGAACGGTTTTTAATTGTCTATCTCTATCATAACCATTCTGTGACGTAAGTGAGGCAATGTAATACTCTGGTTCAGGAGCAACCCAAAGGTGAGGTAAGGTGTGTTCTTCTTCATTAGCAGCACCATTTGGGTTTAGGCCTATACTTTCTGCCATGCGAATCACTAATTTACTATGGGGCAAGGAAAAAAACACAGGATCGATACCAGGCCCATCACCACCTGTTCTCGTGCCCACAAGATAAGCAAAACCAGAATGTTTAGCTACCATAGCAAAGGTTTCCGCTGCTGAATAAACTCCTCCATCTACTAACAAAATGATTTGTCCCTGATAGCCTACACTGTTTTTCGGTTTTATCGTATATTTAAATTCCATGGGATCAGCAAAATCATTAGTAAGGACCTCAGAAGGTAAATTCGGTAAGCTTTCTAAAACTGCTTTGGAACGTCTAAAAATATTATTAGCTAAACCAAGGCGGGCATTGTAGAAAGAACGAATAAAAGGAGCTTTACGATGAGCCGTGTAGGTTTGAACAACAACTGGTTCATCTATTAAAGGCGCCATGATATTATTCATCCAGTAATAATCGGAGCCCCCACCATTACCCCTAATATCAATAATTAAATAAGGATAGTCTTTGATCTCTTGAAAAAAAGAAAGTAACATTTCCTTATCGTTGTCTATTAAAGATCCGCTTAATGAAGGAATTTTCACATAGGCAATCTTATCTGATTCTAATATATCAGTTGTTGTAGCTGGCCTTGTATAATTTGCTACTGGTTCTATGTTGGTTATTGTTTCTACCACAACATCTTGAATTTTGTTATCCTTTTTAATTGTTAGTTTGATTGCACCCTCAGGCAAAGAAAGATTATTTACATATCGCTTGCCCTTAATTGGATCTAGGAGAATCTGTGTAGTTTTTACCTTCTCTAAGACATAGTCATCAACATTCTGACCACCTATAGCTAAAACTTCCGCTGCTATTGGTAAATCCTTTATCTCTTCACCTACACGAGTAACTATATAGCTTCCGGCAACATAGCGAATATCAAAAGCGTAAAATTCATTGTTACCATTTACAACCTCTTGCCAATAGTCATAAGCTGTTTTGACCTCAGCTGTGAAAGCGTCTTCCCAGCGTTTAACACCAGCGTAAGAACTAGCATAATTAGCATAGCTTTCCGGCCGAATAATGTGAGTATGACCGTTTTGCAGGGTTGCTGTAGCATACTGAATAGCCTCATAAAAACTAAGATCATCTTCACTCTCTAGGACTCTTTTTTTAAGTTCTTGTAAACTATCTCGCCAATCTCGTCCTGTCACGCGAGCATTAACCTCAAAATAAGGGTAATTCGCAAGTATTGTCTGGCAATAAAATTGCCAATCTGCAATCTTCTCCTCTTTTGTTAAAGGAAAAGCCTCACCCTTGAGCACTAGGAGCAAGATGGTTAGAATTAACCAGATCCTTTTCTTTTTTAAGTGCATTTCTGCACCTCCATTATTAATTTGTATAAAATCTAACATTATGTTAGTGGTTTTAAAAGAAAAACCTCCTACCAAAGATTATTTTAATTAACCTTTAGGTAGAAGGTCTTAATTTTTCTACTGTAAATCTACAACTGTAGCACCAATCCCGCCCTCACCCTGGCCGCCATCTCTAAACCCTTTGACACTCGGATGACTGCGAAGAAACTCCTGAATCCCTTTTCTCAGTGCTCCTGTACCTTTACCGTGGATAATACGTACCGAGGCGAGTCCTGCTAAAATTGCTGAATCTAAATAGCGATCAATATCATCAATAGCTTCGTCTACGGTCTTACCAATTACATTGAGTTCAATACCAATGGTCGCTTTTCCTAAATTATAGCGCGAAATACTTGGCTTTTTCTCAACTTCTTTCTCCATTGGCTCGAGATCAACAAGTGGCACATTTATTTTCATGATACCTGCTTGTACTAAAGCTTTATTACCTTCTATTTGTAAGATAACAGCGGGAAGATTTGATTGCCTTAACAGGACCTGCTGTCCCTCTACAAGTTCTTCCCGTGGTTTAAGTGAACGTCTTTTCTTCTCAGCTTCAAAAACCTGATCTTTTCTTTTTTTCTCTTCTTCCTCCACTAACCGTCTCAGTTCTTTGGCATCATCTAAAGACTTGCTTTCTCTAATTTCTGCGATAAGTTGTTCTAGTTCTTTCTTATTTTTCTCAATCTCAGCTAGAACCTGGCTAGCGTTTTTCTTTACGAGTTCTTGTCTCTCATTTTCCAGATCCTTTTTGGCTTTTTCGTACTGACTTTTTAATTTAGCCGCTTCTTCTTTAAGTCTTTGGGTTTCTTCTCTATATTCTTCGCTAATCCGTCTATTTTCTTCTAGTCTTTCAATAAGAGCTCCAGCTTCTATGGTTTCTGTACTTACTTTGGAACGAGCATAATCTATTATCTTTTTATCCAAACCTAAACGGGAAGCGATATTTAAAGCATTACTTCTACCTGGTATACCAATCAATAATCTATAGGTAGGGCTGAGTGTTTCGGGGTCAAACTCTACAGAAGCATTTTCTACACCCTCTGTAAGGTAAGCAAATGATTTCAAGTCAGAGTAGTGAGTGGTGGCCACAGTATAAACGCCTCGATTATGAAGTTCGGTAAGAATGGCCATAGCTAAAGCAGCACCTTCTTGAGGATCCGTACCTGCTCCTAGTTCATCAAATAAAGCTAAAGAAGAAGCATCAGCTTTATTTAAGATAGCAATGATGTTAGTTAGATGAGAAGAAAAAGTACTAAGACTTTGCTCAATACTTTGCTCATCACCAATATCAGCATAAACAGCTGTACGGAAAGCCAACTTAGACCCTTCTCTAGCAGGGATATATAAACCTGACTGAGCCATTAAAACCATTAACCCAATGGTCTTGAGAGTCACTGTTTTACCACCAGTATTAGGCCCAGTAACTACAATCGTATGAAAATCGCGACCTAACGTAAAGTCGATAGGTACTACGTTTCCCTTAATTAAGGGGTGTCTAGCTTTATCAACCTGGAAATAGCCACCTTCTGTAATCTCGGGCTCTGTAGCCTTTAATTTGAGTGCATACCGGGCCTTAGCAAAAGCAAAATCTAATCTGCCAAGTGTCTCAATGTTAAGCATTAATTTATCTTTGTTATCGCCTACTTGCCAGGAAAGTTCTTTTAAGATTCGCTGGACCTCTTCAAATTCTTGCTCTTTTAAAATTCTAATATTATTGTTTAGTTCCACAACAGCTGCCGGTTCAATGAAGAGTGTAGCACCACTAGCAGATTGATCATGAATAATCCCGGGTACCATACCTCTAAATTCTTGTTTTACGGGGATAACCATTCGTTCTCCCCGCCTAGTAATAATTGGATCTTGTAAATATTTTCTAAACTCAGCAGAACGAATCATACTGTTCATTTTTTCTTCTAAACGATTGGTGGCAATACGTAATTCTTTTCGTATTTTCTCTAACTCTGCTGAAGCTGTATCGATAACTTCGCCTTGATCGTCAAAGGTTTCCTCAATCGCCCGATAAAGAAAAGGTAAAGGGGATAAGCGAAAACCTAACTGTTCTAGCCAGGGATAACCACAACCATCAAGATACTGAGTCATCTTGAGAGTAGCTCTTAGTGTATCAGCGATAGCCAAAAGATCAATACCTTCTAAGGTAGCTCCTTTTTCGGCTAATGCTATTGCTTGCCTAATATCTCTTACCCCACCAAATGATGGTTCTTTAGCTAAATTCAACATAGCATAAGCTTCACTAGTCTCCCGTAGCTCATGCTTTACCCTCATAAACTGGGTGTAAGGTTTGATGGCTAAAGTTATTTCCTTACCAATTGTTGTAGCTGCTAAATCAGCTAACTCGCTAATTATCTTGGGATATTCAAGAAGCTTCAACGTTTTTTCTTCCATATCTAGCTCTCTCCTATTCAACCCCCCTGAAATAGTGCCCCGTGGTAAAGGGTCTTGGACTAATAGCTAATAGTCTTTCTTTCAGAGTAGAGGCATCCAGGGTTTGTTCCCTGACTAATTTATACGCATCTATGATTTCGGTAACTGGCTCGTCCTCTATAGAGAACATCAATCTAACCGAAGCGAATTCCTTTATCTTACTAACTTCATCAATTAAGCAAAGATCACGCGAATTATAGATATGGCTTCTACCATCTCTATCACTAAAAAGGGGAAAACGATACTTTAATCTATCTTCAAGATAATAATCTTTTTCTTCGCAAAATCTACTGCAACGAGAACAGGTTCCTTCCCCTCTGGTGGTACCAATAATACAATTTTTACTGATCATGAGGGGTAGATTTCCGTGAACAACCACTTCCAGAGGTATTTTCTCAGCTAATTCTGCCAACTCTGTTTTTTCTAGTTCTAGGGAAGCTGTAAACCTCTCCCAGCAGAAATCGCCAGCATAGGTAAGCAAAAACTCAGCTGCTAGATAATTCATGATATTTAAACCCCAATCAAAAACGATCTTATCTTGGGGCTTAAGCAATGAAAAAGCACCTAGATTGCCAACTACATAACCATCGAATTTTTGCGTAGCAATAAAACTACCTTCTCTTTTTAGTTCGTTATCGTGCATTATTCGGGGGAAAACATAATAACAAGGAATGCCCTCGGCTTGGCAAGCAATTCTCGCTTCCTCTAAAGACTTGTAGGTAAAGCCATTTCTTTGCAAGCGTTCTCCAGAGATGTAAATAAGATCTGGTTTAGCCTTGAGAGCTTTCTTAAAGAGGTTAGGAGTTGCTACCTCAGCAATTAATAAAGACGGTCTTTTTTTAGCTATAGATGGTTCAGGCAAATCAACTATTACCGGTTCACGTCTACTTCTAGCTATGAGCTTAGCCTCTAAATCATCAATAGCTATCCTTCTAGTTTCGTTAATTACACTGAAAGGTACCATCACATTATGGTCTAACTCAACTTCTAGATTTGCTAAATTGTAAGGGGTGTTCCCTAACCTGTTCAGTTGTTCTTTTAGTACCTCAAAACTCAAAGGCCTTTTTTGGGCTTTCTCTAAGAGATGCTCACTAATACCTTGACCTGTTACTCCATAGTTGTTTGTAACTACTATGGAAAATTCAGACCCAATTTTTGCTTTGACAAAAAAGTCTAGTGGTTGCTTACGATATTCACGTTCTGATCGATAAGTGCTTTGAGCTAAAGAGATTAACTCTTTGGCTTTAGTCTTATAAACTTTTGCTCCTACTGGCACCAATTTTCTTAAGGGTATAGTTACTAAATCGTTTGGGTTAGCACTCTCTATTTTATAACCATCTTTAACAATTTCCCCAACGACTGTACCAATACTGTTTTCTGCTTCTAACCAGACTTCGATACCATCACCTTTATTAAGTTGTTGCTGCAGCTTGATAGTGATGGAATCTCCTGTCGATTTAGTTATCTGACCGAGAAAAAGCCCTCGCATATTAGGCCTTTGATGGCCCATAATTTGGCGCCCTCTCTCACCGAAAAGATAACCTTTGGTAAAGTCTCGGTTAAAAACCTCACGTAAAGTTTTCTCTGCTTCTTGAAGGTTAATTGAACCATCTAATAACGCTCTATAGGTACGAGTTATAGTAGCTACATATTCTGGTTTTTTTAGTCTTCCTTCTAACTTTAAGGAGTCAACTACTCCTTCCAATTTAGATAAATCAAGACCGGTACGCAGATCTTTAGGGCTAAGTAGATACGGTCCTATAGAGGTATATCTTTCACCAAATTGATCTAGAAGTGAGTAGTTCAAGCGGCAAGGTTGAGCACACCGCCCCCTGTTACCACTTCTCTCACCAAGTAGGCTACTCATTAAACATTGTCCACTATAGCTAAAACAGAGAGCCCCATGGCCAAATACTTCGAGGCTAATACCTGTTTTATTTTTAATAGCTGCGACTTCTTCTAGACTAAGTTCACGCGACAACACCACTCGGTAAGCCTCTGCTTTTTGGAGCATTTCTACCGCTGATGTGTTGTGGAGAGTCATCTGAGTAGACACGTGTTTTTCTAAACCAAGATATTTCTCTGCTAATAACCAAAGACCTAAATCTTGAACGATTACCCCGTCCACACCAATTTTATTGAGAAAGGCCAGGAAATCATTGGCACTAGCGAGTTCTTTGTCTTTTATTAATGTATTTACTGTCACATAGACCTTAACCTGGCGTAGTTTACAGTAATTAACAACCTCAATAAGTTCTTCGTTATTAAAATTGGCTGCTGAAGCTCTAGCGCTAAAAGCTTTGCCACCTAAATAAACAGCATTAGCGCCGCTAGCTATTGCAGCATATAAACTATCAAAATCTCCCACAGGAGCTAAGAGCTCTATATTTTTTATTGCCATATGCTTTAAGCCATCCTTATAATCAATTATTGTCATTATTATTATAGCAAAGATTTAGTTAATAAACTCGGTAAAGAAAGCTCCTAATTAACAAACGTATTACTTACGAAAGAAATTCTTTTTCCCGACCTTGAAAGATGAATATACAGGTTGTTTACTAGTTTGCCCTAGTATTGGTCCTACCTCCAGAACACCTATTATCTGCTCTTTTAAAACAGGAGCATGTAGCTCATAGGGGTGAAATTTTATAATCGGCTGAACTCCTTTAGGGATCGTGACATAAATATCTTTATTGGTATTACCTACAGCAAAATACTTACCATTATTGACATAAACATCGGGAATCGTCTCTGTCTTTCCTATAACTAACTGGCAAGCAAAATTATCGAAGCCCCATTTTAATAACCTTGCTGATTCAACCCAACGATCCCTACTATTTAAAACAACAGCAATTAATTGTCTACCATCTTTAGAAGCTGATGATACTAAGCAAGCACCAGCTAAATTAGTCGTACCTGTCTTTACTCCATCTGCACCTTCTAAGATCCATAATAGTTTATTGGTATTTTTCAAATAGCGATCCCAAGATTGGCTCCAAGGAATCTCTTTTTCTTTTGCTGATACCATCTCTTGAAAGAAAGGATACTGGAGAGCATGAGCGGTTATGAGTGCTAAATCATAAACTGAGCTATAATGACCAGGTGCAGACAGTCCATGAGGATTAACGAAATTAGTATTTTGGCAGCCTAACTCTCTGGCTCTTGTATTCATATAAATAGCAAATTTCTCTACCGAACCAGCTATATGTTCAGCTAGTGCTATAGCTGCATCGTTACCAGAAACTAATAGTAGACTCCATAAGAGTTCTTCTACCGAATGTTTTTCGCCTTCTTTTAGTCCTACTTGTGAACCACCAACTCTCGAAGCTTTTCTACTAATAGTTACTACCTCGTCTAAAGCACACCTTTCTAAAGTCAGAATGGCGGTCATAATTTTTGTGGTTGAAGCTGGAGCTCTTTCGGTTTCAGCTTTTTTAGAAAAAAGAATTGTTTTACTCTTTGGTTCATATAAAATAGCCGCTGAAGCACCAATAACCGGTTTCTGTTTTAACGTTGGGCTTAAATCAATAACAGTTGTTGGCTGCGAAATACATTCGAGGGTGTAGTTATCTGGTACAGGACCCAAAACAACAACACTAAACAACATAAGCAGAACAAAAACTAAAAAACGCAAAAGCTTCATACTACTCCCTCCTCACACTTTCTCCTAGATAGATATGAATGCTTTGGCGTTTTTATCTTTGGAAAAACTAAAAAAGCTTCTTAGTTTTGAAAAAAATAATCAATAGCTTGCTAAAAGTAAAGTCCAGAACCTCACTTTCCAGGACCTAGAGCTACATAAAGAGAGGAGGCGGTGGTTACACCCCCTCCTACTCAATTGAGTTAATATAATTTAGTTGGAATTACCCTAAACCAAAATTAGATAGTTATTGCCAGATTACCCTGCTGGTAGAGGGTAACCCCTTCTATTGCTAGCTTCAGTTTAAAACACTTGTGGTAGGTAGACTTGTAATTAGCCCTAGCTTGCAACAGAGTTAAATAAGCTCTTTTTTGATCGAGATCCGAAATTAGACCATCCTGATACGCTTTGCTTGCTAACTCATAAAATTCTTCATTTTCTTTTAATCTGAGTTTAGCGGCTTCTAAAGCTAAGACCTCATTGTTATAGTCGTTTTTCAGGCGGTTTTTCTCTTTTATTAAGTTTCTTTCTTTTTTATTTCGTTCGAGTTTAGCATTTTCTAGCTTTGCTTGAGCGTTCCTTTTTAAAGCATTCTGATTACTACTCAAAACAAGGTATCTTAGGGATAGACCTACATAATATTTATTTGTTTGCCCTATACTTCCAGTTCCCTCTAGGCTTAGTTGCGGGAAATGTAGCTTCTTTAACTGTTCGAGTTCAAGCTGTGCTGCAAGTATAGGGTAATCGAGTTCAGATTGTTCTTTTTCGGTTAAGGGCAGATCATCTAAAAGTTTAAAAGTTAGCGAATAGTCATCGGTAAGAGGCTGCACTCCTACTAAGTCCAGGAGATAAGCTAGTTCATTTTGGTTATCTTTATAAGTATTGATGAATTGTTGTAATTGATTTTCTGCTCTTTGTTTTTCCTCTAAAGATTGAGAAAGGGCTTTAAAAGAGATAGTACCTCTGGCAAAGTAAAGATTACTTCTTTCGTATTCTTCTTTCGCTATTTCTAAAGCTAATAGTTTAGCCTCTAATTGGTTATCACTCTCTAGAATATTAAAGAAGAGATTAGTTACCCGACTTCTAAGGCTTAATAACAAGTCAGTGTCAGGTTTATACAGTGCCTTATAATTTATTAGCTCTAAAGGTAGGTTAAAACGAGCATTAGCATTTTTGTTTTTTAGGTCTACTGTACCAGATAAATTGAGAGATTTTATTTGCGCAAGTCCTTTAATTTCTGTCGAAGTTAAGAGATTATCTGAAGAAATCTTTGAGTTTAATTCTAAAGAATAACTGATATCAGTCTTTACCACAGCTTGCAAAGCGATACCCTCGGGACCATTTTTAGCTAATTCAAAAGCTTCATCTAAAGTGAGAGCTATCGATGAATTAGTTAAAAGTAAGAGTAAAATGAAGAAAATAAGTTTTCTAGGCATAATCAATCACCGCCTTCAAAAACCATCTGTAGCGAAAGACTAGCTAAATGAAGGTCCCATTTAGCTTCTACAAGCTTCATTAAAGCTATCTCTTCTTGGTATTGGCGGTCTTCTAGGTCATTTAAAGTAATTAAACCATCTTCGTATTGCTTATAAGCTTCATTTAAACGTTTTTTAGCCTTTGTAACTTCAGTTTCAGCCTTTTCTAGATTTTTTAACTGGGAGTTATATGCCGATAAGGTTGTTCGGGAGTTAGAGATAATCGTACTTTCTTTAGCTTTTAGATCAATCTTAGCTTTTTCTAGGCTAATTTCTTTTTGGCGGATAGTAAGATTAGCTTCTTTATCTTCGAGCATTTGTTTTAGTTCGCTTTCGCGTAAACTTACAGAGTTAACTACCGAAAGATAAGAAGAATCATACCGCTTATTGGCTTCTATTAACTCGTCTAAAGAGATATTCAAGATCAGAGGCTCTAATTTAGAATCCACTTCAATTTCTGTGTCAAAGTCTAAACCAACCTGTTGACATAGTTTTTCTTTAGCAAGTTTTAAAGTTTCTTTGCTTTGCTCTTTTGCATCACTACTAGAAGTGTACTTATCTTCGAAACCTATCAGATCGTTTAAGGAGATACTTCCTCTATCAAACTTTACAACTGCAATTTCTAGATCTCGTTTAGCCTCTAAAAAGGAGATCTCTTTTTGTCTTAGACCATGTTGAGCTTTTAGAACTGATAAAGCAATATTACTAGTCTCTTTATTAACTAATTTTTTGGTTTTTTCTAGGTTAAACCAGGCATTTTCAATAGCTTTTTTCTTTTCGTTTATTGTATTAGGAGGTAGAGTGGTTTCTTTATAGAGTGCACGTTTTAATTCGATCTCGGCATCTTCAATTGTAAGCTCAGCACTTAAAATATTAGGCGAAATTTTAACAGCTGCATCGATAAGCGTATCTAAAGAAAGGAGTTCTGCTGACATGCTTAAACTTAACACTAGGATACTTATAATTACAGCTAAATGTCTCATTTTCATCCTCCTACACTGTGGAAGCAGCAATTTTCGAGACATATTCAGCTGAAAAACGTTCTGTTATCTCGTTTTCATAGACGATTAAACCGTCTTTTAATCGAATTAGTTTTTTAGCATAAGAACCGATTTTATGGTCGTGAGTGACAACTATTATCGTAGAGCTTTCTTCGTTTAACTGACACAGCATTTCCATAATCTCTTCACCATGTTCGCTAGGCAAATTACCAGTAGGTTCATCGGCAAGAATCAAAGTAGGATTATTAGCAAGTGCACGAGCTATAGCTACCCTTTGTTGCTCTCCACCTGATAATTGTGAGGGGAAGTGCTTTATGCGATGTGCTAGACCAACTTTGTCTAATAATGATTTAGCAATTTCTTTCCGCTCTTTAAGGGATATCTTTTTGTAGATCATCGGTAGTTCAACATTCTCTAAAGCGTTTAACTCTGGAAGCAAATTATAAGCTTGGAAAATAAAACCAAAATGCTGATTGCGAATTCGCGATATTTCTTTATCACTTAGGTGGGATATATCTACATCTTCTAGATAATAAGCACCACTTGTGGGTAGATCTAAACAACCTAAAATGTGTAACAACGTAGACTTTCCAGAACCAGATGGGCCCATTATGGAGATAAAATCTTCACGTTCAATAGATAGAGTGACTCCGTCTAAAGCTCGAATAATATTATCGCCTAATGAATATAGCTTGACAATGTTGTCTAACTTAATCATTTTTACGCCCTCCTCTTGGATCTATCTCTATTTGGTAAAACTCGATAAAGTCCTCATATGAACTTGTAATAACAACGTCTCCAGCCTCTAACCCTTCGATAATTTCTACATCACTACCATCGAAAACACCTAAACGTACTGGAGTTTTGTTTGCTTTATTATCTTTAATGGTGTAAGCATTCATACTAGATCCTGTACTTATATAAGGACCACGGGGAAGATACAAAACACTATCTCTACTACCTAGTTCTATCTCCACTTTACATTCGGTACCAGGAATGATAAATTCTGGGTTTTCCTTAAAAAGTACAGTCCCGACAACAGTAGGACCTAAGGTTGTATGGTTTTGGATATTGAGAGCAACTTTATCTACATATCCTTTGTAATTAGAGGTTGTTGTTTTAATGGTTACAGGTAAACCATTTATTATCTTTTCGCTTTCTGTAGTAGGGATGAAGATTTGTACATAAGGATTATTAATAGTGGCAATCTTCGCGAGAATATTACTTGTATTAACCTCAGAATCTTTTAGATCGGTAGTTTCTAATATCTTCCCTGCGATCGGACTTTTAATTTCTTTATTACTAATTAGGAGATTAATTTCAGCAAGTTTTTCTTGAGCCAGGCGATACTGTTTTTCTGAATTTGTTAAGGACATTTTAGCAGCTAGAAGAGTTTTTTCCGAAGTCAATTGTTTAATACTTTGATCAAGTTTTGCTGATTCAAAAGCTTCAATAGCATTATTTAACTCTTTTTTACTAAGGGCTCCTAGTTCAAAAAGCGCTTCTTTTTCTTTCAATGTAGATTCAAGCTGATTAATTTGGTTATTGCGCTCCCTGGCATCTTTAGCAAATCTTTGGGTTTCGATCATGAGATCTAATTTAGATCTTTCCAAGTCATTAGTTGCTTTAGCTAGATTTTCGGTTACCTCTACCAGTTCTTTATCTAGGTCATCTGAAACTAACCTAAATAGTAAATCACCTTCAGCTACCAAATCACCAGTTTTAACATAGATCTCTTCTAGCCAACCTTTAAATGGAGCAGTAAGGTTAACTACTTTACGAGCGTTAATCTGGCCAGCTACAGTTATATATTCGCGGAAAGTCCTAGTCTTAACAGTGGAGTAAGTATAATCGTAAAGCTTATAAGTTTGATTTTGAGGTAGAAACAAGTAGATAGGTACCGTTATTAAAACCGTGATACCTAGAAGAATAAACAGGATTAGCTTTGTTTGCTGGCTTTTTCTCGGGTTTTTCGGTTTTTCCCTAATAATCGGTTGGTATTTATCCAATTTACCTTCACCCCTCATTCCCGTAAAGCTTCTGATGGAGGAAGATTCGCTGCCAGCAATGCAGGATAGATACCAAAGACAACGCCTATTAGACAGGCTGCTAAGAATACTATAAGAATTGAACTTGGTAAGAGAGCAAAATCAGTACTACTAAAGGTCTGTAATTGCGATATAGAATCTGTTAACTCTGCATATAAAATTGGCGAGGTGAGTAAAGCAATCAAAATGCCAATTATAGCACCAAAAGATGTTAAGTATAATGTATTCATTATTATCTCCAGAAAGATAGTCGCTTTGCTAGCTCCTAAAGCTCGCTTTACACCGATTTCTTTAGCTCTATCAGCTACAAAAGCAACCATCACACTAAGGATACCAATAGAGCTCACAATTACAGCAAAAATAGCAATAAGGTTAAAGTGGTTCTTTAACGATAAGCCTCTAGCCAGACTATAAGATATTTTCTCTTTGATATTAATTGGCTGGATCTTAGCCTCTTCACCGTAGTAATCTTTAGCTAACTTTTCTAATACTTTTTCAGCCTCAACTAATCTATCTTTCTGTGCTTTAAGGTAAATTGTCCCAGCACTTTGGATAATAGTATTATCTTCCGCTTTGGTATGAATAAAGTTAATCTTATCTAAAACCTGTCTAGCTATAAAGGGAAAATCTTGGTAGACTCCTACTATTGTGTATTCTGTTTGAGGATATTTCATGGAACTATAAAATGGAGTGTAGGTGTATTTCTCGGTCATTATTTTTTTACCAATTACATTGGTTTGGCCAAAAAGAGCTCGAGCTAATGACTCAGAGATAACTGCAACCTGGTTATTCTCTTCATCTTCGGAAAAATACGACCCATGCAGAAATTTTATGGGGATTACTTCAGGTAAAGTAGAGATACCCTGGTGAGTTATTGTGATATAGCTAATACCGTTAGCAGTAATTTTTTTGTTGTCTCGAAGCAAATTAGTTGCTGCTATTACACTAGAATCAAGGCTAATTTGGTCAGCAAATTGCGGTGGAGGTAGTGGACGACCATAACTATTAGTAATAGGACCAAGTAAACTTGTATTTGACGAGGCGGTGTAGATACCAAAATCAGGGTTAAAATAGGTCTGTGCTTCTAAAGTAAATCTACTTAAGCTTACGCTTATATTTACTACAATTAAAGCTACCGCTATTCCCAAGGCAAATTGACTAACTGTGAGAATAGTTCTTACGGAATCTTTCTTAAACAGGTATAGTCCTTTGCGAAAAATCGACACTGATATACACCTCCTAAGTTTATTCCATTCGGAGAGCATCAACAGGACTTGTACTCGCTGCTACTACTGCTGGATAGATACCGAAAACTAAGCTCATAAAAATACCAGAAGCAATACCCCAAAGGATTGCTTGAATATTGAAAACAAGATGGAAAGTTTGCCTAAGGCCAGTTTTAGAGATACACCAAAAAATTAAAACACCTAGAAAACCACCAAGTAGACCTTGTATGATTGCAGTAACTAGGTATTGAGAAAATATGGTCTTTTTAGTTGCACCAAGAGCCACATTCAGACCAATGCTTCTATTTTGTTTGGCAATACGAACAAAAAACAAATTCATAATATTTATACAAGCAATGAGTAGAATTAAAGTAGCGATTATGCCTAGAACAAGGTAAGATTTTTGCCAATTCTTCATCGCTGAACTATACAAAGCATAGGGACAAGAAGCATTAAAGAAGCCTTTATAGTGTTTTTTAAGATAAGATGCAATCTGATTTTGTAATTTTAGAGAGGGGGTTTTAGGGTAGAATAATACAACACTATAAGTTGGTCCTTGTTCAGGAGGAATCACACTTGTATAGCTACTAATAGCCATTTGATTAATGTCTTTAAGAAGATTGTTGACAGCACTATATTTTTTATCATCCGAGTCAAAAGAAACTGGTTCTAATACTCCTAAAACCGTAAAGGTAGGAGAGTTCACAGATATAGTTTCAACGGTTTTGCCAATGGGATTTTCGCTTGGAAATAAACTTTTAGCTAAATCTGAGCCGAGAATGATATAAGGTTTGTTATTTAGATAATCTTCTTTTGTATAGAGCGAACCAGATGCTAATTTAAGTTCTAGCCCATAAATCGCCTCGGGGGTTAAAGGCGTAAGCGATAGCATACCACCCTGATATCCTATATTAGAACTTTGGGAAAAGGATGAGGGAAGATACTGATTATAACCTCTTATTCTAGAACCTGATCTACTACCTGAGAAATAAAACTTACTTTCTGGAATCGCTTGAAAGATCTCTTCAACTTCTTCTATAGTTAGTCTATGTGAACTAGGATCATCGGGAATATCATAGCGAATTAAAGGAAAACCGGAACCATTTAAAAGTTCATTGTTAATATTAGATGCACTTTGATTAACTGTCACAATAAAATCTCTAATGTCTTTTACAGGTAATCTACTAACATAAAGGGGGGAGAGAATTACAGCTAAAACTAGAACACTTAAGGCTACAGCTAAAACAATCAACATCGTCTCAATTTTTCTTGCTCTTAACTGTTTACTACTTAACCTTAACAAGTCACTAAAACTCATTCATCTCACACTCCTTTGGTTATGGGGTTAGTTTTCTGTAAAAAATTTTTAAGTTTATCCTTCTATTATAGAAACGGTTTAATTTAGAAAAAGTTACATCCTATATTACAAATTATTAAAATATTTATTTTGCTCTGATGTCTACTATCTATTGCCTGCATTCAATTTATATATATTTGAATGGATTGTCTTTAGTCTTGTCCCTTAACTAAATTTAAAGAAAACCCACTGTTACTAACCAAATAACTGCCAATCTTACTCCAAAAAATATAGCTTTCTCGATTAATATCAAGAAAGCTATAGGTCATTTAACCCTAGGTATATGATGTAATATTCCCAAATTGCGTTCTTAAATTTTTTTAAAAAGTTAAAACAAGAGTTAGTTTAGCTTATTAAACTTTTATAAACTTCTTCTGCTTTATCCTTAACTCTTTTTTCACTAGTAAAAATACCTGTGGCTTGAGCTTCTGATTTACCAGGAACATAGCGGGTGGCAATATCGACAAGTTCTTTAAATAACTTTTGCTCTAAAGGAGTTAAAATCCCCTTATTAAGCTCCAAATGGTAGATAACTGTAAACTGATCACAAAAGGTTTTTGTACTACAGGCGTTAGCATGATAATGCTTTAATAACGAATATAACTCTTCCTTAGGTGTCATCTAGCTCACTTCCCTAATTTTTTATTTTTAACCCTCAGTGCTAATCATAACGAAAGTTCTCAGAACAAAATTAAGGTAGTTACTTATTTTCTCTAATCAAGCTAGTATTAATTTTATGCCTTCTAATAGCCATTTGTGCTTGGTCTACTTAGTTAGATAACGCCTCAAATCCAGATTTTTTGTCTCTACTGTAAAAGATAGATAAATAGGAGGCAGACCTAAGGTCTGCCTCCTTGTTGTTACTTAGTCCAGTGCAATTTTGGTAGTGTAGTAAGTATATCGCCAACTTTGATATCAACTATGAGAAAACTATCTTGAGGCTCAAAAGGTATATCACTATTGATAGAAACTGCTTTAAAACCTGTTACAGATTTTATCTTCTGTCCTTCACCTGTTTTTTCTCTAATAAACAATTTGCCATTTAAATAGCGAGTAGAATCGGAATAAGAAAATCCTGTTGGTAAAGGTACATTTAAAGTTAAATGTCTAGTTCCTTTTTCTACTTTTCCTTTGGCTAAAACCAGTGAACCTTCTAGAGCAAGAATTGTTTTATTATCTTCATACTTAACTTCTTTAATAGTGTAGGTTGTATTACGAACATAACTTCGGCTATCAATCGCTACGAGCTCACCTTTTTGGCTTTCTAAATGTCCTGCCAATGTTATCTCCGACTTATTATAGTCGACAGCCATAATTTCTACTTCTTGAACTTTGTTCTCTAGTAGAGGTTGATCATTTACCTGTAATAAACCGCCACCTACCAATAAAATTTCTTTAAGCTCATTATCAGCAAATTTTACCAACGCGAGTTCAGCAGTACTTGTTACAGATCCAATTGGTGTATTAGACTTCCCACCATTTAAGAGGAGATAGTGTTTCTGGCCATCGTAAAAGGCTATTTCGAAGGCGTTGTTATCTACTCTGTTTACTTCTTCTAAGTTTGAGCTTCCAAAAGAAGCGTCCATTATAGATATAACTCTACTCTCTAAATTCTTGGAAGCTTCGCTTCTAAGAATAAGATAGGGGTATTTTTCTTTGCCAGCCAAATTAGGCCCGAGACCTTTATAAAGTTTACTCTCCCTATCGAAGAATAACCTATTGGTTAAGGTGGTATCAGTACCATCATAAAACTTGAAGCGCGCTTCAATCATATTTTCTTCTAAGGTACCTGCTTGCAATTTGTAAATAAAACCATATCCATTTTGTGGTGCTGGATTCCAGTACATTGATTTGACACCTTCGCTAGGAATACCAATATCTTTAATCATATCGCCAGGCAATATTCTTTCGCCCCAGCTTTGGCCTTCTTTATTGAAACTAGCTTCGGGGTAATCTAAACCACCTAAAGTCCAAACACCTTCAATTTCATTAAACTCTAAATCGGTTTCTAAAATTGGTGCTGCGGTGTGGAAAACATAATCATGTCTTTGGCCACCTCTCACAGTAAAGACATCAACAACATAAGAATTTCTATTATCGATATCGATCAGAGCAGTCTGCCTGCTATATTCCTTAATAAATGCTGAAGTTGGGAACTGGTAAGGTGCGTCTAGATGAACATACTTGAGTCCATCTAAATTGGCAAAACCTAAGATTTCTGCTCCTGGAGTGTTTTTATACCACCCTTTACGATATTTATCATTATCAACTACAACTAGGTTGTGGCTCACAGCTTGGGAGCCCCAGCCTGAATGCAGAGGTGAACCAAAGATGTTGTAACCATTATCTTGGGTTAAGAGGTAACCTTTATCATAGTAAAAAAGGGCTAGTGCATCATCATGAGAGTGAGGTAGATTCGGTCCGCCTCTTAGTAGCAGGCCTCGCCTTTCTCTGCCTTCTCCGGAGCCTAAAATAGCTAAACTAGGTCCCGCGTAATAAGCTGTTTTCGCTTGATCTGTCTGACGAAAACGTTCTACCTCTGGGTAAGCCTCCGGTTTTACATGGAATAGTGCCCAGGTTCCTGAACGCCTTTGGTCAGGATTTCCTTGGCTATACTCTAAAACCTTTTCTTTATAAATCTCTTTTAACTCAGGAATTTCAGTCCGGTGGTAGAGCTGATCTAGTAAAAGAAATTCTTTACCATCAATGGTTCTTGCTCCCACCTCAATCCTTAATCTATCAGAAGAAGCATTACCATAACTCGCAAAGTGGCCAGCAATATCTAATTTATTTCTCATCTCAGCTAAAAACTCCCTAAGTTTAGGGTGATCATAAAAGTTTACTCTCTCTGGTAAACCCTCTAGATCATAGTTCTCTGGATTGTAATAATAAGCCAACTCAGCAATATCAGAAAACACTGTCTGCGTAAAATTCGCATATGAAGGAGAGCCTTCGTAGTAAAGGCCATCTCGATCTATTGTGTTTTCGAAAAAATAAGAAGCAGCTTGAATTCCCCACCGGATATAATCGGGATTACCAAGTACTAAACCTGTAGCTAGCATACCTCTCAATTCATCTGATTCATGATTATGCATCGTTGTCAGCTTACCATTTCTCAGATCAAACTCTACAAACATATAATCCTCTAAAATACCTTTAGCTACATTTTGAGCAATAGTCTGATCGTTATAATAAGATTTAGCCTGCATAGCAGGATTATTGTATAGTAGATCAAAACTTCGGACAAAATGCACTTTGGAGCGATGAACTATTGAAGTTAAAAAATGTAATCTACCAGCTATAGCCTTATCATCTACATGGAAATCTCGAGGTCCTTTAGTAGTGGGAGATAGATGAGCTAGAGCATCAAAAATAATAGCTGCTTTTTTAGCATATTGGTCCTCTCCAGTTAAAGCATAAGCATAGGCTAGTTGATGTAGGGCACCTGCATCCGATCCTTGGCCTGTGAAAGTATCGACAACAAAGGCATTCCATACCCCACGGAAGAAGAAACGCCTGTTATCGATATATACACCGTTACCACTATCGTAGTATTTACTCTCGGGGTTATTAAAGTCAATAATATGCCCAGCAGGACATTTTAAAGTTAGAGGCTGGGAAAGATCAGCAATACCATTGCCACCAAAATTGGTCCAGGTAACATTATGATCTGGGCAACCAGCTATACCATAAGCAAAAATTGCTCTTTCCTGGGGCATTATACTTCTAATATATTCATCAGGTACATCAACCCACTTATCAGCTACAGCAATAATTCTATCCTTTTCCGCTTTCGCCCATCCTTTAGTGTTAGCTAACTCTCTAGCATTAATAATATCTTCTTTACTAATATAAACTCCTACTTTAGGCACCACATCAGTAGCTAAAATCGGAGACGAAAGAAGCAAGAATAAAACTAACGCCCAAATATAATGCATTCAGATCCCTCTTTTCTCTTATAGATTAGAAAGGGCCCTAAAAAGGGCCCCATTTTTGTTATTTATTATAACTTATCGAGGAAACGTTTGAACTCTTTGTTCTTCTTTTGTAATTCGCTAGTCATCTGCTTCGCAGCGTCTTTAATAGCAGCAGTAGGATCCTTGCCCTGCTGTATAACTTCGTGAGCAGCAAAATCAAGTAACCTATAAGCCATCTCTCTAGGTGCTAGAGAAAATGGTGGTGTCTTGGCATGTTTAGCTTGCTCTTCGATGATTTGACGATCTTTTTCAGGGATAGGTAATGCTCTAAAAGCATTTATATCGGTTGGAACAAAAGTTATACCTTGAATCTCATTCATAATTCTAGAGGCATACTGAGACTGTATCTCAGCTGAAGCAAGGAACTGAAGAAGTTGCCAAGCTTCGTTTTTCTTTTTCGAAGATTTAAATATCGACATTGTTGATGGTCCTGCATAAACATCTCTATGCATAGTACCATCACGTTTAACTCCAGGTGCTACTTTCACAGACCACTTACCTTTGATCTCAGGAGCTGTTAGATTAAAGATACCATAGTCGCTATAGATGTTACCAAAGATTATAGGTACCTTGCCGGTGCGGAAATTAGTTGAACGTAGGGAGATTCCGGTCTCCTGTTCAATTTTGTATTTAGTATAAAGCTCCATATATTCCCTAAATCCAGCTATACCCTCTGGGCTATCCCACATAGAAGCTGTTAAGGAATCATTATACCAATCGGCTCCCTTTTGCCACATAAACATGGAAGCGTCACAGTAAATGTTTCCTGATAGTCCCCAAGCGAGTGATACATTCATACCTTTAGCTTGTAACTTAGGAATTATTGCTCTAAACTCATCCCAGTTATCAGGAACACCGAGGCCATTTTCAGCTAAGATATCTGTACGCACAAACATAGGATAAAGGTAGGTCCCAAAAGGAACACCATATGAAACTGATTTATAACGCCATCCCTTTAAAAGTCCGGGGAAAGTATTCTTCTCTAAATTAGTATAATTAGGATATTGAGTGAGATCTTCTAAGGCTCCTCTAACACCTAGCTGTGGAGCTACAATTGCTCCCATATGTGCTACATCCGGACCATCCCCAGTCGCAGCAGCTAGAAGATACTTCTTTTCGTAATCGTTCCAAGAAAGATTGGTTATACTTACTTCAATTCCAGTCTTTTTGGTAAAGCTGTCAGCGATAATTTCGTTAAGAATTCTCTTCTCTTCGTTAGAATAACCAGTTACCCACATGGTTAGCGGAGCCGCTACTGTTGTTATACTAACAAGCACAACAACGAAAAATAACCACATCCTTTTACTCACTACATTCACCCTTTCTGTTTTAACAGAATTCCCATTAATATTGCTATTCTTTCATTAACTTTACTTTTCCTTCTTATAATTTTTCAGAGAGTGAAAATAATGCCAATTGATTGATTTCTAACAAAAAAGGCTATCCTAACAAAAAAGAAACGGGGAATTTATTTGGCTAAAATTCGCTATATTATGCCTGGCGATGGCTTAAGAGAACCTAGATTTCTCACCTTAGCTAATGATGATTTAGAACTAAAACTT
Source organism: Firmicutes bacterium UBA4881 (assembly GCA_002399235.1). Lineage (GTDB taxonomy): Bacteria > Bacillota > DTU065 > DTU065 > DTU065 > UBA4881. The sequence goes on along the minus strand of DHDH01000001.1, from coordinate 51,593 downwards.
GATCTGGATGCAGCCAGTGTAGGCTTGCGCTACAGTAAACAAAACAAGGACTTTAACTTATTTCTTTTAGCATATAAAGCTTTAAATGTCTTGTTAGAAACAACCAACAACGATTTTGACTTATTTTCCTTAACTCGTCTGCAAGAAAACTTTAAACGTTTAGGATTAATCCCTTACACTCACCAAATTGAATGTGTACGCCGCGTAATTGAAGAAATGAATGGTCAAGCTATAATTGCCGACGAAGTAGGTTTAGGTAAAACAATTGAAGCAGGTTTAATTCTTAGAGAATACTTAGAGAGAGGTTTATTAAATAAAGTTTTAATCCTTACACCAGCTTCTTTAACTAGGCAATGGGAATGGGAACTACGCCAGAAGCTTAGCCTACAGGTTTATAGACAACGGACCTTACTTGATTGGCAAAATAGTTTTTTACTTATAGCTAGTCTAGCTACAGCCAAAAAAGAGCCTCATGCTTCTTTAATCAAAGAAGTTTCTTGGGATATGGTTATTGTTGATGAAGCTCATCACTTAAAAAACAATAAAACGCAAGCTTACAAATTTATCTCTCAATTAAAAAAACGCCATCTACTATTAATTACTGCTACACCTATGCAAAACAACTTAAGAGAACTTTTTAATTTAGTACAGTTAATTGCACCTGGGGTATTAGGTTCTTTAGAGGATTTTTCGCATCGGTATGCTTTAGGTGATAACCCTAACCTTGATTCTGTAAAAAAAGCTTTAAAACCATTTTTAATTCGCACTACACGTAAAGAAGCTCTATTAGAGCTTCCTCCCCGCCAAGTAACCCATGCTGGGTGTGAACAAGAGGATTCGGAAAGGCTCTTATACCAAGCCCTTTCCGAATACATAAAACTGTCCTTACAAAGAAAACACCAAAATCAACTACTTTTAGTTACTCTGCAAAAAGAACTTTGCTCTAGCGTTTTTGCCGCTCTACTAACCTTAGAAAAGTTGCTAAGTGAGTCAGAAGACCCCCTTTTAGGTGAAATTGTTCAGCTGGGTGTTTCAGTAAAAACCAATGCTAAAACCCGTTTTCTTCTTAATAAGTTAAGTACATGTCCAGACAAAATCGTAGTCTTCACAGAATATGTAGCAACCCAAAAGTTCTTAGCTAACGAACTAGCTAAACGAAATATTCGTTTTGTAACTTACGATGGCTCGTTATCTTCTTCGCGCAAAGAATGGGCTAGAGAACGTTTTAGGAGAGATGCTCAAGTACTATTAGCAACCGAAGCTGGCGGTGAAGGACTCAACTTACAATTTTGTCACCGAATTATTAACTATGATCTACCCTGGAATCCTATGAAATTAGAACAAAGAATTGGTAGAGTTCATCGTTTAGGCCAAACAGAACCAGTAGAAGTCCTTAATCTATTTACTAAAGACACCATAGAGGAAAGAATCTTGGAACTCTTGTATAAAAAACTCCAGATCTTCACCGATGTTTTCTCTTTAGATGAAGAGTGTTTAGGCGAAGATCTCACTCAATATATTATCTCTGAACTACTACTCCCACCCATGGAAAAGGAGTTAACTAGCTAATGGAAAAGTACCAACAGTTTTTTTTAGATTACCTAGATTATTTGCAATATAAGTACAAAAAAGAGGGTAATCTGGTTATAGCTCAGTGGTCGCACAATGATCAATCTAACGAAACTAGTTATACTCTAAAAGAAGCCGAACTTAACGAAGGCACCATCGGTTTTTACCCTGGCACTAATTTCTTTTACCAAGTCTTAGATTCTTGTCTAGCCAAAGGAGCTTTCACAACAGCCTATGTCAAGAAAATACCAGACCCCAAACCTCAGAACCAAACTAGGGAAAGTTATATTCCTTATCTTTATCTTTGGTTGCAACTTATCTCTCCTCAACCAAAAGCACCACGTTTGCATTTTTCTTTACTCATTAATTTAATTTCGGGTACTGTTTCACAAGCTAAACTGGGAAACTATTTAGCTGCAGACCCTGGTCCTGTAGTAAAGAAAAAAATCTCGTATAAAGAAGCTCTAAATTTAGCCCTGTATCACATCCAAGCTAATATTGAATTAGATGCTGAGTGGTTAAGAGAAAGTAAGCAACAACTGACCAATTTTAAACACGCTTTAGCTAAAGCAGGTCTTTCTCCAGAAGAAAATGAGCAAACCATCTTAGCCACTAAAGCTAGGTTATTCCCTAATTTTCAAGTTCAGATTAAGTTACTTGGTAGGCTCTTTATTTTAGAGCCAGAAAATAATTACCTACCAATAATCTGTGAATAAGAAAGGCTACTGATCGTTGTCAGTAGCCTTCTAACGTTAATTTCTTTCTGCCTCCCTAAATAGACCTCTATTTAGTCGATACTAGGTAATGATTTGGCAAGCAAGAGATACTCTGCAATATTCTCGGCCTTCGACCTTTGTTCTTCCTCGGTAAGTTCTCGCACTACTTTACCAGGAACACCAACTACCAATGAGTTTGGTGGTATTACCTTCCCAGGACCAACTAAAGCTCCTGCGCCGATCATTGAGCCTGAACCTATCTGAGCTCCATCAAGGACAATTGCTCCCATACCAATTAAAACATCATCTTCGATGAGGCAACTGTGTAGAATAGCACCATGGCCTACAGTTACCCTTTTACCTAGTTTTAATGGTAAATCTTTGGTTACATGTAAAATCGCGTTCTCCTGGATGTTAGTATCGCAATCGATATAGATAGGTGCAATATCAGCTCGAATAACTGCATTGTACCAAACATTTACATTATTCCCTAGTGTAACCTCGCCAGCAATAACTGCACTCTCAGCTTTATGCACATTTTGACCTAATTTCATTCTAAAACCCCTTTAATTTTCCTGCGGTTTCTCACTTGCTAGTAGATCGATGTCCCGGACTACTTCCTGCATTACCTCGCTATAAAGTTGTCCAAAAGCTAACTCAGCTTCGATAACATTACGTACATAAGGATTCATGCTAACAACATCCCATAGTTTACGAAGTTCACCTAAATATGCTTCGACATCCTCACCTTCAAGCGCCTTCCTTTGAATCTCCATTTGCTTCTTACGAAAATCGTTTAACATAATACCTGCCGCTGCATGTTCTTCTATTTCCTTAGCAGCTTTTTGATAGGCAAGATACTCATCACTTAGTTTAAGAACTAGGTTAATCTCTTTAGCTTTGTTAATAATATCTTCTCTAGTCATTTATTATCGCCCTTTCTCTTTTATTTTACCTATCATCTGTCTTAATCTATTTTCTGTATTCTCAGGTAATGGCTTAACCTGCCAAACTATCTCTTCTTCTTCAACACTTTGGGGTATATACTCTTCAAGGCCTAATAAACTATGCAAAATTATTAGCGCCGTATCCTTATCAGGAAGTTTTCCTCGTGGTGAAGAGTCTGGATCGAGAAGATCTTCTCTGGTTCGCGGTGCTCCTACACAAGATGGACAGCCACGTTCGCAGTTACAAGCTTTGATAAGATTTAAAGCTTTTTCTAATAGTTCTTCGATTAAAGGGAAAGCTTTCTCTGTGATACCAATTCCACCTGGAAAACGATCAAAAAGGAAGAGGACAGGTTTACCTGTGTTAGCACTATCAACAGCCGAACCTACATCACCAGGATCAGAAAGAATATAAAGTGGCATTAAAGACGATAGGACATTGCCAATGCCTAAAAGTCCTTCACGGGGATCTTTGCCATATTTAATTACATCACCTACTACTTTAGAAGGTAGCTCTAACCAGATACCACAGGTTTCTAAAGTTGATGGTGGTAACTTTATACTACCAAAACCAAAAGAGTCTTTGGTATAAAATTTAATCTTACGAAACATATAGGTAATAAAAGTAACATCTAGTTCACCAAAAGCTAGACGTGCTTCTTGATAATTGCGGTTTAAGCGCTCTTCTTTTACCAAGACTCTTCTTTCAGTTATAGACTGGGTGAAGTAATCTACATCAGCTCTTTCTACATAGGCTATTTTACCTTTTAAATCAAGTTCTCTCACTAAATAAGTATCGGCATTATGCATATAAACTGCTTCTTCGTGAAGTTGAGTGAAAGCAGACAGTTCGTCAATACTCCCTATGGCTACAGTTTGGTTATCGACTCTTTCCACTATACTGTAGGTGTTTTCGGAGATATTTCTTAGATTAATATCCTGGGGTGGGTAACCCCTACCAATCCAAAAGAACTGATTCCTCCTTGGGGATAGCTCCCCACTTTCAGTAAGTATCTGGGTTACCGCTGGGGCATTTTCACTAATATTAATAACTTCATCCTTTCTTAGGGGTAACTCATAAGCCATAGCTCTAAGCTCACTAAGTAAGATATAAGGGTTATCTGGATCTATAACAGCACTCTCTGGAGATTGCTCAAAGAAGTAATCGGGGTGTTGTACGATAAACTGGTCGATAGGATCAGAGTTAGCAATAAGTATAACTAACGAATCGTTTTTACCTCTACCAGCTCGTCCTGCTTGTTGCCAAGTAGAAGCTACCGACCCAGGATAGCCTACAATAAGACAGGCATCTAAGCCACCCACATCAATACCTAATTCTAAAGCACTTGTGCTGGTTACACCTAGAAGTTTACCTGTAAAAAGATCCTCTTCTATCTGCCTTCTATCTTCAGGCAAATAACCGCCCCTATATGCTTTAACCATTTGTGATAAACCGAATCTACTTAGCTCATCAGCAGCATAACGGTATAAAAGTTCAGCAGTTACCCTGGCCTTAACAAAAGCGATAGTTCTAATCCGTTCTTTAATTAATTTAACAAAAAGCCTGTTAGCCTCCACATTAGCACTTAAACGTTGCCCCTCCCTATCATCCCATGGAGGATTCCAAAGAACAAAGGTCTTCCGTCCTTTAGGAGCCCCATCATTATCGATTAAAGTAACAGGTTCTTTAATGAGTGATTCTGCTAACTCTAAGGGATTATTGATAGTAGCACTAGTCATTATGAATTGAATTTTAGTGTTATATTTTTGGGCAATTCTTTTTAACCGGTTAATGACTAAAGCTAGATGAGAACCGAAGACCCCTCGATAGGAGTGGACTTCATCGATTACTACATAACGTAACTTGCTCAAAAATTGGCCAAAAGAATCATGGTGTGGGAGAATATAACCACTTAGCATGTCAGGGTTAGTTAAAAGCAGTCTACCCCTATCCCGGAGCCTTCTGCGATCGTTAGGGGGTGTATCACCATCAAAGGTCCCTAACTCTAACTCTGGGGCTAATTCTCTTATTTTTCGCTGCTGATCCTGGGCTAAGGCTTTAGTAGGATAGATATAAAGGGCTGTTGTGTCGTCCGTAGTGAGAAGAGTTTCTAAAACTGGTAAATTATAACACATTGTCTTACCACTGGCTGTGCCAGATACAACAACTAAATTTTCGCCCTTTCTGGCTTTATCTAGTGCTGTCGCTTGGTGAGTATAGAGTTTCTTTATATTAGCTTTTTTTAATAAAGGCTCAATAACCTCACCTAGCTCTACCTCTCCAAACTTTGGTCTCTGAGTAGGTAAAGTTTTCACAGTTTGAATTTGCTCTCTATAGTGGCGTGAATTGGTAATTTCTTTGAGAAAACCTTCTACATCCACGCTATCACCTCATAACTATTTAAGTGGAACCATTTGACGTTTACGAGCTGTAAACGTAGCTATTTCTTTGACACCAAATTTATTTAATAATTCTAGAGCTTTAGCAAAATCCATACCTACCTCTGTAGGCGCGTGACTATCTGAACCTAATGTCAAAGGGACCCCTGCTTCAACTAGTTTTTGTATAAGAGGAGGTGCCGGATAGATCTCTGCGGCTACTTTTCGAAAACCCGAAGTGTTAAGCTCAGCAGCGACATTGGCTTTCTTCAACTCTAAAGCCAGATCATTATATAAAGAAGACAAATCTTCCGAAGGTCGATGACCATATTTTTTGATCACATCTAGGTGAGCCATTATATCATATAGACCTGTTTGAGCCGCTGCTATAACCAAAGAAAAATAAATCTCATACGTTTTATAGAGGTCTCTTTTGTCAAACTCATCTAGATACACAGAAGAGTCTATAGGCCAAGGACCAATGTGATGTACTGATCCTAAAACATAATCCCATTGGTAATTAGCTAACAAACTTTTAGTTTTCTCAATACTTTCCGGGAAGTAATCTGCTTCAATACCAGTTTTAATTGTTATCTGTGGGTATTTGGTTTGTAATCTCACAATTTCCTCTCGATACTCGGGTAATTCCTTCTCTTGCATAGCCCAGTCACAGGACCAAGTTCCTTCAGGTGCGGGACTAAGGGGTAAGTGATCGGAAAATCCGATCTCGGGAAGACCCAATTTAATTGCTTGCCTAACATATTCATCCATGGTGCCAACCGCATGGCCGCATCGTGTTGTGTGCATATGGTAATCTACTTTCATTTCTTTAGCTCCTTCAATGATTGCCCTGATTTATAGACAGGCTCTTTTACTGACCAATATTTTTTTGCCGTATAAGTTAACCCCTGGACCTTAGTCCAATCAATCGAGTTCTCGGCGATATACTCGTTATTAACATAGATACCTTTAACTTCGGCTAAAAATAGTTCATGGGTTCCTAGAGGAATGATTTGTTTTATTTGGCACTCGGCATTAACTGGGAATTCTTTGATTAAAGGTACCTCAAGGATCTGACTTCTAACTGAATGCCAACCTGTAGCAGTAAATTTATCTATATCCTTACCTGACACTACACCACAGTAATCAACACCTGAGGCCTGGCTCTCTTGTGGGATATTGAGGCCAAAAGCCATCTGTTGATGTAATAACTGATTGCTAAAACGTGATGGTCTAACTGAAATACCCACCATTAAAGGATCCGAATTAAGAATTCCTGCCCAACCTAGGGTAATAAGGTTTGGTCTAATAGGGCCATCTACACTAACTACCACAATCGAGACCGGAAAAAATGCCGATTTATAATCAGGCCAAAATTGTTTGTCTTGCAATAGATGCTCACTCCTATCTTGTTTCTATTTTACCAATTTCTAGGTAGAAGGCAAAGAAGAAGCTGCTCAATTTGAGCAGCTTTAATTATTATGATTTTAAAGGAAGCTCTACTCTTTTCCCTTCCGAACGATAAATTCCCAAAACAATATCGAGAACTTTCTTGGCTTCTTCACCACTTATCCAGTGTCTCTTACCACTCGCAACATCTTTATAGAATTCAGCGATCTGTGTTGAATGGCTAGAACCCCAATAGGATTTACCTTCTTTAACCTGTTGATCTTCTTTTACAGTATAAGCTTCATCGCCAATTTCAATTCTCGCCATGTCTTTTTCAATAAATATTTTGCCATTTTCACCATGAATCTCCAAAATAATGTTAGAATCATAGGTGTAGTAGTTAGTTGCGAATAAAACACCGCGAGCACCGTTTTTAAATTGGAACATAGCTTCGGCAACATCTTCTACTTCAATGTAAGGGTGGAATCTATTGTGGCAAGTACCTTGTACCCATTCCACTTCGCCAACAAGCCATTGCATCAAATCTATAGTATGAATGGCTTGATCTATTAAGACTCCGCCACCTTCTTTATCCCAGGTACCTTTCCAATTACTTTCTAAATAATACTCCTTAGTACGATACCAAGTAACAAATGCTCTAGCGCCAAGAATTTTGCCTAATTTACCCGCATCAATAACTTTTTTAGCTTCTTGACTGGCTAGGTTATAACGATTTTGTAAGATAACGCCAAAATTCTTGTCACTCTTTTTACCAGCAGCAATCATAGCCTCGGCTTGCTCTACGCTAATGGCCAAAGGTTTCTCTGTGATAACATTTTTGCCTGCTTCTAAAGCATCAATCACCATAGGAGCATGTAAGTAATGAGGTGCACAAACATGCACTACATCGATGGAGGGATCTTTTAACATCTCTTTGTAGTTGGTGTAAGCTTTGCAACCCTCTTTACCATACTTTCTGGCATATTTTTCTGCTCTTTCACCGATAATGTCTACTGTTGCCATTAAATGGGCATCTGTGTTGTCGTTAATGGCATGAGCATGCACCCTGGCTACTCCGCCACAGCCAATAATAGCTGATTTTAGATGGCTCATTGTGCGATTTCTCCTTCCTAAATGCAAAGCTAGGGAAAACCTAGCTAGTAAGATCATCTGTTCAAATGAGGGTTATTCTCTATTCGTTGATGTAACCCTGCTACTTTTTCGATAAAGTTATTTTAATATTAAACACATAACTGTGTTTCCACTTATCTCTGGAGGGATAGTTGTTGCGAATCACAAAAAAGATTCATTACCTCATAATTTCCCTAATTGTAATTGCTACTTTTTTACCAGAGGCTAGCTTACAATTATTTGTAGGATCAATATTTCTTCTAGCTCTAGCTTTTTTTGTCTCTTTCGATCTTTACCTTTTAGGTAGTTCCCTCATCATAGCTAGTGCTCTATTTAACAATTATACTACAAACGCCATAATACTTATCATCTTTAGCGTTATATTATTCATTTTAGCGAAAAAACTCCGTTATAGTTCTATTACTAACTTTCCTGAGCTAGTAATAGAACACTCCCATGAAGGACTTTTAATTGTCAATGCTAATGGTAAAATAACCTTTGCTAACCACAAAGCCCATGATTTATTTGCCTTAAAAATAGCTAATACTTCCTTTACTTCCTTACTTAATGATGTTGATAAACAAGCCTTTAGAGAGGCTTTTGCCTCCATAACCAGTTATACTTTAGATTTTACTTATAAAGAAAAACAATTACAGGGAAAAGTAATACCATTTTTCGAATGGGATAGAACCTGCTATGCCATAGTTGTTTCGGACATTACCGAATTAAAATTAGCTGAAGAAAGAGTTCAATCCTCACTAAATCTATACCAAACTTTGTTCCATGAAGCTTCTGATGCTATTTTCTTACTCAAAGCAACAGAAGATCTCCCATTCATTACTGTCAACAATGCTTATCTAAGTTCAACTGGCTTAACTCTAGATGATGTAGTTGGTAAACCAGTTGCCTCACTCTTCCCTAAAAACCATACCAATTTAGTAGAAAACTATCAAAAGGCCTTAACCCTAGGTGAGCCAGTCACATTTAAAGATATTATGGTAACCCCTAACGGCAAAAGAGTTTATCTAACCACAATTACCCCCATTCTCTCTGCTCCCCATGAGGTACCTGTGTTCCTTGGGATATCTAAAGATCTAACTAATCTAACCTTTTCTGAAGAACTATTTCGTTCTTTAGTACAAAGTCTGCCCTTGGGTGTAATTGCTTTCAATTTAGATGGCAAAATAATTCATGCCAATGAACCTGGACTCACTCTCCTTGGTATCAGTTCAGCTAGTAGTGTAGATATGCGTAAAAACGCTATTATGCAAGGCAAACTTTTAGAATATATTTTAGAAACTCATCAACCATATTCTTTTGAGAAAAAAAATGGTCACAGCATTCTTAAAATTACTTTAGCACCACTACTAGATGATAATGAACCTAGAGGTATTCTCGTGCTTTTAGAAGATGTAACTTTAAAACATGTACAAGAAAATAACCTTAGACGCCGTAATCTTGAATTAGAGATGATATATCGTATCCAATCTAAAGAAACTAGTGATACACAATCACTGCTGGAATTGGCTTTACATGAACTATTTAATATCACCTCAGCTGACTCTGCTTTCGCTTGTTTTACATATGGTAAGCGAGTGTTCCAAGCAGAGATCCAAGGTAACTTCGCTTCCGACATTTATAAGACAACTTCGTTGAAAGCTTATTATGAATTAGATAGTATTACTATTTTCCATAATCCTCCTAATCTTCATCGTATTGTGATACCGTTAAAAGCTAAATCTAACTCCCAAGGCTTTATTGTGTTATCTTATTTTGCCGAAAGTCTTTTCCCACCTGATACTCACATCTTAGAATTACTGGCTAGTGCCATCGCTTCCGAAGTGACAAAAACAGCCCTCAAAGATGAGCTAGCATTCCTCAGCCACCACGACCTACAAACTGGTCTTTATAATCGGACTTACTTTGATCAAGCCTTAGCTAATAAAAAAGGAGATTTAGCTATTTTAATTACCGACTTAGACAATTTGAAAATAGTAAACGATACCTATGGTCATGTCAAAGGGGATCAATTAATTAAAAAGATAGCTGCTGTCTTAGAAAATGGGCTGCCTGAATATATAGTAGCACGCATTGGTGGCGATGAATTTGCAGCGATCATAACAGGTCTTAACGAAACTGAACTAACTACATTAAGTACTAAAATTCGCCAAACTTTTAAGCAAGAAGGTATTGAAGCTTCGGTTGGTGTTGCTTTTGGTAACGATCCTTTTAAGGTTTTTCGTCTTGCCGATGACAACATGTATACCGATAAAGCCAAACGCAAGGGTCTTATAGGCAATACTTCACCCGACGACAACCATAGAGTTGGTTAATTATTAATTTTCAATGATCTTAACGCTAACAGTTATTAACCTCAAACGCTAAACTAACTCCACTTGAAACTATTACCTCAATTTTAGAAATTTCATTATTACACCATCTCTTTTTAGAGATGGTGTAATAATGTAGGTAAAAAATACCTTGCAAAATTGTAAGACTATTATCTGACCTGTAAGGATTAAAAATGGTGTAGGGCAGTTTAATATTGTATACTTGTTCCAAAGGAGTGAGAGTATGGGATTAGGTCAACTTATTTCCTGGACATCTAGACAGATACGTTCACGTTTTTTTGAATCTCTTTTAATTATATTAGCTATTTCCCTAGGAGTAGCTGTTCTTTCAGTTGTCGGTACTGTAGTTATTAAAGGAACTAGAGAATTAAATATGTCCGACCCCGAGCAAAACACCATTACAATTCAACAAAAAGTTGACGATTATAGGACGTTTTATAAATCAGGTAATAAAATTCCAGCTCAGCTAGTAGGCAGCATTGAAGCTGAAGAAGTAAAACTTTCTTTAGATTTTATCGAAGATTTACAAATAGCTATACCCGAGATTGATACTATCCTCGCCTATGAACATCAAGGAGGTAGACTAAAGGGAGCTCCACCAATGAATGAAACTGATTGGCGCAGTGGACCTGATCCAAATTGGTTAACAATTATTTGGACTTTGCCTAATTTAATTACCTTTTTAAATGGCGAGTTAGAAAAGGGTTCCTTTTATACACTTGACGATTTTAAAAATCAAGAAGCAGTTGCTGTAATAGGTTACGATTTAGCTCAAGATCTCTTCCCTGATAAAGACCCTCTTGGCCAATTAATTGAACTTGAACACATCGATACACCTCTTACTGTAATTGGCGTTTTGAAAAAGGTACCCGAAGAAATACCCGAACGTTATACTCAGTTTTCCTGGTTTAGAAGCGAGATGAATAGATACATCTTCTCGCCTAGACATAATTGCAACCAAACAAACGATCCCATTTTTAGCAGTATTACCTTAGTACCTAAAAATGACGATCCAACAGCTAAAGTAAAGGACTACCTCCTAGCTAGGTATGGTGATTCCTTGTCTGTAGAAAGTGCCCGTGAAGAATTGCAGTTCTTCTTAAAATCAATGCAACCGATGTTAATCTTTATAGGTGGCCTAGCATCCTTGGCTTTGTTTATTGCTTCTTTGAATATTCTCAACCTAATGTTGGCCCGGGTTCTTAAAAGAACTAAAAGTATTGGTATCTCGAAAGCTATCGGTGCTAGTAAAAGCAATATTTTTTGGCAGTTCTTAATTGAATCGCTAAGCTTAGGCCTTTTAGGTGGTCTTGTTGGTTTAGGATTAGTTGCTCTAGCTACACCACTTTTAAAATCATTAGGAGAAATATTCGCCATTTCTTTACCTACTGTTTTTCTCAGTTTAGGTGCTAGTCTTACGGTAAGTTTAATTTTTGGTATTTATCCAGCTATTAAAGCTTCACGTATCAACCCTGTTGATGCTTTACGTGCAGAATAAATTGAGGAGGTATAACATGGAAAACTTTAAATTCCTCCTGCTTATGATTAAAAAGCGACCGTTGAGGTTTATCTTGACTACCTTACAGATCGCTTTAGGAGTTTTAGCAGCAGCTCTAATCTTTAATATTCATTTTGGCCTCACCGATATGATAAACAATACCGCTTCCCAAACAAGCGAAGAATTTCTGCAAGTATCGATCTTTGAAGAAGAAAAAATGGAAGATGGTAATATAATTCACGCCATGGGGAATAAGCGGTTAAGTTCAAAGTTGCTCCAAGAATTAGCGAACAATACTAATAGCATTTTAGGAATTTCTTCGCAAAATTATTTTCATGATTTGTTATTAGTAGATAAAAATCTCTATCGACCTGTAGGAGCTTTTAGTGCAGGAGCATCCTTTAATCAAACATTTCCCCTCGAATTTATTAACGGATCCTTCTATACAGAAGCTGAAGAAAAAGATAATAAAACGGTTATTTCCGAAGCCCTAGCTAAAACCCTGTTTGGCACAACTGATGTTTTAGGTGAGACTATTGGTGTAACTACGAGCAAAGATAGCGAACCCACTAATTACCTAGTTACTGGTGTTTTTAAAGAACTACCCCCTACAATCACTATGCTTTTAGGACCAGTCAATATGGTGCTTACTCCTCCGTCTTATATGATTAGTGAGAGTTTTGTAGAATTTTCGCTAAGAATAGAGAAAAACCAATTTACCGAGATCAAATCAGCCATTGAAGAACTTGTCTTCCAAGAATGTGGTCCTGAAGCTAAAGTAACTATCGATACTGCCCAAACCTTATTAAATCAAATTAAAAGTTCAACAGATAGCTTTCTAAAAATATTAGGCATCCTTGCTTTTGCTGCGGTAGTTGTAAGTTCAATTGGCATCTTAAGCATTATGTTGGTAAACATTTTAGAAAGAACAAGAGAAATAGGACTACGTCGTGCTCTGGGTGCGACAAAAGGAACCATCTTTGGCCAAATGCTTTATGAATCAATCATGCTCTCTAACATCGGTGGCTTTATGGGGCTAATTCTAGCTGCTATAGTATCTCGCTTCTTCAACGTCGGTAAGATATTAAACTTTATGTATATCAACATGCAAACTACACAAAGCTCTCTTTCCTGGCAAGCCGCTTTGCTTTCTCTTGCTTTAGCAAGCATTGTGGGTGGTTTATTTGGCATCTACCCCGCTTACCAAGCCGCTCAATATTCGCCAGTAGAATCATTACGCGATTAAAGGAGGATGAAAATGCACAAAGATAAACCCATTATCATCAATAAACCTAGGCCTAAAAAATCAAAACGAGATTTCAGTTTAACGATTTTTGTTTTAGTTGTCTTAGCCTTCTTAATAGCCATACCAGCATATATTTTCATCCCGAAAAACAAGGTCTACAAACTAGATAATTATACTTATACTACGGTGAAAGAAGCTACGTTTAGAGAATTTGTTCGAGCTACAGGGAGTGTTAAAGCTAAAGAAAGTTGGACTCCTACTTCTCGTTATAAAGGAAAGATTAATAATGTTTATATAAACTCTGGTGATGAAGTGAAAAAAGGAGACCTTTTATTAAAGTTAACCTCTCCAGAACTGGAAAATAGCCTTAAAGAGCAAAAAGAACTTTTAGCTAAAGCCAAGGTAGAACTAGAAAAAGCGAAAATTGATGCTGACTTAGAGTTGCAAAAGATCGAGTGGTCTATACGTGAACAAGAAAAAGCAGTCCGGAATGCTCAAGAAAACCTTGAAGAAAAAGAACTGATGTATAGCTTAGGCACAACTAGTAAAAGAGCTCTAGAAGAAGCTCAAAGTGCCTTACTCACAGCAAAAGAAGAATTATTTGTTAAACAAAAAAATGTTGAAAAAACTAAACTAACTAATTCCCTAGCCATCGATGCTGCCACTACTCAGATTCGAGTTACTACTGAAAAGTTAGCTGAGTTAGAAAAAATCAGCCAAGAAAACACTCTAATCGCTCCTTTTTCTGGTAAAGTCCTGGAAATAGCCGTAAAAACTGACGAAGAGATTAATGCTGGTGCCTTGCTTCTTAAACTTGTTACCGTTGATAACCCTTTTGTCGAAGTAAAGATCACAGCCCAAGAAGCAGATCGTGTTAATGAAGGTATGAAAGCAAATGTGAAAATTGCTGGTCGTACCCACCAAGGGGTTATTGAAAAATTATCTTATGCCATAAGTGCTGATAAAGGTAGCGCTCATATCCTAGCCGATATTGTTTTTTTAGCTGATCCGGGTTTTATTTTACCTACTACCGAAGCTCAAGCTGAAATCGAAACTGGCAGAAGAGATAATATTATTTGTTTGCCTCGTGGCCCTTATGTTACTAGTGGTCAGAATATGTTCGTCTATAAGATCATAGATGGAAAAGCTTTGCGCACAGATGTTACTTATGGCGCTTATGATGGTAATTTAATTGAAATAAAAAGAGGCTTAAATCAAGGCGATATTGTGATTACAAGTTCCTATGAAGCTTATAAAGATCAAAAAGAGATCATCGTTAATCTTGAAGGAGGCAGAGCAAATGATTGAATTAAAAGAGATTAAAAAGATCTACCGTCTTGGTAATAACCTGGTAGAGGCCTTGAAAGGTGTCTCCTTAAAGATAGATAGAGGCGAAATGTTAGCTATTATGGGCCCCTCTGGTTCAGGTAAATCGACTTTATTGCATATACTTGGTTGCCTTGATCTGCCTGATAGTGGCGAATATCTTCTCGAAAGTACTGATATCACCGGCCTTAGTGATAAAGAAATTTCCCGTATTCGTAACGAGCACTTTGGCTTTGTTTTTCAGGCCTACAATCTATTGCCAGAACTTAATGCTCTAGATAATGTTTGCTTACCAATGATGTATGCTAAGGTACCCAAAAGTGAACAAAAAGATCGTGGCTACGAACTTTTAAAGAAAGTTGGTTTAGAAAAAAGAACCAAGCATTATCCTAATCAACTCTCTGGTGGCGAACAACAAAGGGTAGCAATTGCTAGAGCTCTCGCCAATGACCCAACACTAATTTTAGGTGATGAACCTACTGGTAACCTAGCTAGTGCACAATCAGAAGAGATTCTAGACATGTTTTGCCAGTTAAATGAAGAAGGAGTAACAGTAGTATTAGTCACCCATGATGCTAATGTTGGCTCCAGAGCTAAAAGACTATTGAAACTTCAAGATGGCTTAATCTCTCTTGATGCAATGCTTACAGAACGTAATTCTGTCGAGTATGTTGCTAATCTTCTCCATGCTAACTAGGAGGTTTATCATTATGAGAAAAAGATCTAGGCTAGCACTTCTTAGTCTAATGCTAGTCTTACTCTCTTTATCTGCTGGGGCTTATTCTCTTCTGGAATTTGAAAAAATGGCTATAGCTAATAGCATCTCCTTAAAGAAAGCTGAACTAATCTTAGAACAAACAGCCATTGATTATAATAGAGCTAAGCATAAAGAGTATACTCTCCCTCAAAAAACTCTTTTAGAAAAAGAAAAAGCCTGGTATGAAGCAGAAAAATCGCTTACAACTATGAAAAATCAAATCAAAATTGATACCAAAAAACAAGCCTTAAACTTTATCGAAGCAAAAACTAACCTCACAGAAAAAAAACTGCAGCTACTTAAAGAAAAACGCAACTTAACTTTAACTGAATTTCGCTACGAAAAGGGGCTTAGCTCTAAGTTTGAATTAGAGCAGCAAAAAAACAAAGTTAGAGTTGCTGATGAGGCTCTGCTCCAAGCCCAAAATGCTCTGCAACTTCAAATCATGAAGTTAAATCAATTGACCGGTCTACCTCTTGGCCATGACTTCGAACTAGAAATACCTACAGTTACCTTACCAAAATTACCTGATAAAGATGAGTTACACCTGCTTCTTATCAAGAAAGAGCCTTCTCTGCAAAAACTACAAAACCAAATTGAAGCTCAATCTTTGGTTTTGTCTATGGCAAAATTACAAGAAGAAGCTGCCTTAACCATTAGAGAACAAGAGATCGCGTTAGAGTTACTTAAGTTAGATTTAATAACTAAAGAAAATGAAATTCATCTTTTAGCAGAACAGGAGCAACTTCAACTAAAAGATCGCTTACGCCAAATAGATAATATGCAAAGAGAATGGGAAGAGGCACAAGCAAAATTAGTCGAAGCTAAGGAACAATTTTCTTTAGGGCTCATCTCTCTAAGTGAGCTAGAAGAAGCTTCTGAGGCTGTAACACTTGGTGAATTAGGGTATAAAAATGGTTCACTTTCTCTAGCCATCTCTTTACTTGAATTAGGGTATCCTACAGAAGCTTTAGAGGTGGACACGCATGAATAAAATAAAACGATTGCTTCTATGTCTTCTTACCCTTTGTTTTAGTACCTCTGCTGTAGCCTTAACCCTAAGTGAAGCTCTCTTGTTAAGCGAATCAGGTATTAATAATCAAATATTAGCTTTAGAAAAGCAAATTAATGCGATTAATTCTACCCCACTCTCTTTTGGAGAGCAACTTTATAACAATACCCAGATTGCTCTAAATGGTGCTTCTAATGGCAGTAAAAATAATACATCCCTTTTACTGAATATGAGCACAAACGCCAACCCCATTTCCCATGCTAACCTATCATTTAATTTAGCTAATCCAAGTCTCTCTCTCAAAGTATCTTTTAATCTTTTCCCACCCAAAAGTAACCAAAGCGCCAAGCAAAGTATTCCCTTGCTACAAGAAAATGAGCTTAATATCACCAAACAATTTTTCTCTGTACTTGCTTGCAGATTAGAATTACCAATAAAAGAAAAAACGTGGCAGTTAGGGAAAGAAAATTTGTTAGTTAGCGAGAAAAACTATTCTTTAGGTTTAATCTCTTTTAGTGACTATAAAGAAGCTGTCCAAAATGAACAGCTTAAGCAGCAGGAAGTCATAGAACTACAAACAAAGCTAAATGAAGCGGAATCTAGTTTAGAAACTGAACTAGGTTGCATTGAATTAGACACTTTAATCTATAACTTTTCTTATGAATGGCCAACACTCGATACTCTTAATGTAGATACTAGATTAATTGAACAATTAGAAGAACCTCTTAGAATAACTAAAGAAGAGCTCCATAAGCTTAAGCAAAATAAAAAGCCTCAGCTTGGAACCAGCATTGATTTGTCAGCAAATAAAACTAGTTTCAACTACGGTGTATTATTAGAGTTTAGTCAGACTCTCTTTAATCCAAGCTTAGCTAAGCAGATTCAAAAAACCGAACTGGAGTTGCAAAAACAAGAACTACTTTTCACACAAAAAAAAGAGGCCCTTTACGCAGAGGCCAAATTAGCTTTACAAGCTTATTCAAAATCACGCCAAGCCTGGTTAAAAGCAAAAGAAAATCTAGCTGATGCTACAAAAATGCACCAGCTAGCTAATGAAGGCTATCAAAAAGGCTTAGTGTCTCCAAAAGAATTAAAGATATCGTTAATTGAGCAGGAGCTGGCTCTACTTAATGTACAAAATGCGCATATGGAATGTGCGTTAAAGTATCTAAACTTGAAAAGATGGGAACCTAACTTACCTGTACCTTCGCTATAATCGCTACAATCATTTTGACAACCCTAAAAACCAGGTTTATAATTAGGGGAGTTTGATAAGAATCGGAGTGTGGCTCAGTTTGGTAGAGCGCTGCGTTCGGGACGCAGAGGCCCGGGGTTCGAATCCCCGCACTCCGACCATTACAAAGTATTGCTATGCCTCACTCTAGAGAAATCTAAAGTGAGGCATTTTTATAGCTAAAGCTGTCCTTTGTAGCTATACCAGTGCAAGTTCAAGCATGAACGTATAAAATTAAAAACATAAAGTATCGCCACAAACCAACAATAACTAAAACGAATAATTATATTTCCAGTATTAAAATAGAATACATAAGGGTGATAGACTAATTTAATTATCCAGAACGCTCTTTACAACAATTTTTTCTATATTAGATGTCTTTCTTTCTAAGTGAATCTCTAAAATTATTATAAATATCGTTATATCTATCTTTGCTTTGCTCCAGCCATTCATAAAGCTCCCAGATAATAATCACTCCTGTGCTGCAATAATTAGTGTGTTTTTCGCTACGTGGGTTAGCATTTTAGTCAATACATGACTGGAACGGTGTTTTTTGAGGCTTGGCTAATAAAATCTAATTTATTATATGACTAAAGTATTAAGCCATGCTCTAGAAACGGTTAAAAATGCTGTTTTATACATACCACCTGCTAGACAGTATAAAAAAAGCCATCCGTTGTGGATAGCCCTGTCCAATAACATAGTAACACGAAAAAAGAGTCCAAAACCGCCAAGTTTCTGCCACTGATATCACCGACACACTATTTTCATAATATATGTAAATTTCCGCTGTTTAGGTCTTATTAATCATTTCTTTCTTTTGAAGAAGGAGAATACGCCATTAAATTTAATTATGCCAATAAGTTTAATTATTAAGTATAATGATACAGGACAACCTGACATTCTAATAAATAGCATTGCAGATTCAAATTCCAGTGAACATAGAAAAAAAAAGAGAGGTGCAATATGTAAAAGAGAAGCTATCAGGAGATGGCTTCGATTAGAAAGGAAAGTTCCTCTAACCGTATAGACATGTTAACAAGTTTATATTATGACGATCCTAATCCAGAACTTTTACTAAGTATACTTAGCTAAAAGATTAATTTCTTAGAAAACTTATATACAGAATATCTAACGTCAATCAACATTCTTGGATTAACTATGCAAATAGACTCATATTTCACTGATAACTTATCATATTTTTTAGAGAGTATATAAAGAGGAGGCCTGATCATGATCTCAAAAACACCAAGATGGATGTTCATTTTAATTCTTACAGTAATTCTTTTATCAATCAACATAACAGCAGCCGAAACATCAGACATAGACGTAAGCACATGGGTTAAGTTATTGGGTTTTAGGTCATCAAAGTTCCAGTTGCCACTATTTGAAGAGTCTGAAGTTTATATGGACATCTATCGAAAAGATACTCATTACCAGAAAGAACGCATAAGTTTATTTAAGTTTGCCCAACCAAATCAAGCTTTAAAAAAGCGTGAAGGTTTTCTAGCTTTTGCACCTATAGGATCACACTCTTACCAGGTATATTGGGGGACCGATAATAATGCACTTGCTCAGACAGCAATCGATTTCAGTGCATTTTTGTCAAACCCTGAAAAAGAAAATATGTCACTTATACTTATGTGGTTTAGGTCACCAAACTTGTTGTTTGAAAATAACGGTGACACCATAGAAACTACAGTATTTATAGTGACCATTAATGAAAATCCAAAACCAATGCCATCTAATTTATCTGATACAGATGGTTTATTAAGATTAATTAATCTTGGACATGAAGTAATAGTTGTTTTTAGGTTAAAAATAAGGTAAACATGTAACTCTGAAGCAAAAAGTTCATACTTATAACCACTAAAGTCCCCTTGTAAAATCTTTCTATTACAAGGGAACTTTTCATTAACTATAAAATCTATAAAGTTCATAGATTCTAAAGTACTTCTTAACCAATAACTTCACGAAAAAAAGTGACATATATTTCGATACTTCATCCTTTACAACATGCCTTGGATAGACTAAACATCCCAACCAAGCCTTTCTGCAAATGTCCCAAAAGCAATGATACCATAGCCTCCACTTATATATAGGTGGGGGCTATTTGACGTTTACATACAAAACATTCAGCATAAGCTCTAGAATTATACATATCTAAACTAAAACCAAGAGGTAATAAACCGTTCATAACCCCATATCCTACTGTCTTTGAACCTGCATTTACAACACAATATTATGTTACACCATCAATCGTCCTACAGAATGTAACCATATTTAAGCTATCATTATCATACAGCTCTTCATATACTACCCACCCGCTAATCAAATCAATATCATCTCTTTTATCTACATAAGGTAAGCGCTTTCTGTCTAACTATTAACCACTCTTTTCCCTTATAAAATTTAACCACTGTCTTATCTCTAGAATACTGGTCATTGATCTTGTGGCGCTCCTTGACCAGTGTGAGTACTCACAGCAGTTACTTTTAGTCAAATCGTTACATCCTATAGCTTAGCAAGGTCTTAATCCTTGTCTAGGCACCTTTATCTCCTCAGAAGTTCTTCCCAATAACACATTAACATATAAAGTACATCAAAACCTGGCACATTTGTGACATCTAATAGTCCTTTTAGTTTAGATATAGGCCAACAGACTTTGTCAGTCCATCGGCCTAATACATTTAGTATTTTTGAATATACTCTTCCCAGGTATCTGGATATAGTTTTTTTATCTGCTCGAACCTACTTTTAGGGACTTCGGTTCCCCAATAATCGACTCCCTGCCTTTTAAATTCCTCTACTATTTCCATTTTCATTTGATGTTCTTTTGAGCCTATCTTAAAAACCCAATCTCGCAGTAATTCTACCGGGTACACCGGAGCATTATTTGCCCGAGTCCACTCTTCTCTAGCCCAAATAGGCTCAGTAACCCTAGCCTTACACTCAGCGATTAAATAGTATGCATATTTAGGCTCACCCCAGAATAACGCTCTCACAGCCGCAGTCCTTCCCGTTACAGTCTTGTAATTAAGATCAGCGCCCCCCTTTACTAGCGCCTTAGTTTTCTCTAGACCTGCTCCCACAGAGTGCATTAATGCACTGGTTCCTCTTTCTACTATATTGTTTATGCCAGGTTTGTTATGTCCTTTAAATGTAGTATTTGGATCTGCTCCATACTGTAACAGGAGTTTAACATACTTAGGATCTTCATTCGGAAACCAAGCCACACTCACCCACGAAAAACCGGATGCCTGAAATAAAGGGGTAGTTCCATCATAAGTTGATGCAATATCAGGATCAGCTCCCAATTCTAGCAGCTTCTTTGCTGAATTATATTTCTCCATGCCAACAGACCAAAGAAGCAGAGTTGCACCAAAATGTGGCTCCTGGAAGTTAAGCAAACCCGGATTAGTTCTGATTGTCTTTTCTATACTTTTGGTACTCTGTCTTTTCACTGCTAGAGCTAATTCCCATGCAGGCGTATCTTTGAATATCTCTATATCCGTGATACGTAAGTCCCCTTTCTCATAGGCTCTACATGACGACAAAGTTATGCTTAAAACTATACCAATTACTACAACCAAGATTTTACCTCGCTGAGCTCCCATTTTGTTGAACCACCTTTATATACCCATTATGATTATCTACTGGATTCCAAGATTGCTGAGGGAGGTTGTATTTGGCAATCTGAAATTTTAGAGTTCGGCAACTAATTTTTTAGACCACGCTACCATGGATTGACTGCCTTCCGTAGGGAGGGAGAGGATTATTTTTGGAATATTTGCTGATAAAGCGTTTCTTAGCCGGTAAGTTTCACCATTAAATGTCATATCCCAAGTCTAAGTTTCTTATATTTAGTCTATTTAAAATGGAGTAGAAGGTAACGGCAATAGGTGTTTTTTACTTTCTTCAAACCAACACTTTTATAATGGTTACGATTCATATCATCTTCGCACTTTTTCGTGCCCAGCAGCTTTGTTACAAAACTTAGCTTGAAAACGGTAATGCAACATAAATCTTTGAAACATATCTGTTAATTCTCGATTTCCCCCACAACATGAACTATAGCTGTAGGAAGGTTATCGAATCAAATTCTTAGAGGTGAACCACCATAGAGGTAAGATTTCTCTTCTACTTGTCAAAAGGACCCGCCCAGGACGCTAAATGCTTTCATTGATAACGCGCAGATAAGGCTTCCAGCCCTAACCATGTTCCGGTACACCTTAGTTGCAAGTCTTTTAGACTGTAACAACAGGCGGTGCACCTGTTCCTTGCCGTTTACTATAAAACATTTAGCCAAATTGGCTCAAAGCATAGAGTTTCTTATCTGAGAATACAATCATGAATGCTAATTCTTTTTGGAGAATGTAACGCTTAAAGCAATCTAGAAATACTATGACAGCATAAGCTGAAAATTTTGGGAGGAATAAACTATGTTGCCAAGTATAGATTTTGTTCGTCAATCTATTGATTTGCATCTTTTTTTTGCCCGGATTATGAAAGAACACTCATTTTTTCTCGAAGTCGGATTTACCCCAAGAGATGCTGAATTTACCCGACAAGCAGACGCTTTTAGAATGGAGTTCGATAGTTTTCTAAGAGATGTCGTTGCTGTTGCCAACGGTGTCGTTAGCCCTGATGTGCTTCAATCGGGTGAGGTAGTGACACCCTATACTCTGAATGCAGAAAAAACCACTTCATTTTTAGCGGGAATTCAAATACCAACAGATATAACACAAGCTGAAATCGACTTAATAGGTGGCGACAAAGAAATTGACCCCCAACTAGAGCAAAAGGTTGTTGCACTTAATCAAAGAGCTACGGATTTAATTGGCAGGATTATCCAATTTAAGACAACCATTCTATCCAATGTTTTATCCTGTCAAATGTTCACCGTTAATTATCCCTTGTTAATCGATCACATTCTACGCGAAGCAAAATTATATCTGCAGATGGTTCAAAGACTTCAAAACCGAGAAAGGATCAATGTAGAAAGAGAAGTTTTGGAACAAGAACTATTTTGGAACAGAATAATGGCGGAGCATTCCAAGTTTATTATAGGATTGCTAGACCCAACGGAAAATGAGTTAATAACCATAGCTAACAACTTTGGTAATGAATTTGACACGTTAGTAGAAGAAGTGGAAGAAGCCATGGAGATGAATATACCACTTACTGAGGTCACAGAAGACAGCTTAAATGCCACAAAAAGAATTCGTGACTTCAAAGCTCAAGGAACTCAGGGTTTACTCGGTTGTAATATACAATCTATAATCATTCCTCTACTTGGCGACCATGTCTTGCGCGAAGCTAGCCACTTCTTAAGGCTCCTTAAAACATTTTACTGTCACTTAACGTAAGTCTTTACTGTCAAAGCATCTTTCTAATATTTTATAGTTGAAAAAGGGTATTATTAGATACCCTTTTCCAATTCATATGTCATAGATTTTATGCCATTCTTTACCTAAATTCCTATATACAATACCTACTTTAAAGGCTTTTTTGGTAAGAAGAACTCCTCACCCATCTATCCTACTAGATAAAGTTATAAAGAAAAGCTTTATTGCCAAGACACCCCCTGTAACTGTAGCCGATAACATTTTCCAGAACGGATGGACAAAAAATATCTTCTTTCTACCATCTTATAGATAACTTATTCATAAGTTATTGCTTATTTGTTTGCTATAAAGTAAACAATCTTATTAGTATTTATGTATGTTACTTTCCCATTATCTTGTTCCACACAATATAACCGTCATAAACCGCTCTGAGTTTACCAGTTAAATACATTTCGCTATTATCGGTAAGTACTTCTATTCCTTCTCCAATCAATGTATTTAGTCGACTATTAAAATCTTACCTTTTTTCTGCCATTTACCTCTCTCCTTCCATTATAGACTCTTTTCTTTATCTTTTACTAATCTCCTCCTCACCTTATATCCCCTAAAGTTACAAGCTAAAGAAATAGCTCTCCTCCCTTAAGAGGAGAGCTATTTCTATTTACAAGCGACCTACCAGCCCTTATTGCATCCGCCATTCATTGTCATGATGACCAAAAGTATGAGGATCAAAAACAAGGTTGCTGCTTCTTGGCCGTCAGATGTTGTATCTACCATATTTTACGCCTCCCTTTCTAGAAAGGTTAGTATAACTTATGTATATAAATTTAAGAGGGTAATAAACTCTTTGACTCATATTTAGATGTTAGAAACTAATGTTATACAAACTTTTGTTACTCCATACCTTTTATTATGGACTTAAAAGTCAAATCTCTAATTAGAAACGAAAAACATCTTAGTACAAAGACATTTTAACGAAATTAAATTTGAGGACCTCCTGCCCTTCTGATACAATGTGATCAAAAGCAAAGACTGGTTACTTTAGGCATAATACTAGTATATAAAAAACTACCTGTTATTGTTCAAACCATTGGGGCACACTCCAATTTATTTTAGTTCCTAAAGAACCTTTTTGCTACTTGTTTTTAAAGGAGTGATTCATTTGCAACTTAGTCAAGTTACTATATCAGGATTCCGTAATTTTCATAAAAGTACTGTGCTATCTTTTTTAGACCCTTACACAGGGATGACTAATTCACGTATCATTTTAGTAGGTACTAATGCTTCTGGTAAAAGTACTATCTTAGAAGTTGTGGCATCACTCATAAAAGGTTCCAAAGGCATAAAAGATGACCTGTTTACAGAACTTGTCCAAACCCGAGCCACTGTTTCGCTAGAATTTGCCGATAGTGATGATAATAATCTTGAGATAACCCTTGACGATGGCCATTTAACAATTAGTGGTGATCCTAACCTAATACCATATTATCTTTACTTTCCAGCTGAAAGATATCTACTTGAAGTCCACGAACAACCAAAAGAAACGGTATTTGGTTATAAATATCATCCTCAAGAAGATAGCCCCGAACTATATTTGCAAAAAGGTATTCCTCATTTACCCAGCTTATTTTTTGAGAATAGAACACTTGAATATGTAGAAAATCACTATACTCTTTCGGCTTCAGCAAGCAACAATACACCCATTCCCCTGAGAAAACTTCCTGCTGGTGAAAAACAAGCATTAATTCTTTTAACTTTAATCGAAAAACATATGAAACCTAATTCTCTTGTCATAATTGATGAGTTCGAAATTAGTCTACATCCCACCCTACAAAGACGTCTTTATCACTTAATCTCAAATTACTTAAAAAAACATAACTGTCAACTATTAATAGCAACTCATTCCTTGGAGATCGTAAGAGCTTCCTCTGATACAGAAGTCTTTAGTCTTGACTCCCTTTGCGGAGGTGAACATTGATGAATTATCTTTCTTTAAATCAGCTACTACTTAAGATTCGTTCTGGCAAGGGATTATCGGTAATTATCGAAGGTGTTCACAATGGAGATGATGAATGGGTTTATTCCCAATGGTTTGGGGATTTAGCCCATCTAATTACCTTTTACCCCCAAGATGGTTATTCAAAAGTTATTGATGCTGTTGAGACTTTGTTTATAGAACGAGAACAAAGACATGTCGCTGGAATTATTGACCGTGACTTTTCTACCCAATTAATAGTTAAAAACCAATACGAACCAAATTATACTGATCATATCTATCGCACTGAACGTTATACTTTAGAAAATTACTTATTAGAACCTGAAGGTTGGTATGAAATAGCTTTGCTATTTTGGCGTAATAAATTACCTAAAGGGTGGCGGAGTGTCGAAGAATGTAGAGAAAGCATCGGCAATATATTTAAAGCCTACCTACCAGCAGCAGCTTATAACTGGCTTGCTTGGGACTTAGGACAAAAATATGGTCAAGCTATGCAACTTGAGTATAAAGACTCACCGCATTTGGAACCAGAAAAACTATATCAAAACATTTTAATCTTTTGTCGTAATCAAGGTTTGCCTGATCCTGATGAGTATTTTCTCCGCCTCGAGTTGCTATCAACCAAGCCTGAACTATGGCAGCAAAAAGTAAGTGGTAAAATGATCTTTAACCACCTACTTAAAACATTCCCAGTCCCTCGTACACGCCCTGACAAGCACATCTTTATCAATTATTATGTATCCAGAACGGAAGCTCCTAAAGAGCTTAACCGTCTGGTGCAATTTCTCATTACAAAGTATCTTGGGGAAACTGTTCTAACCAAAAGTGCAGTCTAGAACGATCACCATCTAAAAAAACGTCGTACTTATATTGGCTATTTTTTAGCCAAGAGATAATATCTCCATCTATTTGCAATTCTCCTCTATCTCTAGCTAATAAGGCTTTCCCCGTTAACTTGCGTAAGAATCTATCTAACTGTCCTTCACTAGCTTTAAGTTGCTTACTTTCTCTTTTTGGTACTACTTTATGCATTTCTTTTATTAGCTCTGATAGAGGTCTCTCCCCTACTGCAACAATTTCGCAGATTATAAGACCTAACCACAATCCATCCCCGATATTTAAGTGGGGTTGAAAAACAATCTCGTCGCCGACTGAAAAGTCGGCGTTTTCTTCTATTGTAATTCCTGTTTTCTCCATCACCCGATCAAAGAAGCGTGATACATTCCATCTTCTGGCTACTTTGCCGTTTAAACTTCCTTGTTCTTTGAGATAGCGAACTATTAAAGCTGAAGCTTCTTCAGTTGTAACTGTTGTTCCATTTTCGTCAACAAACTCAACTTTTGTTCCTGCTGAATTAAGTTTTATACCGACATCAGCTCTAGATCTTACAACTGATTCTGCCACTTGGCTTAATGATGGTGAGGCTTCTGAGCGTACTCGCCAAAGGCCCTTTAGTGGTATAATCTGTGCAAGAAGACTTAACAATTTGGGATTTAAGCCACCTACTGCTAAAGCTATATTATGGAGTCTATCTGTTGCAATCTCTTTACGAAGATGTCTAATATATTCTCTTTGTATCTCAAAACGCATTAATTTACCCCTAGGTTTTTTTTCAATTCGTTTTAATTCCATCTTGCCATCTAGATATCCACCACCCTTATCTAAGTAGCAAACGGAATCATCTACATAGCAAGCAGAAGCTCCGAGATTTTTAGCCATAAAAGATAGTTGAGGTAGAGTGCAAGCACCGGCCTGACCAACATCAAGACCCGCAGAAACAAAAAGTTCTACTGCTTGTAAAGCATCCACCGGAACACCAACTGATGTAGCTTGTTCTTCGTAACCTACTAAAACTAGTCCTGTTTCGTTACGCTCTTTCATTAAAGCTACAATTTGTTGCCTAACATAAGGTGAATCTTCTACTGGCCTACCATCTTTAACAAAATAGTAGTTGCGTTCTTCACTCACATTACCACCTCCTATTAGGAAGCTTAGGGAATGGTTTCCAAGCTATAGGCTCTGTTTTTACTTCAACTTGCTCTTGATTTCTTTTTTCTTCTTCCCCACCAGCTACTGGGAGTTTTTCCTGCAAATTATTTGCTTCTTCCTCTATACCCTGGTCGGGTTTCTCTTCGTATACTACTTGTAATGGTTCTTGCTCTAAAACTTCTTGTGCAGTAGCCTCTACCTCAGATTGAAAACTCTGTGCACTTTGACTAGCTATTGTCCGTTGTAAAAGTTCCTCTTCACAAGGTGGTAGATTCGTTACATTAATAGTATTCCAATTTTCACCATAATAGTTATTAACAGGCACCGAAGTTTTTTCAACACTCAGATCCATTTTAGGGTAGGAAATCTGTAGATCATTAAGATCACTTATACTCAAACTAGGTTGAGAAATAGGAATATTAGTATATTCTTGGGTAGAAATTAAAGGCCAGATTAGGTTAATTAGTTCTCTTATTTTCTCTAGCTGTTGTTGAGAATCTACTTGCTTCTTGCCTAATTGACCAAGCATTATCGCAGAGTCCCATATTTTTTGCTCGGCTGACAACGTCTCTTGCTTAGATATTGGCCTGATCTCTGCATACTTATTTAGCACAAATTCTCTCGCAGCATCATCCTCACAATCGTGCAGCAGATGAGTAAGGCTTAAAAGTGGATCTTCTATACGCAATTTTTCAAAACCCCAAAGTACTAGTTCCCCATACCGTCCAACATAAAATGTCTCTGGTAAAATATGGATAGATAGCATTTTCTCCTGAGATGCAAATAGTGCTAGTTTGTGCAGTTTGGCTAAAAATTTGGCCACCCGTTCTAGATCTAAAGGGCTGCTAAGATCAATTGGTCTGCCTTGAGGTTCATCGACAAGATAATATTGATTATCTAAAAGATAACCCCCATCGCCACCTTTGTAAGGTAGAGTTACTTTAATTAAACTAGTTTTTGCTAACTGAACTGCAGCTTCTCTAGAACTTTCAAAATTGCCACGTCGCCACTCTTTTAGTGCCCGTAATCCTCGCGAGGTCTCCCATCGGTTACCTTGGTAGCTGTATACCTCAACCTGCCAGTAGGTCGCCCCCCTATTTACTTGCTCGTAGAGGCGTAATTCCTCTGTAAAGATCATATATTTTCCTCCCCAAACTAAGCTACTAACAGTTTATGATACAAAGGTCCTTCATGTGACTTTTGTATTGGCAAAGAAAACAAAAGAGGAATCTGTTTTTCACCTACAGATTCCTCTTTATATTTGTTGCAATCTTTTTAGAACTTCATTTCTTGCCAGTATTATAAAATGTGCATTTGTCGGGCACTCTCTTTTAATACTTTTGGGGAAAACAGCCACAAAACCTTTCTCATTTTCATTCCAGGCTGAATTTAAAGCGCCTCTAATCGCGGCTTCAACTGACTCTGGTGAAGTATTAAATCTTTTGGCTAAATTAGGATAAAGATTTTTAGTTAAACCATCTACTAACAAAGCTCTGTTTTTACTTGTTAGATAGAGTATATCCCTTAAATATTCATAACCTTTTAGATTACTTCTAATGCCAATTTCGTTAAGGAAATTCTCAATTTGGTTGAGAACGAAATTATCTTCTAAATGGATTCCAACTAAATTGGTATCCATAACAACTTGTTCTTCTTTAGCAATAATGGCACGGAGCTGTTCTTCGAGAACAGATAGATAGAAAGGTTTGATTAAACAATAGCTAGCTCCTTTATTTAGTGCAGCTTGGATAATTTCTTCTTTAGAAAAAGCAGTAATAACTAAAACTTTGGGTAACTCACCCTTTAGAGCGTCTAGCACTCCTAGACCATCTAAAAGTGGTAACCCAATATCTAAAATTAATAGATCTGGTCTTTGTTCTCTTACCATCCTAACTGCATCGAGGCCATTATAAACTGAACCTAAGACTTCAAGTTCTGGTTGAAAAGTAAGGTACCGCTCAATAATATTACATAACTCAGTATTGTTATCAGCAATCATTACCGAAACCAATTAGCGGCACCCCCCTCCAATTATAAGAACTGACCAGAGTTATTTATTTGGCTTCTTTTTTAAGCGGCAATAATAAAAACCATCGGTTTTAGTATTTTGAGGCCAGCTCATATAGCCTTTGCTCTGTTTTATTAGTCCTCGGAAAGGTATCTTTTCGACTTCGAAAAAATCTTCATGC
>DHDH01000001.1:5588-22384 GCA_002399235.1 Firmicutes bacterium UBA4881 | reverse complement strand
ATGCTCTCGCAGAAAATTTTCGACAACTTCTGCATTTTCCCTTTTTTCTGTAGTACACGTGCTATAAACAATTTCTCCCCCAGGTTTTAAGTGACGAGCAGCATTTTTTAGGATGGCTAGTTGAATTTCTGGCAATCCCTGTAAACTAGTCTCCGTTTTTTGATAACGAGCATCTGGTCGATGGCTTAAGGTACCAAGCCCTGAACAAGGAGCATCCACAAGGATTTTATCTTGCAGTTCTAAATCTACCTTAGTTGCATCCTGAGCTAAAAACTTCACATTTGTAACCTGAAGACGAGCTAGGTTTTCCTTGGCTTTGGTCAGCCTTTCTTCACTAATATCAATAGCTGTTATTCGGCCTTGATTAGCCATTAGTTCAGCTATATGTCCTGTCTTGGTCCCTGGCGCAGCACAAAAATCAGCAACTTTTTCTCCCGGCTTAGGGTCCAAAATTAAAGCCACCAACATACTCGCTTTAGATTGGGGTTGAAAAGCCCCACTATTATATCCTGGTAATTCTGTTACTTCCCCAGGTTTACTTAAATATAAAGCTTCTTTAATCTCAGGATCCTGTTTATAATCAACTCCAGCTAAAGTAAGCTTTTGCATATAATCTTGAGCTGAGTTAACTAAAGTATTAACCCTTAGGCAAAGAGGTTGTCTTTGATTATTCCAAGCTAATAACTGTTCTGTAGCCACTAATCCTAATTCCTCAAGCCATCGTGAGACAATCCACTCAGGGTGCGAATATTGGAGAGAAAGCCGTTTTAGATCATCATCTGGTAAAGTCCATTTCTTTTCCCTAACTATATTGTTTAAAACACCACTAACCAACGATTGCACACCTTTATGACCATAACGACCAGCCAAACGTACCGAATCAAAGATAACTTTTTTAGCTGGTACTCGATCTAAAAAATTAAGTTGGTAAACTGCACTACGAAGTATATTACGAATTGGTGGGGTTAACTTTTGTAAAGGATGCTTCAAATAAAAGCTCAAGATATGATCTATAAACAAAAGGTTTTGTAGTGTACCATAAATTATTTCAGTTGCTAAACCTTTATCCACATTCGTACTAAGTTTGTCTAGAGCTTCTTTAGCCCAAATTCCTTCTTCAACATGGATAAGGGCAAGGGTAGCCTCTGCCCTTGCCCGATAGTATTTATCAATCATCGCGTGAACCTCGTAAAATAATTAGTCTTAGTAGTTGAACCGCAGACATAGCGGCAGCAGCAATATAGGTCATAGCCGCAGCAGAAAGAACCTTTTTGGCTTTTGCTGTTTCATCTGTGGTCAAGTAATTGCCTTCGTTTAATAACATAAGGGCTTTCCTCGAAGCATTAAACTCGACAGGAAGTGTTATCACCTGAAAAGCAAGTGCGCCTAAAAAAAGGTAGATACCTAGAGTCATCAAAGAATAGCCAAGACTACTTCTAAATAATAAACCAATAAAAAAAACAGGGAAAGCTAATTGTGAGCCAAAAGAAGCAATGGGGAAAATCGCGTTCCGGGCACTTAAAAATGTATAACCCTCCATATGCTGAATAGCATGTCCTGTTTCGTGTGCAGCTACACCTAAGGCAGCAATACTATTACTATGATAGACATCAGGAGAAAGTCGCATCACACGCTTAGTTGGATCGTAGTGATCGGAGAGTTGACCAGGTGTTATTTCTACTGGTACATCTCTTAAACCAACACGATCGAGAATATCTCTCGCAACCTGTGCCCCTGTATAACCTTTTTGGCTGGATTGTCGGCTATACTTCCTGAAAGCACTTTGAACCATACCTTGGGCAATAAAAGCAAAGATAAGAGCAGGAATCAGAAGGATAAAAGTTGGATCTCCAAAGTAGAACATCACCAAACCTCCTTATTTTTGCTACAGTTATTCTACTTTTATTGACTCTAATATATCTCCAGTAAAAAGACTGTAGCCATTAATATATTCCTGAACAGACATTTGACGTCTGCCCTCTGGCTTAATTGAACCAAAGCGAATTGAATTATCGGTACAAGCTACTTCGAACCAATCAGGTGTAACTGCTATAACTGTACCTGGTAGTTGACCTTTTATTTCTTCACTGCCAAGACTCAAATCAAAGAGACTAATTTCTTTTTCTTTATGCATAAATTTAATCCCTGGCCAAGGTAAAAGCGCACGTAAGTGATCATAGACCTCTCTGGCTGGTTTATTCCAGTCAACTACCCTATCTTCCTTGGTCATTTTCGAGGCATAGGTTGCCTCTGCATGGTTTTGTTTCATAGGGACAATCTTTCCCATTTCCAACTCTATTAAAGTTTCAACTAGGAGCTTAGCACCAGAATGCATCATTTTATCATGCAATGTTCCTGCTGTATCGTTAATATCAATAGGAACTTCACACTTTAAAAGCATGTCACCAGTATCCCAGCCTTCAGCCATAAGCTGAGTGGTAAGTCCTGTTATATTATCTCCATTCATAATAGCTCTTTGGATAGGTGCTGCCCCACGATATCGAGGCAATAAAGAGCCATGTAAATTAATACAACCTAAAGGTGGCATTTCTAATATTTCCGGAGGAATTTTCTGACCAAAAGCTACCACAACAATAGCCTCTGGTGCAACCTCTCTTAATTGATTAATTATTTCTGGTGCTTTTACTTTCTCAGGTTGAATTACAGTTAATCCTTGTTTTTGCGCAACTACTTTCACAGGAGGAGGTGTTAGTTTATAGCCTCTACCACTTGGTTTATCTGGTTGAGTAACAACTAATGCCACTTCATGGTATTTAGCCAACATTTCCAATGAATAAGCCGCAAACTCTGGGGTTCCCATAAATATTATTTTCATATTCCACCCCTCCTTTGATTTATTCTACTTTGTCAATAAAGAGTATGCCTTCTAAGTGATCTATTTCATGTTGTAAACATCTAGCTAGTAAACCTTCTGCTTCTATTCGTACGAATTTCTCATCTTCATCTAAACCTTCCACAACAACTTTGGCAGCTCTTTTCACATAACCTTTTTTCTCAGGTACAGATAAACATCCCTCTACATCAATAGCTTCGCCGTCTTTTTCCATGATATCCGGGTTAAAAAGAGCAAAGGGACCTTCACCAACATCCACAACAATTATTCGCTCTGATACCCCTATCTGAGGAGCAGCCAAGCCAATACCATCAGCATCATACATAGTTTCTATCATATCTTTAATTAACTTTTTACGTTTCTTAGTGACTTTATCCACAGGTTTAGCTTTCTCTCTGAGTACATCGTCACCTACTGTGCGAATTGGTAATAACGCCACAGTCCAACACCATCCTTGTCATAATACCGAGCTAGGGTCGATGCGAATTTGTACTGTTGTTTGATAGCTTTTCGCAATTTCTTCAATCATTGCTGATTTATCCCTTAAAAATATTGCTAAGGGTTCCCATTCTCTGGCTCGAAATAGTAAATTATATCTATATAAACGTCTCAATCTTTTGAGAGGTGCAGGTCCTCTTCTAATTATCTCTAGACTATCTGGAAGAATTGGGAGCAAAAGTTGGCTAGTAGCTAGCATAGCATCTCTGGTCTTATTTTCATTCTCTGCTTCCCACAACACTTGAGCTAAAACTACATAGGGCGGATATACAGCTCTTTTTCTAAAATGTGACTCCTTAGCAAAAAAGGTCAGATAATCATGCTCTTTAGCACAGCTAATGGAGTAATGATCCGGGGTATAGGTTTGTACTACAACTTCACCAGGATAGTCTCCCCTGCCAGCTCTACCCGACACTTGGGTTAACAATTGGAATGTCTTTTCGTAAGCACGAAAATCGCCGATATTTAAGGAAGTATCTGCTGTAACCACACCTACCAAAGTTACATTGGGAATATCTAGTCCCTTAGCTACCATCTGTGTACCAATTAATATATCTGCTTTATGCTGTCTAAACTTATCAAAAATTTTTTGATGAGCATTCTTACGTCTTGTCGTATCTATATCCATCCTTAGTGTTTTAACATCGGGGAAGTTAGCCAAAACTTCTGTTTCAATTCTTTCTGTGCCAATACCAAAATGTTTTATATATTG
This sequence comes from Firmicutes bacterium UBA4881, assembly GCA_002399235.1. Classification (GTDB taxonomy): domain Bacteria; phylum Bacillota; class DTU065; order DTU065; family DTU065; genus UBA4881. Next base: position 18,320 of record DHDH01000001.1, on the reverse strand, counting down.
TGAGCGGCACCTAGGACATTTTGAAGGTGCCATTACTTGATAATCACAGTAGTGACAAGTAAGACTATTATTTTCTAAATGATAGGTTAGTGCCAAATCACAATTAGGGCAACTTAATACCAAACCACATTCCCTACATAGAACAAAGCTAGAAAAGCCTCGCCGATTGAGAAATAAAATAGCTTGCCTGCCTGCACTTAAATGTGTTTGCAGAGCTTCTCTAAGTTTTGAGGAGAATATAGTTCTGTTACCTGTTTTTAATTCTTCTCTCATATCCACAACATGAACCTTAGGTAAAGATTGATTAGTTGCCCTGTTTTTTAATTTTCCCAAGCCAATTTTACCATCGAGAGCCCTTTGGTATGTTTCAATAGCTGGGGTAGCACTACCTAAAACCAGTCTGACTTGGTGCCATTTAGCTCTAAATTCTGCTACTTCACAAGCATTATAATATGGGAGTTTTTCATCTTGCTTATAACTATCTTCATGCTCTTCGTCTACGATAATAATACCCAATTTATTTAGTGGTGCAAACACTGCTGATCTAGCACCAACTACGACATCAGCTTCATTATTTTTAACTCTTTGCCATTCATCATACCGCTCACCAATACCTAAACCACTGTGGAGAACGGCTACTCGACTTCCAAAGCGACCAACAAAGCGATCAACCATCTGGCTAGTAAGTGCTATCTCTGGCACTAAAACTAGCGCTTGTTTCCCTTGTTGTAAAGCTTTTTGAATTGCTTGCAAATAAACTTCAGTTTTTCCACTACCTGTTATGCCAAACAAAAGGTAAGGACCTTCACCCTTAAGTATATCATTGAGAGCTAATTCTTGCTCTCTATTTAAAACCAAAGGCTTAGTTTTCTCGATCTCTCTGGTACTAAGTGGGTTTCTTCTTACAGGTAGATATAACGGTTTAATAGCTTTATTTTTCTCTAAAGTATGCAATACTGCCGTTGAGATATTAGTTCTAGTCAAGATATCTTCTACAGCCAATGGTCCATCCTTTAAAACCTCTACGACAGTCTCTTGTTTAGTGGTGCTAGCTTTGCTAGCATCTTGTTGAATATAACCTTTGCGGGTTTTCAAACGGACTCCTTTTTGATGCCATTCTTCTTTACTATAAACTAAATCAAGACGTTCTAACCTTCTGGCGATATCTACACCAATCTTATCTTCAGTGGTTCCTCTTTGAACAGCTTGGTAGATTGTTTTTAAATCTGCAGAGAGAAAAAGACCGGGGTCTTTTTTTTGAATATATTCATCCCAGCCTTCTTTTTTTAAGTAATAGAAGCGGGTACAGACAAGGTCCATACCCGCCGGAATCATGGCATATACACAAGCCCCTAGCGGGGAGAGATAATGCTTGTGCATCCAAGATGCTAGTTCAAGTAGTTCATTATTTAAAAGAGGTTCATCTTCTAAAACTTTACTAATTTGTTTTAATTCGCTAATGGTTGAGGAAGTAGTTAATTCTACAACTAGTCCTTCCTTCTTTTCTTTACCAAAAGGAACAATTACTCGTTGTCCTTCTTTTACTTTTAAATCCTCGGGAATAATATAATCATAAACACGATCAAGGACTGGGGGTACCCTTAAAACAACCTTCGCAATCATATCTATCTCTTATAACGAGCTAGAATCTCTACTTTGTCGGTTTTCTCCCAGCTCAAGTTGAGATCTTCACGGCCAAAGTGTCCATAAGCTGCTGTCTGCTTGTAGATTGGTCTTCTAAGATCAAGGTCACGAATAATGGCTGCTGGTCTGAGATCAAAGTTTTCTTTTACTATCTCTTCTAACTTTCTATCGTTCATTACCCCTGTACCATAGGTATTGATTCTAATTGATACGGGATTAGCTACACCGATAGCATAAGCTACCTGTAATTCGCAACGACGAGCTAAACCAGCTGCAACAATATTCTTGGCGACATATCTAGCTGCATAACATGCAGAACGATCTACCTTAGTTGGGTCTTTACCCGAGAAGGCACCGCCACCATGAGGAGCCGCACCACCATAGGTATCAACTATAATTTTTCTACCAGTAAGACCTGTATCTCCTTGTGGTCCCCCAATTACAAAGCGACCTGTGGGGTTAATAAGGAATTTAGTCTTTTCATCCATTAATTTAGGATCAATAACTGGACGAATTACTTGCTCAATAATATCGGCAGTTAACTTTTCATGAGTGACATCCGGACTGTGCTGTGTAGATATTACTACAGTATCAACACAGACTGGCCTATCATCCTCATATTCCACTGTAACTTGACTTTTTCCATCTGGACGTAAATAATCAAGAATTTCTTGTTTACGAACATCAGTAAGTCTTTTAGCTAGTTTATGAGCTAAAGAGATTGGCAATGGCATTAGCTCAGGAGTTTCATCACAAGCATAGCCAAACATAAGTCCTTGATCTCCAGCCCCAAGCTCCAAGCCTTTACTACCTTGGCCTCTTATCTCTAAGGCCTCATCTACACCCATAGCAATATCAGGAGATTGTTCATGTACAGTGGTTAGAACTGAACAAGTTTCTGAATCGAATCCATATTTAGCACGAGTATAACCTATCTCGCGTACTGTATCTCTAATAATTGCTGGTATATCAACATAACAGTTAGTCGTGATTTCTCCTGCAACTAAAACCAAACCTGTCGTTAGGAGAGTTTCACAAGCTACCCTGCTCATAGGATCTTTTTCCAATAAGGCATCTAAAATAGCATCAGAAATTTGGTCGGCCATTTTATCAGGATGACCTTCTGTAACAGATTCTGATGTGAAAAGATAACGATCAGACATCATATTCCCTTCCTTCTGCTTATTCAAAGAAGATTTTGAACAAGAATATCAATTATCTTTTGAGCTACTTCTTCTTTAGTCATAAGTGGTAATTCTTGTTTAAACTCTTTGCCAAGCACTGTAATCTGGTTTGTATCTACCGCAAAACCAGCATCTTTACGAGAAATATCATTAGCTATAATCAAATCCAAATTCTTTTTCTCGAGTTTTTCACTAGCATTGCGAATTAGATTATCAGATTCGGCTGCAAAACCAATAAATTTCTGTTTGTTTCGCTGACTTGATAGCGAAGCTAATACATCAGGATTGGGTACCATAGGCCAGTTAACTTTTTCTCCCCAGGTATCCCTTTTTACCTTGCCGGAAAAACGTTTCTCCGGGCGAAAATCAGAAACAGCAGCGGAGCCTATAACTACATCAGCTTGAGCTAATAAATCTGCTGCTGCTTGCAGCATGTCCAAAGCAGAAACAACTCTGTGGACATTAATCCCCCGTGGTACTGAGACCTCTACAGGACCCAGAACCAGGTCTACATCTGCGCCTCTGAGTTTTGCGGCTTTGGCAAGCGCAATACCCATTTTGCCAGAAGAGGGATTGGAGATGAAACGAAAATCATCAACAAACTCTCTTGTTGGGCCGGCTGTGATGAGAAACCTTTTCCCGGCAAGATCCTGGGGCCAGAGAAGAGACTCTAATTCGTAGAGGATCGTCTCTAAGACTGGCAAACGTCCTTTACCAATCTGACCACAGGCAAGATGCCCAGCCTCAGGTTCTATGATCTTAATGCCTCGGCTTTTTAGCCTGCCTATATTTTCTTGTACAGCTATATTTTCCCACATATGAGTGTTCATGGCAGGAGCCAAGCAGATTGGTGCTTGGGTAGCCATGAGTGTTGTGGTAAGTAGATCATCTGCGATACCATTAGCTAACTTGCCAATCAAATTGGCTGTAGCTGGTGCGATTAAACATAGATCTGCCTCTTCAGCTAATGATATATGAGCCATATCATAATGTAGTGGTTCTTGCCACATATCTGTATAGACAGGACCTGCAGCAACTTCTCTAAATGTTAAAGGCGTCACAAAGCGTGTGGCATTTTCTGTCATAATAATACGAAGATTAGCTCCTGCTTTTCTTAAGCTACTAGCTAACTCTACTGCTTTATAAGCAGCTATACCTCCTGTAACCCCTAGAAGAACAACCTTACCACGCCAGACGCTATTCATTTAGATTACCTCCTAGCTAAGAATCAAGATCCTCAAACTCTTGAACCCTTCTTGATGGAGTTTCCTCCTTCTTTTCAGCTGGTCTTTCTATTAATTTAATTTTGTTTTCTTTCATTTCCCACATAGCAACGGAAACTGGCTTAGTTACCCCTGGATAAGGAGAAGCAACATTCTCTTCCATGAGTTTTCTAGCTCTTTTAGATACACCAATTACCATACTGTATCTACTGGGGACGATCTCCTCAAGATCATCTAGATAAGGCTGAATACGCATTAGATCCCTCCCTTTCCTTTATATGTAGAAACAACAAAGTCCCAGTTAATACGCTTAATTCTTTTGTCTTCAGTTTTTCGAATAGCTTCTAATTCTTCTACAGTTTGTTCTGTATTATCGTGGACAAGATAATAGTCATACATACGGCCCTCTTCCATTTCAATAAGGGCTTTATTTAGTCTAGCTTCTATTTCAACATCAGTCTCAGTTTTTCTATTTCTTATTCTTCTCGCTAATTCCTCAACCGATGGCGGTACTAAAAATATCAGTACCGCGTCTTCTCGTTTTTCTTTGACCTGTTTAGCTCCTTGGATTTCGATATCCATTATTACGTCTTGCCCAGCATTTAACGCTGCTTCTATAGGCGGATAAGGGGTTCCATAATAATTACCACAGAACTCTGCCCATTCCAAAAAATCACCCTTATCTACCATGGTATGAAATTTATTTGGCGACAAAAAGTAATAATTTATACCATCTTGTTCTTGAGGACGTGGTTTTCTAGTTGTGGCCGAAATGGAATAGTGTATATCAGGGTTGCGGCTAAGAAAACTATTTATTAAAGTGTTTTTACCAACGCCACTTGGCCCTGAAAGAACTAGAAGAGTTCCTTTTTTATGCTCATCAAACATCCTCTGTATCATCGTCCTTATCGTTTAACCTATGAGCTACAGTTTCTGGTTGAACTGCTGATAATACCACATGATCACTGTCCGTAATAACTACTGCGCGAGTACGTCGACCATAAGTGGCATCAATAAGCATGCCTCGGTCACGAGCTTCCTGAATTATTCTCTTTATAGGTGCAGATTCTGGGCTGACAATAGCAATAATACGGTTAGCTGCAACTATATTACCGAAACCGATGTTGATAAGCCTAATCTCCACTTTAACATCTCCTCCCTATTTCAAACGTTTTAGCAATTCTGCTTTTTGGCGCTCCCCAAGTCCTTGAACTCTTCGGCTTTCATCAATACCTATTTCATCCATAATCTTCTTACAAGTTACCTTTCCAACATGAGGCATAGATTCGAGCAAATAACTAACTCTCATTTTGGTAATAACTTCACTTTCCTTGTTATTAAAGACTTCTTCGAGAGTAATTTCACCTGCTTTGAGCTTGTTTCTTAGTTCAGCTCTTGCTCGACGCATTTGCTGTGCTTTCTCTAATGCCTTTCGACGTTGTTCTGGTGATAAAGATGGAATGGTCATAAAAAACACCTCACCCAAATAGTTATTCTATATTTTGTATTTGCTCGCGTATTTTCTCTAATTCACTCTTAACCTCAACAACTAATCTACTAATTGCTAAGCAAGATGATTTCGAACCAGTAGTATTAATCTCTCTATTCATCTCTTGTAATAAAAAGTCTAGTTTCCTACCTACACTATTCCCTTCAGCCATAATTTGTAAGAATCCTTCACAATGACTTTTAAGCCGAACCAATTCTTCGGTAACATTCATGCGATCAGCCATTAAAGCAACTTCCTGTTCTAGTCGATCTTCCGCAAGACTAACACCTAAATCAGCTATACGCTGTGCTAGTTTGTCTCTGTATTCAGTTATAACTAACGGGGCTAGTCCCTCTAAATCTAACACTTTATCTTTAATAAAATTAACTCTAGCTGCAATGTCCACAGAAAGTCTTTCGCCTTCATTCTTGCGCATCGATACCAATTGGTTTAATGCTTCTACAACTGCTTTTTGAACAATGAGCCAGATCTCTTCCATATTCTCTTCAGGTTTTTCAACTTTTAAGACACCTTCAACAGCTAAAAGATCAGCAAAGCTAAGTGGTTCGGTTAGGCCAACAGCAGTTTTTACCTGTTCATGAGCGTTTTGTACACTTCGGAGTAACTCCCAATCGATGGCTAAGGTAGCATCGTTTTGCTGGTAGTGGGCTGTTAAAACAATTTCAACACGTCCACGTGCTAATCGCGAACTTATCTCCTCGCGAATACGCTCTTCTAATTCACCCCAGCCTAGAGGCATCTTTACCTTCATTTCAAGATAGCGGCTATTAACTGAGCGTATCTCTGCTGCAATAGTAAATTTTCCAGAATTTACTGTGCTTTGGCCGTAGCCTGTCATACTAACAATCTGGTATTTCACACCAAACACTCCTCAAAGACTGGTACCATATCTGGTAACTTTGTTTCGAAGCAATTATACCATATACTTATTGTAAAATCTAGGAATGTAGCTGTAATTACTCATTTTATCTCTCTCTGGCTAAGAAATGCTTGTTATTTTAAATCTCAGAACTTACTGACTAATTTAGATTTGCCATTTCTGTTTTAACTCCTGGGCTTCATTATTACTAGGATCCAATTCTATAGTGCGCTCTATTTGCTGTAATGCCTTATCAATAAGACCCGACTTATAAAGGGCTTTAGCATACCAGAGATGATTTTCTGCGCTACCTGAATCAATTTCAACCGCTTTAGCAAAATGCGTCATAGCAGACTCTGCTTCATTCAGAAGTAACTCCATGCGACCAGCGTCGATTAAGGTTTCTACTCTTTCTGGATTAATCTCCAATGCTTTCAAATAAGCGCTCAATGCTTCATTATAGCGTTTGTTAATTTCTTCGATATTACCAATACCGATATGAGCCATAACTGTCTTGGGATTAGTTTTTAATGCTTTCTTATAATACTCTTCTGCTTTTTTGGTATTTTTCATCCGTCGATAAATATCACCTTGTAAAACAAGCACGCCAGTTCTCGGTGCAGCTTTCTCTGCTTTAGCAAGAAATGTCGTTGCTTGTGTTTCGTCACCTAAAGCAGATAAAAAAGCACCGATAAAAAGAAAAATCTCTGGCTCGTTTGGTTGTTCTTTCAAGGCATTATTTAATTCACTAGTGACCGAATCCCAGCGTCCTATAGTAAAATAAAACAATGCTCTATCAAAAGCAGTAGCACTATTTTGTGCTGTAACCAGTTGCGATAATGATAAACTAAAAAAACATATAATCAAAAAAACAGAAACTACTCTACGCATTGAATCAGCTCCCTTTATATTAAACCAGTGCTACTTGATAATCAATTCAGAAGTCAAAAATCCATATAGGCATAAATTCGACAATAACCCACTCTAAGCCTTCTCATGTTATACTTAAATAAAGGAGGTGTTTCCATGTCATTTAACGCTTTATTACTACAATCTGTAACTAAAGAACTTAGCCAATTCTTAATTGGAGCTAGAGTAGAAAAAGTTCATCAACCAGAAAATAGCACCATTACCATTGAACTTAGGCTACCGGGAGAAAACCATTATCTATTATTATCAACCCACCCAGAATTAGGCAGAATACACCTAACTGATAACCGCTTTGAAAATCCGTTGTCACCAAGTGGTTTTTGTATGCTCTTACGAAAGCATTTAGAAAAATACCGCTTCGACAGTATTTCTGCTATTCCCTTGGAAAGAATTGTCAGACTCGATTTCAGCCGTGAAGAAGATTTTGGTAGAACTCGTAATAAAAAGAGCTTAGTTTTAGAAATTATGGGCAGGCACTCCAACCTAATATTACTTGATGATAATGGTATTATTATAGATTCCCTAAATCGAATAGATGAAACCAAAAGTAGGGTTAGACAGATTCTTCCTAAATTAAAATATACTCTACCTCCTGCCCAAAAAAAAGAAGACCCTAAAAATATCACCGAAGAAAAATTAGCATGGTATTTATCGTTAGCAGATTTAACCCAACTACCTAGGGTATTAGTGAAAAACATAGCTGGACTTAGCCCTGATCTAGCTCATCAACTTCTTGCTGCAGTAGAAGATCCCAAAAATGCCACTACTTTACTAAAAGCGCTTCACGATCTAATTAATTTAGCCGATCAAGGATTGCTTGTACCAAAGATCGACAATGATCAGTTAATATTCTATCCTAATGGTGAAGGTTCAGTTAATGCTGTTTTAGATCGCTTTTATACAAACGCTTTCTATAGCGATAAACTTAAGCATGGTAAACAACATTTGCTCTCTACACTTAATGTTCATCTAGAGAAAGTTGAAAAAAAGCTTTCTTTAAGAAATGATGCTTTAGAGAAAGCTTTATCAGCCGAGGAATATCGCAAGAAAGGTGATTTGTTAACTGCCAGCCTCTACCAACTAGAAAAAGGAGCTAATAAAGCGCATGTTCCAGATTACTATGAGGAGGGGCAACCCCTTGTTGTTATTGAACTTGATCCACGCTTAACACCCAATGAAAATGCCCAATCTTATTACAAACGTTATGCAAAAGCTCGTTCAGCCTTAAAAAACCTTGATACTCTTTTAGCAGAAACAGAAAGCGAGTTTAATTACCTTAGCGAAATGAAAGGCTTAATTGAAGCTGCCAAAGATCTAGCCGATCTAGCTGCTTTACATGATGAATTAGTTAAAGAAAGTTGGTTAGCACAAAAAAAGATTAAATCAGTAACTAAACAAAAAAGTAAAGACCCTACTTCTGGGCCTAGACATTACTTATCTCCTTCGGGAATTGAAATTGTTGTTGGTCGTAATAATAAGCAAAACGATCTTATCCGTAGGCAAAGTTCAGGAGACTACTGGTGGTTTCATACCCAAAAAATACCTGGAGCTCATGTTATTTTAAAAAGTAGTAACCCCGAGGAAGACGATTTACTAACCGCTGCCAACTTAGCTGCTCTGTTTTCACGTGGTAGTGAAGATAGCCTTGTTATTGTTGATAGCGCTCGGGTTAAACATGTTCGTAAACCTACTGGAGCTAAACCAGGTTTTGTTCTTTACGATAATGAACGAACCTATATGATCAAACCATACTTAAATTTACTGGATAAATTACAAACACCTTAATTTATCTTCAATTAATCTTTACCAATACCTGTAAAAACCTTTGTTAAGCAAACATTAGGTTAATTCTTGTAAATTAATCTAGGTGAAAACCATTTATCAAAAAAAATAGGCCGTGGCTTTAGAAGCCACGGCTTAGTTTTATCTTACTTTTTTGGTGCCTTAAAAGATGCTAGAAGCAAATCCCACATACGTTTTAAGCCGACTAAAGCTTTTGGTGTAGACTTATGAGCTTCGCTTATAGCAAAATAATCAAAGTCGATACCACCACCACGGCTAGTAAGTCTAATGGTGTATTGTTTATTCTTCTCAAAATAGAAGAGATATGGTTCTTCAACATACTGATCCATTTGACCTTTTACTTTTTGAACAATCCAATCAAAGTAAGGATCGCCAATAAGCGTTGATGAACCAGGCATAGTCTCGCCTTTAGGTAGAGTCAATCTGCCGGCTTGAGCAAATGGTTCTTCATCGTTAATTGTAATAGCGCGGATGAAAAACCCAGTCTCTCTTTCACTTCTAGGGATACGATAGCGGAAAGAAATGCTATACAAACCACTCTCTGGTACAGTTACTTTGTAATCCAGGTAATGATAACGCTCTTTCCAATTGGTGACATATTTCCCACCATTGGCAGTTTCGTCAGCAACAATTTCCACCTTAGGAATTTCGCCACTTCTTGGTTCTCTTTCCATACCTTCATTGATAAAGCTTTCTGCTTCAACAATAATTGGCTTTTTAATCTTAGTAATTCTCTTGTAACCAGCCTTTTTATAGGCATCTAAAGCTTCTTGATATGAACCGTACTCTTCTGCATATACAATAGTACCAGTCCCGAGAATAATAAGAGCCATTAGTACAGTTAATATTTGATAGATCTTCTTCATTTAAAAATGCCTCCTCTCAGAATCAGTCATCTAAAGCTAGGTAGTTCCTCTAGCTTACCTATCACTTATTACTTTTCTCTCTTTATACAAAGAATCCTTCTCAGTTCTATCCATTTGGGAGTCATTGCAAATAAATTTCCTTTCAAACTGTAAACCTTGAGATGAGTTTACTACCCTTACCTCTTCTCCAAGTCCCAAATGATAAAATAATAGCTGTTCTTCTCGATTAAAATAATACTGCCATTTAACTAAGTATAGGTTATTAATTACTTCAACCCATTCCCTACTAACCCTTTTTGATTGAGTATCGGCGAGAAAAGCTTGATAACTATAGTTTACTTTCGCTAACATTTTACTAGTTAAAAAAAGGCCTTCCCTAACGATGTTTGTGTTATTACCCGCAATATGAACCAAGTCAACTGCTTTTATAGTTTCTCTAGCTATTGGTAGTAAAATATTATTTACTTCATCTAAATTTGGGCTATTATAGTTTTTCGTTTTCCAACTAGTTGCATAGACTCTGCGTAATTCTTGGAGTGAGATACCTTTCTCATATAATACAGTACGAACATAGCGAGTAGTTGTATTAGCCAAATTTGCTAATTTTTCAATAGTTAAAAATGGATCTTCTTTGGCTAAACGTTCTATCTTATCTCTTTTAAGTTCGTCTGCCATAATACTCTCTCCCCTGGCCAACTATTACCATATAGATATTTGTACCAATGCTCAAAAATAATGACTTTTATAACATAAGCTCTAGTCTCAGGAAACGGAATATCTGTTCTATTTTCCCAACTTCCATCCCATACCTCTTCTTTGAGCCATTTTTCCAAATTGCCACGGCCCGCATTATATGCAGCTAAAGCTGGTATTTTCCCCCACTCATCGAGCAAAGTTCGGAAATAAAAACTACCAAGAGCAATATTTATAACAGGATCTTCAAGAGAATTTTCCGCAATTTTAATTCCCTTAATTTCTCCTAGCCAAGCTGCTGTGGTTGGCATTAATTGCATTAATCCCACTGCGCCTTTTCTAGAAACTGCTCTTTTATTAAAACTGCTTTCCACTCTAATTATACTAGCTATTAAAAAAGGGCTTAGTTCATTCTCGTTAGCAGATAATAAGATCTCCTCTGAATACTTTAGGGGACAGATTTTTTTCATCAAAGGCCGATGTAATATGGCAAAAGCTACCATAAGTAATAAAAAACCTATTAAGACCCTTCTTACTTTCATCTGCCCCCTCCTTTTTGTTCTAACTTCACTTGGTTGTTTGCTTCAGCTCTTGGGCAATGGAAACTAAGAGAATTTCGGCTGTGGCTTCGTTTGTTGCAACAGGTATATTGTGAACATCAGAGACCCTAAGAAGCGCATTAATATCAGGTTCATGTGGTTGTGCTGTTAGTGGATCTCTTAAGAACACTACTAAATCTATTTGACCGCTAGCAATTTTAGCACCAATTTGTTGGTCTCCACCATATGGGCCAGACAACATTTTCTCCACATGTAGTCCAGTATTTTCTTCGATTAGCTTACCCGTGGTCCCTGTAGTAACTATTTCCATATCTTTTAAAATTTCAACATGTTTTCGCGCAAACTTCACCATTTGTGGTTTCATTCGATCATGAGCAATAAGTGCAATTCTAATTTTTCTCATTTTTACCTCCAATATACTCTGCCATATCTCTTCAATCTGCCTTACAGTGTCCAACCATTCTCCTGAATTATTAATGACATAATCAGCCATTTTTTCTTTTAGCTCCTGAGACATTTGAGAGTTAAGGCGTTTTCTAGCATCTTCTTCACTTAAATTATCTCTTACCATTATTCTTTTGAGTCTTAGTGCGTCATCCGCTTTAACTAATATTACTTTATCAAACCGATCTTGCCAACCTGCTTCAAACAAGAGTGGGATTTCTGCCACAATTAGCGATTCTTGTCTCATTTGCTCTGCTAATTGCTCCCAGATGGCTAGATGAGTTATTTTCTCAAGTTCGCGTTTTTTATCCTTGTCGTTAAAAACAATATCGCCCAATCTTTTACGATCAATGGCATTATTTTCAGCCAACACCTCATAGCCAAAGTTTCGAACAATTTCTAGCCAAGCTTTTTTCCCAGGCTCGACTATATCTCTCGCTAAAATATCTGTGTCTATTACTTTGATACCTTTTGTTTTTAAATACTCACCAACTGCAGATTTACCTGCGCCTATATTTCCAGTTAATGCTACTCGCATATTATCACCTTTAGAATTATTCTTTTCTCCTACCTATTTTACCTTTATCTTTGCTTCATCTCCTAATTATATTAACGGTAAATAATTCTGGTATATCGAATCGGGTAGGAGGCGGTGTCTAACCACCTCCTCCAACAACACCGTAGGTACATTAAGTATGCGGCGTTTCGGTTATTCTAAGATGTGTTTATGCCTTGTACTACCTATTCCTAACTCTAAGCGTTCTTATCATTTACTCTCGGTTTCCAACCTTCCCTAAAATAAGTAACTCCTTTCAAACAACAGCTATCATCAAGTATCAGATAAGTAGTCTCTGTCTTATCCTAACCGTCAAGTCCTTTTCTCTACCTACCCATATCCACTACCTAATGATGTTCGTGTTCATTGGATCAAGACTTTGCCTTTTGCAAACTATGTTTGCACACTTCCCTTCAGATTCGATCCTCAGGATGACACCCTTGCTCTTGGCTAATGATTG
>DHDH01000001.1:0-5338 GCA_002399235.1 Firmicutes bacterium UBA4881 | reverse complement strand
CTACACTCTTTTTATATTTTTTAGAACAATACTGTTACATTAGAGAACTCACTAGGTGTTTTGTCTGCTTTATTTTGAGTACATATCAAGAGATGGCCTGTTGCCCACTCAGAATCTGTAAACTCTTCGTGCCAGAGCAGAGAATTATTATCTTTTTTGATCATATCGATGCTATATTTATCTCCATATGCTTTACTTATAATCGCAACATTATCTCCTGCTTGATAGGTTGTTGGGTTTCTAGAATCATCGCCAACTTTATCTGTTGATCTAAGATCTATAGAAGGAGCTGATGTGTTTGGATACTTTCTAAGTGCTAGGAATTCTACCACTGGATAAACTATGTCAAAGGAATAGGAACTCGTCCAAAAAGCAGCTTGACTCATCTGACCTCTCATTTGAATCATAAAACGATGATCGGGAGCATGGACCTCCACATAGAAGGTTGCATCGCCATATTTTTCTTTGCTAGCTAAGATAGCGTAATTGTTTTCAAGGGTATTTGCTTTAAATACTCCATTAGTATCAAGGAATTTGCCAACTTTCGCATCGCCAAAATCTTCAATAGTTTTAAAGTAGCGAGCCAATTTAATATTTTGCCCATCTACAACAAAGTTCTCCTTTACATGGTGATAATGAGGAAGATCAATAGTAACTGTATAGGTGCCATTTGGTACTTTATCTTTTATTACACCATTCTCGTTTGGTTGAAGAACAATAGTATTCTCATTGTTAGATAACGTAATATTTGTTTGTAGTACAGTGTCAATTATGCCAAACTCTAATGCGAAATTTTGGACTAGAGTTAAATCAACAGCCGCGAATTTTTTAGAATAATTATCCCACTCAACAAGAACATCACTTATTTCTTTATCTTGTATTATAGTAAAACTACCTTCTTCATTAGTTCTGCCAGAGAAATTGCCTACCTTAACTAAAGCATCGGGAATATTCACACCTGCAGTAGTGGTAACTGTTCCAACGAAAGTAGAAATTAAAATACTGCTGACTAGTCCTTGTTTCTTCTCCTCAATTAATATTGATGATTGAGTAGAAACAAATTCATTGACACTAGATTCAATCTTGTATGTTTTCCCTGCTTCAATTATTACGTTAGCTATTCCTTCTGGAGTATCTATCTCTTTAATTAACTTTCCTGTTTCATCAAGTATTTTCACTTTAGTATTGGGGATAATCTTGCCTTCTTTATCTTTTACTTCAATATCTAATCTACCTGTATTTCCTATTTTAATCTCAAATAACTCAGATTCTTTACCTTTTGTAACACTGATCGCTTGATTAACCGTTACCCCACTACCTATGTCCCTAACAATATTTGACTGAACCTTGTATTCTCCCGGTTTAAGATAGGCTTTCGCAATGCCATCTTGATTAGTTTTTACTGTTATAACCGTTTTACCATCTTTTGCAGCTAATACTTTTAACTCTTGGTTGCTAAAAGGTGTACCATCTTTAAGTGTTAACTTTAAACTGGTATTAACACTCTTTGCTGTAAAAAGATTACATCCACTTACCACAAGCATAACTGCTACCAAAAATGTTATTACCCATAACCTTTTTCTCATAATTTTTTCTCCCCCAACATTTATAGTAGTAACTATTTTGTGTTACCAATTACATTATTAATCATTGTGACTTTTTTCCCTTTTTTATGTACATATTTCTTTATTTATTTTCTTTATTCCTTTACTCTTTCCATTGAAATTATTTTATCACCTTTACTTGTTCTTAGACATCAATTGCTTTTTATACTCATAATTTATGAGAGAGCATAAATATCTTATAAAATATTTAACTTCGCTAACAGTTATAAAAATGAGCCTCTTTCAGGTAGTAGAAAGTGGCTGAATTCGGCATGCATGGCCTACGCAAAACAGGAGAGAGCTCAAAAAGCTCTCTCCTGTTTCTATTTTTACTTTTTTATCTTTATAGGTTATATATTTCTATTTGATCAATCTGTATCCAAGCATTGAAGGATAAGAATATTCCACCCTGAGCAATTGGGTGTGCGGTCTCAGTGGATTCAGCTATAAGCTCGCCGTTTTTATAATACTTGAAGTTATTACCTTGTACAACTATTGTAACTATTACTTCATCGCCGGCAGCAACTTGTGGTTCGTTCGGATTTGCTGTAATAATAGAAAACTTATTATCTGCTCCTAAACCATGCCAAGTAGCAAGTTCATAGTTATAGGTAGATACATTTGTACCATATCCATAGCACCAATGATCTTGGGCATTTCTTACATGTGTTCTTACCCCTACTGTCTTTTTCTCAGGAAGATCACTTGTTACACGCCACTTAACTGAAACAACACAGTCAGTAACTACACGATCTTTGAGTTTGAGACCCGAGACACCTTCTTGAGTTCTAACTACATTACCATTAACGACATCTACAAAGCCTTTTGTTGTTATTGCCCACTTATTATATTCAAAATCTTCCTCTTCAACCCAGTTATCAAGGTTATTAAAGGTATCAATAAAATCAGGACCATTAGCAAAATTAACCTCAACAGTTTTAGCAAGTGTTACTTTTTCCTCAACAGTTTTATATAAGAATTTTGTTGACACCAAAGCTTCTTTTAAAGGGGCGATTATTTTTATCTGCCCAGCTGCATCTGTTTTTTGGGTAACTTCAAAGTCACCTACTTTAACAACAATATTCAAATCGCTATATGCTACACCTTTGCTTTTTACATTAGCTAATACTTCTCCTAATTCTGAAAGAGTAATATCTTTGGTTATAATACCATCAGCTAGTGTATATGATTCAGAAATTGTATAACCTTTATAAGAAACAGTTAGATCTTTGGTTCCAGATACTGTCGGTATAGTATACTTACCTTCGTTATCAGTAACAGCTTCAATTTGATCAAATTTAACAGTAGCACCTTCTAATTTTATCCCATCGCTAGTTTTTACTGTACCTGACATAACTGCCAATCCTGATATTTTAATTGGTTCTAAAGTAGCTGTCTTTGCACGTGGAACTGTAAAAGTTACTTTATCTGAACTCTTTCCACTATATTTAGCAAAAAACTCATATTTACCTGGTTTTATTTGTGCATTAAATTCTCCCTTACTATCAGTTGTAGCAATTTTAGTCTCTTTACCGTCTTGTATAATGTAGACTTCTGCATTAGCTAGAACTGTACCATCACCCATGGTAACCTTACCTGTTACAGCACAAATCTTTGGCCCAAACAAAGTACAACCACTAAGAATTGTAGCTAGTAGAACTAGTACCGCCAAATAAAACGTTTTTTTACTTGACATCAAAATAACGCCCCCCAAATTTTAATTAAATACCCAATAATCCCCTATACCGGCACTCCTTTTTGGTAACAATTACTTCTTTCGCTGTCTAAAGTATTATCCCTTTTAATTTTCTTGATTATTTGCAGAATCAGGATATTCTGTGAATTGATTTTTACAAAAGGAATCGCTTTCTGATTAACTATGTATTTTCTAGTATCTACAATTTCTTTATCACATTTTCATAATCAAAAGCTAAAAATTGTGATTTTGAGTTTTACTATTTTTCCTAGATCTTTTTATCGCTCTACAAAGCTTGCCATGTAGACTCCCCAGTTAACCGCGTAATTTTTCCCCTTCCATCCATCTGCCACATTTACATAGCATATCTTCGGATAGGTATTGGGTTTCAGTTTGTTTAGCAACTTTACCCGATATACCATGCCTTAGATGTGATTTCTGTTCTCGGACCAGAGGTTTGTCTTAACCAACTTTATTGGTTCGCTTCTCTTTAGATTCGATGGACTAACTTCTCATTGGCTATATGTTTCCCACTATCAGGGCACATCACGGTCTATCACTGGCTAGATTAGGCTAACCATTATTTGAGTAGCCGACCTCCCACACCACTTATCCCTACTTTTCTTTCAGACCAAAAGAAACAAATAATTTTCCTCCAAATAGTCGGGATTTTTATATCCATGATTCCACTGCAAAAACAGGTGAGCATATCCTATTAACAACTTAGCTTGTAATTTTATACACTAGGTAATCAGTCATTTTGGAGTCAACTCACTTTTTAATGGGTAAAGTACCTCCCATTGTTCTCTTTGCTAGTCAGATGACTGGCAAAATCAATAGCTAATTTCAACTAACTCGCTAAAGTGGGCACACTTCGCCCTTGGTGTAGAAGTTTATTGTTTTTTATTAGTTCCTTAACTCCTCTACAGAATCTTTTTACATTTGCAGCTAATGCTTTCCATTCGATATAGTATTCAACTTTCTCCTGTCCTCATACCCAGAGCTCAGATATTCGTTGACCCACTTTTAGTCCTGAAATACTACCTTCAACACCGGCTCTCATTGATATATTCTTTTGTATCTCTTCTGAAGTCATGTATTTAGCTCTTATTAACGAAGCTAGGTAAGATTTCTCACTAAAAGATACAATACTATAGCTTTTCCTTAATACAACAGGACACTGAGCAGCTAAGGGGCAATTTTTGCAAACATGAATATCAAACCTTAGTGAGTAGGACCCGTCTGTAAAGGAGCAAAACGTGGGCTTTTGACCAGCTGGACAGCTTAAGACTTTTTTGTTTTCTATGTCTACACGAAACTTAGAAAAAGGTATCTTGCTCGGGTCGGGCTGAGATCCAGTCATATTGGTAAATACAATATCAACATGATTAGTATGAGCTTTTTGCCACTCTTCAGTTGAGAAATAGCCTCCATCGACATATACACGCTTAACATCAGTGTTCTCTTTGATTTTTGGCAACGATTCTTTCATCATCTTTTGATCAGACGTAGTATTCTTTTCAACTGCATAGTCAACAATCATCTGAACAGGATTATCTTTTTCACAGGTTTCAGCTATGTTGACGACATAGCCTGAAGATACCTTTTTCCCCTTTGCACGGTAAGTGGCATCAGTATCGTAGGCTGATTGAAGAGAGGTAGCATTAATCTCGCTGTTTGGTTTTACTTTCCTCTGCTTTGAATTCTCATCAATATAAGTTTGCTCATCGATTAAGCGCACTAAAGTCTTTATTTCTTCTTTCGCGCATACCTCTGGTATCTCACTTGCTATCTCCAGCGCTTCCTCTGCTAAATTTAATAAACATTCTAGATTAGATGCTAGTTTTTCAGACTTAGCCTGATATAACATGTTCTTTTGAAAGCCAGGTTCCAGCACTTTTTGAAGAGATTGAGGTAGTCTTGTATTAGGGATGATTTTAAGTGCTAAACAAAGTACGTCAAAGACTAGAGCTAAACGGCCAGCTTTCTTAATGTTAGGCTCTATCAAGGTTGAGTCCATACGAATATCACTGCTATT
>DHDH01000007.1:2587-3759 GCA_002399235.1 Firmicutes bacterium UBA4881 | reverse complement strand
CGACAAGCTAGAATTTCGCCTAGTAGAGGAGGTGAGCTCCCTTGAGCTTAACTCGTAAGCTAACTTGTATCTCTTGCCCTGTAGGTTGTACATTGACACTTACCCTAGATGGTAAGGAGCTCACTAATATCAGTGGTAATCAGTGTCCAAGGGGTCTAAATTATGCTAAAGATGAGTTCTATAATCCTAAACGTATGCTTACCAGTACCATTAGGATAGAAGATGGTGTTATTCAACAACTACCTGTAAGGACTCAAGAACCGATACCTAAAGAAAAAATACCCCTGGCCATGAAGATATTAAAAGATTTAACCACTAGAGCTCCCGTTAATTTAGGGGAGATCATCGATGCTGATTTTGCTGATACCAAAGTAGCGCTAATTGCCACAAGATCAGTAAAAAAGAAAAGCTAGCTGAAAGGTCCCTTATTAGATCAAAAGCTAATACTCTTAACTAAATAGCCATTTTGAACTCTCTACTAACTTTTTATTTTCGGTTATAAGTTTTCAAAAAAAGGATGCCAAAGCTCTTTGCTTTGACATCCTTTTTAGTTGTATTAGAAGCTAATTCCCAAAGATAAATTACCACCAAATTGACTTATAGGTGTCGAGCCAGCGTTAATTCCTAAGACTAAGCCAGAATTACCTAGTTTAGTTTGGAAATCTACTTCCCAAGTAATATTAGAGTTCTTATCAATTGTTCTATACATAACACCCGCTTTAGCGACTAAAACATAGCGATCAGGATCAATGAACCTATAGGCCAGACCACCACCTACCTCGCCAAAGGTATCACTTTGACTAAAGGCGTTATAACGACCTATGGTAAAGAAACCAGCTCCATTATCCATAAAGATATCGCTACCTGCTGATAGGCTGGTGTACTTAGCTAAAGAGCCATATCCACCACCATAATTCGCACTATAGTTACTAAAGTTGCCCCTAAGAACCAAGTAACGATTAACAGGAAAACTAGCGCTAACACCTAATCTTAATTGCCCAGCAATAAAGTCGCCACCCACAAATCCTGTGATCCGCTTTTCTACGTTATTTAATAGCCAATAGGGAACAAGCTTCAATGATAGATCTTTTTTCTCCCGATCGACTACCTTTACTTGCTCTCGAGACGATAAGTTACCTGCACCACGTAGTTCTAGTGTGTGTATTCCTTCA
>DHDH01000007.1:1695-2464 GCA_002399235.1 Firmicutes bacterium UBA4881 | reverse complement strand
GTACGTTTTCTAATACCAAAGGTGTTTTCCCTTGTTTTACACCGTTAAGATATACCTCAGCCCCACTAGGATTAGAAGTTACAGATAAGGTGCCTACTTTACGTTCAAGCTTTTCATCTATAACTATACGTTCGTTGCTATAGATAGAAAAAGTCTTAATAATAGGTCTATAACCATCTTTGTTAATCTCGATAGTTACTGTGCCAGGGCCAGCTTCTGTGAAAGTTAATGGTGTCTTACCAACTACCTGACCATCAACTAACACTGTAGCTCTAGCAGGATCACTATAGAAAGTAATCACTCCAGGTGGTAGCTGCATTGTTGCTTTAACAACTTCTCTATTACCGGATTTGAAGAGAATATTAGAACTCCAATCTCGCCAACCAGGTTTAGTCATCTTCACGTCATGATAACCTGGTTCAACCCATACAGTACTTAAAGGTGTTTCTCCTATATAACTACCATCAAGATAAACTGAAGCACCTGGTGGATCTGATTGGAAATGTGCTTCAGCAGGTGAACCTGCAACATGGAAAAATACTGATGAGCTTAAGCCTGGAGTTACCCAAACAACTTGCTCATGAGCTGGATAACCTGGGACTAAGATCTCTACTCGATAGAGACCTTTAGATAATTGTAAAACAAGTGGTGCTTTACCTTTTTTAACACTGTTAACATAGATATCGCCAGGTTTATTCGAGCTAATCTGAAGTTCACCCATTTTTTCGGGGAGAACAGGTGCCAATTTCGACACTGTATTAGCCTTGAC
>DHDH01000007.1:1291-1554 GCA_002399235.1 Firmicutes bacterium UBA4881 | reverse complement strand
TTTTCTCTAACATCTTCCGATAAGGGCTCTTTGAAGGTAATTAAATAGGTACCTTCAGGAACATTACTCACCATGAGTGGTGTTTTGCCTAAGAGGAAATTATCTAGATAAACAGTTGCACCTCTTGGCATAGAGTCTATATCGATAGCACCAAAACCTGGTACTGTTTGCTTGCTAGCATAATCACCCGCTTTAATCTTGAGGTAGGGATCTTCACGGATAATTCTAGCTTGAGCTCTGTTTCCATTTACAGAGATCACTTC
>DHDH01000007.1:812-1079 GCA_002399235.1 Firmicutes bacterium UBA4881 | reverse complement strand
TAGAACCTGCCCTTTAAAAATACCTAATCCTCCACCACTTGTTAATTCAACACTCTGCCCACTCACTAGTAAAACTTTATGCTCTGCGGTCATAGCCACAGAAACTTTCTGCGCTAAACCATTAGCTAAACTCTTATCAATAGTTAGGGGGTTCCCGGTTAAAGCATACTCTACAGATTGACCACTTTTGATGTTCCAAAATGTAACCGAAGTCTGATAGCTTTTACCTAAAGGTTTAATGACTCCAATAACTACAGCATCGGCAGT
>DHDH01000007.1:0-667 GCA_002399235.1 Firmicutes bacterium UBA4881 | reverse complement strand
ACTACATTAGGGACACCACCTACATAACGCTCTAAAAAGGCCCTTCGATCTCCTACCAAAGAATCCGTACTAGAGCTAGAGAGAACTTTAAACCCTTGGGAATTTAACGCAGTATATATAGCTCCGCTAATTTTTTCCGCTGCTACCCATTGATCTGTAGTAGCTGGTTTTATGCCAATTATGGCAACATCAATAGCTGCTGTAAAAACTCCCAAAGTTAAGATTAATAGTAATATAAAAAAGCATCTTAAGGCCTTAAACCCATTTATCACATCTTTCACTCCCCTTTTTGCAACCTGCAATTATTTCTTTTATTAACTAAAACTTACAATACACCTGCTATTTTCTAGGACAAATAGCAAAGTAAAACGTTACCAAAAAGAATGTAACCTAATATATTCTTTCGCTATAGCTTTTCCTGCTCAATTGATATAGTAGTCTTATTTACAAACTTCATACCTACCAATCTTTTAAAAAAGAGAGGGGTTAACCCCTCTCCTCTAGATCCATAAGTGCATAACTTATTATTCCTGACAGAGTTGTAGCTTTCCTAAAGGTTGTTGATACTGGCGTCCGTTTTTCATCAGCTTCTGCTTTTTTAGGTGGGGTAAAATAGCTAATACCATCTTTGACAGCACCAGAAATTAATTCCTCTAGCTGAATTAAG
>DHDH01000032.1:33461-39107 GCA_002399235.1 Firmicutes bacterium UBA4881 | reverse complement strand
AGGGAACACCTTTCCTCTTTGCTAGAGCAAAGCGATGTTCAGCTTCAATAGCAAAGCAAAGATATGAATACTTAATGATGCCACAACACTCCTGAAAAATGTAATCCCATAACTCACTGGCACTCTCAAAGCCATAGCAAGTAGTATCAAACGGGAGTACTTCGGCACAATAGGCTGGTCTTAAGGGGTGGAAATCAAGTTCTTTGTAAAAGGCATCTAATTTTCTATGAAAGTCACCGCTACTTTTCTTCTTGAAGCGTTTCCAGGCGATATAAGCGGGATCATCATAATTTTCGTAGAAGGAGGGCCAGTTTTCTGGCTTGGGGAGATGATAGCCTGTTTCTTGATAAAACAATTCGCGGCAGTAATGGCATGAGCAGGAATTACCACCACCAAACCACTGAACATCGTCATTCATGATACCATCAATATTAGCTTTTTGGATAATTCTCTCTAAGTGTTCTGTATATGCTTTGAAGAATGATGGATGGTTAAAGCAGTGAGCATTACCACCATAATGTTTGAAAACCCAGCGAACATCCTTTCCTTCTGTGTGTATATAGGAACTAAGACCAATTTTTCCGGTGCTACCGTCAATTTGACCGAAATCATCCATATGCGCGCCACCTAAAATTGGGTTAGCTTGGGATGTTTCTAAAAAGTCTTTAAAACCATTATCTGCAAAACTACTTGATAAATAAGATTTCTTATTAACATCACTATCTATCCTATAAGTTAAATGAGTGCTATGGTGTTCGATGACTTTTATGCCATAGGCGTGAAAAGCCTTGGTAATCTTAGCTATAGTATCCTCTATCTCGTTCCAATAGGCCCAGTAAGAGAATCTAAAATGGGTTCCAAATAGTATGGCAGTTGTATTACCTGCATCATAGAAGTTCTTGGCAGCATTTAAGAAGTCTTTTTCTTCCCAATTATAAATAACATCAGCTCCATACCAAAACCAACCAAAACGTTCTTCCCAGGGGGTAGATAGAGAATTATTCATATGTGCTCCTCCTTAGTTTAATCGTTTACAGTTTTGCGTGCAGTTTGATTTACTTTTTAGTAGATCATCAATGTAGATAACTTTCGGCAAATCATACCATTAACCTCGTCAATAGGCTTCACTTTTTTATGTATGACTATTTTTTTCAAAAATCGCCTTAATTTTTGATGCGCTTTATGTTATGGAGCCCATACACTCAAACAAGCTCTTTTCTGTCAAGCTGCTCGTGCACCAGTTAAATAGTATATGCTAAAAAGTCTTTATAAAGTTAGCAGAAACCCCTTACCCCCTAAGCATTGATAGTTGATTTTCAAAACAAAAACCCACGAATTTAGTCGTGGGTGAAGTCAAATTATCTTCAATTTAATTTCAAGCTTTGCCAAAGTATCTAAAATTATTAGGCTGCTCACTAGATCAGGCATTGATAACTACTACCGGGTAACCTTACTAAACTCCACAATCTAAGTAGTCAGATATCAATTTAATATATTCTCTATAAGAATTTAGCACCTTAGTAATTGAGTGATAAACAATCTTGTCGTCAACCTGTTGATACTCATGAACTAAAATATTTCTAAGCCCAGTGGATGGTGCAATGATAAGCGCAAAATCCATTGGTATTATATTATTCTCCGCTAGATTAATAAAGGAATTAAAATAGTCTTGAGATGGCCCTTGTTTTAGTTTTTTTAGGATCATGTTATTGATATCGGTTGCACACTCTACGATTAGCTGAATTTCGCGCTCGATAGCCCTTTTTGCCTGTAAAGTATTTAAGTACTCATCAAGGGTAAGATTCCCTGTTAGTTCTTGAAGCTCTTTGTAGTAGGAAATTAATACAGCTAACTTGCGACAAATTACTATATTATCAAGCATTGTCTATCACATCCCTCACTGCTTGCTTTAGCGCGTTCATCTCTTCTTGAATAATTGGTTTTAACTCGTAGATCCGCTTTAGGTAATATAGCGAATAACGCTCAAATAGACCTTCTTCTGCCTCATATATTAGTCTTCCTTTGGACCCAATTTCATAGCGTAGGATAGGATCTGCTGTTTGCAAGTCGACTAGATCAATCTCGCTCTTCCGGTGATAGATAATTAAATCTTCAAACAAGCTAACCTTCTCTTTACTGCTTAAGGGCTTCTTTGCTAAAAAAGCTATATCAATATCACTTTCAGCATGGTAAAACTCGGTCATATAACTACCAAAATATACAAGTAGATAAAGCTCATACTTCTTTACAATATCGAGTATCATACCAGTCTTTTCCATGCTTATTTCACACCTTTAGCTCAAGTAATTAAGGTTCTAATTAAAGTATAACATACAGTGACTTTAGTTAGAACAGCGCTCACTTATAAGCAGATCACGATTACTTATACTTTTCCATATTAACAAGTAAAGGTAAAGAAATAACTGTAGAACATTGTTGCACAGTTATCCGAAAAGGTAGCTATAAAGCAAGAAGCGAATTCCTTGTGAGCTGATTGCTAACTAAATTATTACATAATTGATGCCTCGTGATACCTACTTCCTTGGCAAGAATCTCTTCTAGCTAATTCCTTATCGATTCCAGATAATACTCTAAGCTTATCTAAGCTCCACTTAGGTGCTTCTAAAAGATACTTAGCTCCATCGCCTGTAACGCGGTGTACTACTACTGCTGGTGGAAGAAGCTCTAAGGCATCACAGACAATGCTTATATATTGCTCTCTACTAAGTAGGGGGAATGGGTTAAGGCGATAATACTCATAAAGATCTGTATCTCTAAGAATATGTAATAAATGCAGCTTAACTCCCCATACTCCTAAGTTACCTATAAACTTTACAGTTTCTATCATATCTTCGATGCTTTCTCCAGGAAGCCCTAAAATAAGGTGTACTACAACCCTAATGTTTCTCTCTTTTAATCTATTTACCGTATCAATAAAACAATCAAGGTCGTAGCCTCTGCGAATAAAGGT
Source organism: Firmicutes bacterium UBA4881 (assembly GCA_002399235.1). Classification (GTDB taxonomy): domain Bacteria; phylum Bacillota; class DTU065; order DTU065; family DTU065; genus UBA4881. Next base: position 36,136 of record DHDH01000032.1, on the reverse strand, counting down.
AGCAGAGCTTTTATGAATAGTCTGGAGACCAAGTTCTACCCATAAATAGTTGGTCTCAGCCAAATTGCCAAGTAAATCTAACACTTTGGGTGGCAGGCAATCGGGCCTAGTGGCAATGGCGAGCCCCACAATATCGGTTGCTGAAAGTGCTTCTAAATATAACTCTTGTAATTTCTCTACCGGGGCGTAAGTATTGGTGAAATTTTGAAAATAAGCTATATACTTACCAGAAGGCCACTTGGTAGATAACATCTGCTTTTGCTGAGCAATTTGCTCAGTAATACTTAAGTTTCTTCTCCCGGCGAACTCTCCGGTACCCATTTCGCTACAAAAAATGCATCCTTTATCACTAATCAGACCATCTCGGTTTGGACAGGTAAATCCTCCATCAAGCGAGAGTTTAATAATCTTCTGCCCAAAGGTTTGCTTCATTTCATAGTCTAGGGTATGGTACCTTTTAACGTTCCACCTCACACTATCACTCCTCAAAACAGCCCGAACCAAATTACAATTTAAAAAGCTCAGTTTTATCCTTTTTAGAGCTTACCTTAATACAGAATGTTTTAATCGGGCTTCCATATTCCTTTTTGCAAGTAACTGCAACCAGATAATCCAGAGGTACATCAAGAAATGTCTCAATCTTGGTTAGTCTTGTTTCTTTCTGAAACTCAGCCTTCTCTTTCTTCAGGGTTTTCTTTAGTATATTTGTCTTCTTCCCCACAATAGCTCTACAGATATCAATGCGTACACCATTTAATTCGTCTTTTAGTATTTTCTTCAAGTAACGATATTAAGAATTCTTCTTTCGATATATTGAATCAATAGCATAAGAGAGACCTCACTTCCTATGGGTTTTTAACCCATCTTATCGGATAGTTGTGGGGTCTCTCTTCTTGATTATGAGAGGGAGAACCTTCCTCTCACCCACTTTTCCGTCCTAAAATAACACAACAATGACTGTCGCACCTACATAGCTTTACAACAACCTTAATATCAAACCCAGTTCTAGGTCTAATTCTTTATGAAAGGAAACTTAAAAAGAAGATTTCCTAACGTATCTATGGCGCCTTCAATAGACAAATCAGATTCATCAACATCATAAAAATTGGCCACATAATTTCTTAAGGTACTCCCATCCTCCATTGCAAAACCTGTTTACTTATTCCTTTTATTCCTCTAAAATCTCCAAATCTTTAGCCTTTAAACCTAGAACATCTAATCTGTTGCAGATCTTATACTAGCAAAGGTATTGACATTCTTTCTCTGAGTAGTTAAAATACATTTGTTTAGTGATTGTAAACCTAAGGTTTAATATGACAATACCTAAAAAGTGGTGAACTCGGATGAATATTGGCGAAAAAATCAGACGATTACGCTTGCAACATAACTTGACTCAAGAGGAGTTGGCGGACCGTTGTGAGTTGTCCAAGGGTTTTATATCTCAAGTAGAACGGGAACTCACTTCCCCTTCCATTGCCACCCTAGTGGACATTTTAGAGGCTCTAGGAACTAATTTATCTGATTTCTTTAACGATGAATTACCAGAAAAAATTGCCTTTACCAAGAATGATGTCTCAGTAAAGACAAACGAGGAATTGCAAAATGAAATTCATTGGATTATTCCTAATGCCCAAAAAAACGCCATGGAACCCATTATTGTTCACCTTGGACCCCACGGTCAAACTGCTTTTGATCATCCCCATGATGGGGAAGAATTTGGTTATGTGTTAAAGGGACAAATTAAACTTCACTTTGGCCCCAAAAAGGTACGAGTCCGTTCTGGCGAAGCTTTTTATTTTACTGCGCAAGCAGGCCATTTTATTTCGAACCCAAGCGAAAAACCAGCTAGTGTGTTGTGGGTATCCTCACCACCTAGTTTTTAAATCTTAGAAAGGGGGAACTGTAATGCCTGAAAACATTGTTCAACTTAAGGGAGTATCCAAAACATTTGATGAAACAATGGCACTGGCAGATATGAATCTATGTATTAAAAAGAATGAATTTGTAACCCTTTTAGGGCCAAGCGGATGTGGTAAAACTACCACTTTGCGTTTGATCGGAGGTTTTGAACAACCTACGAGTGGAACGATTTGGTTCAATGGCAAGGATATTAGTAATGTTCCCTCTTATAAACGACAGGTAAATACCATTTTCCAGCGTTATGCATTGTTTTCTCATCTAGATGTTTACGAAAATATTGCCTTTGGTCTACGCATAAAAAAACTCGAGGAACAGACCATTCGCCAGAAAGTAAGCAAAATGTTGGAATTGGTTAATCTAAAAGGCTTTGAAAAAAGGGAAGTGGATTCCCTTAGTGGTGGTCAACAACAACGGGTGGCCATTGCCAGAGCTCTGGTAAATGAACCAGAAGTGCTTCTGCTCGATGAACCCCTAGCAGCCTTAGATCTAAAATTACGTCGAGAAATGCAACATGAACTTAAAAACATGCAAAAACAGTTAGGTATCACCTTTGTCTTTGTTACCCATGACCAAGAAGAAGCTCTTTCTATGTCCGATACTGTCGTGGTTATGAAGGATGGAGAAATCCAACAGATTGGTACACCAGAGATGATTTACAACGAACCAGCAAACGCCTTTGTAGCAGGATTCATTGGGGAAAGCAATATTATTGATGGTATTATGCGCCAGGACCGTCTAGCAGAATTTGGCGGTGC
>DHDH01000032.1:7726-33230 GCA_002399235.1 Firmicutes bacterium UBA4881 | reverse complement strand
GTCCATAGCACCCACATGGAACCAGTTGGTACCAAAGTAGGTCTAGATCTAGCTCCCATGGACATCCATATCATGAAGAAGGTGAGTGAATCATGAAAAAGTCTTCTTCCATGATCCCTTACCTAATTTGGATGGCATTATTCATCATTATCCCCATGCTTTTAGTAGTGTATTATGCCTTTACAGTTAAGACTCCAGAGGGTATTACTTGGTCTTTAGACAATTTTGCTAGGTTTTTCGAACCCATATATCTAAAGGTTTTGTGGCGTTCATTGGCTTTGGCCTTAGGGAGTACCTTGATCTGTCTCCTTTTAGGTTATCCTGTGGCCATGATTATGGCCGGTAACGCTTTCACTCGCAAAAATGTCGTAATGTTACTTTTTGTAATACCAATGTGGATGAACTTTTTATTAAGGACCTATGCTTGGCTTGCTATTTTAGAACGGAATGGTTTTTTGAATGTGCTTCTAACTAGTTTGGGCCTTCCACGCCTTAATATTTTGTACACTAATACTGCAGTGGTCTTGGGTATGGTATATAACTTCTTACCGTTTATGGTTCTCCCCATTTATTCGGTACTCAGCAAAATCGATAAGGGCGTTATTGAAGCGGCTGGTGATTTAGGTGCTAACCCCGTCCAGGTCTTTACAAGAGTAATCTTTCCTCTTAGCTTACCTGGGGTTATTTCTGGAATTACCATGGTATTCATGCCTGCGTTGACTACCTTTGTTATCTCCAGGTTACTAGGTGGTGGGCAATTTACCCTTATCGGTAATCTCATTGAACAGCAATTCTTGGTGGTTGCAGACTGGGGCTTTGGCTCAGCAATTTCCATGGTGATGATTATCTTTATTTTACTTAGTATGGCGATTATGTCCTTTTTTGAGGGCGAAGATAAGGAGAAAACATTATGGTAAAGTTTATAAAACGTTGCTATGTGTACCTGATCTTCGTGTTCTTGTATATGCCTATTGTAGTGTTGATGGCTTATTCCTTTAACGATTCTCGTTCTAGGGGAACTTGGGGTGGGTTTACCCTCAAGTGGTATGTAGAATTGTTCCAAGATAGGACAATTATGACCTCCCTCTACTACACTCTCTTGATTGGAGTAAGTTCAGCTTTAATTGCTACTATTATTGGGACCATTGCTGCGATTGGAATTCATAATTCACGGGGTTTGAAGAAAAAAATGCTCATGAATATTACCTATATTCCGGTCCTCAATCCTGATATTGTTACAGCAATTTCGTTGATGATTCTCTTTGTCTTCGCCAAGGTGCGTTTGGGCTTTCTAACTTTGCTTTTAGCCCATATCACCTTTAATATTCCCTACGTGATTCTTTCGGTGTTACCGAAGCTTCGGCAGCTTAATATACACCTCTACGAAGCTGCTTTAGATTTGGGAGCTACCCCCACTCAAGCTTTCTGGAAGGTGATTATTCCTGAGATCATGCCCGGAATTGTTACTGGAATGTTATTGGCCTTTACCTTGTCCATAGATGATTTCGTTATTAGTTTCTTTACTACTGGTTCTGGGGTTTCCACCCTCTCTATTACAGCCTATTCCATGGCTAGACGGGGAATTAATCCTAAGATCAATGCTTTGTCTACTATTATGTTTGTGTCAGTGTTGGTGTTGTTAGTCATTGTCAATCTCCGCCAAGAGATGGAGCAAAAAAAAGAAAGGGGCAAAAAGAATGGTACGAAAAAGCAAAATAGGAGTTATTCTCCTGAGTTTGATAATCTTTAGTTTTATCCTAGGTGGATGTAAGCAAGATAAACCTACCCTTTATGTGTACAACTGGGGCGACTATATCGATGAGAGCATTTTAGAAGAATTCGAGAAGGAAGCAGGAATTAAGGTTATTTACGATACTTTTGCCACTAACGAAGATATGTATGTAAAGATTAAGTCAGGTGGCAGTTCCTACGATGTAATCTTTCCTTCTGACTATATGTTAACCAGAATGATTGAAGAAGAAATGCTAGAGAAGATTGATTTAGATAAAATACCTAACTACAAATATTTAGATAATCGTTTTATGGGTAATGATTATGATCCAAACAACGAATACTCACTCCCCTACATGTGGGGGACCATGGGCATTTTGTATAACACCACCATGGTGAATGAAGTTGTCGATAGCTGGGATATTCTCTGGGATCCTAAGTATGCCAAGGAAATTTTGATGTTAGACAGCCAGCGCGATTCTATTGGGGCCGCCCTGTTGAAGTTGGGTTACTCTTTGAATACCTTGGATTCTCGGGAATTAGCTGAAGCTGGTGAACTTCTCAAAAAACAAAAACCTCTTGTGTTGGCCTACGTTGTAGATGAAGGCAAAGATAAAATGGTAGCTGGAGAAGCGGCCTTAGCCTTGACTTGGTCCGGAGAAGCGGCTTATGCCTGCGAAGAAAATGCGGATCTGGCCTACGCCATTCCTAAAGAGAGCACCAACATTTGGTTTGATGTTATGGCTATTCCTAAGGGGGCCAAAAACAAAGAAGGTGCCCTAAAGTTCATGGATTTCCTCAACCGCCCCGAGATTTCTCTACGGAACGCAGAATACACTGGCTACGCTACCCCGAACTCTGCAGCTAAAGCCATGCTCCCAGAGGAAGTCCGTAATGACCCCAGTTTATATCCTGAAGAAGAAGATTTAGTGAATGCAGAGGTCTTTGTTAATCTAGGTAAGACCTTGAAAGAATATGACCGGATTTGGACGGAAGTAAAAGCACATTAATTAAGTAAAAAAGTTCTTCTACTAATATGCTCTCCTTGTGGTCGGCAGTGAAAAACTGGTTATCATATGGGGAGCATCTTTGTGTAGAGAGAAAACTGAAGGTTCCCTAACAAGCAATTATTAATATAAAAGATCAACTTGATGGTTGATCTTTTAATTATATCCTAAGTAAATTACCTTATTTTACCCTTATATACATTGGTTATTGCATCACAATATCCAATGTAGGAATCATATCGTTGTAGTCGTTATAATTAATAAGTCGGTCATGTTGCAAACGTCCTATTAAGATGAAAGGTGCTACTCCTATTTCTAAAGCATATTTTTCTATGTCTTCTCTTCTGAAGCTCGGATGGTTATTAATAAATGTTCTGTAGGCGTTCTCTGGAATTAAATAGTTACTGGCTAATATATCAGCTTCAATTTCATCACGATCTCTATCATAGCTAATGTGAAACTCCTTTTTTGAATGATTAAGTAAATGTGCTATCTCGTGGAAAAAAGTAAACCAGAAAACATCTGCTCGTTTTCCTCTTAAACTTAAAGCCAGTATTACTTTTTTATTTCTCCAGATTGTAGCTCCGCAAATATAAGTCTTAGGTATATAGTTAACAAGTACAAGCGCAATGCCAATATCAGCACATAATTCTTTCATCTCTGGATAAAATTCTTCCGGCTGCTTCGTAGTAAGCATCCTGAACCGAGGTATTGATTTTCGCAATTTTGATTTATTATATTCAGCAACATCAACTTTGCGTCCTTCAATTTCAGCTTTCCTTAACCATGCCAAAACACCAAAATCTGATATTTCATTAATTACCTTTTGTTGTCTAAATGCAACTTCATATGCCTGTTGAATTGATGAAACTTTTGTTACTCCAAAGAATTCCCTTAAATTTGTAACCCTTTTCTTTCTGTCATTCTCCTCATCAATCCAGCCATAATCACTCATAAGCTTATATGGAATATCTTTCAGTATCTCCAAGTCTTCCTTAAAGTCTTTCTCTTTTCCGATTCTTGCTTTGTTTAATTGATAATTAGCTTCTAGATTCATCCAAAACTCAGCACTTGATCCAATCGTAACCTCCAGCTTCAAGGCCGTATCGTAAGTTATCGGAGCGTTGCCGTTTAGTATATTACTCAAATGTTTCTCTGTAACATCTAGTCGCGTAGCTAATTCTTTCTGAGTCATACCTAAAAAAATCATGTTTTCCTTGATTGTTTCTCCCGGAGGTAGTGCTACAACTGGCGTAAAATCATTATCTTTTTTGTTTGCCATGGTAATCTATTACCTCCTCTATCTTAATGACACTAATTATCTCTAGCTTGTTAATATCTTCCCCATTTTCTAGAATTGGTTTAAATACCAATCTGTGAGGGTGAACTAAATCAACAGCATATTGCTCCACTCTACTCCCATCAAGGCGATGTAATCTTGCTGCAGGGATATTTTTGATGTCCATTAAAGATTCTGCAGCAAGAAGCTCACCGACTCTTTGTGTTAGTTTATTACCTATATCTGTTCCCAAAAATCTTTGAGCAACCTGTTAGCACTTCCTCAAAAGTCTAGTTTTATTAACCTGTTAGGTTAATTTTTATGCGTTATTATCTGCTGTGCTTATAACATACTATATTGTACATTGTTTTACAAATATTGTAAGCATCAACTAACCACAGCATTGAAAAGCTCCCTGTATTTGACAGGGAGCTTTTCATCTCCAATTGAGCAGTTCATATTAATAACTTCAAAGCTAGAAGTATATTATTTCAAGATTAGTACCCTTTATTTCTACTTTTCTCCTCAATTTAGGTTTTATTTTAAGATTAGCTATAGTAACTCACCATCTGATTCTTAACAGCGCTAGAAACAAAAACCTTAATCCTAAAGATTCACTCCTATAAGGATAAAAAACCGATATTGAAACATATTACTTTTAGGAGGTATGTATAATGAGAATTAACCTAACGCAAAAAGAAAGAACCCTTTTAGAGGACCAAAAAAGCCATGAACAAATATGTATAGATAAATATAATCGTTTCGCTAACGAAGCACAGGATCCACAACTTGTTCAGCTATTTCAAACTTATGCCACCCAGGAACAACAGCACCTAGACACAATTAACCAAATGTTAGTGGGCAATGTACCAAACATACAACAAGGACAACAGAACCTACAAGCGCCACAAACCCAGCAAGTCGGGCAGAATCCCCAAGGACAAAACTTCCAAACCTCAATGCAGGACCAAAGTCTTTGCGCTGACCTTCTCATGGCAGAAAAATTTATATCTGGCGCTTATAATACAGCTATATTCGAATTTACAGATACTAATGCTAGGCAGGCCCTCAACCATATCCAAAAAGAAGAACAAAAACATGGTGAAGGGCTTTATAATTATATGCAGAACCACGGAATGTACAATCCTAAGTAAAATATGAAGTCCAGAGAAACAAATATATATAAAAAGGCTATAACATAAAACAGACTGCTATCCTGGTAAAACGCCTCTATACTCATCAGTAGTATAGAGGCGTTTTTCTCAATATGGATTTAACGTTCATTATCTTACTAAAATGCTTTTCTGTTATATCAAGCTGAGTAGCTATTTATTTCTGAACCATACCTAAAAAAACCATGTTTTCCTGGAGGTAATGTTACAACTGGCATCAAACTATTATCTTTTCTGTTTGCCATGTTAATCTGTTACCTCCGCTATCCTATATCCTAATAATTCTAAATATCTCTAGTTTGTTTATATCCTCCCCTCAGTTCGTATAACGATTTAAATCATTCATTAGATACTCGGTAAAACCCACTCTCTAGCTTTTCTGCTTGCAAAACCTCTTTCCCGTAAGTACTTCTCAGTTGTAAGCTATACACTACAGGAAAATAATTGAGTATAGTATCTTGCTTATGGGCAGTAAAACATATTAACTGAATTTGATTAGCTTGAGCTACCTTAAAGACAGGATCAAGGACATGGGGAGAAGATGCTTTCCCAAAGGGATTGTCCGCAGCTAAAACTTTCCAGGAGTTGTATTTCCCTTCCATTTGTTGCCTAATGTGGGACAAAATTACCATAAACATAGTAATGTTAGTGCTATAGTTCTCGCCACCAGACCAGCGGCAAACATCATCCCATGGTACATGTTCGATTCGTTGATTACGCACTAGAGATTCTTGACGTGGTTTGAATACTTGAACTCGGCAATTTTCAATTGGAGCGATAACATTTAAAAGAGCTCTTGTCTGTAATTGTCCTTCGAGGCGTCTTTCTAATGCATCATCATCCATTCCTTCTTGTTTCCAAGTATTCATGTTTTCAATAACCTGATTCAAATACTGCCTCATGTATTCATGATTTTCTTCGGCTTCTCTAGTTGGCCAGTCCATCTTAATTAGTTGGATATCCCGTTCATAAAGGTTAATTCGGGAGTTTTTAGGGATTTCATGAATACTTTCGTATATTGTTTGAGCTCGCCGTAAACTAAGATTAACAAGGTGTTCAAAGTTCTTGTTACTTTCATCTAATCTACGTTGATACTGTTTTTGGTATTCGTCTATGCCTTCGAAGATGCGTAAAAATTGTGTTTCTACAAAATCGTAATCATATAGCCGCTCTTCTGCCATAATTGTTCTGACTGTTCGGGTAAACTGATGCACTCGAGAATTATTAGTTCTTTCTAACTTGGCAACATAATCTTGAAAGGCTTGATTAACCTGGTTTTTGGCCAATTCTAATAAGCCCTTGGACTCTTCTAGACTGTTTTCAAGTCTGCGTACTATTGCTCTTGGTTTTGCATTATAAGCTTCCCATCTCTCAGGGGTAAGTGTAACTAATTGGTTCCATTTTTCCTTTAGTAAGGTACCATAACTTTCGGCAACCATATCATAGGCTTCCTGATTCTCTGTTTGCCATTTCTCTAAATCTTCTTTATGGTTGTTTAGGAGAACAACCTGTTCCAATAGGATTTCTAATCTCTGATTGAGGTCATGATGTTCTTCTGTATGTTTTTGCTTACTAAATTCTAAATAAGGTTCACTTTGAAATTCATCTACAATTAATTGGGAAAGACTCTCTTGTACATCCCTACAAGATCTGGTTTTCCCTTGGGCTTTTAACCACCGCTCCTTGTTTGAATCTACTTGGTTTTCCCCTTTTAACCTAGCTTTACGAGCAGTTTGACATTCATCTCTATTAACATTACGTTGGTTGTCTTGCAACCATTCCCAATTTACCTCTCGCTCTTCAATATTCTGCTGATTTTCCAGTTGACGTTCATTCGCCAGTTCTAGTAATCTTTCCAGGTCCTCTCGCTTACTCTGTCCTCCCTTGAGCCTATCGAAAATAGCATTAACTTTACCTTTAAGCTGACTGTACTCCAAATCAGTAGGTTGACCTGGAGCATCTTCTAACTGATAATCCACAAACTCTCGTTGATGCAGTTCGGTAGCTCCCTGGTTAGCTTTCAATTGTTGTTGGTACTTTTCTTGCTTAGCCCAGTTCCGTTCAACTGTTGCTTCTTTCTCTGCTATCTGTAGTTTAATTTCTCGAATCTCTAAGGTAACCGACTCCAGAGCTTTTATCTGGTTTAAATGTTGCTGATGGAGGGGTAGGAATGCTTTAATTAGGTATAAATCCTGTTCTAAAAGTAGGACCTCTTGGTTAAGTTTCTCGCGAGAACTTTTAGTGGTCTCAAGCTTGGTAGTTAGCCCTTTTTCCTGGGAGTGTAACTCTTGGAGCTTTTGTTCCTTTTGCTTATTCTTTTCTGACAAAGATAACCGCAATCTAAGCCATTCGTTATATTGCTCCCAACAAAATTCGTTATAAAAGTGTTCCATCTCACTACGAAGATAAACTAAACTCTGATATTTTTCTTTACTACAAGCTAGACGCTCTTTTTGTTCCTTGATTTCCTGCTCCATCTTCTCTTTTAACTCTATAAAGTACTTTTCCGAACTATAAATTTTAATACCACTACTATGGTAGGTGTACAACTGGTCCTTTTGTACAGTAAATAATTGCGACCCTGTTATTGGTAAATCATTGGCTAAGGATTGGCGAACTAGAAAAAGGATAGGAAAGTCTGCGGGTAAATTCTGTAAAGAACGAACTGCTCTTTCCAAAGAACCAAGGAGTGTACTCTCAACAATTACCGTAAAAGGTAAGAGAGGGTACTTTTGGAGACAGGTATTTTTTTCTTCCTCTGACAAAGTCTTGGACTTAAGCCATTCACTACCTAACAAGACGGTAATTCCCATCTTCGCTAACTGCTGTTGCACCTGAAGCAATAGGGGATGAGGTACATAACAGTCTCTATTTTGAATAAGGGCCCATTTTTCTTCTAAATTACTCAGAGTTGCTTGGGCTAGCACTACCTCTTGTTGACTTTGTTCCCACAGATCATAAACCTTAGGAACTAAGGTGTCTTTTTGTTCTAAAGCCTGAGTTGTAAAGATTCCTTGCGTTGTTAATAATCCTTCTAACTTATTCGTGACAGTATTACACTTTTCTAATTTCTCGTCTATAACTGAAAGTTGATTGTTTAAGGCCTGCTTTTCTAACTGGACTTGGAAAATTTGTTCCGTACTGTTTTTTAAATCTTTCTCTAAGGTTTTCAATAGATCATCTAAACTTTTAACTTGCTCTTTTTGTTTTAAGAGCTTTTCTTGATATTCGCCAGCAGTTTTTGAAGGCTCTTTAAAATTAAAATCAGAAATTTTTCCAGTTAATTCTTGCCCTTTTAAAGCATAGTCGTCTAGCCAAGCTTGCAAGGAACCCTTTCTAGTGATTAGTTTCTCAACTTGCAGTCGGTGATCTTCTATGGCCTTTTTAAGTAAGCCTAAGTTTTCACTTAGCTCTCTTATAGCTGTATTTAATTCTTGTTCTTGACGTTTGAAATTAGCTAATGCCCTTTTCCAGGCTGTTACCAAAAGACTCTTCTCAGCTGTAAGCTCTCTTACAAGCTCAGGCTCTTCTTGGTCCATTATTTGCATGCGCTTCTTATATTCTGCCACTTCTTCTTGTGCTTCAAGATACTGCTGATAATGGTATAAAGCAAATAGTTGATTTTCTTCTTGTTTTAACCTATTTAAGTGTAGCAGGCTGTGATCGTAGATTAATTTTTTCTCTTCTTCTTCAGCTTTAGCTTCTAGATAAGCTAAATAGCTTGTGAAGACTTGGTAACTTTTAATTTTCCACTGCAAGTCCTTGATACTCTGTTGGGTCTTAACAATCTGCTCTTGATGTTCATTAATTTTGACAGTGGCTTCATTCTGATGACTGGTGAATAATTTAGCTAGAGTTAGCAGCTCGTCGGTTTGGACCTCCAACTTTTTCTTGGCTTTTTCTAACTCCTGAACAACACCAACTACATACTCGGACTGCTCCTGAATTATAGCAAAATCGACTATGTTTTGTTTAATAATGGGAATTTGTAATAGAGAATACCGGTATTCGGAGAAAACCTTGATTAACTCCTGCTTTTTGAGTTCGTCACGAAAAATAACCTGTTCTGCACTGGGAACTAATAAATTTTCCATCAGTTGAAAGGTAGTTTTACACTTTTCAAAGAACTTGTCCACTCCACCTTCCGAATCATTGGTATCACGGATATTTTTCCATTCTTCAGGTAGGATTTGATAAAAACGCAGCCTTTCTTGATAGATGTTATCCTGATCAAATATCTGTACCAGTTGATTAGTTTCTTCGCGCAACCAGTCTCGTAGCTGTTGAAAATGAATAGGTTTCTTACTTCCATCTTCATTAACTTGCACAAAAGGCAATGACTCGATGGTAAGTCTAAATTCTTCTGTAGGCGCCACTTCTTGAGCAGTGTCTTCCTTTGAAACTAATGTTGTTTCCGATTGCTCTAAGGCATCATAATCGAACATATAATTAAAACGTTTTAAGGAGCCATCTAAGGCGCTAGTAAAACAAAATCCTGTACAAAGATATTGCTTCTTATCACCAGTATTATCCAGTAGCCACTCTACTGCGATGTGTCCAGTAAATTTGGCGTTCCGTAATAAATCAGAGATCTTTCTGCCTTGTAGTTGGGCATTGGGTAAAATCGTCTGTATCATTAACTGCAGTAAAAGAGTCTTGCCACCGCCATTTGTGAGAAGCAATAAGCCATCTTGGCTACTTAAGTCAAACAAAAGATCGGGAAACTGTTTCTTACCATAATCATACTGAATATTAGTTACACGTATCCGGTTAATTCGAGGCATTATGCTTCTTCCTTTCTTACTGTAGCCGTTTCTTTAGGAACCAAAATTAAAGGTTCGGATAATAACTGCAAAAGGAAGTCTTTTCTCTGACTATGAAAATAGTACTTAACTACAAGATGTTCTAACTTTGGCAATAAACGAATCTCTCGATCCTCTAGCACTTGTACTAAGCCCTCTGCCTCGAGAAACGCCAATACCCGTAAAAGAAAGCTAATTCTATTGTTTTTGCCTCTTCTTTGATACTTGAGAGTATCATCAAAGGCTGGCATCTCTTTCCATAAGCTAGCTACAACACTTAGACTAAGTTTTGTTTCTACTTCAACTGCTTCTACCTCTTCACTGGAGGCTTCGCTAATCTCTTCTACATGGGTAGTGATTGTTTCTTCTAATTCTTCTAAAGGTAAAAACTGACGAGAGGTAAAGGCCTGATCATCGCTATTGTAGAATTTTGCCAAAAGACAGAGCATGGCAAAATAGGCTAGATAAAGTTCTTGATTATTATCAAGCTTCATTTTGGTACGTAACTCTTCATTGGTATAGCCAAAATAACGATTATCTACCCCTGCAGACAAATAGAGACATTCACCAGCCTCGAAAACCTTAATATCAGCCTCCTTTTCGATTATATCCTCTATGATTAATCTAACATTGGGATCCTGATAGTGATATGAATACTCGGGATCGTGTTCAATTTGACCGTCCCGCACAAGTCGCATAAAAATACGAAATGCCCAGCGTACATCGTCTTGGTTCCACTCCACTAGACACTCCTCCTTACAAGAAAATCTGTCATTACATAACCTGTAGGTAAGCGAACTATATCCTCTGTAGCCACCACTTCAAATGCACCAAAAGCATATATCTGCGGATCCTTCGATACGAGTTTAACCAATACCAGGGGAAGATCATCTAGCACAAGTGTATCTACTTGATCCTCAGTTAACAGAGGAATCCTACCTAGTTGATGTAACTGAACCATAAAACTATAAAAATCCATACGTGCGGTAATTTCGGTAAAAAGATTGGGATCGGTATTTTGCAATTCTCGTAATGTATCACCAATACGGTGTTCAGTCTTTTCCACCAGTGGTTTTAGCACTAACATAATATATAACTCTAAATAACTTTCTTTTTCAGCTCTTGCCTCTTGTAAAGCGACTTCTTCCGCACGAAGTCTTTCTTCCTCTAACTCCCAAAGTTCCTGTTCTGAATTGTCTTCACCTTGTTTCTTAAGTGGCTGTTCTAAAAAGATCCGCCCTGGATGAAATTGGGGTTTCCGTTTTAAGGGTATTATTGGGTCCAATATTTTTTTTATGATATTAATATCTAAATCCTTAGTAACAACAGGGCGCAGAAACTCTGTATCAAAATTCACTTTGGTAGCAAATGAAGTAAAAATCATCTCTTCAATGGAATTAATCATTAAATGATGAAGGCGCATCTTATCCTTAAATAAGGATTCGTGATCAGAAATGACATCGTAAAGTTTGCGGCGAATCAAAGTTACTGCTCGTAATGCTTTATCTTCTTTTTCCGTGAGGGTCTTACCTTGATATTCGTTTAACGTTTGTTGAACTAACTCGGCCAAATCGTCAAACAACTCTTGTTCTCTTTGGAGTTGTTCATCGATCCTAGATAGTTGTTTTTCCAATTCGTTTTCTTTAGCAACTTGCAAGACATCCCTTATGATCCGCTCTTCTAATTGCCTTATTTTTTGTCTTTCGTTTCGTACCCCAAGAGCCAATTCTTCCACTGAACGTAAAGCGCCATCAAAAACACCCTTTTGAATTTGCTGACGGAGATATAGCTGGGTTATAGAGACTTGCAGTTCATTATACATTTCCTTGGTCTTAAACAATAACTCTAGTCCATCTGTGGAAAGGCGTAAGCGAACTACTTTCTCTTGAATATTGTAATCTTCTAATTCGACTAAATTAAACCAATGAGAACTTTCTTTGTTCTCTTCCCAATCAGGAAATTCATACCTAAAGGAACGACCTTGATTCATTAACCCATCACGAACTAAGTAATAGGTAATTTCTAAAGCTTCTTGATAACTTACTTGGTCACCATAGTAACTATTGATTAGATCCTGAATAAAATAAGCTATATTTTCATAGGTACAGTTTTTTTCTAAACGGATCATATCTTCTAAGATGAATAGCATTACAGCTATAGCTAAAGCCGGTAACGAATACGGGTATTTTGTTTTTTGTCCCAGTTCTAAAATGGGGGCAAACGTATAGATGTTTTTCATTCTCTCGGCAAAGTCTTTTAATATCTCTTGGTACTTATGCATCTTTTATGCCCCCTAGCTCCCGCAAAATGGCCAAACTCAATCCTTCTTGAGGTAGGTAATTTTTATTGGTTAGTATACTTTGAATCTTTTGCTGATAAAGAGGAGCAAAATAACCTAAAAACTCATCGATAGCTCTTTGGTAAAACCTTTGATTCGTTCTAAGTCTCGGAGCATTATCTTGGTAACGCTCTATTAATTCATTATAGAATGATACAAATGGGATAATTTCTACGGATTCTTGTAGTTTAAGTTCATGCCATATTTGAATACCTTCGGGATCTAGGTCACCAAAGTAAAAACACTTAACCTTAGGTAGTTGGGGATATAACTCCTCGAGAAAACTAAAGCTTCTGAGGATTTTCCGTCCTTCCCCATAAATCAATAAATTAATTGTTTGACCATCCCAGAGACATATGCCCTCTTGTAGTAGGATTTTCAATGAGAAAAAAGTATCTTTATTTTCAACTATTAGAATCCCTGTGTCGTCTTTAAGAGAATTTGCCTGGTAGTAAAAAAATGGCTCATAGGTTATAAAACAGTTAAAATCATCTAAGGATAAACCTAATCGTTGTAATAACGAACGGCCCTTACTACTCGCTAAAAACTTTTCGTCTCGAAATATAGCAAAAGAACGTTCGTTGATTGAAATTGAGGTAGTAGATTTCTCCATCTGACGAAAATATCTATCGATATCTATTAAATATGTTTTGTCTTCTTGGTAGGCTTTAGAATGCTCAAGATAATAAGTCATGTTCATGCGTGGATGATAGTGAAGCAGTAGATCATGCTGTTTCTGATGGGGCAAAGTATCTTCTGGTCTTATAATCTGATACCAGTTATATAAAGCCGGATTCATCCCATTTTCTTTCCTAGCTTTAATCGGTCGTAACACATCTTCGTTTACTAATTGGTTAATGCTTTCAGCAAAAGCGAGATAATCACCTTTTATATGATACTGAGTTTGTCCAATGTTCTGTAGTATGAAGCGTTCTATGACTTTAGTTTCAATGCGCTTTTTAGGAAATTCTTCTATTAACTGGTTTATTAATTTCTGCATCTTATCTCACCCTCTTCGGTCTTTACATACTGCTATCATGGCAATTTCAGTATTGGTGAAAGAGATTAACCCTTCCATTCTGTTTTCTTATCTTAGTTTCTAATATCTCTCTGCTGATGTTTATATAAACTTTTAAAAATAGCTTTGTGAGCTTTCGCTCTAAGATAGTTGGGTTTAGATTCAATTTTCACCTAATACAGTACTACCTCAATTAATTCACATCTTCTATGAGAATAATCCTGTTACAATCAAGTGTTTCAACTATATAATCTGTTGCACTATTCGGGGTACATAACCTTCAAACAACTCTAATGGTGTAAGCGCTAAGCTGTTTCTGACCGTCGCGTATACGATTTATGCCCCTATAAAAGAATTGTTTATGTACAGATATTGTTCGCTCGAATAGGGTTTTAGCCTCGTGGAGTAACGTGCTATCAAGGTCGGTGATAATCATTTTAATATGCAGCTGATTAGCCCCTTCGAATCATGATACCTTTCATAGAATCGTTATCATTGTGTGTTGTTAAAACAAGCTGTTTTTCCTCCTCACTACATCCGATGAGGACTTTAATCTCACTGTCCTTTTTGAGTAAATCCACCGTTACGATAATGGCATCAATAACATCGCCATTTGTGCCTCGCCATACATCAATCCCGCCTCCGTCCATAGAAGTGGTGTTTTCAAGATAACCATAATCAACAGGATAGATAAAAGCCTTATATTTCGGATGGTTACTACCTTTCGGACGGTCAATGACGATGTTTGCTTCAGCGACCAGTCTATCAAGAGCAGACCAAAAGGAGACGTCATATGTATTCATTTAAGTTTTACCTTTCTTTAAGCATGGATATAATCTTTTCTGTTATCTGTTCGACGGCAAGATTGGTTGTATCGATTTTCGGGCAGACAAAATCATCATAAAAGTGGTAAGTATTTTTAATACCTCGCTTAATGCGTTCATCGTCACGTTGATCGTTCTCTGCACGGCGAATATTTTCTTCTAGCGAACATGTAAGTATTACTGTATACGTTTTAAAATCAATATCAGCTTTATTAAGCTTTTCTATTACCGCATCAAATCGTTGTTTTCTGTCCCCATGAAAACCGTAGGGAAAGATGACTGTTTCAATATCCGGGCAAAGAAAGTAATTTTTTATCATAGCATAAATGTTTTCGATCACTGTATCTTTATTATACGGATTCATGGTGCGACACCAATCGCTATCTACTAGAGCGGTTTGCGGTAGTATCTTTAATATTGCCTTTGCAGTTGTGCTTTTCCCTACACCATTAGGCCCGAGAAGTAAGAGGAGTGTTTTAGTCATTTTCTTATCTCCTTTGTTGCGTTCGACTCTTATATCGATGTCCTAGTACTAGCAGTCCCTTAGTGCTTCACTGATCTCCTTTCTCACCACATCATTTAATGCCTTCCTAAGCGTCAATTTTTCAATGTTATGTCACACTTAGATAAGACCATTGCACTAATGGTGTAGGCATTGCTTTCATCATTATAGCTACATCAAGTGTAAACTTCACCACTAAAATAAACCATCTGCTACCCCCATGCACCCTCTGTTCGTCTCTAAGGCATTTGAGAATAGAAATTAATATCAAAGATAACAGTTTCCTCTGACGTTAAAATCATACTATTAAACCGTTTTGAAAATTAATCGTCATATAGCATTGCTTTGCCACATACGCGTAAAAGGCGTGATGGGGCAAAGCAATCTACTTTTTATGCTCACTTAAATGTTACCGGATCAGAATATCCCGGCTTAACCAATACATTGTCTTTATCTTTAATAAACTCGTTATATACACTCTCCCATTGGTCGAAGGAATACTCCTCAACTGATACAGAGATATACTTTTCTGGCTTTCCCATTGTTTGGTTGACAATAGTAGCAATTTGCTCAGCAGCCTGCTGCAATTGTTTTTGCGATGGACCGCTAATGGTTTTAATGACAATATGAGGCATTTGAATCTCTCCTTTTAATATGAATTAGTATTTCAATTTTTCTCAACCACAATAAGTGGGACTATCATTTCATCCTCTGTTAGTCCAGCATGAGCGCCTTTAAAATCATTAAATTCTCCATTGCAATCTTTATACCAAAGTGCAGTATCAGAAACTGCTATAGCCACATAATCCCCAATAAATTCATCTATTTTCGGATGTGGGGCACCTTCACCCAAAAGACCACTGTTAATAAATTCATCATGTGTATAAAGCATGAACTTATCAGTAAAAGTTTCTTTAAATCTTTTTGCAAATTCAGTTTTATTATTATCTTTAACGTAAAATGAACAACACCTCGACTCTAAACAAATATGCCGCTTGAGCATCTCATTTAGATGCGGAAAATCCTCAATCCCTTTCCTGGTAATATCAATCATGCCATGATCTGCTGTAATCAGAAACAGCGTATTGGAAAGAGAATTTGCTAACCTTTCAATCTGATTATTAAAATCGACCATCATGGCCTTGGTTTGCGGCGAATTCACACCAAAATCATGCATATCATGGTCAGGCTGATAATGATAGGCATAAATGAATTTGTGTCCATCTTCATTACAGAGATTTTTAATCTGTTCGCAAATGCTCTCGATGGTATTGGCGAAATATTCTGTAAAAGGCGAAATGGCACATGTTTTTATATCACTAGAAGCAGATTTAATTTGCGAAAATATGCTTTCATAACCGAGATACTTATTTGCTTGATTTTCTTCGTGGGCTGGTAATTTCGTTCCGCTTTCGTGACCGCTAAATAAATCAATGCATTTATCCACTTCCTTAAAATAGCACGACCAACCGAGCCAACCATGTTCCATGGGTGTTTTACCGCTTAGAATAGACGTTAGCGCTGCTGTTGTAGTGCATGGATAAACACTGGATATTTCTGTTCTTAGGTGCTTTCTTAAGAATGTGTTTGCAGCCAGGTTTCGTTCCAGAACCTTCACACCCATACCGTCCATAACTAGCAAAACAACATTTTTATAGTTTTGGGCAAGCAAATCATCTAAAACAGGTAAAGTTGCTTGGTGAGGTGTTGCTCCGTAATGAAGGAGTATAGAATTAGAAACTGATAAAATGCTACTACTATAGTTTATCTCTATCATGTCTATTACCTCCAGTTTCTTTTTAAAATACCGTAAACTACTAAGTCAAAATACTTACCATTAAGATACTCTTCGTCTTGCAAAACTCCCTCTAAAACAAACCCCAGCCGTTTAGGAACATCTCTACTTTTCTGGTTTTTATCAGCACAATAGATATAAATTCTATTAAGCGACAACGAATTAAACCCATAATCAACAAGAGCCCGCACACAATCGGTCATTGTGCCGTTTCCTTGTTCATTTTCAGCCAACCAATAGCCGATCATGGCGCTGTTGTTGGGCTTTTTCATATCATGAAGCCCAATGTTACCGATATATTTATCATCTTTAAATATTCCAAACACAAGATCGGTACCCAATTCAAGTCCTTTTTCCCAGCCTGTGATCACATTTTGCAGAGTGGACGCTGTATCGGTTCTATCCACCCACGGTAGCCACTGCTTGAGATATTCACGGTTTTGATCTATGACACGGAAAACTTCATCGGCATCACCAGTCGTTAATGTTTTCAAACTAATATTATCTCTAACTTTAATTTTCATTACCTTTCCCCCCAGCTAAAATCCTTTCTAATTGCAGCTGTTTTTTTTCCAACTTATGGATAATACCGATCAATAAAAATGTAGTTTAGATTCATTGTTAAATAGGCTAACGCTTTTTCAATTTTACATTCTTTTCTTCTAGTTTCTGAATACATTTGGCTTGTTTTCTTACTTATAGAAATAACCAAGCTAATTTAACTATCATGTTATAAATGTTTAATAAGATGGTTCTAGTGATAACTAAACCCACTTATCACTAGAACCATCTTCACTTTTAAAATACCTAAAGACCAGTAACCCTAAAAAGGCAATACAATATCCTTACAATCTAGTAATAAGTAGATTACCAGACTCGTAACGCTTTAGTCCACGATAGAAGAATTTATATGCTAAAAAGCAGTAGAAAAAGGAGACAGTTAATAACACCACCAGTAATAATGGATTAAAACTGCGTGCTAGTTTCAATGGTATATGCACAATAAAAGAGGTTGGTATTACAGAAAGCATCAATACTCTGATAAATCCTCTATAAATACCTTCTGGGTAAATACAAAAGTTTATTACAAACTCCAGCGCCATATTACCGATTAAAGATGCATCGCCTAAATAGAAGGTAAATGTGTGTGCAGTAACACAGATAGCTGTTATCAAAAGTCCCCCAGTAACTACACCTAGAAGAAACATCAACCAGACCATTACACTGTTTCCCTGTGTCAAGGCAATGAGTATAAATCCATAGAGAAAATCGCCCCAGGCACTTAATGAAGTCTTCGAACAAAGTAAGCTCACTAAAATATCTTTGGGTTGAAGAAGGAAAGTATCTAGTTCACCAGATATTATAAGCCTGGTTAATCTGTTCATATTGGCAAACAAGATATGTGCTGCACCAAATGCAGTTGATGTCAACGCCCAGATAAACATCACATCATTAAAATCGTAGCCACCAATTCTTCCCCCAATCTGGGCAAAAGCGATCCACCAGAAAAATACAAAGGTACCATTGGACAAAGCCATCCCAAATACTTGCATTAGAAAACTAGAGCGATATTCTAGTGCAGAAGCCAGATTAACCTTAAAATATAAGCCTATTAGCTTGAACACATTTTTTAACTGTGTCATCTTAAACCTCCTCACCCACCATGAGCTTGTAGACTGCGTACACCATAGCTATACATACCTAGTGCTAACATTAGTGACAGTATAGCCCAAAAGATCTGGATTGGTATAACCTGCCAAAAAAATTCCCAGCTAAATGCAACAATGAGTTTAGCTGGTGCCCAAGCTACATATGAAAAAGGTAGCCAATGAGCAATACCCTGCAACCATTTGGGCAGAAACTCAACCGGAATAAACATACCTAACATAAATACCAGTTTCTGGTAGATCAGAAAGAAAGCAAGATTGTCTTCTAGCTTAAAGGCGGTCAAGCCTAGGGTCATCATCATAAAGAAATTAATTACCATTCCCAGTATTACACTGCAAAGACCCCATGGGAGCAACGATAATCTAAAATTAGGTATGGGACCTACCATAATTAGTCCCAGCACAACAGCTAACACGCCATAAATTATTAGGTTAAAAAACATTGAACCTAATGCATTGAAGAATTGGTAAAAAACATAATGGTATGGTCTCATGAGTTGGTAAGCAATACTACCGCTTTTAACATCCTCGTTCATTTCGTTATAGATCCCATTCTTGCACCCAAACACAATGAGCTCTGTCATACATAGGTACCAGACCATTTGAGTGAGAGAATAACCAGCTGCTTCACCACCTTGGTAGATTGCTCGCCATAGATTAAAGAAAACAAAGATAAATAGTGAATAAAAGACTAGTCCTCCAATTGCATTGCTACGATAAACAAAAGCATTTTGCAGACTAATACGCAATACAGTTAGATATTTTTTTATATTTTTCATATCACACCACCACAGCTTTAGTTGTGTAAATAGTAGAAATGATCTCTTCCATTGGCGGATCCTGTACTGTGATATCTGCTACCCCACCTTGTGCAATCAACCAGCGCATTGCTTCGTCAATGGATATTAATCTGGTATCTACAGATAAACATGCTCCAAGGTTCCCTGTCTTCTCTACTCTTACGCCTATTGGTGCATCTAGATGTTGTTCTAAATTAAAACGTACAGTAATGATCTTTTTGTTAAGATAATCATATTTTAACTTCTTTATAGGCTGATCTAGAATAATCTGACCCTGGTTAATTACAATCGCTCGCTTACATACCTGTTCTACATCACCTGTATCGTGACTAGTTAAAAAGATTGTTGTGCCATCTTCATGGTTCATACGCAGAATAAGCTCTCTTATCCTCTGTTTTACCACTACATCTAAGCCAATAGTTGGCTCATCAAGAAATAGGATCTCGGGTGAATGGAGTAAAGATGCAGCTACTTCACAGCGGATTCGTTGACCTAATGAAAGCTTACGTACCGGTATTTTTAAAAGATCACCTAGTTCAAAGCATTCTGTGAGTTCATCTACTCGTTTTTTCAAAGTGCTCTTATCGAGATCGTATATTGCTCCTAGTAATGTGAAACTATCTGTTGGAGGCAGGTGAAACCAGAGTTGAGACTTCTGGCCAAAAACTGTGCCAATATGGTAGGACAATTTTTGCCTCTGTTTTGCAGGGTTAAAACCCAGAACTGAAATCTCACCACTTGTAGGGTGCAGGATACCTGTTAACATTTTTATGGTGGTTGATTTTCCTGCTCCATTTGGGCCTATAAATGCACAAATTTCACCCCGTTCTACTGTAAAGCTGATATCTTTTACCGCTTGTACCTCTGTATAAACAGGTCTTACTAAAGCTTGAAATGATGCCTTTAGGCCTTCTTCTTTAACTCGTGTTCGGTAGAGTTTATTTAGATTCCTGATTTCAATTATTGACATAGCTCTCCCCTCTCCCTAATAATTCTAAGCGCTACTAAAACGACCCTGAATAATCTTCTTTTGCGGTAAACTATAGAAAAAGTATGCTGTATACAAAGCTTCTGGAAAATAAAAGCTCATTTAACACGAGCGGGTTTTTCACTGTAACTTATTTATGAGCGATATGTTAATACAGTAAGCTTATGCCAGAGCACTACCTATCTTGATTGCAATAGGCTAAGTGTGCTCTTACATAAAGCAAAAAAATATTTCCCTTAACAGAAACCTTTTAGCCAAGACCCCAGTAGATATTAGTTACTAGTTTGATAACAATTGGTTTTCCTAGGTTACAGCTTAACGTACTACTTAGAAGATTTATACCTTTTTTACAAGATAAAATCGACACTGTTTGGGATATCTAACTTTGTTTTTGGGGTGCAACGGTATCGTTAAAGCAGACTTAAGCGATATATGTTTCTTGGCCTGCTTCTTAGCTGTTTTCTTGGCATTAATTTAGTAACTATTCTACTGATAGTTCTATTTAAAAGACAAAAAACCCGCAGAATCACCTGTTAAGTGACTCCGCGGGTGCTTCCCCACGTGTAAGGCTTTGCCCCTATGTAGCTCAAGCTACAAACCCGAAGCTTTTGCTTGTAGTTTATAGTTCTTATACACACTCACTACTTGAAAGGAATTATTACATAACAAGTCTGATATGTCAATACTATTACACTATATTTTCTTAGCGAAATATTTACTGCTTGGACAATTTTACCCCTACCCTTTTTATTAGTTTTACTATTCCAGCTCTTTTAGACCTCAACACTACACACAGATTATTTGGTAGATAAAAAAAAACCCCTTAGAGGTAAGGGGTAGCAAAACTCATTATTAAAAAGGTATTAAATCACCAATTTATCTAGGACTTTATACCTTATAGTAATATCATAAACCAAAAATGCCCAACTGTCAAGATATTTTTCAAAACAAAGAGAAATATGGCAATTGAAGTTAACCCTCCCCCAACAAGGCTTTACACCTAGAGCTACAATATTTCCTACTTTACCAAAACTCAGGTAGACTAGAATAGCTAAAAAGCTATGGGGAGGGATTTAGGTGGCTCAAATTGTTTTAAAAAATATAAAAAAGACCTTCAAAGTAGCTGAAAGACCTGAGGGGCGTTTTGGAGTACTAAAGGGAGCCTTTAATCGAAAAACAAGACTGGTTAAAGCTTTAGAGGATGTTTCCTTTTCAATTGATGAAGGCGAACTAATAGGCTATATCGGTCCTAATGGTGCTGGTAAATCTACTACTGTAAAGATTATGAGTGGCATACTAACTCCAGATAGCGGTAACTGTGAAATACTCGGTCGCACTCCCTGGAAGGAAAGGGTCAATCATGTATCCTGTATTGGTGTAGTGTTCGGTCAACGAAGCCAGTTATGGTGGGATGTTCCTGTGAAGGATTCATTTGATCTACTTAGAGATATCTATAATATTTCGTCAGTTCATTATGCGAAAAGACTTAACGAACTTACTCAAGCACTCCAGATTGAAAGTCTATTGAAAACTCCAGTACGTCAATTATCCCTCGGTCAAAGAATGCGTTGTGAAATAACGGCTGCACTACTGCATAGTCCGAGGATCCTATTTCTTGATGAGCCAACAATCGGACTAGATGCTGTTTCCAAGCTTGCTTTACGGGAGTTTCTTAAGGACGAAAATCGTTCTAAAGGAGTGACCATGATTCTAACCACCCATGATATGGATGATATTGCAGCTTTATGTTCCAAAGTTATGGTAATCGGCCACGGAAAACTACTTTATAACGGAAGCCTTAATGTGTTAAGAGAGCAGTATGCTCCCTTACGCTGTATTCGAGCTACCCTAGATAAAGAAACCCTGCAATCTCCAATAGAAGGAGCTGAAATGGTTAAAATCGAGGGTAATGAGTGGAGCATCTTTTTTGATCCACATAAAACCGCCACTCATCTGATGGTTGAACGCTTAGCAAAAAAGCTTGTACTCAAAGATATTGTCATTGAAGAACAAAGCATTGACGAGATGGTGGCAACAATGTATCAGGAGATGAGCTTATGAAGCTCAAAGCACTTTTTTCTATCTTTAGGATGAAAACCGCGGAAGGTTTTCAATACAGGTTAGCAGGAATTGCTGGGGCAACAACTAGTATCTTCTGGGTTCTAGTTGAGATAACTGTATATAGGGTTTTTTACACCTATGCCAATAATAATACAGCTGGAATCTTAGCAGGCCTTACTCTAAATCAGCTCATTTCCTATTCGTGGTTAACTCAATTAGTGTTTTTAATGCAGCCAATGTCCATCGATAGTGATATTCAAAGCAAAATTGAGAGTGGAAACATCGCACTCGAATTATGTAGACCCCTAGATTTGTATACCCACTGGTTTGCTAAACTTACTGCTTCACGGCTAACTCCATTATTCTGGCGAGGTTCTCTTGTTATTCTAGTAGGAATGCTTATGCCTGCTTCGTATAGACTTGGACCACCAGCTTCGCTAATTAATCTGATACTGATGCTACTATCATTTTTCAGTGCCTTATTTTTATGTACAACTTATGGAGTCTTAATGTGTGTGGTCCGAATGGGTATAACTTGGGGGAACGGTCCAACCTATATGTTAATGCTAATTGGCGGAGTTTTGTCTGGGGCATACCTACCTTTACAACTATGGCCCGATTCCTGGCAAAGATTTTTACTGCTTCAACCTTTTGCTGGTTATCTTGATATTCCACTACGCTTATATGTAGGCTCAATGTCCCCTCAAACAGCTTTCGCAGCCATTACATTGCAATGGGTTTGGACTCTTATCTTTATTTTGCTGGGTAAGTTTTTGTTAGTCAGACGTCTGAAAACAATTGTAGTGCAGGGGGGATAAAACGTGAATACCTTAAGGTTATATTTAAGATACATTAAAATGAACTTCCTTGCTGGACTCCAATATAAAGGCTGGTCATTGATGGTATTACAGGTTTTTATGGTTGTTGTGACCGATCCAATTAGTGTAATATTTCTTTTTTCTCGTTTTGGTGATGTTGGAATCTGGTCCGCCACTAAAATTATGTTGATCTATGCAATGGCTATTACTAGCTTTGGTTTAGCAGAAACTCTTTGCCGTGGACTGGATTATTTCCCCTGGAAAATGATCCGTACCGGAGATTTTGACAGGTTGTTATTGAGACCACAGCCGTTACTAGTTCAAGCTGCTGGATCTTATTTCCATATCCATAGAATCGCAAGAGTAGTTAGCGGTATTGTAGTTATCGTCTGGTGTCTGCGAGATCTAAAAGTAGAAATGTCCTTACTAAATATTGTCACTATTATCATGGCTTTAGTAGGAGGCTTTCTTACCTACACAGGAGTTTTTATCTTTACTTCAGGAATAGCTTTTTTCACAATTCAAGGGTTAGATTGGATTTATATCTTTACCAATGCTAGTTATCAGGTTACGAGATGTCCGGTAGATTATCTACCTAATATCCTGCGCAATGTATTTACATTTTTTGTTCCTATACTGGTTATGAGTTATTACCCTGCAGCTGCAGTTTGTAACTGGGGACAGCCTTATTGGAAAGGTTTGTTAGCATTGCCTACTGGCTTACTATTTATGACTCTCTCGACATTAGTATGGCGTTTTGGTGTGAATCATTATCAAAGTACAGGTAGCTGAAGTGGATTTAGCCTTTGACTTGCAAATATTTCTCTGTTGATAGATCGAGCAGCTAATCAAGTAGCTACTGTAGTTAACCAGGTAGCCACTGGAGCATCTGAGCAGGCTAATGAAATAACTCTTACTGTATCGGCAATGCAAATCTTAAAAAATACTATTGAAGACATCGTCGCAAGCTCTAAAAGACAACTAGCTGATGTTGCTATATCAAAATCAACTACTGAAGATACAATCCAACAAATGGATCAAGTAAACAAAGAACTTACTCAAGTGAATAAAGCCAAAGAAATTATGAGTAATACGGCAACTGCAGGAAGAGAACATATAAATTCTGCTATCGAAGGTATCAGCAAAGTTGCTAATACATCAGATGAAGTGGTTTCAACTTTTGATGCGCTTGAACGCCAATCTAAACAAATTGGTGTCATTGTTGAAGTAATAAGAGAAATTGCAGATCAAACTAACTTATTGGCACTTAATGCTGCTATTGAAGCAGCTAGAGCTGGCGAACACGGGGCTGGGTTTGCTGTGGTAGCTGAAGAAGTGCGAGTTTTAGCCGAAAAATCTCGCAAAGCTACTGGAGAAATAGTCCAACTGATTAAAGAAAATCAAAATCGTTTTGATGAAGCAAAAGACGCACTTGGTAGAGAACAGCAACTTCTTAAATCTGGTGTGTCGTTAGTAGATACTGCTGGCGAGAGTTTTAATGCTATTGCTGAAGCAACTAATGAATTGAATTATAAATTACAATCTCTTGTTAGCATTATAGATAATATTAATTCTGCTTTAATTAGTTTTAGCTCGATTACAGAAGGCTTTAATAGTTTAGCTGAAGACAATGCTTCTCTTGCTCTACAGATGAATAATGAAAGTGGTAAAGTAAATTCCTCGTTGGAATCAATTGCTGCTGTATCTGAAGAGTCTGCAGCTTCTGCAGAAGAGGTAACAGCATCTACTGAAGAAATTAGTAGTGTTACTCACACTCTTTTAATTGCTTTTAACGAAATTGCTAATGCTCTTGCCGAAGTAGAACAGCTAATTAACCGTTACCAAGTTTAATCATAGCCAAATTATTAAAATTAGCTACTAAATTTGTAAGAAGGCCTTAAGCACTAGCTTAAGGCCTTCTCAATATTATTACCGCAGCATTTGATTAGTTAGTAACGTTTTTTAATGGTAGCGGTGCTTTTTTTAATTTCAGAAACATTAAAATTTTTATTGCCGTTTTCTTAAATTCGTTAGTGTCATATAATGTTCGCAAAATACCGCATCTCTCAATGATTGACACGGCATAAACCCTCTTCGAATCGATCTTGGAGCGACCTTATGATACCTTGCTATCTGTTCTTGACTTTTCTTCCCTTCTAAGTATTCAACAGTAGATATCTTTTACTCATATGTAACTTCCGGTTTTCTCTCTATATAAAAATACTCCCCTAATGATAAACAGTTATATTGTTGCTACTGTCTACCACGAAGGGAGCATTGTATCCACTTCATTATCAAAACAACTACCTGTTGTTTCGGATTTCTCGTAGATTATTTAGTGTTTATAATACGGTCTCAGCCAATAGATAACGGCTGTTTTTAGCAATAATTGCTTTCAATAATATATTGAATTATCTTGCTACCTTTAATTGGCATATTTCGTTCCAATTCTTAGATGTGATTATCTCAATTGCATTTAAATCTACCTTCAGGCCATTTACTTCTCCTTCAAGCTTGGCTATGGTATAACCTAAATTGTCAATCTGAGCTTTATGCTCTTCACTTGCATAAATTAATGATTTTAATAATTCTCCGTGTTCTTTTTGTTGTTCAGTAATTAGGTGCACATCTTGCTTTACTTCCTGCATTTCATGTTTGAGCCCATTAACATCCAGTTTTAATCCACCAACATCCTGTTTTAA
>DHDH01000032.1:6760-7546 GCA_002399235.1 Firmicutes bacterium UBA4881 | reverse complement strand
CTTAACATCCTGTTTTAATCCACTAACATCTTGTTTGACTTCCTTCATTTCTTGTTTAATCTCTTTAACATCTTTGCTTGTTTCTTGTACTGCTACTAAAACTTTTTCGAGTAGGTTCTCACCACCCATGTTTTCACCTCTCTCCAAATTCTTTCGTTGTTGTGAAGTTAAACTCTGATGTTATTTCTAATCTTTGTAATTATCATCTCAATTATATCATAATGATTTGCGGTTAATTTTAACAAACAGAAGGTTTGGTACCCTAATTTCGTAACTTAATCTGTAATACCTTTGGTTTTCAAGCTCTATCGAACAAATTACGTTAATTTAATGCCATATTTTTCGTTAATAACTTATTATCATACTATATAATTTCTATATTGTAATCAACTTTCTTAACTTTTAACTGATAGTAAGTTTATAAGACTAATACTAAGTCTTTCTCAAGTAAAAGGGATTCTCAGCCATGCAAAAATCCCTAGAAATATACTTGCTAAATCGATAATTCTACATTACCATTCTACAGCAACGCTTATAATAGGGAACTTTTTGTTAATATTTATAAAACAGAACCTGTTCTTATCTTTTGTTCAGTGGTTTGTGGTATTAGCCTTAAATAGCGGCTGGGTTTTCTGTACCTATCACCTGAATAGAGATGATAACTTAATAATAGTTGTTTTTTAGCTCTGGTAATACCTACATAAAAGACCCTTCGTTCCTCAATTTCCTTGTTTTCGTTAAGGGCGAACCAATTAGGAAATTCATTTTCTATTAAACCTGGCATAA
>DHDH01000032.1:3221-6663 GCA_002399235.1 Firmicutes bacterium UBA4881 | reverse complement strand
TTTCTATTAAACCTGGCATAAACACTACATCAAACTCTAAGCCTTTGGCTTGGTGAACTGTAATTACAGCGACTCTCTCTTCTGTATCTATGCGATCGATGTTTTTTGCAAGCGAAGCAAACTTTAAAAATGTATCCAAAGCTAAACCGGGATGAAGATTATGATCGTCTCTTATTTTACATGTATTAAGCAACTCCCTAAAACTTACCATCTTAAGAGGCTTATCTTTATATTGATCAAAAAGACCACTTTCTTGTAAAACAATTTTGAGCACTTCTGGTGGTCTATTTACTTTTACTAAATCTTTCCATTTCCCTATTTTCGCAGCTAAAGGCCAAAACAAGTAGGCTATACTTTGGACAAGTTGTCGTCTTTGAGAGGCATCTTTTTTAATTAATGGAGCTAGGTATCTTAATAAATCCCAGGTAGCAGCTACATCCTCGTCTGCTTGATGGGTAGGTTTATGAGGTAGGTTAAGGGATTTAGCTAAATCCCCCAATCTATAACTTGGTTCATCTAAGAAACGTTTAGCGATAATAAGTGTGTCATAAAAATATTGCTGTTCAAAAGAAAGACCGTATCGTTGTAATACAGCTTGTACCATATCTAAATCAAAGCGGACATTATGTCCGACAATCACGCTATTGGCAGCAAAATTTTTAAATTCTAGGAGAACTGTTTTCCCATCTTCTCCTCTTTTATTAAGATAATCATCTGAAAACCCATGTATATAAAAACTATCACCAACCGATTTTGTTGGTTTAATTAATCTATGAAACTCCTCTAATAATCGTCCATTCTGAATTTTATAAGCAGCAATTTGCACAATCTCATCTACCTTGGGATCGATTCCGGTAGTTTCACAGTCAAAAATTATTATTGAGCCACTTTCTAAGGCCTGAAGTAAAGGGGTAAATGGATCGCTAAAATATAAAGTAGACCAGGAACCAAAATCAGATAAACGCAAGCCCGTACTTTCGGCTGCAATAATATTATCGATAACTGTTTCGTTAATAGAGTAATTCTTTAACATCCGCCTAAAACTCGCTTGATCTTCAGGGTTTAAAAGAAACCGTAGATAGGCTAAGCAATTTTTAACCTCTTGCCGTTGAAAAAACTGGTAGGTATCAGCTGTTATATGAGGTATTTCCATTAATTGCATAGCTTGGGAAACTACTGTTGCTCGGTTATTAGAACGAGTTAGTACGCCAATTTTACTATAGGGGATTCCGCTTTTATGTAGATTTTTTACTTCGTTAGCTACCCACTCCGCTTCGCTATATTCATCTAATAAGCCTTCAATTACGATAGGAGAGCCAATTTCCATATTAGCCGCAGGCCTAGGTAGAGGGTTCTTATTATATGTAGAAACTACTGAACAAGCTGCCTTAACTAATGTTTTTGTAGAACGGTGGTTTTCGTCAAAGTTTATGGTTAGATGCTGAGGAAAATCCTGAGAAAAACACCTAATAACTTTTTCTGGTTCCGAACCACGCCATTCATAGATAGTTTGATCAAAATCCCCCGTTAACACCAAATTGTTACCATGTTTAGCTAAGAAAGCAATGATGTTATACTCAGTGATGTGTGTATCTTGCATCTCATCTACTTGAATCAGATCAAATCGTTTGGACCATTCTTCTTGAACTAAATGGTTTTCGTTAAATGCCTTGTTCACTAAGGATATTAAGTCACTGAAATCCAGCGCACAATTAGCGGATAACTTATTCTGATACATAGTAAATGCATTTATAAAGAGTTGGGGATTAATATGCTTTGGCAGGACTCCTTCAATTTTATATGTTTGAATCAAAGAAGAGATCTGCTTCTCTTCAAGATTTAAAATTTTGGTGAGATTTAGTTCAGTAATTAATTCTATGGTGTCGTCATCGTCAAAGATACTGAAATCCTGAGGTATCCCTAACCGTTTAGCACTTTGATACAATACTCTAGCACAAAAACCATGAAAAGTTTTTATTACCACTCTATGGGCATATCCTTGGCAATATTTTTTTATACGCTCGCGCATTTCATCAGCTGCACGATTAGTAAAAGTTACACAAAGGATTTTTTCGGGTGGGACTCCTTTGTTTATAGCCATGGCCACACGAAGTGCTAACGAAAACGTTTTTCCTGTACCAACACATGCTTGCAGCAAAATACTCTTGTCCCAGTTATCAATAAATTTTTGTTGTAATGGCGTTGGTTTTATTAGAGTAGGCATAAGTTAACCTCCAAATACTTTTTTACGATAAATCGAAGCTCACTCTCTTACCTATCATCTTCTAAACATTCACCATTAATAGTTAGCTTATTAGAAACATTTCATAAACCTAATAACCAAGTTATTTTTACTAACGCAGTTAGTGTCAAATCAAGAAACTTGAACTTAAGGGCATGCTTATCTTGATTAAATTCTTTAGCAAACATTTTAAGCGTATTTTTATTAAAAGGCTCTAGGGGAACAAGAAAAACCACAGTATTCTAAGCTGTATTAAAATAATAAAGCCAGCCAAAAATCGCTATGCCCAAGAATAATATGGCAATTGCCATATTCCTCAATTTGATCGCCAAAATAACGCAAAGATTTACCAAGTAAATATAGTTATAAATCGCAGAGATATCGGAAACTTTTTCTTCGATACCAAGACAACGATGTTTACCATCACCAATAAATATTCCAAGCTTTGCTGTTTCAGTTCGGTAAAGGTCTTTTCTAATCAGAAACTACCAAAGAAACTAATTATTTATTGCGCTATAATACTCACTACAGCATTTTTCTATTAGGTTCTAAAATCACGATGTCAGTTAAAATTTTTATCTATTGTTATTAGTTCTGCTACGCTCCTTGTAGCTTACCTTTATAAATAAGCTATATATTAGTTCAATTAACTTTTGTTACCCCGTTTTTATCCTTTAATCAAATTTTCCCCCCGATTTACAATACTCCTTTCTATTATTGGTTTTACAGAAGATATCTTCAGCATAAGTAACTACAATACATAGCATTTACTCCTGGGTAATTTCGTATATAAAAAGATCTAGATAACACTTTGTCATCTAGATCTTACTAAATATGTTAATACCTAAGGCAACCAATTACCGGTTTAACCTTTCTTTACTATGAGTCCAATAAGAATACCAAAACACAGACCTAATGCTATGCCAGTACCGACATTGCCAAACAACAATTTCCCAAATATTATACCGAAAGCTAAACCTAATGGTAATGTCAATGCCAAATTATTTTCTTCGTTTTTATCTGATTTAGATTCTTCCTGTCCTTTAATATCCTCGGTCTCTTTCTTTTCTTCGTTACCCATCTATTATCACTCTTTCTCGGTTGATTATTTTATAACTTTGGGAAATGTAGATTACAACCATGTGTAATGAGTAACTTACTTCCATAATTGTAAAGATGATTAGTTAAACGATTATATCT
>DHDH01000032.1:0-2982 GCA_002399235.1 Firmicutes bacterium UBA4881 | reverse complement strand
CTACATGTTAACTAAGAAGATGCTTAAGGAAGCGTTCCGGAGCGTTTAAAAAATCTCTCGAAAGTTTATAGTGCTCAGTTTCCTTGAAACTAACCTCTGAGTACCCAGCTTCCGATATTTGAATCACCTTAGCATGAGGATAACTCATGATAATTGGTGAGTGAGTAGCGATAACAAATTGTGCTTCTTCTTTAACCAAGTCATGGAGTCTGGAAATAAATGCCAGCTGCCTTGATGGTGATAATGCTGCTTCAGGTTCGTCGATAATATATAGACCTTGACCACCAAATCGGTTCTGGAATAATGACATAAAACCTTCACCATGAGACTGGCAGTGAAGTGATCTGCCACCGTATGAGTCGACAACTTTAATGTCGTCGATGTTTGTTGCTAGATTGTAGAAAGTTTCTGCTCTAAGAAAATAGCCATTCTTTAATCTTTTATATCCTTTAGTTACACGTAAATATTCGTGTAACACTGAATGGGTCGCTTTCGTCTCAAAAGCAAAGTTCCTAGATCCACCTTCAGAGTTAAAGCCCATAGCTATTGCTAGTGCCTCTAAAAGTGTGGATTTACCAGACCCATTTTCACCTACTATAAAAGTAACTGCTGGATGAAATTGAATCTCCTCTAAATTACGTACTGCAGGTAGTGAAAACGGATATTCTTTATAGGAATCAATACATTCTTTCTTAAGACTAAGCTCGATTAAGAAACAATCTGAATTAATCAAGAGCTATTCGTCTCCCAGATTTTAGCGTTATTCATTCATCGCTTATATGCCCATTTATATAGTTTTGTTAGTTACTAATCAAATTGGAGATTCCAACCACTTTTCCTTTTTAGAGTTTAATGTATTTACAAAAATTACCAAACTGATTGGGTCCTTTATAACAAATTCGTGATAAATCCCACTACTTAATATTGTTCTTCAACAATTTAAGAAGCTCCCTGATAGTTACAGGAAGCTGGTTAGTGTTTTAGATTATTTATTACCGCAGCATTTTTTATATTTCTTCCCACTACCACATGGGCAAGGATCATTACGCCACTTAGGTATAGGTCGCTTTGTGACGATACCACCATTTTTAGGTGGTTTTTTAGTTGGAATTAGCATTACAGGCTATTTAGGGGGTTTGTATACCTCAAAGCATGATGGCAAAAAAATAAGAAATTGGAAAAGAAACCTCTTAGGCCTTAAAAATAATCTAATAGTTTAATTACTTGAGTAAGATAACGTATTCATTACGCCATAAACTAAATAAAAGTCTTTTAGGTTCTTTATAATAATGCTTCTATTTTGCTATCTCAAGATAAAAAGCTGTCGCAGTAAGTGCTAAATAACCGTAAATCCATATTGATACTAAATTCCAGATTATAATAGTATGCAATAATAGAAAGTTATCATTTATTTTAAAACAGTAACAGCCTCTACTAAGGTCAAGTAGAAGCTGTCTAATTAAATTTATAATTAGAACACTTGTTTAGTCATGCGAAATAAAAGATGATTATAGCATTAATGTGCACCGACAATTTAATAAACAAAGTGCAACTATTTTATTCTAGTATAGTTGTTATAGGATGAGATTCTTTAGTATCTAAATAAAAAGCAGCTAAAGATGCACTTAAATAAGGAGCAACAAGTATATTTACTAAGCCAAAAGTTAGATATCCCAAAATAAACCACCCTATAAAAGATAAGAGTAACAGAATGAAATTCCATTTATTACCTTCCATTAACCTAGCACTTTCTTGAAACAATTCTTGTACAGATAAATAAGGGTTTTCTACTATAACATAGTTTGATAGAAGATATGGTAACATCATTATTAAAGGAATAATCAGACCAAGTAAAGTAATATAAGGAGTTATGTGAAACCCCCAGGATATCAAAAAAAGTGTTACCCAACTACCTATCGACCAAAGAAAAGCTTTCCAAAAAATATTTAACCCTAACCATATAGTTTCAATATAAAACTTAGTATAATCAAAAAGGTTGGTAACTGAAGCCGGTTCATTTTTAATTAGCTTTAGATTGTATGAGTTATAACCAAGCAGAAACGTTACTGTACACAACAAATACAAGAACGATAATATATTAATTACTTTAGGTGTATTCACCACAGTGGTTGTATAAAGATAAAAGCCAAATCCCCTTTCAATTATTAGAGCTACTGTAAAATAAATTTTTTGTACGATTTCTATTAAAGAAGGTAAACAGAGGATTGCATATGCTAAAACTGCTTCCCAATACCGACCTTTTAAAGCACTTCTAGCCAACTGTTTTAACTCTTTTACTTTTCCCATCCTTTTGTGTCTAATAACTAAAGTTATTAGCACTCTTCCCCCCTCTAAACAATTATTTTTGTTTGTTAGGAACCAAACTAAAGAACTTCACTCTTAAGCCCCCTAAGAGATTAAAACTAAAAATCATCTAAAAGTTTTTTAAATACTTCTTGGTAACACAGTTTGTTATTCATAGCTACATTTCGTCTAAATATCTACTTTACCTTTGTAATTATTTTACTCATTGTACTACTAATAAAGCTCTTTTATAAAACCGTTTAAAACACACACTATAAATAACCAAAACGTTATCAATTTATATGGTATTTATATTTCCCTTACCCAACATTGGTACCCAAATAATTATGTAATCTTTAATAACCTTCTTTAAAGGTCTAATAATCTTCGCCCAAATTAATTCTATCTACTGCTAATTGTAAACTTGCAGATACTGCCCAATCATTAAGACTAACATCATAGCCGTTACGATGGTTCTTATATAATTTGACAACATGTATCTCCTCAATATTGCTGTTAAGAAAACATATCTAAATTTGCCAAGGAGTTAAAGCCTTTAGCCGAATAGTCCTATATTGCTCTGGTACTATTAGAATTTTTACCATTGTGATATATCGGCTATTCTATTTGGTTGTTGTTATTTAGCTATAATTTTAGGTACTTTAACAATATGGTGGG